>CAVXZZ010000034.1:0-142792 GCA_963766255.1 uncultured delta proteobacterium
AAGACAAGAACGTATTCAGTTTGATCGAGGAGTGGGAATCCCGCCAAAATCTGGACGATCACATAAAGTCAGACAGATTCAGCGTTTTGCTTGGAACAAAGAGCCTTTTGTTCGAACCGCCGCAAATTGAAATCCACACGATCTCCATTCGGAAGGAAAGGAGGCCATTGATGCCATTAGGAGCAAAAAAACCCAATAGAGATAAATTGGATCGATTTGGTTGGGTTGCCATTGCGGCATGTGATAGCCCCCGGAAAGGAGTCTCATAATATGAACGTTCTCCTTATTTACCCCAAATTTCCAGATACTTTCTGGTCTTTTACTTACGCCTTAAGTTTTATCGGAAAGAAAGCGGCCTTTCCGCCGCTTGGGCTGCTGACCGTCGCGACTCTGTTGCCAGAGGAATGGCCCAGGCGCCTTGTGGATGTAAATGTGGATAGCCTTACGGATAACGACCTTGAATGGGCGGATATGGCCTTTATCGGCGGCATGGCGGTACAGCGGAAATCGGCTGAACAAATCATCGCCCGTTGTGACGCTTCGAATTTAAAAGTTGTCGCCGGAGGACCGCTGTTTACTTCGGAACCCGACGAATTCAAGCAGGTGGATCATCTCGTGCTCGACGAAGCGGAACTCACACTGCCGGCCTTTTTGTCGGACTTGCAAAACGGGCAACCGAAAAAGGTCTACAGGGCTTCATGTTTCTGCGACCTTGGTGACACCCCGACCCCCTCGTGGGATCTCGTAAAAATGAAACGATATGCATCCATGAACATTCAGTTTTCCAGAGGATGCCCATTCAACTGCGAATTTTGCAATGTGACGACTTTATTCGGTCACCGGTCGCGTTTAAAAACACCCCAGCAAATCATCTCCGAACTGGACCGTATTTATGCTTCCGGCTGGCGCGGCAGTATCTTTTTTGTTGACGACAATTTTATTGGAAACAAGAGCTACCTTAAAACACATTTACTTCCCGCCTTGATCCAATGGCGCCAAGATAAAAAGGGATGTGTTTTTTTCACGGAAGCCTCCATCAATCTCGCCGATGATCCTGAACTCCTGGACATGATGGTAACGGCCGGATTCGATTCCGTTTTTATCGGCATCGAGTCGCCCGATGAGATCAGCCTTACGGAATGTCATAAAACCCAGAATAAAAACCGGGATCTCCTTGAAAGTGTCGCGATTATCCACCGTTCAGGGTTACAGGTGATGGGCGGGTTTATCGTGGGCTTTGACTGCGATACGTCTTCTATTTTTCAGCGGCAGATCGATTTCATTCAGAAAAGCGGAATCGTAACCGCCATGGTTGGAATGCTCCAGGCCCCTCCGGGAACCCGTCTATTTGACCGGCTGCAACGGGAGAGTCGGGTAGTCAATACCTTTTCCGGCGATAACGTTGATGGAACGACCAATATCATTCCCCGAATGGGTCATAGACCGGCTCTTGGAAGGGTATCAATCGATTATGAAACAGATTTATTCTCCTAAAAACTACTACCGGCGGGTCAGAACCTTACTGAAGGACCTGAAGGCGCCTGTAATCAACCAGCCGATAAATATTCAGCGCTTCCTTTCATTTTTTCGATCCGCTTTGCGGCTCGGAGTTTTGGGGAAGGAACGGTTCCAGTACTGGCAACTGATGCTCTGGACCCTGATCCGCAAGCCCAAACTGATACCAGTGGCAATAACGCTATCGATATACGGTTATCATTACCGCAGAATTTGCGAACTTTATATTTATTAAAACAGACATCACCTCGGAAAGGAAACATTATGCCAGATAACGTAGCGTCCAAGAATATTGAGCAATTACTGGCTGAGGCCGATGAGCTCATTGAACAGATTAATTCCGATGTCATCAACGACATGCATGCAGAGCATCGCCTGCAGTTTGAAAAACATGCTCAAAACTTAAAAAAAATCAAGTCCGAGGTTGAAGGCAAGATCGAGAAGAAAACAAACTCCGGCGCCGACGGTATGCACGAAGCGATCCAAGATATTGTGATGGCCATGCGGGACTTGACAAAATATTTTTCCTGATTTCCATCAAGCGCACCATACAACGCAGAAGGAAACAAGGGCACGAGATGACTTCATCGCTGTGAAGCGGGTTGCGGATAACGACCTTTATATCCAAATAATACGGATAGGAACGATGGCCTCATCCAGCGCATACGTCGCAGGGTCATCACTGGCAAAAATAGCGCAATATAATTCAGAGAGGTATCATCAATGAAAGCAGAAACTGCAGGGAAAATTAAGTATGGCGTTTGGAGTCTTTTTATTGGGGCAGTCATCGCAATGATCATCGGTTTTGGGTGGGGGGGGTGGACAACCGCCGCCACGACCCAAAAGATGTCCGAAGAGGCGGTTCTGGCGAGTCAGGCGGCGATCTGTGTCGCCCAATTTGTCAAACAACCCAATCATGAGGAGAAACTCAAAGAATTAGAAAAAGTGGGCAGCTGGGATAGAGGTAGCTTCATCGAAAAGGGTGGCTGGGATAAAATGCCCGGACAGAAAGAGGCGAGTTATGGCGTGAGCCGAGCATGCGTCAATGGGCTTGAACTTCTTATCAAAAATTGAGTTGGCGGTTAAAGGTAACCCACATGTGGGTTACCTTTTTCAAATTACTTTATAAAAAAGTTTTTGAAAGGAATAAGGATAGTAGATGGGCGACAAAGGGAAAAAAGATAAAGGCAAACGCGCAGAACAGAAAAAAAACCAGCAAACACCAAAAGAGAAGCGCAAGCAAAAAAAAGACAAAACGAAATCGATTTGGGCAAATGGAAGATACGCGTAAAACGAAAAGGTAGCGAGTATGACATCTGTTATTAAGTATTATGAGGGAATCAACTCGATTGCCATAATCGGCAACTATCTGCCCCGCCAGTGTGGGATCGCAACTTTTACCACGGATCTGGTTGAAGCCATATCAGCCGAAGCTCCCGATATTTACTGCTGGGCAACTGCCATGAATGACAAACCTGGGGGATATCCATATCCAGAAAGGGTGCGCTTTGAGATCAACCAGAACAAGTTGACCGATTACAGCATGGCGTCTCAATTTCTCAATATCAGTCAGACGGATATTGTCTGCTTGCAGCATGAATATGGTCTTTTCGGCGGTCCGGCCGGCAGCCATCTGCTGAAACTATTGGGTGATCTGCGCATGCCGGTGGTGACAACGTTACACACGGTTTTGAAGGACCCCGCGCCGGAATATCATGCCGTCATGTGCCAGCTATCCGATTTGTCTGACAAACTGGTCGTGATGAGCCATAAAGCACATGAATTCCTCAAAGATATCTATGCCGTGCCCGAGGATAAAATCGTCTTTATCCATCACGGAATTCCGGATACGCCGTTTATTGATCCCAGCTTCTACAAAGACAAGTTCGGCGTGGAAGGCAAAAAGGTGCTGCTCACATTCGGTTTGCTTTCCCCAAATAAGGGCATTGAAAATGTATTGCAGGCACTTCCGGCGGTCATCAAAAAGCACCCTGATGTGGCCTATATTATACTGGGTGCGACCCATCCGCATATTTTGAAATTGCATGGGGATGCATACCGTATCATGCTGCAGCAACTCGTGCGCACACTCGATATCGGTGAACATGTCATTTTTCAAAATCGTTTTGTTGAACTAAAAGAGTTATGCGAATTTCTCGGCATCGCCGATATTTACGTAACCCCTTATCTTGAAGAAGCCCAGATTACCTCCGGGACCCTTGCCTATGCCATGGGCACAGGCAAAGCCGTCATTTCGACACCGTACTGGTATGCCACCGAGATGCTTGCTGAAGACCGGGGCCGGATTGTGCCCTTCAACAATCCGGATGCCATGGCAGAACAGATCGTTGACCTTCTGGACAACGATGTCGACCGGCACGCCATGCGTAAGAAAGCCTATATGTTCAGCCGCGATGCCGTCTGGAAGGAGGTCTCCCGAAAATACCTCCAGGTTTTCACGAGAAGTACGGCAAAACCGTACCAGGAGACCCCGTCCCCGACACTCCTATGTTGAAAACATCAAGGCCATTACGAATTTCGAGCTCCCGGAGATCAAGCTCGATCACCTGAAAGCCTTTACCGATGACACCGGCATCTTGCAACATGCCAACTATACCATTCCCGATCGCACCCATGGCTACTGCACCGATGATAATGCCAGAGCGCTATTGTTTGCCGCCATGGGGCAAAAATTCCTGCCAACAAACGGTCTGGGACTTGATTCTCTCAGCGGTCATTATCTCGGATTTCTTCTCTATGCCTATAATGAAAAAACTGGGCGCTTTCGCAATTTCATGACTTATGCGCGGCACTGGACAGAGGAGGTCGGGTCCGAGGATGCCCATGGCAGAGCGCTCTGGTGCCTGGGCAAGTCGGTGGCTTTTATTCAAAATTCCGGGTATCTCGCAATGAGCACGACCCTATTCAAAAAGGCACTGCAAGCTGCAGAGAATTTTCATTCACCCCGCGCCATCGCTTTTTGCTTGGTGGGCATGCATGCGTACCTGGATAAATTCTCCGGCGACAGTGATGTGCGCAGGATCCGGGAAGTTCTTGCCGACAGGCTTTTCAATCAGTTTAAAAACAATGCAACAGACGATTGGCCCTGGCTTGAGAACGCTCTAAACTATGCCAACGGCAAGCTGCCCCATGCCCTGCTGCTATCCGGCCAATGGCTACAAGGTAGCGATATGATCGATATGGGGCTCAGAGCCCTCAAGTGGCTGCTCACCATCCAGACCGAAAAAGGCCACTTTGTGCCCATCGGCAGCAATGGTTGGTATGAAAAAGGCGGCCACAGAGCACGTTTCGACCAGCAGCCCATTGAAGCCAATGCCATGGTCGAAGCCTGTGTCGAAGCTTTTAATCTTACCCGGGACCAAACATGGTTTGCGAATGCGGTCATGTGCTTTAACTGGTATCTCGGACATAATGACCTGAATATGCCGCTCTATGACCCCAAGACCGGTGGCTGCCGAGATGGGTTGATGGCGGACGGCATCAACCAGAATCAAGGCGCCGAATCGTCCCTTGCCTGGCTGCTTTCGCTGATAACATTGCAAAAGCTTTATGCCGACGAGATTTTACATCAGTCGTCGTCACCGAAAACCGACTAACAAAAGGATCCGCGATGCACATTGCCATGCTCTCGCCCATTGCCTGGCGTACACCGCCACGTCATTATGGGCCCTGGGAAAACGTGGCCTCCCTTTTAACCGAGGGGCTGGTAGCCCGCGGTCATGATGTGACCTTGTATGCAACCGCGGATTCCCAAACCAGCGGAACCCTGCATGCGATTTGCCCGCAGGGCTATGAAGAAGATCGCTCTATGATACCTAAGGTCTGGGAGTGCCTGCACATTTCAGAACTTTTTGAGCATGCCGATGCATACGACATTATCCACAACCATTTTGATTTCCTGCCGCTGACTTATTCCGGCCTGACCACCACTCCCATAGTGACCACCATTCACGGCTTTTCATCGCCCGGGATTCTACCGGTCTACAAGAAATACAACGGCAACGCATTCTATGTTTCTATCAGCGATGCCGATCGATCGCCGGATCTTGATTATATCAAAACCATCCATCACGGCATTGATATCAAGCAGTTTGATTTTCAGCCTGTCCCGGACGATTACCTACTTTTTTTCGGGCGCATTCACCATGACAAGGGCGCCCGACAAGCTGTTGAAATCGCCAGGGCCTGCCATAAAAAGCTGATATTGGCGGGTATTGTCCAGGACCAGGCTTACTATGACCAATATGTCGCCCCTCACATAGATAATAACAAGGTGATTTATACCGGCAGCGTCGGACCCGCTGAGCGCAGCCGGCTGCTCGGCAAAGCCTGCGCCCTATTGCACCCCATACATTTTGATGAACCTTTTGGTCTGTCCGTTATCGAATCCATGGCCTGCGGGACCCCCGTGATAGCCTTTGATAGGGGCAGCATGCCTGAGCTTATCGAAAACGGTAAAAGTGGTTTTTTGGTCGACAACGGTGACGAGGCAATTGAGACAGTTGCCCGTATAAAAGAGATTGACCGCGCCTACTGTCGTCGCCAGGTTGAACGGCATTTCACAGTCGACCGCATGATCAGTGAATACCTACAAGTCTATGAGATGATTTTAGAGGACTGACCACTATGAAAACCCATCATCCAATCATAACCCGTTTTAAAAAAAACCCCATACTGACAAAAAAGGATGTGCCGTATCCAGTCGCGACAGTTCACAATGCAGGCATCGTCAAACACAACGACCGTTACATTATGCTTTTCAGGTCTCATCTGCTAAACGGGCGCTCCATCATCGGCAGGGCCGACAGCGAGGATGGGTTTTCATTTACGGTTCATCCCCAACCCTTTCTGATACCTTCAACCGACAATGTTTTTGCCGAATATGAAGCCTTCGGAGTTGAAGACATGAGGATTTCCCGGGTAGAAAACGATTATCTGCTGACCTATAGCGCCTATTCCCGGCACGGGGTGCGGATTGCCCTGGCGCGTACCCGGGATTTTGAAAAAGTGGAACGCATTGCGCTGATCACCCAGGCCGACCTGCGCAACGTGGTCATTTTTCCTGAAAAGTTCGGTGATCGATATGTGCGCTTGGACCGCCCGCATTCCGAAATTTCGTCCTGGTCGATATGGATTTCCTATTCTCCCGACCTCGTGCACTGGGGCGATTCCCGGGTGATTATGAAACCGGTGGCCTATCACTGGGATGAAATGAAAATCGGGCCAGGCGCACCGCCATTTAAAACCGGCAAAGGCTGGCTTCATATTTACCATGGCGTTTTTAAGACCATGTCCGGAACTGTGTATCGACTCGGCGCGGCCCTGCATGACCTCGATGATCCGGCCAACATCATCGGAGTTTCCGATCAGTGGATATTGCAGCCTGAGGATCCTTGGGAGGTAAATGGTTATGTCCCTAATGTTGTCTTTACCTGCGGCGCTGTTCCGGAAGACGACGGTACGGTAAAAATTTACTGGGGCGGCGCGGATACGGTCATGTGCGCCGGCACGGCCGTGATTGACGAATTGGTAGCGCTCTGCCTCTCGGTTTCCCGTCCGGCATTGTAGATTATCCTTTCCGGATGATTGCAGAACGGGAAATCAACTTCGAGGATCGGTTGGAATTGAAAATCGGTCCCGCTGGACAAAATTTCACTGCAGAGCATAAAATTTCAATCGACACTGAGGACACAATCATATGCAGGCAAAAAAGCGTCAAACGCTGAAAATTAAAAGAAAAACAAATAAGATCATAGGGGATACATCACGGGTAATCACCCTTCTTCATGTTCCTGATGACAGGCATCGCATATCTAAAATAATTCAGCGGATAGTGAGCATGTCTGAAACAGCGACCCATGATTTACTTACTCAAATAATGACTGATTTTTCCGGACGACACGAAGACATCGGACACATTTTTGAGCGTCATCTAAATGAGGTTAAAGGTTATCTTCCCAGGGATGCAATGCTTAGCGATTCTAAAAGGGCTCTCATCGGTGCTTACTTTACAAAGGAGTACGCCATTGAATCAGCCGCCCTTTTTAACCCGTCCATCGTCCCTCATCCTGATCAAAGCAATCTGGAAAAAGGCAGCTTGCGCTTTGTAATGAGTTTACGGGCAACCGGCGACGGCCATATTTCGTCAATTGTCTTCCGCAGCGGACTCCTTGACCACCACAATACGGTCCATTTCGACCCGATCAGTGATTTTGTGGAAACGCCGGATCTCCAATTAGAACCGGACCCGGTTTACAAAAGCAATATTTTCCAGCGGAAGCTGAATGAGATGGGGGCCAGCAATGAGATAAGCGTTTATGTTCTTAACCAGCTGCCGGAAGAATTTACTTATAAAGAACTACTAGAAAAAGTTGGAATACTTATCGCAAAACCACAATTTTCTGATAGGATCCAAAACAGTACCTTCAAGATCATGCGCTGGCTTGCAGATTCCAATTATGAGGTGGGTTTCCACCCCGATCACCACATATCCGAACGGGTGATCTTTCCTGTTTCGAAAAACGAAAGCAGAGGCATTGAAGATGCCCGTTTTGTTCAATTTTTCAATGACAACGGTGAAGTCGTCTATTTCGCGACCTATACCGCCTATAACGGCATTACGATTTTACCGCAGTTGATTGAAACCAAGGATTTCATCAAATTCAACATTTTAACCCTCAACGGTAAAGCAGTCAAAAACAAAGGCATGGCGCTTT
Organism: uncultured delta proteobacterium; assembly: GCA_963766255.1. Classification (GTDB taxonomy): domain Bacteria; phylum Desulfobacterota; class Desulfobacteria; order Desulfobacterales; family JAFDCJ01; genus JAFDCJ01. The sequence continues at coordinate 8,253 of CAVXZZ010000034.1, forward strand.
TTCCGCGGAAAATTGGTGGCCGCTATGCCATGCTCTCGCGCCAGGACGGTGAAAACAATCAGATCATGTTCTCAGACAATATCCATTTCTGGCAGAAGTCTCAAATCATCCAGGTGCCTGAACTTCCGTGGGAATTTATGCAGATCGGCAACTGCGGTTCCCCCCTCGAAACCAATGAAGGCTGGATTGTGCTCACCCATGGCGTTGGGCCTATGCGCAAGTATTGCATCGGCGCCATACTGCTTGATCTTGAAAATCCGACAAAAATCATCGCCCGCCTGGATGAGCCGTTGCTTGCCCCGCATGAGAAAGAGCGCGAGGGATATGTTCCCAATGTTGTTTATTCATGCGGTGCGCTGATTCATAACAATGTGCTGGTCATTCCCTACGCCATGTCCGATATCAATTCCGGTATAGCAACCGTTGTAGTCAACGATTTGCTTAACTGTATGCGCCCGGTAGCTTAACGCAAGCAACATTAAATTTATAAAATTGATACTTCCGTTTACCTTAACCCCTCTGGAATATCTCCAGGGACATTGAGGCAAGCCAATCAGCTTTTCGGGAGTTGCAGAAAAAAGAATATATTCGCTACGAGCATTTACCGCTTGAAACCAAGGACGGGCGCAATATTTCCGTAGAGTTCGTCAGTAATGTTTACCTGGTCAACCACAAGAAGGTGATTCAATGCAACATCCGTGACATCACCAAACGCCATCGGGCAGAGGAGGCTATCTAAAGACTCACTCGGTAGATTTGATCGTGCTTGATATGATTATGTTTCCGGGAATGAAAGGCCGCGAAACATATGAAAGGATAATTAAAATACATCCTAATCAAAAAGCGATTATTGCCAGCGGGTTTGCTGAGACAGAAGACGTAAAAGCCATTCAGATGTTGGGTGCTGGGAAATATATTAAAAAGCCTTTTACTTTGGAAACATTAGCGATTGCCGTTAAGGAAGAGTTGGGAAAATAGTATTTGTAAAAATTGCATCTTCCGGCTATACATCCATTCTGCAGATACGCTCCGAAAAATGATAGATTATCTGAACAAATATACTATAAATTTAGTAAATTAGCTATGATTGACTTAGGCACGAAGTCTAAAATAAATTATGTATCACCTTTAACAGCTATTTCATCCATCTCATTTTTCGAAAAGAAGTTCAAGCCCATTGACGCATGCTCGGCTTACGCCATAGCTCGCCTCTTTCTGTCCGGGCATTTTATCCCAGCCACCATTTTCGATGAAGCTACCTCTATCCCAGTTGCCCAATTTTTCTAATTCTTTGAGTTTTTCCTCATGATCGGGTTGCTTGACAAATTGGGCGACACAGATCGCCGCCTGACTCGCCAGGACCGCCTCTTCGGACATCTTTCGGGTAGTGGGGGAAGTTGTCCAGCCCCCCCACACAAAACCGATGATCATTGCGATGACTGCACCGCAAATGAGACCCCAAACTCCAAACTTAACCTTCCCTGCATTTTCTGGTTTCATTTGATACCCCCATCTTATTTTATTATGTATACGAACCAAATAGCATTTGAAGCTCACGACCAGATTACATTCATTCTATCAGAAGCAACGCCGGCACCATTTGAGTATTTTCCTTAAGGGAACATCCTCCTATGTAAAAGGAATCGAGTTGACTTTGTCTTGGTGAACGGCTCTAAGTGGTTAAGGTTAAAAGGCGCGGTAAGATAGTCTTGGTGGCATCCAATAGGGAAATGAAGGGTCGTGACCTTTCGACCGAACATCCCCATCATATTTGCGAGCATATAGTTAAGGGCTTTTGAGTAGTTTCTTAACTGGAGACCCTTATTGGGGAGTTAAAAGATGGGTGGAATTCAAAGGTGCCGTTAAAATCTATCAGAAAAGATGCACGCACACCCGAGAAATCTGTTAAGTGCCACCGCCAAACCCCCTTTTTTTAGTATAACCTTTGGAGGCTCTATGAGCCATCCCGTGGCTTATTTTGTAGGTGCTGAAGTTGGTGTGGCACTTAACTATCACCCCTAAAGTATGCATGAATTGTGTAAAGTCAATGAAGTAAAGTTATATTTATAAAGAAACCTTTTCTTTTAAAGACATCTTTTTTAGGCTCACCTTTGCATGTTGGGTGTTTCAGAGAGCGGGTTCTATATCTCTCAGCTTTTGACAGCACTGAAAATCTGTATTCTAAAATTGTGAGAATGGAGCCGTTTGAGATTTGCTAACTCTATACACAAATTCTGAAAATTGCATCTTCTGTGAATCTGAAATGAACTACCGCTTCATATTATGCAAAACACTTTGCTTTGGTTTCATTTGCCCCCGGCCAGCGAAGAAGAGACCCTTTTCAGCTAAGCATAAGTTTCATCGATGAAGGCCAGGGCTTCATCAATGGCTTTGAGGGTCAGGCTTAAGTCTTCATTCGTATGGCGATAAGAGATATAGGCATGATGAAACGGTGTGAAGAAAAAGCCTTTACGGATGAGCTGGGTGTAAAAGTCTTTTCGTTTGCCTTTGTATGCACCGGTCTCATCCTTGGTAAAGGTGATGTAGAACATCGGTGCTATTCCCGTGAGCTTGGCACCGACATCATATTTGTCTATCAGTTCCTGGACCCCTTTCATAAAAGAATCACCTTTCTTCCAGATGTCGTCCAGTACATTTTCGCGTTCAAGTATTTCTATGGTTTTCAATGCCGCGATAAAGGCTTCACTGTTTGGAAAGAAGGTGGATGAGATAAACAGCTCGGATTCTGCCGCCATCATGATCTCTTTTTTTCCGGTGACAACAGAGATGGGGTATCCGTTGGCAATGGCTTTGCCCAGAACACATAGATCAGGGGTTACGCCATAATATTTCTGGGCACCGCCCAGGGACACCCTGAAACCGGTCCTGATTTCATCGTAGATAAGAATAGCGCCATATCTGTGGGCCAGTTCTTTTACGCCTTCAAGAAATCCTGGTTCCGGGATCTGCATCTCCTGGTGATTGGGGTGGCCAAATGGCGTCATGATGATGGCGGCAGTGTTATCGCCGTGTTCGGCCATTAAATGCTCCAGTTGACCCAGCCGGTTATACTGGAATTCAAACACATCTTCGTAAAATTTAGACGGGATACCGCCTTTCATTTCCACACACCAGTCATGCCAGCCGTGATAGCCGCAGCGCATGACCTTCAGCTTTTTCGTATGGGCCCGGGCAATCCTGATACTGGCTGTGGTGGCATCGGATCCGGTTTTCAAAAAAATGCTCATCTCGGAAGAGGGCACAAGTTCCCTGATTTTTTTTGCCAGAAGATTCTGGTATTTCTGGGTCAAGGTAAAACAAAATCCTTTTTCATGGATCTGTTTGTAAACCGCATCATCGACTTCTTCTTCCCGGTATCCCAAAATTATTGGGCCGTAACCACATAGGAAATCAACAAATTTATTGCCGTCCACATCGGTCAGATGACAGCCTTTGGCGGTGTCCAAAAAAATGGGATACTCTCCATCTATGAAATCTGTGGGTTTTCTGGCACCCAGAACCCCGCCCGGAACAAGGCCTGTTGCCTCCTTAAAAAGCTCTAAGCTCTTGGAGATATTTAATTTTGGTGTCTCAGTCATCTCAAGGTCTCCTGATCTATTGTATATAAAATTCTGCAGCAAGCTAAACTGCGGCTTTCACCTTTTGATATGGGCAAACCTGGAATGAAATCCCAAATCTGCCCATGGCAGTTATTTGAGATCCATGATGGATTCGATTTTTTTCGACTGATGAATTTTGGCCCCTTTACCGATGAACGCTTTAATAAATATTTCAGGGTCAATACAGCCTTCAGGTGCCACAACACCCTTTTCAGTGACGTCTCCGTCCACAAACATCAGCGCTGCCATTGCAGCTGGAAGACCTGTCCCGGGGGCCATTCTGCCGACCATATCAGCAGTATAGGTAATTTTCTTTCCGTCTTTTTCTCCTTTTACAATCACTTTAAGGCCAGAGGACTGGGGGCCGTTGTCACGGCCTTCAGGGATGGTTTCCCACATTTTCAATGCCAGATCGTATGGGGTTACTTTGGTGCCCTTAAGGTCTATGGGATCGGTACCCAGAAAACCCGTGGCTTTTTGTTCGGCAATCATTTCATCCACCCAGTGAGGAATAAGTGCTCCTTTGATGATGATATTTTTTACGCCTTTAATGTATTTGGGAAGGGTTAAGGGCTGGGGATGGCCCACATACCGCACGCGGCATTCGCCCAGGGGGTCAAGAAACTGTTCTGACACCACGTCAGTGCCGCCTTCAACCTGAACAAGCTTGCCGTCAATATACTGGGGCACCTGCCCCAGGGTCATGTGAAGGCTGTGGTCCCAGGCAGCGCCTGCCAGCTCCGCAATACTGACCACCCAGTAAAGATAAATTTCATCAACCGTATCCAACTTGTCCGCATAATATTTAACCAGCACATTGTTGGTACCGGGATCAGATCCCATGCCGGTGAGAACGGTAATGCCGGCTTCTTTTGCCAGTTTGTCAATTTCAGAATTAAAAAGGATCTCAGTGCCTTCATAATCATCACAAATATCAATATAGTTTACCCTGGCTTCAACGGCAGCCCTGGCAACAGGAACGGCGGTCTTATAGAAGGGACCTGCCGTATTGATGACAATATCAACCTCTTTAAAGGCCGCCACCATGGCGTCATGCTCGTTGACATCCATTTTAATAAGGGTGGCTTTTTTATTTTCCCTTAATTTGGGGGTCAGTCGGTCAGGGTCAGGATAGAGGTCCGCCAGGATAACATCGGTTACCCTGTCATCCCATACCAAATATTTTGCAACTCCCTGTCCCATTCCGCCGACGCCACCAATGATTAATGCACGCATTAGGTATTCTCCTTTCTTAAGCCTTGATTTTCCTTTGGTGTTATTTCTTATCAACCCCAATCTATTTGATTAATTGTATTCCTTTGGGCTTCTAATTGATCCTGGCCTTGGCAACCGTTTCCGCCTGGGTTTCCTGGGCCTTTTTTGCCTTGATCGCAGCAAGGATCTTGTCCGGTGTCAGCGGAAAAGAATCCATGTGAACGCCGATGGCATTGCTGACCGCTGCGGCATAGGCCTGGGCTGCTGACATGGCAATGGACATGCCGGCTTCCTTGGCACCGTAGGGCCCTTTGGGATCTATGGATTCAACAATAATAGTGCTGATCTCGGGCATGTCGCAGGCCAGGGGCACCTTGTAATCGAGCATGGTGGAATTCAGGCATCGGCCGTCCTGCCATTCATGGTATTCCGTGAGCATGCCACCCTGGCCGCCCATGGCGATGGATCCTTCAAACTGGCCTTCAAGGACCAGCGGGTTCAGGGCTTTACCCACATCCTGGCAGGCGGTTGCATTGAGCACGTCCACCTGTCCGGTTTCAGGATCAACTTTGACCTCGACGATGGTGGTGCCGAATGAAAAGGCTTCGCACATCTGGCCGTAGGGGTTTTTGACCCATTCGCGTTTCATATCCACTTTGGGCCAGTATCCGCCTTCGGCATTCACAGAATTAAAATTCAACAGGCTGACGCGAACCACTTTTTTAATGGAGATTGATTTTTCCGGGTCGTCTTTCACAAATATCATCCGGTTTTTGGCAACCAGGGTGTCCGGCTCTACCTTTAAGATTTTGGATGCGACATCAAAAAGTTTTTTACGGCAGTTTTTTGCAGCCACCATGACGGCCTGACCGCCCACAAAGGTGGAAACCTGAGAATAGGACCCCGGATCTGAAGAGGTGGTTTCCGTGTCTGCAGATACCAGGTGGATGTCTTCGGGCAAGAGCCCCAGCTCTTCAGCTGCAATCTGGACCAGCATATTGTCATTGCCCTGGCCGTTGTCCACAACACCGGACATGACGGTGGCCTCCCCATCTTCGTTAAATTTGATAAAGCTCTGGGAACCGCCGCGGATTCCCATGGGGAAACCGGTCTGGACGGAATTGGTTCCGATCCCGATCCCGTGATACGCGGGTAGTTTACCGAATTTTTCCTTCCAATTGGATGCCTCCGCAGCCTTATGAATGGTTTCATCCATGGCGCAGGAGCCTACATAGGATTTGGTACTGGTATATTCCCCTGGCTGGCGTGAATTTCTCAACCGCATTTCAACAGGATCGAGCCCCAGCTGTTCGGCAATCAAATCCAATTGTATGTCCAGGCCTGCGGCAAAACCGCGGCCATGCACCCGGATCATGCCGCGGATGGGTTTGTTGGTATAGACCCTGTAGCCGTTGTATCTGACGGATCCCATGCGGTATGCCTGTTCCATGGAAAGGAAGGGAACACTGGTGGCAATGGGGCCGGTGCTGGAATAGGCACCGCCATCCATGTAGCAGGTGGTTTCCCGGGCCAGTACCTGGCCGTTTTTATCCACACCGGTTTTATGGGTGGTGATCATGGAATGGCCCTGGCGGGTGGCAATGGTGTTTTCTTCCCGTGTGAATACGATCTTTACAGGGTGGTTGGTCTTTTTGGCCAGAAGGGCACAGATATAGTCTGCCGGACAAATTTCGCTTCTGCCGCCATAGGCACCGCCAATGGCTATTTTTCTAACCTTAACCTTGTGTAAGGGGATCTTAAAGGCATTGGACAAGGGTTTTGATTTCATGTGGGGCCCGCCATTGGGACACCAGATTTCAAGGCATTCTTCATGGTCAAACCGGGCAACAACGGCATAGGGTTCGGCCTGGAAATAGGACTCCTCAGCCGCCACAAACGTATCTTCCCTGATATAATGCGCCTTCGCAAAGTTTTCATCCACCTTGCCCGTATCAATGTTCACATGGATATTGATATTGTTCGGGAAATCGTCATGGATGAGCTCTGTGTCTGAAGCCATGGATGCCATGGGTTCAAACACGGCGGGCAATTCTTCATATTCTACATCGATCAGGTCCAGGGCTTTTAAAGCGGTTTCTTCATCCACGGCGGCGACCCCTGCCACCTCATCACCGATGTAGCGGACCTTTTCCGTCTGGATAAACTGCTGGTCCCGGGTATAGGCAAATACCCCCCATTTAACGCCTGCGGTATCTTTGCCTGTTACCACGGCCTTAACGCCGGGCAGGCTTTCGGCCTTTGTGGTGTCAATGCTTAAAATGCGGGCGTGGGCCAAAGGACTTCTCAATATTTTTCCCACCAGCATACCGGGCAGTTTAAGGTCGGCTGTAAATTTTGCCTTTCCCATAACCTTGGTTCTGGAATCAACCCTGGGCATCCGTTTTCCTATAAGGGCATAATCAGACATGGTTTATTTCTCCCCTTTACTTTCTGAACGGCTATAGGGCAAGCAGTCCGGGCATCCTTCGTGAGGATGATTGGCATGGACCACAGCCTCTACTATTTTAGCATAGCCGGTGCACCGGCAGATGTTACCAGCCAGGGCTTTTTTAACTTCTGTTTTGTCGGGATTTGGATTTTCATTGAGCAGGGCATCGGCTGACATGAGCATGCCGGGCGTGCAGAATCCGCATTGAACCGCTCCATGGTTGATAAAGGATTCCTGAAGACCGGTCAGCTGATCCCCGTTGGCCAGCCCTTCCACGGTTTTAATCTTGCTGCCTTCGGCCTCCAGGGCCAGGGTGAGACAGGACCGGACAGGTTTGCCATCAATGTGAACCGTGCAGGACCCGCAGACACCTTCACCGCAGCTCTCTTTTGATCCGGTCAGATCCAAATCATCCCGCAGGACTTCTAACAGCGTATCGTTTGGGGCCACCATTAGTTCACAGAGGTTGCCGTTTACGTCTAATGTGATGCTTATTTTTTCCATATCTATTTACTCCGTTCTTTATTGCGCTATCGCTGCTGTTGCAGCATCGGTCAATGCCCTGAACACCATTTTTTCAACCATGGCCTGCCGGTATTCAAGGGTGGATCCCACATTATGGACGGCAAAAGGGGCGGAACTGCCCATGGCCTGGTGAGCCGCAGCCTTAAAGGCTTTATTGTCTGTCAGGTCTTTGCCGTTAAGAGATGCTGAGGCCTGGGCAAGCAAGAGTGGAGACCGGCCCATGGCACCAACGACGATTCGGGCCTTATCAATCTTATTGTCTGTGACAGCGAGCAGAACACCGGCACAGACGATGGGGTAATCAATGGCAGAACGATAGGCCAGGCGCTGGTATGCGCTGCTGCCGCCCTTAACCGGGATGATGATCTTTTTTAAAAGCTCATGGGATTCCATGGCAAAGGGGGCAATACCATCATTGGTGTAAAAGTCGGCCAGATCCACGGTTCTTTCATTTCTTTTACTGACGAGAACCAATTTGGCACCAAGGGCCATGAGCGCTGTGGCACCATCTGACTGGCAGGTGGAGTAGCAGCGGTCGGCCTCATCCCTGGCATAGCAAATTTTGCCGCCCGCTTTATGGCAGGCCTGTCTACCGGACCGGTGAAACCGGGACTGGTTGTAATGATGGCACCGGTTGTTCTGCAGGACATTGCCACCAATGGTTCCTCTATGATGCTGGAGACTGACAGCACCCACTTTTTCACAGGCCTGTGACAGGGCTGCGGCTTCAGCTTGAATCAGGTCGGATGCAATAATATCTGCCAGCGTGGTTGTGGCGCCAATGGATATCGAGCCGTCATTTTTCTGGATATAAGATAAATTGTTCAAAGCCTTGAGGCTGATCAGCACCTTGGGTGATAAAAGCCCCTTTTTCATCCTGACCAACAGATCTGTACCCCCGGCAAGGATTCTTGCATCATCCTTATGGTCAGCCAGGAGGCCCAGCGTATCTTCAAGTGTTTCAGGTCTTAAGTATTCAAATCTTGGCAGCCGCACGGGTATTCTCCTTAATAATTATAATTCGAACTTTTCTCGCTTAATATTCTTAGGGGAAATATAACAGATTGAGCGAAGCGATCCAACAATTTTAGGCAATTTAGGCATTTTCCGGTTTATCAGGATGTGATATAAGAACTCAGATTATTTTCTTGACTAAGATTTGTATACCGTATACAAAATGAAGTCAAGGCTATTAAATGAACGGGCTTCACGCTCGTAAGCAGTTGTTATTATTTTAAATAAAACCCTTGATAATCTTCAATCGCACCGTCTGCTTAACCAAAAATCAACAGCAAGGAGGGTCTATGGAAACGAAGAAAATTTTATTGACCGAAGATGAAATGCCGCGCCAATGGTACAACGTTCTCGCAGACATCAAAATGAACCCGCCCCTGGGCCCGGATGGAAATCCGGTCACTCCCGATCAGCTGGCACCGGTTTTTCCAATGAACCTGATCGAGCAGGAAGTCAGTTCCGAACGCTGGATCGATATTCCGGAAGAAGTCTTGCGGGTACTCAGCATCTGGCGCCCCTCCCCGCTGATCAGGGCCTATGCCCTGGAAAAAGCGCTGGATACACCGGCCCGCATTTACTATAAATATGAGGGGGTTAGCCCTCCCGGCAGCCATAAACCCAATACGGCGGTTGCCCAGGCCTATTACAATAAGGAATTTGGCATTAAACGTCTGACCACCGAAACCGGTGCCGGCCAATGGGGCAGCGCGCTGTCTTTTGCCTGTTCGCAATTCGGACTTGAATGCAAGATTTACATGGTCAGAATCAGTTTTGACCAGAAGCCCTACCGCAAGTCCATGATGGGCGTCTGGGGCGGCAATTGCATTGCCAGCCCCAGTACAGAGACCAAGGCCGGTCGTGCGATCCTCGAAAAAGATCCGGATACCCCGGGCAGCCTCGGCATCGCCATCAGCGAAGCCGTTGAAGCGGCTGTTACCGATGAGTCGGGCCAAACCCGCTATTCACTGGGCAGCGTGCTCAACCATGTCATGCTGCATCAGACCATCATCGGCCTGGAGGCCAAGAAGCAATTTGAAAAAATCAACGAGTATCCTGACGTCATAATCGGATGCGCCGGCGGCGGCAGCAATTTTGCCGGTATTGCTTTCCCCTTTGTCTACGACAAAATCAACGGCAAAGATATCGCCATTCATCCGGTCGAACCGGAAGCCTGCCCGACACTGACCAAGGCGCCGTTTGCCTATGATCACGGTGATACGGCCGGCTATACACCGCTGCTGCCGATGCACAGCCTCGGGCACACATTTGTGCCGCCGCCTTTGCACGCCGGCGGATTGCGTTACCATGGCATGGCGCCGACGGTAAGCCAGCTGGTTGTCGACGGAATTTTAGAACCCCAGGCCTATGGTCAGATCGAAACCTACGAAGCCGGCATGCTCTGCGCCCGGACAGAGGGGATCATTGCTGCGCCGGAGACCAATCACGCCCTGGCGGCCGTGGTGGCCGAAGCCAAAAAGGCCAAAGAGGAAGGCAAAGAAAAAGTCATTCTCTTTAACTGGAGCGGTCACGGCTTGATCGACCTTGGGGCCTATGACAAATACCTTTCCGGTTCGCTTACCAATTACGAATTTCCGGCTGAGGATATCGCCGAAGCGGAAAAGGTGCTTGAACAGTATCCCAAACCGCAAATCATTAAAAATGTTTAACGGCGGTATTTCCGCGTTGGGTGTTTTATGAGCGACAAACAGGAAAGACTGGTACGGCGTTGCCCAAGACTGGGCAACCCCGTACCCTTTCACTATTGCGAAGTATGTGGTGACGACCAGCAGCCCTGTTTTAAAATCCTGGATTGCTGGTGGGAGCACTTCGACGTGGTGCAGTATTTAAAGGACCATCTGACGGAAGACCAGTTCAGGCAGTTGATGGAAGCCCGTCCCAAACCCAAGGTCGCCAGTTTGATTGAATTGATCGAACAGGCAAAAAATCGCAATACATAGGCGACACCCAAAATGATAATTTAATCACGCAAGCACGAAATTTTCTTTTCTTTTTCGTGTTTTCGTACTTTTGAGTTTTCGTGATAAAAAATTGTGCCCCAGAAATCAAAAGAATAGTACTTAAGATATTGTATTCCAACGGAGTCGTGCAATATATCGAGATTTTATTTGGATGACGGTTTGCCCGCTAATTTTATTGTTTCAGCACTCCCAGCCGATCGGCAGGGAATTTCAGCCTTCCATGAGCGATTCCCAGATCGTATGTTATACCCTTAAACTTTATTCGCGGAGGATATCATGAAAGTTCTGGTTAGCGACACTCTTGGTGATATCGGTATTAAAATGTTTCAAGAAGAACCCGGGATAGAAGTGGATGTCAAAACCGGATTGGCGCCCGACGAGCTTAAAAGCATCATCGGAGACTACGACGCCCTGGTGATCCGCAGCGCCACCAAAGTTACCGAAGAACTTCTTGAGGCTGCCAAATCCCTAAAAGTCGTCGGGCGGGCCGGCATCGGTCTGGACAATGTTGATATCCCTGCTGCCACCAAGCGGGGGGTTGTGGTGATGAATACGCCCACCGGCAATGTTATCACCACCGCCGAACACACCATTGCCATGATGATGGCCTTGACCCGCAACATTCCATGGGGCACCTCAACTTTAAAAGAAGGGCTCTGGGAGAAGAAAAAACTGCAGGGCAGGGAAGTATACAATAAAGTCCTTGGCATTATCGGCCTGGGAAAGATCGGCTCCATTGTCGCCGATCGCGCCCGGGGCCTGAAGATGCAGGTGATTGTGCATGATTCATTTGTTACACCGGAGCAAATTGAAAAAGCAGGCTTTGAACCGGTTTCCCTTGATGACCTGTACCGCCGGGCTGATTTCATCACCCTGCATGTTCCCAAACTAAAGGACACTATCGGATTACTCAACAAGGCGGCTTTTGAAAAAATGAAAGACGGGGTGATGATTATCAACTGTGCCCGCGGCGGTATTGTTGATGAGGCCGATCTAAACGACGCCTTGCGTTCGGGAAAAGTTGCCGGTGCCGCCCTGGATGTTTTTGAAAGCGAACCTCCCGGTGTGTGTCCCCTGTTTGAAGTCGACCGGGTGATCTGTACCCCCCACCTCGGGGCCTCCACCCTGGAAGCCCAAACCAACGTCGCTGTTCAGGTGGCTGAGCAGATAATCGCCTACCTCAAGGAAAACACCGTTATTAACGCGGTGAACGTGCCGGCGGTTAGCGGTGAACTCCTGGAAAAGATCGGACCGCTGCTGACCCTGTCCGACCGCATGGGATGCCTACTGGCTCAACTTGCAACCGGACCGGTAAAAGAGGTTGTGATTGAATATGCCGGGGATTTTCAGGATCTGGACCTGTCGCCGGTGACGACGGCCGTGCTAAAAGGGCTGTTAACCCCCATGATCAAGGACGATGTGAACTTTGTCAATGCCGAAGTTTTGGCCAAGGAAAGGGGTCTAAAGGTTACCGAAACCACCATTCCCGAAGCAACTGATTACATCAACCTGATTGCCGTCAAGGCTTATTATGACGACGGCAAGAGTAAAGTGGCCGGGACCATATTCGGGCAAAAGGATCCGCGGGTGGTCAATATTAATAATTTTCGGCTCGAGCTTCACCCCCAGGGCCGTTTTATATTGATTCACAACCACGACAAGCCGGGGGCCATCGGCAATATCGGGACCCTGCTGGGCGATCATAAGATTAATATCAGCAAAATGAGAGTCGGCCAGGAAGAAGGCGGGGATAAAACCATGATCTTTTTGCGGACCGATAATGCCATCCCGGATGACGTGATGGACAAGCTCGCAGCGCTGCCCTTAAATATAAGCGTCAGAGCATTCGAACTTTAGCGACTATCTGAAAATTCATTAATAATGAATGGATTCTATTTTAATGACATCTCTTAGACAGGATTAACAGGATTTTCAGGATGTTTTTCCAGGCTTTCCTGATGAAAGCCTGGAAACATCAATCGCCTTCGGCGATAACTAAAACTATACATAAAAGTACATATTAGCTACGTAAATTATCGATATAGCAGGGGCATATAGTTAACTCAAAAAAGTATTCTTTTCCGACGCAGTCGGATAGTGTTTCCTCATTTTCTTCAGGAAAATGAGGAACAAAAAATTCTGTATATCCTGTAAATCCTGTCTATATTCCTAAATAAAAATGGAATCCATTCCTTTAAAATTTTAAATGCATATTAGCCGATCCCAAATTTAACATAACTATATATGGAGGGGAATTTTGACTGAACGCAGATTACTGTTGGGCAATGAGGCCATTGCACGCGGGCTGATTGAAAACGGATGCGCCATTGCAACCTCTTACCCGGGGACCCCGGCCTCCGAGATACTGGCGGCCGTGGCTTTTTTTCAAAAGGAAAATAAAATTTCGATGCACACCCAGTGGGCCGTAAACGAGAAAACAGCCCTTGAGATTGCCTATGCCGGCTGCCAGACCGGATTGCGCACAGCCGTCAGCATGAAACAGGTCGGCTTGAATGTGGCCTCGGACCCCCTGATGAGTGCTGCTTACATGGGCACCAAAGGCGGCTTTATCGTGATCAGTGCCGACGATCCCGGGCCCATATCCTCCCAGACCGAGCAGGACAGCCGTCTGATGGCCATGATGGCCAGAATTCCGGTGCTGGACCCGGATACCCCTCTGCAGGCCAAAGAGATGGTCGGCCTGGCCTACGAGCTTTCTGAAACGTATAACTCTCCGGTCATGCTGCGGCCCACCACCCGGGTTTGCCATTCCCGTCAGGACGTGGCTCTGGCAAAAATTCAGCCCAATGACCGCGAAGTTAAATTTGAAAAAGACCCCGCCCGCTGGGCGGCCACGCCCAGATTCCGGTTCCATTTGCACAAAGAGGTGGAAGAAAAACTGGCGGCCATGGCCCGCCACAAACCGACCCAACCGCTGCGCCTCAATCCCGAAGCCAAAGCACCCAAAGCGATTATCTCATCAGGCGTTGCGGCAGCCCACAGCAGGGAACTTTTAAAGGAGATGGGCCTGTGGCAGAAAATTCCCTTTTACCAGGTGCTGCAGCCGTTTCCTTTGCACACTGATTTTATAACCCATTGGATTGAATCATATGAGGAAATACTGGTTATCGAAGAAACCATGGGTGTCATCGAAATGCAGCTGGCCGATCGGCACCGTGTCAAGGGCCGGGTATCCAACACCGTACCCTCCGTTGGAGAGCTATATCCCGAGGATATTCAGGAAATCATCGGCAAATTTTGTGGGGTGGAAACTCAAAAGCGGGCGGAAATTCCCTTTGTAACCGGCCGGCGCCCCACCTTGTGTGCCGGCTGTCCCCACCGGGCCAGCTTTTTTGCCATTAAAAAGGCAGCCCGCAAAGGTATATACACCAGTGACATCGGCTGCTACACCCTGGGGTTGAACCTGGGTGCGGTGGATACCGTGCTTTGCATGGGGGCAGCCATCAGCCAGGCGGCCGGCTTTTATCATGCCTATAAAAACGAAGAAAAACGTCCGGATATCGTGGCCACCATCGGTGACTCGACGTTTTTCCATGCCGGGGTTCCACCGCTGATCGATGCGGTGGTTCAAAAAGTGAAATTTGTGCTGGTTATCCTGGACAACCGCACTACAGCCATGACCGGCAGTCAACCGACTCCGACCAGCGGGCACGGCGCCTGCGGTGAAGTGCTGGAAACCGTCGAGATTGAGTCCCTGGTTCGCGGCTGCGGCGTAAAATATGTCAAAGAAGGCAATCCTTACCGGGTAAATGAATTCATCGATCTGATGAAGGATGCCGTCACATACAGCCGCGAGAACGGACCGGCCGTTGTGATATCAAGATATCCGTGTGTGATCGATCTGGCCCGCAAAGGCGAGGCCACCGAACATATCCCGGTGGAAGTCACCGAAGACTGTGACGGCTGCGCCTATTGCATCAAGCAATTTGAGTGCCCGGCCCTTATTTACCACGAGGATGACGCCCAGGACGAAAAATATGTCACCATCGATCGCATTTTGTGCACCGATTGCGGGGTATGTCTGAGTGTCTGTCCCAAAGGGGCGATTGTGGAGAAGCATAGATGCTGGCGGCTGGTTTCTGGTCGCTGGCGACCGGTTGCTGCCCATGGCATAGTTGAATTGTTGATTAAGTTGACTGGTTGATTAAGTCCATTCTGATCCTTCAACTCAATAAACTTAATCAACCAGTCAACTCAATCAACTCAATCAACTGATATGATTGCAACTTGTCAATAGCAAAAAGATCTTCCGCCTTCCTTCACACTTTATTATTTCGAAGGAAGTTTGTTAAGCGATAATTTCCAGCTCATTGTTAGAGGCGGGATCATTGAAACGACGGTTGATCATTCTGATATTCGCGGGTTGGTTACCGCATTTCATGGCTTCGTCGTGGAGCTGCCTCGGTCTTAAATCGGGAGTTAGGTCATCGGCCATATCCCAAAGTTGAATCGAGGGTTCTCCTTGACCGTGATCGCGCCCCTATCAATGAGCTGGAAGTAAATTAGTTGTTCTTTGTAAATTAGGCTCCTTTTATAAGTTCTTGGTAACGATTTATTTGCGTTGTTTTCTCAGGCGACCGGTTGTACCTGCTTGGCCATGGCCCATAGAAAGGCACTCAATTCACGAGCGATGGCCGTGACCACCTTTTGCTTGAGTTTGCCTCTGGCCACCAGTCTGCGGAAACGGGTGCATAAGCGCAGCTGAGCTTTCCATGCAATCTGGCACACCGGCTCGGGCACATCCTGCTGGCGCTTTAGCAGCAAGCGACTGACCCGGGCCGGCATCCGATAGGCCCAGGCGGCCTCGACCAATGCTCTGCGAGCATGACTGTTACCGGTTTTGGTGATGCCGCCTCTTTTGGTGCTCTCACCGCTGGAGTGCTCTGAGGGTACCAGACCCAGGTGAGCCATCAATTGCGATGGCCTCTGGAAACGACTCAGATCTCCGAGCTCCGCCAGCAGTGTGACCGCCACGATCAAAGACACACCGCGAGCGGCCTGCAGGGCTGCGACAGCCGGCGCCAACCGCCAGCCGGGCACCAGCTGTCTGATTTGATCGGTCAAGCGCTCGACACGCTGCAGGCCCTCATGGACCGCGTCGATATATTCCTGCAGGGCCACCTGTTGGGCCGGATAGGCCATGGAGATATCGGCCAGCCATCTAAAGTAGGCTTTGGACCATGCCGAGCGGCCGCTGTAAACGATGCTGTTTCTGAGCAAAAACGCCTTCAGGCGCTGTTTGGCTTTTTTGGTGGCATTGACCGCATCCTGCCGGGCGCGGCTCAGATCACGCATGGCTTCGTCGGCCGGATCCGGGACATAGACAGCGCTCAGTTCCCCGGCACGGTGCAAACTGGCCAGCTTGACCGCATCGCGTCGATCGGTTTTGACACGATCCCCGCTTTTTTTGGGGATCAGAGAAGGCGCTGCCACCATGCAGTCAAATCCTTTGGCGGTTAAGTGCCGGTAAATGCCGTAGCCGCAGGGGCCGGCTTCATAAACAAAATACAGCCGGCTTGCGGTGGAGACCATTTTACGACAAAATTTGTCCAGGGCGTCCAGATCGTTGGCAATGGCGCCGTAACTTCTGGCGTTGTGTTCACGACCCTGATCGGCCATGGCAATGGTGATCGTTTTTTTGTGGACATCCAGACCAATAAATTTTACAGTGTTCATGACCTGCCTCCTTGGTTATGGCTCTGTGTTGAGGGTTAACAGCTTCCTTTACATAACCCACGTTTACAAGGAAGGCAGGTTTTTTTTTGCCAGGCAGCTAGCAAAAATTATCATGGGCGAGAATGGGCCCTAAAAAATGCTCGTCGGAGACCATGATAGTTTTTTGCGGGTCACTGCCTGCTAACTTGCTTAGTGGCAATCATTATGTCTTAATTAACTATCGAATAACGCATAACTCGAAACACGGCACTTCAATTCAAAGAGGGAAAACATATGAGCGAGTCTATACAACAGCAGATTATCATCAGCGGGGTCGGGGGGCAGGGGGTGTTGTTTGTGACGCGCCTTCTGGCAGAAGCTGCGATAAACAAAGGATTGCCCGTGTTTACTTCCGAGACCCATGGGATGGCCCAACGGGGCGGAACGGTTTTATCACATTTAAAAGTGGGCAATTTTTCAAGCCCTTTGATCCGGCCCCATCAGGCCCACATCCTGATACTGTTAAAGGCCGAAAATTTAAAGCAGCACGGTCCCTTTTTGAAGTCAGCCGGGTGGGCGGTTTCCAACGGCATCGGAAACCTGGAAAATGGATCGCCCTTCTCGGTCGAGACCGTAGACGCTGACGCTTTGGCCCAGAAAATTGAAAATCCCAAAGCCGTTAATCTTATCGTGCTCGGGTTCGCACTGGCCACTGCCGAAAAGGCAGCTGCGGATGACCAACTGTTTTGTTCCGCCGATGATATTAAAGACGTCCTGAAAAATAGATTCGGTAAGAATCAAAAAATGCTGAGTGCTTCACTAAAAGCACTAGATGCGGGATATAGCGCCAAGGATAAGTAGACATACATAATTGGAATGCGAAGAAATGCACCATCTGCAGGTTTTGAAAGAAAATGGTAATCACACCTGTGAAATTAAAATGATGAATTTTGATAATGCACCGTTTTATGCCCAGCTTGAAAGCATAGCGGTGCCGGGTGAAGATAAAAATGCTGCCAAACTGAGGACTACCATCACGGATATTACCGAACGAGAGGTGATATATCAACAGCTGCAGGCATCGCTTAAAGAAAAGGAGGTGCTTTTGCAGGAAGTTCGCCATCGGTTCAAAAATAATATGACGGTAATGATCCGCATGATCAACCTTCAGTGTGAAAAGATTGAGGATGAACAAATTTGTGACGAGCTTAAAAAAATTGTGGATCGGAGTTCCTCAATGGTTCTTGTTCATAATCAACTTTATAAATCAAAGGATTTTCTAAAAGTTGATATTAACAAATACATATACCGTATCGCAGAGAATCTGTTTGTATCCCACGGAGTGGATACCGCTAAAATTTCATTGAAAATCGGTAAAAAAGATATTGCGTTGAGTCTGGATAGCGCCATTAGTTGCGGGCTGATTATCAATGAATTGATAACCAATTCGCTAAAATATGCATTTCCTGAAGACCGGAAAGGTGAAATTCGGATAGAGTTTGGATATTTAGACGATGGTGAACTGGAAATGTGTGTGAGTGACGACGGTGTGGGAATGCCGATGAATTTTGACTTCAAACATATTGACACATTAGGAGTTCAGATTGTTAAAGCCTTAGCCGAGCACCAGCTTGGTGGGACGGTTAAACTGGAGAGCGCAGAAGGCACAAAATTTCTCATACGATTCAAGGAGCGGGCTCACAAAGGGATTATCTAAAGTGAAGCGTAAGACAAAACATAAACCAAATTTAGAGGTAATTATTGTGGGAAATTAGTTGGCCCATACACTATTTTAACAATCAACCAGTGTATGGGCTTTTTAGTTCATTAGAAAAAGACTATGGAACTTTTAGTGAGAGGTCGTCATTATGCCTGCCAGGAAAAAGAAAACCCTACCCCCCAACAAGCCTAAGAAAAAAGTCACAAAAAAGGTTGCCCCCAAAAAAAATCAAATAAAATTAAAATCATCCTCAAAGGCCCGGTTACGGGAGAGCGCTGAAAAAACTGCACGGGTTTTAAAAGAAAATAGCCGCTTTCCCATCGTCGGAATCGGTTCATCCGCCGGGGGCCTGGAGGCGCTCGAAATATTTTTTTCCAATCTGCCGTCTGATACCAACATGGCCTTTGTAATTATCCAGCATTTGAGCCCCAGGCATAAAAGCATCATGGCGGATATCTTAATGAAATATACCCAGATGCAGGTTCTGCAAATAAAAGACGATCAAAAGATAGAACCCAATCACGTGTATCTGAATCCACCTGATAAGAATGTCATTATCCTAAACCGCAGGCTCCTTTTAATCGAACCGACACAAACCCATGGCATAAATCTGCCTATTGATTGCTTTTTCAGATCGCTCTCGGAAGATCTGGGAGAAAAGGCAATCTGCATTGTTTTGTCCGGCACCGCAACCGACGGCACCCTGGGCCTGAAGGCGATCAAGGGCGAAGGCGGCATGGCACTGGTTCAGGATCCTGATTCTGCCAAGTACGCCGGGATGCCCAGCAGTGCCATTGCCACCGGGCTTGTGGACTTTATATTGGCTGTGGAAAAGATACCTGAGGCACTTGTAAGGTATGTGCGACACCCTTACATTGAAAGGCCGGAGAGAATCGAAACCGCCAAACAACAGTTTAGGGGTTACGTCCAAAAAATACTTGCATCGATTCGAACCAGCACCGGACATGATTTTTCAAAATATAAACAGACCACTATTCGCCGCAGAATTGAACGGCGCATGGCTGTCCACCAGATCGATAGTATCGAAAAATATGACACCTATCTCCACAGAACCCCTGCCGAAATATCGATCCTTTTTAAAGACCTGCTGATCGGTGTTACCAGTTTTTTCAGAGACGCTAAAGCTTTTGAGGTCCTTAAAGCAAAAGTTATCCCGGAGCTGATAAAAAATAAGAACCCCAAATTTCCGCTGCGTATCTGGGTGGCCGGTTGTGCCACGGGTGAAGAGGCTTATTCCATCGCAATTTTATTTGTCGAAGTTATGGATAAACTGAAAAAACAGATCAATATTCAGATTTTTTCAAGCGACATCGACAATGAAGCCCTCGATGTTGCGCGTGCGGCTGTCTACCCGGATAGTATCGCCGCGGATGTATCCTCGGCGCGATTAGACCGATATTTCATCAAAGATGACAATACTTACCGAATCAAGAAGCAGATTCGGGACATGGTCGTTTTTGCCGACCAAAACGTCATAAAAGATCCTCCTTTTTCAAGGTTAGACCTGGTAAGTTGCAGAAATTTACTGATTTATATGGAACCTGTGCTGCAAAAAAAAGTTTTGCCGCTTTTCCATTATACGTTAATTCATCAGGGAATTTTATTTCTGGGCACCTCTGAGAGTATCGGGGAATTTTCACACCTTTATTCACCCATAAGCTCGAAATGGAAGATCTTTAAATCCAAAGAGTATGTTGCTGATCGAATGGTTGATTATCCCAGAACACCTCTTTATGATGTGCTGCCCAGACCAAAGATTTTCGAGGAAAAGCACGTGCCTACCGTGGCTGACATCCACAATCTGGCCGAAAGGATCATTCTCGAAAACTATGCCCCTGCCTGTGTTTTAATAAATGAACAATATGAAATTCTGCATTTTATCGGGCAAACTGACAGATACCTGGCTGCGCCCACCGGCAAGGCCAGCTTCAACGTCCTAAATATGGCGCGTGAAGGTCTGAAGTATAAGTTGAGTACCGCGCTTCATAAGGCGGCCAAACAGAAAACGACAATTATTAGCAAGGGGCTGAAAATTAAGCATAATAATATGTTTCGAAGCGTTGATCTGGTAATTCGGCCGCTGACAGAATCCGACTTCACACAGGGCTTTTCTTTGGTCATGTTCGAGGATAAAACGCCTCTTGAGCCCGTAGTTAGGACAAAAAAGGCAAGCCCCAATAATGTGGATCCCTACGTTCTGAGTCTTGAAAAGGAACTGCAATCCACCAAGGAATATCTCCAAACGACCAATGAAGAACTGGAAACTTCCAATGAAGAACTCAAATCGACCAATGAAGAGTTGCAGTCGGTCAATGAGGAATTACAAAGTACCAATGAAGAGCTTGAAACTTCCAAAGAGGAGCTGCAATCAACCAATGAGGAACTGGTAACCGTAAACGCAGAACTGCAAAAAAAGGTCGAAGCGCTGTCAGAAACCAACAATGACATAAACAACCTGCTCGCCAGCACGGAAATTGGAACCATATTTTTAGACATCAATCTATGTATTAAACGGTTTACGCCGGCGATAACCAAACTATTCAATTTGATTCAGACTGATATCGGCCGCCCAATCGGCGATATCACCTCCAATATTCAAATAGATGATCTCTTTGAACATGCCCAGGAAGTGCTCGACACCCTGGTTTGGCAGGAAGTTGAGGTGCAGGATAAAAAGGGCATCTGGTATTCCATGCGCGTAACACCATATCGAACCCTGGAAAATGTGATAGATGGAGTGGTCCTAACATTCGTGGACATAAGTAAACTCAAACAGGTAGAAGAGCTAAACCGATTGGCGACTGTCGTTCGTGACTCAAACGATGCGATTACGGTCCAGGATTTCGATGGTAACATCCTGGCCTGGAACTATGGGGCGCAGCAGATGTACGGTTGGAGCGAAGCTGAGGCTTTGAAAATGGGCATTCGACAGCTTGTACCAAAAGGTAAAATTAAAGAACAGGAAGCGGTTACCAAAAAGCTGAAAAACGGCGAAAACATAAATTCGTTTGAAACTCAGCGCATATGCAAAAATGGCAAGATATTAAATGTGTGGATGACAATCACTGCCTTGAAAGATGGGAGTGGCAAGCCGATTGAGATTGCTACGACTGAGCATGACATCAGTGAATTAAAGCAACTTCGCGTAAATTTGGCTGAAAGCTAATTTTCGATTCATCCATATTCGCATTCGTCATCAATGGATTAACATCCTTTTTATAATCAAGGTTAAACGGATGAAAATGGATAAGAACCAGTCCTACCAAAATGAACTGCGTGTAAGAGCAGAGGAATTCATCCATAAGAATCCCACTGCCATCAAAGAAATACCGTTTGGTGATGTCAAAAAGCTAATTGAGGATTTACAGATTCATCAAATTGAACTGGAGATGCAGAATGAAGAGCTGCGCAGGGCTCAACTGGAACTTGAGACAGCACGTGATAAATATTCCGATCTTTACGACTTTGCCCCGGTTGGCTATTTTACAATTGACGAAACAACACGGATTCAGGATGTTAATCTAATGGGGGCTGATTTGTTGGGTTGCCAACGGAGTAAATTATTCAATATGGCATTGACCTCTTTTATATCGCCTGATTCTCAAGATGAATTTTATTTCCATTGTAAACAGCTTTTTGAATCTGAAAAACGTCAAACCTGTGCGTTAAAACTTAATAAACAGGATGGCGCTAGTATTTATGCTAAATTTGAAAGCATGGCTGTTACGGATAAAACCAGTAATTTAAAACAAATCCGAACTGCGCTTTCCGATATTACAGCAGAAATGCATGTGAGAAAATTGGTGCGTGAGAGTGAACAAAAACTGAGACAAGTGTTCGATCAAATGGTAAGTGCCGCCGCGCTGACTGAAGTCATTTTTGATAAAAGCGGAAAACCTCAAGATTACCGCTACCTAGAAGTTAATCCGGCCTTTGAAAAAATTACCGGCAAACATAGAAATGAAGTGATCGGGAAAACATTGTTGGAAGTCTTCCCCGATACAGAGAGGTACTGGCTTCAAAATTTCGAAAAAGTGGCTTTAACCGGCAATCCAATTCAGATTGAAGACTATCATCATGGGTTAGACAAGCATTTCTTTGTTTCTGGATTTAAGCCCCAAAAGGGGCAAGTGGCATTGACCTTTATGGACATAACCAAACGGGTACATATCCAAAAAGCGATGCAAGAAGCCCATGACGAAATGGAAAAACGCGTGAAAGAGCGGACTGCCGAACTTGCCAAATCCAATGCCTTGCTAACGCGAGAGATAGCCGAACGCAGACGACTTTCTTACCGGTTTCTCAACGCCCAAGAAGATGAACGCCGGAGAATCTCAAGAGAACTTCACGATGAATTGGGGCAGGATCTTTCGGTATTAAAACTCCAGGTAGATTCCCTAAAACGGCAACCGTCAAAGAATCAAATCGCACTGAAAGAAGATATCGCAAACATTTCGGCAAATTTGAGCAAAACCATTGAAAATGTTCGTAAGATCTGCCATCAACTCATCCCGTCGGTTTTAGTCGACCTTGGCCTGGCTCCGGCCCTTCGATGGCTGATCAAGTCTTTGGCAGAACACTCCCATATTAAGATATCCTTGAATATGTCTATTTCAGAAGACCTTTTCCCAACCGACCAGCAAATAGCCATCTATAGAATCTTTCAGGAAATTTTAACTAATATAAGAAAGCACTCACAGGCCACACAGGTATCCATTAGCATCGTGAGAAATGAAAACAAGGTTTTCTTTGGAATTGAGGATAATGGGATCGGCTTTGACATTGAAGGTATAAAATCAATACCTGCCACCGAAAGGGGACTGGGTTTAGCGGCTCTGGAAGAGCGTGTAAAGATGCTGGACGGAAACCTGGATGTTTACAGCCGCCTGGGTGCTGGCTCCAGATATTCTTTTGAGATACCAATCGCAAGCTCGCCCGAATCGGCGGTCTTGTAGAATGGGAAAAAACTATGAGCCCTTATCACATCATCTTGGCCGATGATCATCTTATGTTTCGCAACGGCATAAAAAGAATTATTGAGGACTCCCCAAATCTGTTGGTTACAGGAGAAGCCAGGGATGGACTTGAGTTACTGGATCTGCTCAAAAAAACAAAACCGGATATGGTTATTCTTGATATATCCATGCCGAATATAAGAGGGCTTGAAGCAACCGAGGAAATTAAAACCAGCTATCCAGATATAAAGATCTTGATTCTGACCATGCACAGAGACAAAGAATATCTTATACAAGCACTATCCGCTAAAGCTGACGGCTATCTATTGAAAGAGGATACGGATGCGCAACTACTAGCTGCGATCGAATCTATCCGAGATGGAAAAATATTCCTGTCGCCCCTTTTGTCTGAAGATCTGTCACAAAATCTCCTGGGCTTTATCGAAAATGCGGACAAGTCTCTTGATGAGACGTTGAGCACCAGAGAGAAAGAAGTTCTAACCCTATTGGCTGAAGGCAAGTCCAACAAGGAGATTGCCGGCCTTTTATACATCAGTACTCGCACGGCTGAACATCACCGGGCCAGCATAAATAAAAAGCTGAAAATCAATAATATTGTTGATCTCGTAAAATATGCAATTCGCAAAGGATACACCTCACCAAATATTTAATCTTACCATCCCCCAGTATCGGCGAACCTCCAAAATTTATTAAATTTTGCAATAGGTATAATTACCTATATAAAATTAGGTATTGCCCACAATTGTCATGGATTTAAATTTAAAATATAAAACATGGGGGGCAAATATCGCCAATAGTGGGTCCCAATCCATATTTCAAAGAAGAGCAGGCATCAATTGGATCAAATTATAAAAATTATTGTCGGGCGCTTAGAAGAGCGCGGTATAGACCCGGTAAAAATTCCATCATGCATCGAGACCATAGTTAATAGCATTTTTCTCGACCCTGTTTTAAATTGCCGGGGATTAAAAATCCGCATGCAATCGCTAGGCTGGCACAATTTTGAGATTGATGAGCATACTTTCAACCTTGTTAAGCTGATTTCTATCAAACCCCAAATCACACCGGTTTTCCAATAATTCTTGTATGGAGATAAATATGCAGGTACGGGCAGAATGGGAAACCTCATGAAGTTCTGAGAATCAAAGTAAAAAGCAAGGATGGAAAAATTATAAAACTTGAGACCACATTAACTCCAATATTCGTAAATCGAAATGTAATAGGGGTTCGGGGGATTGCTCGGATGATTACTGCCTCAGTAAAGGAGTGGTCGAAACTATGAATTCCCTGCAACAAAGGCTTCTTTCCATAGGCAAAAATCTACATCCAACGGATGGTCTAAAGCATATTCATCCTTTTGGTCTGAATACCTTTTCAAATAATTAACGGATCATAAACGGTTGTGCTGACCGAATTGTATTTACCGGAAAGAAAGCTCCCCCTCTCGCCTTACCTTCTCATCATTGGTCTTCATGACAATTACGGCTGACGGGCTAAAATCGGATGATCATCTACTAAAATGGTCCGGTTGTGCAACAGCCGGGTCAAGGGCTGGAATCTTTTGAAAAGGTACTGTTTCAGCCGGCAATATTCACACGACCCGCGCAGTCATTACAATTAGTTTGCACTCGTATTTCAAAACGCTACACGTTAAGAGGAATAAGGAATCATACGATATGAACCTTCTTTTGATTTACCCAGAGTTTCCGGATACCTTCTGGTCTTTCAATTATGCATTAAAATTCATCCGCAAGAAAGCAGCCTACCCACCGCTTGGCTTGCTGACCGTCGCTGCCATGTTACCTGCTGAATTTCAAAGGCGTCTGGTAGATGTTAATGTGGGCGGCCTCACCGATGATGATCTCGCATGGGCAGACTTGGCTTTCATCGGAGCAATGGTGGTTCAGAGGGACTCCGCCAAACAAATAATTGCCCGTTGCAAGGCGGCAGGCTTGAAAGTCGTTGCGGGGGGACCTCTATTTACAGCGGAACCCGATGCGTTTGAGGTGGTCGATTACCAGGTCCTCGACGAGGCCGAACTCACATTGCCGGCTTTTCTTGAGGATTTGAAAATCGGGCATCTGAAAAAAATTTACAAAGCATCCGGTTTCTGCGATCTTCATCACACCCCGATTCCCGCCTGGGATCTAATTGATATGAAAAAATATGCGTCCATGAGTATTCAGTTTTCCCGGGGGTGTCCGTTTAACTGCGATTTTTGCAACGTGACGGTTCTCTTCGGCCACCGGCCGCGACTGAAGTCAGCGCAACAGGTGATCGCTGAACTGGATCGTATGTATGATGCCGGTTGGCGCAGTAACATCTTTTTTGTTGACGACAATTTTATCGGAAACAAGCGGTACTTAAAAACGCGACTGCTGCCGGCTCTGATCGAATGGCGTAAAGACAAGAAGGGGTGTGTATTTTTCACAGAAGCTTCGATAAACCTGGCCGACGATGCCGACCTTATGGAACTGATGGTCAAGGCGGGTTTCGATTCGGTTTTCATTGGAATAGAATCGCCCAATGATGACAGCCTAACCGAATGTCAAAAGATTCAAAACAGGGGCCGGGACCTCATTAAAGACGTAAAGAATTTGCAGCATGCAGGCCTACAGGTTCAGGGAGGCTTTATTGTCGGCTTTGACAGCGATACGTCGTCAACTTTCCAGCAAATGATCGATTTTATCCAAAAAAGCGGCATTGTGACCGCCATGGTGGGGCTGCTGCAGGCGCCACCGGGAACCCGGCTTTTTGACCGTCTGAAGAAGGACAACCGTTTGCTGGGAACGATGATCTCAGGCGACAACGTGGATGGCACCACGAACATTGATCCCAAGATGGGGCTTGATCAGCTAATGAACGGCTACCGGCTCATCATGGGGCATATCTATTCTCCCCGGTACTATTATCGGCGTGTCAAAGTATTTCTCAAAGAGTATAGCGATTCTAAGGTGGACACACCGATAGATCTTCAACGCTTTCTCGCATTTTTCCGATCCGGCGTTCGACTGGGAATTGTGGGCAAGGAGCGTTTCCATTACTGGTATTTAATAGCCTGGACACTGGTACGTAAACCCAGGCTGCTTCCACTGGCCGTCACCCTTGCCATTTACGGCCATCACTTCCGGAGGGTATGCGAGGCACATATTCTGTGAGCCGGGCAGCAAATTATTGTTGAAAGGTGGCGAACCGTTGTCCCAAACAGATAAGGATTTATGATGAATGGATTTAATGAATATCTTGAAAGCAAAGGGGTCAAAGATATCAAAAATTTGACCGGTTTTGTCCACAATTTTTTCCAGGATCCATCCATTTTTTTCGATTTAACCGGGGTTGAAAGGGATGAAATGGAAAAGAAATTGGATGAAGCCCTGGCGGTTTTTATGGACAGAAAAATTGCATGATATCAACGGATTTGTTATAATGATGCAGTTCCCTCAAATCAGGCTCTAATAAAAAAGAGGACGCAATTACGTATCGCCACATCCTCATCCCGCGGGATGATTCAAAAAGAGCGCCGGCCCAAATGACAGAAAATAAAGGCAGATCAGCCAGTTTTAAAAAATTGCGTAGGCAGGCCGAAAAGCGGTTGCTTGAAAGAGATGTTGATTTATCAGATATGCCGATAGAGGATATCAATGAATTGATCCATGAACTGGAGGTGCATCAGATTGAATTGGAAATGCAAAACGAAGAATTGCGGCAAGCCCAGCTGGACCTGGAAGCAGCACGGGATAAGTACTCAGATTTATATGATTTTGCGCCTGTTGGTTATTTTAGCATAAGTGATAAGGGGTTGATCCTAGATGCGAACCTTGTAGGTGCAACGATGCTGGGTATCGAAAGAAAAAACCTGACGGGCCGACGCTTTTCTCAGTTCATTGCGAAAGACGATCAGGATATTTTTTACCTGCACAGACAAAAACTTTTTGAAACGAAAACGAAGCAAGTTTGTGAATTGAAATTAACAAAAAAAGATGGGGCCGAATTTTATGCTCAGTTAGAAAGTTACGCCGTCAAAGACCAGGCCGGAAACTACAGAACTATTAGAACTTCCCTAAGTGATATCACTGAGCGCAAGCAAACCGATCTGGCACTTATGGCAGCCAAGCTGGAGATAGAGTCCATCGTCAAAACTGTGCCGGACATTATCTATCGCTTGGATCCGGAGGGCCGCCTAACTTTTGTGAGTGATTCCGTAAAACGATACGGATATGAACCAGAAGAACTTTTAGGCACAAACGTCATGAAGATGGTTTATCCTGATGACCGGGCCAAGACAATTCATAGAATCAAGGAGAGACGCACAAAAGATAGGAGTGCACAATCATTTGAGACCAGACTTTTAACCAAGAATCAAACGCCGGCCCCTTTTGAGGTTTTCATAATCTCGGCCGAAGGCCTGTATTCACCTGAAAAGTTCGGGTTGGGTACTTTTCTGGGTACCCAGGGCATCGCCAGAGATATAACCGCGCGCAAACAGGCCGAAGAAGAACGCGAAAAACTGCACTCTAAACTGCAGGAGGCTTTCGACAATATCAAAACGCTGAAAGGGTTGTTGCCGATCTGTGCAAATTGCAAGGACATTCGGGATGACAAAGGGTATTGGAACCAAATCGAGGCTTACATTAGGGATCGCTCCGATGCAGAATTCAGTCACAGCATTTGCCCGGATTGTGCTAAAAAACTGTATTCGGATTTGAAATAAAAAGCCATGAAATCATTATGAAGTTATATCTTCGTAAACCCCAAGCAATTAGAATTTCCCCAATATCTCCCTCGATATGACGATCTTTTCTACTTCCTTGGTCCCTTCATAAATCTCCAGAACCTTGGCGGCGCGGTAAAACCGTTCGATGTCATAGTCGTTAAAATAGCCGTATCCGCCGTGAAGCTGGAGGGCTTCATCCACCACCTCAACGGCCACATGACAGGCGTAGAATTTGGCCATGGCCGTCAATCTGGTATCCGGCCTTCCCTGGTCGAGCAGCCAGGCGGATTTGTAGGCAATGGTTCGTGCTGTCTCTACTTTGGTGGCCATCTCGGCAATTTTAAACTGGGTGGCCTGGAAGGCAGCCAGGGGACGGCCGAATTGCTTGCGGCCTTTGACATGTTTGACGGCCAGGTCCAGGGATCCCTGGGCCAGCCCGACGCCGTGGCCGGCAACATAGGCCCGGGAATGGTCAAAAAATTTCATCAGCTGGATGAACCCGTTGCCTTCGGCGCCCAACAGGTTTTCTTTGGGAACCCTGACGTTGTTAAAATAGATCGCTGACGTGTCCGATGCCCGCAGGCCCATTTTGCCGTGCATGGGATCGGCCTTGTAGCCCTCGCGGTCGGTTTCAACAATGATAATGCTGTGACGGGCGGTTTTGCGCTCCTCTTCCGGGTTGGTGAGGCAGTAGACCAGCATGAAGGTGCCGACCGTGCCGTTGCCGATCATGACCTTGCTGCCGTTGATCACATAGTCATCCCCATCCCTGACGGCTGTGGTGGTTGCGGCGGCGGTGTCGCTGCCGGCATCCGGCTCGGTGATCGCAAATCCCATCACCGCATCGCCCTCGAACAGGGGCGGCAGCCATTTCTTTTTTTGCTCTTCGGTTCCGAAAAGTATTAATTCTTCGGCCCCGAAAGAAACCGAGCTCAGCTGCTGGCCGATTCCCGGATCAATTTTCCAGAATTCTTCCAGCACCATGGCCTGCTCCAGATACCCCAAACCCGGTCCTCCATACTCCTCGGGGATAAAAAGTCCGATGAGATCCAGTTCCCTGGCTTTTTTCACGATGTCCGCCGGGTAGGCCTCATTGATGTCAAGGTCCCGGGCCACTCCGGCAAACTCACCCTTTGCAAATTCCCGGGCAGCCTGCTGGATAATCTTTTGTTCTTTGGAAAGATCAAAGTTCATATTCGCTATCCTTTCTTGTTCTATTCATAAATGAAGGTGATCATAACTCACATCGACACTGTCATTTCTTAAGCCACAATTAAATCACAAATAACAAGCACCAAATTACAAATAAATCTCAAATCAAAATATCCAATGACCAAAACCGGCTGCTCTGCGTTTGAGATTTTGAATTTCGGTCATTGTTATTTGTTTGTTATTTGTGATTTGCTATTTGGAATTTTGAGAAATTTATCTCCTAATCTTATCTTATAATTTTAAAACGCGTTTGCTGCGTCACAACGGAATGTTACCGTGCCTTTTATTCGGTTCCGGTCGTTTCTTGTTTTCCAGCATTTTCAGGGCCTTTATCAGCTGGGGCCGGGTTTCACGCGGCTTGATGACGGAGTCCACCAGCATGTTGGAGGCCGCATGATAGGGATTGGAATATTTATAGTCATATTCTTCAATCTTTTGCTGCCTGAGCTCGTCCGGATTTTCGGCGGCCTGAATTTCCTTACGGAAAATGAGATTGACAGCGGCTGTGGTGTCGAGCACAACCAGCTGGGCGATGGGCCAGGCGAGCATCATATCAACCCCCATACCCATGCAGCACATACCCATTACCGCTCCGCCGTACTCCTTGCGCAGGGCCAGGGTGATTTTGGGCACGGTGGCTTCCGAATAGGCATACAGCATTTTAGCGCCGTGCCGGATGATTCCGGCCCGTTCCTGTGCTATCCCCGGAAAATAGCCGGGAACATCAACCAGGTTAATCAAAGGAATATTGAAGGCATCGCAAAATCGGATGAAACGCGAGGCTTTGTCCGAGGCGTCAACATCGAGGCAGCCGGCTTTAAACCGGGGTTGGTTGGCAACAACCCCCACTGAATGACCGTCCAGGCGGGCGAAACCGATGATGATATTCGGCGCAAACCGAGGCTGAATCTCGTAAAAGTCCTCATTATCCACTATTCGCATAATGACTGCATGCATGTCATAGGATTTTTTAAAATCGGCCGGAACAATTTCTTCCAGGGTGTCGTCAATCCGGTCCGGATCATCCTTGCACGGTACAACCGGGGGTTGCTCGTCATTATTGGAGGGCAAATAACTGAGAAGCTTTTTGATTATTTCAATGCATTCGGCATCACTGTCGGCTACCAAATGGGCCTGCCCGGTGATCTCACTGTGAACCTTGGCGCCGCCAAGTTCTTCGAGGCTGATGTCTTCTCCGGTGACCGATTTGATAATGGCCGGTCCGGTGATGACCATGTGGCTTTGCTTCTTGACCATGACAATAAAATCGGTCAGGGCCGGAGAATAAACCGCGACCCCGGCGCTGGAGCCCATCATGCCGGTAATCTGGGGGATTAAACCCGAAGCAGCCGTATTGCGATAAAACATTCCGGCCACGCCTTTGGATGCGAAAAAACCTTCATGCAGCCGACCGCCGCCGGAATCATTCAGGGCCACCAACGGCGCCTTAACTTTAATGGCTTCATCCATTATTCGGCAAATTTTTTGTCCGTGGATCGTGCCGACCGATCCGCCTAAAACCGTTACGTCCTGAGCATAGGCGAACACCAATCGATTATCTATGGTTCCGTAGCCGGTGACGACACCGTCCCCCGGCACCCGCTTTTCCTGCATGCCGAAGTCAACCGACTGGCTCTGGGCCAACTTGTTGACTTCAACAAAACTGTCCGGATCGAACAGCAGATCCAAACGTTCGCGGGCCGTCAATTTTCCTCGCTGGTGATGACGCTCAACGGCTTTGGGGCCGCCTCCCATTTCAGCTTTGCTTTCCAAATCTTCCAGGCGTTCCAGTTCACTCTGATGGGTTTTAGATTGTGTCATGTATCACCATCCTTTGGGAATAGTTGAATGAAATCTGTATACTGTATACAAATCGTTGCTGTCAAACATTAATATGAGGAACTGCGTTACGAGTTGCGGGTTGGGTGGGACGTGTGCGGGTTGCGCGTTGCGGATTGTGCGGCGGAAAAGGGGAATCAGGTGATCTTTTTTACATTCCATCAATTAAAAATATATTGAATTCACATTGAATAGTATTGGGCTCTGCATTATATTATACCGGTTATGTTTGGCCTCAGATGAAAACTGTACCCATGCTGCCCGGTTGCAGTTCCCGGATTATGGGCCTTACCGAAGCGTGATCAAAGGATGGTGATTGTTGTGAACAATAAGCTCCTGTTAACCGAAAGAGATAAAAATGTTTGCACGCTGGTTTTGAACCGGCCTGAAAAGAAAAATTCCCTGTCCCCCGAATTGGTTGAAACCCTTTTGGATGAACTTGAACAATTGGCCGCTGATGATACGGTGCGGGCGGTTGTTATAAGGGGATACGGGGATCAGGCCTTTTGTTCCGGATATGATATCCGTTCCCTGCCCACCAAACTCAGTGATGATGTTCGTGAGAAATTGAAAACGCTGAATCCGGTGGAAACTCTTTTTAATACAATTGTCAATTTTCCGGTTCCCGTAATTGCCATGATCAACGGGGTGGCCTTTGGTGCCGGATGCGAACTGTCGGTCTGCTGTGACATCCGTGTCGGGGCTGAGCCGATTCGCATGGGGATGCCGCCGGTCAAACTCGGTTTGGCTTATCCCTGGTCGGGTCTGCAGCGCTTCATTCGGGTACTCGGTCTTCAAAACACCCGGGAAATTTTTTATACCGGCCGAACCTATGAGGGGAAACGATTAAAAGAGCTCGGGCTTGTGGATTATATGCTTCCGGTTAAAGACCTCGAGGCCTTTACCTATCAAATGGCCGCAGAAATTGCAGCCAACGCGCCCCTGGCCGTAAAAGGAACCAAACGGATTTTAAATCTTTTGCTGGATTCTTCCCAGCCACCTGAACACTGCCAAAAGGAAGCTGAATCCATCACCGAAGCGGCCTTTCTCAGTGAGGATTTGAAAGAGGGGCGGTTGGCTTTTTTGGAGAAGCGAAAACCCAAATTTAAGGGAAAGTGAATTTGGGATTTCGGATTTAAAGAAAAAATTAACCACGGAATGACACGGAAAAATCACGGAAAAAGAAAAATAATATAAAAATATCTTTTAGTTATTTCGCCGCAGGCGAAATGAAAATCTCTGTGTATCTCCGTGAAAAATCCGTGGTTAAAAAATATAAGATCAGACACCGTTCCGCTGAATCATAAAAATTTCGTAACTTATTTGACTTTATTGGCTCAAATAGCATAACAATATGCATTCGTGGGAAAGGCAAGTTTGGATTAAAGGTTCAGAATAAACATAATATCATAGTTCAACAATTTTCAAACAAGGGAGGGCTATCATGGAGTTGCAGTCTTACAGGGCAGAGGATTTGTTTGAATGGGTCACCGGTGAAGGGCATGACTTTACCTTGCTGGATGTGCGCAACAACGAAGAATTTGGACGATTTAAAGTCGAGGGGCCTCACCTGAAAAAGATGATCAATGTCCCCTACATGGAGTTTATCGAAAAAGAAGATGAATCCGTGGCCCAGGTCCAGGTCCCCAAGGAAGAAAGTATCCGGATTGTCTGTGCCAAAGAGGGTTCTGCAAAATATGTTGGTGAAATTCTGGTCAATCATGGCTGGAAAGATGTTCGATACCTGGCGGAGGGCATTAAATCCTGGGGCAACATGCTGGCCCCTAAACTGGTGGCATCCGAAAGCGGTTATGAGCTTTATCAGTTTATCCGCCCGGGCAAGGCCTCCTGCAGCTATGGTTTGATTTATGAAGGCGAGATGGCTGTATTTGATCCATCTCGCAACGTTCAATTCTATCGCGATTTTGCCAGTGAACACGGTGCCCGGATCGTCAGAACCTTTGAAACTCATTTGCAGGCGGACTATATATCCGGCAGCCAGCAGATTTTTGCCGATACCGGTGCCCAGATTGTCGGGCACGAGAACGATTTTAAAGATGCCACATTTGAATACAAAAAACTCGATGATAACGAGATTTTTACATTTTCGAATGGGGGGCCGAAAATCGAGGCCATTCGCATGCCGGGGCACACCCCGGGAAGCACTTCCTATCTCATTGACGGAAAATACATGGTCTCCGGGGATACGGTCTTTATTCTGTCCATCGGTCGTCCGGATCTGGGGGGGATGGCGGAGGACTGGTCTAGACTGCTGTTTAATACGCTGAAGAGCAAAATTGCCGAATTAAACGACGATCTTCTTATTTTGCCCGGCCATTACATCGAATGGGCCGAGGCCAATTCGCAACTGATGTTTGTCGACACCCTGGGCAGCATCAAACATAAAAATGCCGATATTTACGGGATCGACAGCGAGGACGAATTTGTCAGCTTTATTAAAGCCAACATGCGCAAACAGCCCGATGAGTACGCCGAGATCCGTAAAGTCAACGCCGGGCTTCTGGCGGTTGACGATGAAGACCAGGAAATCATGGATCTGGGAAAAAATGAATGTGCGGCCAGTATGCATGGTTAATCAATACGGTGATCATACAAAATTGAACGGAGGGTATAAATGAGTGATGAAATAAGTGTAGCCAAAGTGCTGGATCTCAAAGGATTGGCCTGCCCCATGCCCGTTGTAAAAGTCAGCAAAGGGATTAAAGAAGTTGAAATCGGTGAGGTGATTCAGGCGCTAACCAGTGACCCGGGGGCCTTGAGCGATTTTCCGGCATGGGCCAAAACCAGCGGAAACGAAATACTAAAAACCGAAACCGAAGGCAAAGAAACATCTTTTTTTATAAAGCGCCTGGTCTGAAAAAAGTCGCCCCCTGATTTTATCCGGGGGCGCACTTTTGGGGTTAATTTCCAGTTCAAATCCTAAGGAACAACCTCTATAACTGCGGCCGCTATTTCCTGACTAAATGCCGCGAGCGCCTTGCTCTGGGCGGCGACCAGTTCTTCATACGCAGCTGATGCCAGGGGTTCCCGGATGGTGGAATTCCGAATCAAGAGCAGTTTATTGCCGTTAAGATTTTTGATGCTCCAGGTTGCCTTGAGCAGGAACTCTTTGGCAAGCTGACTGTCGTAGCGGTCGATATTGATCACCACCCGGTGGGTTGGCTTGAAAATATTTTCCCGGGTAAAGGGCGTTACGCGTTCGGTTGCCAGCAGGGTTGCGATATTTTGCGCAATCACCGCTGCAATGCTTTTTTCAAGCGGGCCGGCCCAGCGCTGGTATTCAGAGAAGCTGACTTCGTTGCCGGCATCACGGGTGACGATCTCCGGCCGGTTAATGGCGTCTGGTATGGCGACCGGTCCGACGGCCAGGGTGACATTCAGGGGTAGAGACTTGCCCGCGGACGACTGCGCAACCGGCTGCAGGGTGTAAAATTTTGCGGGCGGCGTTTTTCCGAAGCAGGCGGTTAACATCATAACACCAACAACCATTGTCACACATGCCATCTGCCTTATTCTCGATTTGTTTATCATTCTGTGGGTCCTTTCCCCCTGAGCAGTGATTCCGGATGCCGTTCCAGGTAATCCATCAACAGCCGCAATGATCGCGCCGCGCCGCTGATTTCTTCCAGGGCTGAATTCATTTTGACCTGCAATGGGGCGTCGGCATCCAGCATCTGCTCGGCATTGGCCAGCGACTGCCGGGCCTCTTCAAGTACGGTACTGATCTGCGGGGTGACCGTGGTTCGCAGGTCGGAAACCAGCAGTCGGGTTTCCTCCAAAGTCGCATTTAAGTTTCGAATGGACGCTAAAATGTCGGGTGATTCGGCGATTTGCTTGGCACCGTGAACGGTGTCGCGCAGGTCGCTTCCAATCTGTTCGATGGGCAGGCTGTCTATTTTCTGGAGAATATTCATGAATTTGGTGCTGATTTCCTCCATCGGTGTCGGTACTGTCGGAAAAACCGCAACGCCGTCCTCCATTGCAATGGCGGCCGGCGGTGCTTCCGGGAAAAAATCCAATGTAATAATTTGCTTTCCGGTCAGCAGGTTACCGGTTTTAAGTTGGGCCCGAAAACCCCTTTCCAGCAAACTCTCAAACAACTGCTGGCGTTCGGCGTCGTCGCCGACAAACCCGGCTTCGTAAAACCGTTCTATCTCCGTTTCGACCACTACCCGGATTCGAAATTCTTCTTTCTTCTTATCAAAATCAAGTTTGACATCGATGACCTCCCCCATTGGAATTCCGTAAAACTCTACCGGGGCACCGATGTCCAGCCCCCTGACCGACTCATCAAAATAGAGGATCGATTTTTTTTTGACCCAATAGGTTCTTTCTTTGGCCGCATCGATATTTCGGAAAAGTCGGAAAGTCGCCTCCGCCTCGGCGGGGGTAGAGGGTGCTTCTGCCTGGGGGATTCCAAAAGCAATCCCGCCGATCAGGATGCTGACCAGCGATTCGGTATCGATTTGCACCCCCTGGGTGTCCATCTTGATATCAAAACCGCTGGCATTCCAGAAGCGCGTATTTTGATACACGTACGCATGATAGGGGGCGTTAATGAATATTTTGAAAAGGATGGTATGGCCGTCCTCGGCCAGGTCATAGGCCACGACCTGCCCCGCCTGGATCTTGCGGTAATATATGGGCGAACCGACATCCAGTGATCCCCGGCTGTCAGCTGTCAACAGAAATTGACGCCCCGGCAGGTCGGTGGTCACCAGGGGCGGCTGTTCGAGCCCCTTGAAATGGTGGGTAACATTACCGGGGTTTCCGGGGTCCAGGGTAATATAGGCGCCGGAGAAAAGGGTTCCCAGACCGGAAACACCGCTGACGCCCACCTGGGCGCGAATCACCCAGAAGCGTGTATTGACCGACAGAAAATTCTCAGCTTCTTTAACAAGCTCGGCCGTTAGCACAACCTCCGACAGATCTTCGCTCAGTTTGATAGCGGTGACCTGACCGAGCTCTACGTCTTTGTACCGGATCTTGGTTTTCCCGGCTTCCAAGCCTTCGGCTGACTTAAATGTGATCGTAATCTCAGGTCCCTTCTCAGAAAGGGCCTTATAGACCAGCCAGCCGCCGATCAGGACGGCAACCAGCGGAACCAGCCATACAATCGAAAATGAGATATGGCGTTTGCGGGACTGTACCTCGGCTTCGGGAACATCGTTTAAATCAGACAGCTCTTTTTTAGAATCACTCATTTAACGACTCCTCTGTATCCCAGATCAACCGCGGATCAAATGACATGGCCGCGAACAGGGTGATTACCACAACCGCACAAAAATAGACAGCACCGGACTGGGCCTGGATGGATGCCAGACCCCCCAGTTTGACCAGCGCAACCAGGATGGTGACCACAAAGATATCGACCATCGACCAGCGGCCAACCACCTCGGTAATCCGATAAAGCCGGGTGCGGTCCTTCTGGCGCCAGCTGGATTTTCGCTGGACGCTTATCAACAGGAAGGTCAGTATGATCAGTTTCAGCAAGGGTACAAAAACGCTGGCCACAAAGATGACCAGGGCGATCGGCCACATCCCGGACTTAATGAAATAAATGACCCCGCTCATGATGGTGTCCGATTGGGCCTGGCCTAATGAGACAACGATGGTAATGGGCAGCAGGTTGGCGGGGATATAAAAGATGAAGGCCGCCACCACCAGCGCCCATGTCCGCTTAATGCTGTTGGGTTTGCGCCGGTGTAAACGGGTGCCGCAGCGGGGACAGGTCATGATCGCATCCGGCCCGGCACTGCGGCTGAGCAGATGGCAGCTGTGACAGCTTATAAGCCCATGATTTAGGGCTGTTTTTAATTCTTGACGCATGGACGGTTTTCCCATTTTTCCCAGATTAGATGCGAGTCCAGCGAGGCGGTCATGGCCGCCAGAACAAAAATAAGGCCTAAAAATGAAAACAGGGCAACACCGGGGACGATTTTTGCCATTTTGGCAAGTTTGACAACGGATACCAGGATGCCCAGCATGAAGACCTCCATCATGCTCCAGGGCTGCAAATGGTGTAAAAATCGAAAAACCCGGGGCAACCCGCGTGGAATTTTCTCAAATTTGAGGGGCAGCAGTATGTATAAAATGGAAATCATCTGGGCCAACGGCACCAGCACGGTGGTAAGCAGTACGATGAGCGACAGCTCAGGCATTCCCTGGGCATACAGCTCCTGTATTCCGGTCAGCAAGGTGGTCTGGCGTACCTGGGCCTCCAGTTTGAATGCCAGAAATGGAAAGGAATTAGCTACCCCAAACAAAACCAGTCCGGCCAGGGTCCAGGCCAATGTGCGTTCAATGCTGTTGCGTTTTTTTTGATGCAATACGGCTCCGCAGCGAATGCACTGAACCGTGCCGGCTTCAGCAATATGCGGCAAACGCTGGATCAAATCACAATCATGGCAGGCAATAAGGGAACTCATGTTTCGCATTTACCAAAAGCAACTGGATAACGGTTGATATTCAGCTTTTACCAGGGATTGTTAAGAAGTCGGTACCGTACAAATTCTGCAGATAAGATATACGATATGCCCGAAATATCAACAAAAAATATAAGATTTTTATCATGCAAGTCAAATGGAGAGAATTTTCCGATCATGGATAAAACAAGTGTTGACATCGGTTCATTGTATACCGTATACAATATACGATCTATTTGACCATTGCCGTTAGAATAGCAATCGTGCCTACTTTTCCTGAACCTGAACGATTCCAACCTTAAATATTGAACGGAGATATTTTAATGGAATTACTCAAGGAACTTACCGTATTATCCCTGGAGCAGGCCACCGTGTTGCCCTACCTGACGTTCAGACTGGCCCAGGACGGAATGAATGTGATCCGCCTGGAGCACCCGGTTTACGGGGATCCCAACCGGTTCATCGGCGACAATGTTCTCTCCGAAGAACGTATGAACGCTTATTTTTTATGCATTAATGCCGGCAAGAAGGCCCTGACCCTGAACCTTGCCGAAGATGAAGGCCGAACCATATTTCACTCCCTGATTAAAGAATTAAATATAGACATATTTGCCACCAATCAACTGCCAAAAAATTACCAAAAGCTGGGCATCGACTATGAAAGCCTTAAAGCCATACAGCCGGACATCATATGGCTGGGTGTCACCGGTTTCGGCCCGGACAGCAATGAAGGGGCTTATGATCCCATATTGCAGGCCCGTTCGGGTTTAATGGAACTTACCGGGGAAGCGGACGGAGATCCCCAGGTTTTGGGAATACCCCTGCCGGACATGGGTACCAGCGAGCATGCTTACGGCCTGTTGATGAAAGCGCTGTACAAACGCGAACGCACCGGTGAAGGCTCCCGCATTGATTTGGCCATGTTCGAATCGTCGGTGTCCTGGCTGACCGTGCCCCTTACCCTGACGGATAGCTTTGGGAAAAGCATCACCCGTCGCGGCAACACCCATGAGTTCTTCTGTCCGGTTTCGGTATATCAAACCGGCAACGGTTATGTCTATCTGGCAGTTGGCAACGACCGGCAGTGGCAAGCCATGGTGTCCCAGGAAATGTTCACTTCCCTGGACAAAGCCGAATATGAAAAAAATGCCGGCCGCATTGGGGATGTCGCTAACCTTAATGCCGCAATTAATGCGATCACCCAAAACTATACCTCTGAAGAATTGATCGATCTGTTCACTTCCATTACGGTACCGGTCAGCAAAATTCAAACCGTAACGGAGGTGATCGCCGATCCCCTCGTTCAAAAAAGACTCCTGTATGCCCAGGACCCCGTATCGGGAACGCGAATTACACT
Source organism: uncultured delta proteobacterium (assembly GCA_963766255.1). Lineage (GTDB taxonomy): Bacteria > Desulfobacterota > Desulfobacteria > Desulfobacterales > JAFDCJ01 > JAFDCJ01. The sequence continues at coordinate 47,016 of CAVXZZ010000034.1, forward strand.
GGCACCCCCACCGAATATGACACCCTTCCTTGAAGCTTCGAATCGGCAGCTTTCATTTCCTCCCCGCTTTGGCGAGAACAACCAGCAGATTTACGGGCAGCAGCTTGGCTATTCCGGGGATGATCTTGCCCGTCTCAAGGAAAAAGGGATTATTTGAATTGCGGATTTGGGATGGGGATTTCGGATTTAAAAAAAGAAAAATAACCACGGAATGACACGGAAAAATCACGGAAAAAGAAAAACAATTAAAAATAATTTTTGTTTTTCGCCGCAGGCGGGGTCATATTTCTGTGCCTTCCTCCGTGAAAGATCCGTGGTTAAAAAACATTACCATAAGATAACATTCCGTTTTATACACTAATTCTTGAGTTGCCTTTCTGAGGAAAAGCAGATGAGAAAGAGAGCTGAATTAAAAGGTTTTGACCCCGGCCCTTTGCAGGCCCTTCACGAACGCAAGTCCCTTGGACAGCATGTGTTCGACAACTTGAAGCAGGCCATTATCAGGGGCAACATTGTCCCGGGTGAATGGCTGGTGGAAAGCCATATCGCTCAAATGCTTGGAATCAGCCGCACGCCGGTCAGAGAGGCCATTCATAAACTCGAACGCGAAAGGCTCATCGAGCGCCAGCCGCGGGGCGGTTTTACCGTGCTGGGTTTAAATCGTGATGACATCGAGGAGACGTTTGGCATTCGAGGTGTTCTTGAAGGTTATGCCGCCCGGTTGGCTACGGTCAAACACCAGCCCCGCGAACTCCAGGTATTGGAAAAAAAAGTTGAAGAATTTCGCGGATGCTTGAGCAAAAAACAACTGGATTCCCTGCCGATGATCAATACAGAGTTTCACGAGTTGTTGTATGCCCTCAGCAAAAGCCCGAGATTGATCCACATGATTAACGGACTCAGAGATCAAATCTATCGATATAGAGAGATCATCCTCAAGGATCAAAAGTTTGCCAGAATCAGCCATGAAGACCATTTGCAAATGCTGAAATTTATGCGCAAACGGGATGCCGAAGGGGTGGAGAAATTGGTCCGGGAGCATATTCTTCGAGGACAGGCGGTGGTCCTGACGGACTTTGGTAAAAAATAACAAGTAACGATTATACCATTCGCTTTGGAGTGAAAAGGATTTATGACGGAAAAGAAAATCAAAATTCTTGTCGGCAAACCAGGATTGGACGGACACGACCGCGGCGCCAAAGTCATTGCGCTGGCTTTAAGAGATGCCGGTATGGAGGTTATCTACACCGGGTTGCACCAGACAATTGAACAAATTGCCAGGACGGCGGTGCAGGAAGCGGTTGATGTCATCGGTCTTAGCATCATGTCGGGCGCCCATCTGCCCATCTGCCAGAATTTGTTGGAGAAGATGAAGGCCGAGGGTATTGACGATATCCCCCTGGCGGTGGGCGGTGTTATCCCCAAGCAGGATATTCCCAAACTAAATGCGATGGGCATTCGGGGAGTATTCCCCGGCGGCACCTCCTTTGACGACATCGTTGCCGGTATTCAAAACCTGGTAGGTTAGCTCATAAGTTCATGAGTTCTGATAAGTTCATAAGTTCGTGAAGCTTAACTCGAATTCTTCTCAAGCATAAAGAGGTATGATGCTTGCCTATCAAGATGCTTACGAACTTACCAACTTAACAGCTTACGAACTCGATTACACACAATGGGATTTTTACCTACGCTATTTACAATATCTAATACTGCTTAAAAAACTTAAAAGGATCAACGCAATGGGAGTTGCAAAATATGTAAAAAATGAAAAAGATGCCATTGAAGAAGTGATCTACCAATCCGGCATCAGCGTCAAACCGGTATACACACCCCAGGACCTTGATGCAGCAGGCTTTGACTATGAGAAAGATCTCGGTGATCCCGGGCAGTATCCTTTTACCCGCAGCCTGCATCCCCAGGGTTATCGCAGCCGGGCCTGGACAACCCGCCAGTATACCGGTTTTGGTACGCCGCAGGAAACCAACAAACGCTTTAATATGATGATTTCCCACGGACAAACCGGTCTCAATGTGGCTTTTGACCTTCCCACCCAGATGGGGTATGACTCCGATGACCCCAAAGTTGTGGGAGAAGTCGGTCGGGTTGGCATGGCCGTGGACTCCCTGAGGGATTTTGAAGTCGCCTTTGCCGGCATCCCGCTGGATCGGATCGGATCCGGGCTGACGATCAATGCGGTGGCTTCCATCATGCTGGCAATGTATCAGGCGGTTGCTGAAAAATTCGGATATCCCAAGGAAAAAATCAGCGCCACACCGCAAAATGATATTCTCAAAGAAATGATCGGTCGCGGGGCCTGGATTTATCCGGTGGAAGAAGCGGTTCGTCTGGTGGGGGACAGCATTGAATATTCGGTCAAAGAGCTTCCGCGCTGTAATCCTGTCAGCATTTGCGGTTACCATATACGCGAATCCGGTGCCACCCCGGCCCAGGAGATTGCCTGTGCCTTTGAAATTGCCAAAGCTTACATGGACAATGTGATCGGCCGGGGTCTGCAGGCCGAGGATTTTGTCGGACGGTTTTCGTTTAATCTGAATGTGTTCGGCAATCTCTGGGAGCAAATCGCCAAATTCAGAGCCGCCCGCAAACTCTGGGCTAAAATGCTGCGTGAGGAATATGGGGTTGAAGACAAGAAGAAATTATTCCTCAGAGGGCTTTTTGGCGGTGGCGGCAGCGGGCTTACCAAGGATCAGCCTGAAAACAATATTATGCGGGGTGCCTTCTATGCCCTGGGTGCAGCCCTGAGCGGGGCCCAGACCACCGCCCTTTGCTCGTTTGACGAGGCCTATACCATCCCCACCCCGCGGGCGGCCCTCCTGTCATTGCGCACGCTGGAGCTTTTGATGGAGGAAGTGGGGCTGCGCGACACGGTGGATCCTTTGGCGGGGTCCTATTTCATTGAGACCCTGACCAAGGAGATGGAGCAGAAAATTCTCGAGGAGATGGCCCAGATTCAGGAGGCCGGCGGAATGGTTCACGCAGTGGCTACGGGTTTTATTCAACGCAAAGTTGCCCGCCAGGCCTACGAATATGAAAAAGGTGTTCAAAACGGAGAATACATCAAAGTCGGTGTCAATAAATATGTCGATGAAGTTGAAGACCAAACCGATGTGGAACTGCATGAATACAATGAACAATGGGTGGAACAACAGCTGGAAGGCCTCAAGGAACTGCGCCGAACCCGCGACAATCGAGAAGTTACCCGAACCTTAAAGGAACTGGAAAAAGGAACCCGGGCCGGCAAAAATGTGATGCCCTTGCTGGTTGACTGCTGTCGGGCATATGCCACCGTGGGAGAAATGGCCGGGGTTTTCCGGGATTTATTCGGCGAGTGGGAAGAACCAAGTTTATTTTAATATAGCAGTTGTTGGTATATGATATGTAAGCTCGTATAATGGCTATTTTTGTAGTTTTGACAGAAATTAAATTCGAAAATCGAAATCCGAAATCCGAAACAAATTCGAATGCCAAATGACAAAAATTCGAAACGGAAATAATTGTAGTTTTATACCAAACTGGAACTAAACACTGAGAAGTTTAGAAAATTTGGACATTGAGATTTTAGATTTTTTTTCGTATTTCGATATTCGTGCTTCGAATTTCCAATCTGTTTAAGTAATAGGGCACGTAATGATATTCTCTTTTGGATTTTTATAGGAGACCCAAAGTGACACACGAAACCTACAGATTGGGCTGTGACATCGGTGGTACGTTTACGGACTTTGTTCTGGTCAATGACGATACGGGTGAATTTCAGATAAACAAATGTTTGACCACGCCGGGAGATCCGTCCGATGCGGTGGAGCAGGGTATTCTCGAACTGCTGGAACGTGAACCCGGGTTTATGCCCAAAATTGATGAAATCATCCACGGGACCACCCTGGTGATCAACGCGATCATTGAACGCAAAGGGGCCGTAACCGGTCTGATCACCACCAAGGGCTTTCGGGATGTCCTCGAGCTGGGGCGTGAGATCCGCTACGATGCTTACGATATTTTCGCTGAATATCCGCTGCCGCTGGTTCCACGATCCCTGCGCTTCGAAGTGACCGAACGCATCACCAGCGATGGCAAGGTGATTCAGGACCTGGAAGAAAAAGATGTTCAAAAGGTGTTGTCCGAGCTGCTTGAGTTGGGAATTGAGTCTCTGGCAGTATGTCTGCTCAACTCCTATGAGAATCCGGTGCACGAAAAAAAAATCCAGGCTATGGTCAAACAGCTGGCCCCGGACCTGTCCCTGTCGACATCCTTTGAAGTATTGCCGCAAATTCGTGAATATGAACGAACCTGCACCACTGCCACCAACGCCTATGTCAAACCGATTACGGCCAGGTATTTAGCCAAGCTTTCGTCCCGCCTGGAAACTCTCGGATTCAACGGCAAGCTTTTTATCATGCTTTCCAGCGGTGGGATTACGTCGGTTGAGACTGCCCAACAGTTTCCGGTCAGAATCATTGAATCCGGACCCACGGCAGCTGTTATTGCCTCCCAGCATTATGGCCGGATGTTTTCGATAAAAGATATGTTCTGTTTTGATATGGGCGGAACGACAGCCAAATCCTGCTTGATCCAGAAGGGACATGCCGGCTTGGTTTCCACATTTGAAGTGGGGCGCGTTCAGCGTTTCAAAAAAGGCAGCGGGTTACCCATTCAAGTTCCGGTGGTGGACCTAATGGAAATTGGGGCCGGTGGTGGCAGCATTGCTAAAATGAGCAAAATGGGTTTACTGCAGGTCGGCCCTGAAAGTGCGGGGGCCGATCCGGGTCCGGCCTGTTACGGGCGCGGGGGGGAAAACCCCACGGTGACCGATGCTGATTTGTTGTTGGGCTATCTGGATCCCGACTATTTTCTGGGCGGAACGATGCCCCTTGACAGGGCGGCTTCAGAAAAAGCCATGGCAGCAAAAGTTGCCGGGCCTTTGGGCACATCGGTGGAGGAGGCTGCTTTTGGAATCCACGACCTGATCAACGAAACCATGGCCGCCGCCGCCAAAACCCATATTGCTGAAAAGGGCGGCAATCCGAACATCGTCACCATTTCCGCCTTTGGCGGTGCCGGACCGGTGCATGCGTATGGCCTCGCTAAAAAAATCGGCGCACCCCGTATTCTCGTGCCTCCGCTGGCCGGTGTGGGATCGGCACTTGGATTTTTTACCGCTCCGGTGGCCTTTGACCTTACCAGAAGCCACCGGGTTGCTCTGAATGATGCCAATTTGACAGAAATTGAGCGTTTGTTCCAGGAGCTTGAAAAAGAAGGCGCCGCCATCCTTCAGCAGGCGGGCAAAGATCAAGCGATTATTTTTGAGCGAACCCTGATGATGCGTTTTGTGGGACAGGGAGCGGAAACGGATCTGTCCATTGAACGAAAACCGTTTGATCAATGGGAAAAAAATCAAATTCGAGGATTCTTCGACGATGCCTACAAAAAGCTTTATGGCCGAACTTATCCGGAAACACCGGTCGAATTTGTAACCTTTAAGCTCCGGGCCAGCCTGCCGTCACGCGAGTTTCGCATACCACCCATACGGCAGAGTAAGGGAGAACTGGCAGGTTGCATAAAAGGCGAACGCAGCGCCTACTCACTGGTCAGCAAGGATTATATCCCCTTCACCGTTTACGATCGGTTCAAATTATTTCCGGGTGCGGTGATGCCGGGCCCTGCTATCATTGAAGAACGCGAATCGACCATCATTGTCGGTGAGGATGCGACCGCCAGTGTTGATGAGTATGGGTTTGTGTGGATTAATTTAAATTTGGAGGACAAAATTTAAATTAGTTTAAAAATATCAATCTTTTTAGCCTTTGAGGCAATTAAAGCTAATTTTATAGGAAAAAGTGATGAGTGGAGATCTGAAAAGCAGCAATCCGCAATCCGCAATCCCAAATCCGAAATCCAAATTTGATCCGATCACCCTGGAAATTCTTTGGCGCAGGCTGGTTTCGATCGTTGATGAGGCCGATGCCTCAGTTGCGCGGACAGCGTTTTCAAGTCTTTTACGCGATGCCCATGACTATACGTGCATGTTTACCGACAGCCGCGGGCAGGAACTGGTTCAGGGGACGTTTTGCACGCCGGGTCAGGCCGGTGCCATGGCCCTGGGTGTTAAAAAGCTGATCAACTCCATACCGCTTGAGGAATACCGGGAGGGAGATGTCTTTATCGTTAACGATCCCTGGCTGCTGGCCGGCCATCTCAACGATGTCTGCGTGATGAGCCCCATATTTTACAAACAACGGCCGGTGGCCTTTACGGCTTGCGTTTTTCATCACTCCGATATCGGCGGCCGGGTTGCATCTGATAATCGTCAGGTTTACGAAGAGGGCATTTTTATCCCCCCGCTAAGGCTTTATGAGGCGGGTGTACTCAACGAGAGCGTGCTGAATTTAATTCGCTGGAACGTCAGAACACCCGAAGAGGTAACCGGAGATCTGCGTTCCCAGGTGGCAGCCAACCACGTGTGTGCTCAAAAGGTCGTCGAGATGCTGGAAGACGAAGGGCTGGATACCCTGGATGACCTGGCCGATGAAATCATTGATCGAACCGAAAAAAGCATGCGGGAGGCTATTTCCGGGATTCCCAACGGGATCTATCCCTATGAAGGTATTATCGAGGGCGCCGGCAAAAGAGATGATATCCTCATCAAGCTGAAAGTGGAAGTTAAAGACACTGATATAACCGTAGATTTTGACGGAACCTCACCGCAGGTGGATTGGGGCGGCAATGTGGTCTACAATTTCACCTATGCCTATGTGTTTATGGCCGTAAAAAGCGCTTTTGACCCCGATATTCCGATAAATGAAGGGGCTATCCGTCCGGTCAAAATGACGGCCCCCGAGGGTACCGTGGTAAATTGCAAATTCCCGGCAGCTGTGGCGGCCCGAATGCAAATCGGTCATTTCATGACCGAAATGGTTTTCAAAGCGCTGGCCGAAGCCACCCCGGATAATATCATCGCTGAAAGCGGCGGCACGCCGGCCCAGACCAATATTTTTTACGGCAAACGCTCAAATGGCAATCCCTGGCTGACCATGATCATTCGCGGGGGTGGTTTGGGAGCCGGCAGTTGTATGGACGGTCATCACTGTGCCATATTTCCCGCTAATGGGGCCAACACCCCGGTGGAAATTTTTGAATCCGACACCCCCCTGATCGTGGATGAGCGCAGCCTGGTGTGCGATTCCGGTGGACCGGGTAAAATGCGGGGGGACTGGGGCGTAAAATGGTCATCAGGGTGCCGGATGACGATAGCGCCCCCCTGGGGCCGACCTCAATAGCGTTGCAGGCCGGGCGCTTCAAATATGCTCCCCGGGGATTGTTCGGCGCGGGACCAGGGGTGATGGCCAAATTCCTGGTTAATGAGAAAGATGGGGATCCCAGTGGATTAACGCTTTGTCAAAATGGCGATGTCATTCAATTTGTCAGCGCCGGCGGGGGTGGTTACGGGGACGCCTACGAGCGGGATCCGGAAGCAGTCGAGCAGGATGTCGTTAACGGGTATGTGAGTATCGAAAAGGCCCGGGAGGATTACGGGGTGGTCATTGATCCGGGAATCTTAAAAGTTGATGTGGAAGACCGAGAATATTCGTGCCGCAAAAAAATAAATAGATTGTTTGAACGAGTTGATTAAGTTGAATAAGTTGATTGAGTTGAATTGAGTAAAGCAATGGATGCAGTGAGCAATCCGAGCATTGCCTCAATGCTACAGTATACAAAACAAGGATCCGAATCAACCAATCAACTATCAACAAATTGTAGAGGAGCGTATTATGGCAGGGTCGTTCATGCCTGCTTTTAAAACCCATGAGGAATTACAGCACCACCAGCTCAAGGGCCTTCACTGGACGGTGGCGCATGCCTGTGAGGGATCTTCCTTTTACCGCCAAAGATTGGAACAGGCCGGTGTCGGCCCCGATGACATTCAGTCGCTGGATGACATTCGCAAACTTCCATTTACCACGGCCGATGACCTGCGGGTGGGGTATCCGTTTCCCCTGCTGGCTGTTCCCGACTCCGAGGTCGTCAGAATCCATGCTTCTTCCGGTACCACGGGCAAGCGTAAAATTTTGGCTTATACCCAGAAAGATATTGATGACTGGATTCATTTTTTTGCCCGTTGCTATGAAATGGCCGGGCTAACCCCTGCTGACCGGGTCCAAATAGCGGTGGGGTACGGCGTCTGGACGGCCGGGGTCGGTTTTCAGCTGGGCTGCGAGAAATTCGGTGCCATGGCCCTGCCGGTGGGCCCGGGAAACGTCGACATGCAGTGCCAGTTTCTGGTGGATCTGCAGACTACCGTGATGTGCTGTACGGCATCCATGGGCCTTTTGATGGCCGAGGAGGTCAATCGAAGAAAGCTCAAAGATCAAATCGCTCTCAAAAAGATGATTTTCGGCTCCGAAAGAAGCAGCGATGCCATGCGCGCGCGAATCAAGGAACTGCTTGATTTAGACGACATGTTTGATATCACGGGAATGACAGAGCTTTACGGCCCGGGAACAGGCCTGGATTGTCACCGGCACGAAGGCATTCACTACTGGGCGGATTACTATATCCTGGAGTGCCTCGACCCGGAGTCACTGGAGCCGGTGCCGCCCGGTGCGATCGGAGAGATGGTAATTACCACCCTGTGCAAGGAGGCTGCCCCCTTAATCCGCTACCGGACCCGGGATCTGACCCGAATGATTGACCATTCGTGTTCTTGCGGCAGCATTCTGCCCATGCACGACCGAATCTTGGGTCGCTCGGATGATATGATTATTTTCCGGGCAGTTAACATTTATCCCGGACAAATCGATGAAGTATTATCGCCAATTGCAGAAGCCAGTTGTGAATACCAGGTGCATCTTGACCGCAAAGATGACGGCAAAGATTATATGACCATTCGGCTGGAATGCTGTGACGGCTATGACCCGTCCCTCAAACCCGAGCTCGCTGCAGCAGTACAGGCGGAGGTTAAAAAGAAAATCATGGTCAGCTGCGATGTGGATATTGTCGATTACTGCTCTCTTCCCCGATCGGAAAGGAAGTCGAAACGGTTTTTCGATAATCGACCGGAATAGAAAAATGATGAGAATTCGGACCCGTCGTCGTCCGATAGAGCGGGACTATGCCGCGGCTAAAGATGCGGAAGGTGGAATTAAAAAGAAAGACAATTTTGAAAGAATGAAAGGGCCAAAACACGAAACAAAAAGAAATTTTTTATATTAATTTTCGTGTTTAGTTGATAAATAAGAATCGCTTTAAGAAATACCTAATAGCTTATCAGACTTTAACGAATAACAAGAATAACGAAAATTAGAGAGGAGATTGAGATGTTGACGAAAGCTTATATTCCGTACAAGGGTTATTACAGTTCTCCATTTTCGCGCTGGCAGGGGAGCATGGCCAATGAGAATTCGATTGAACTGGCCGCCGGGACCGCTAAAAGATGGCTGGCGGGAAAAAACTGGGATCCAAAAATTTATGATTATCTATATTTGGGAATTACCGTTCACCAGCATCGCGGCTTTTACGGGGGCCCCTGGGCGGCAGCCATGATGGGTGCTACCGGCGTACCCGGGGTTCTGGTGAGTCAGGCCTGCTCGACTTCCACGATATGTGTCTACCAGGCCAGTGTGGGGGTTGAAGCGGGTTTATTTGAAACCCCCATGTGCCTGATGACCGATCGATGCTCCAACGGACCCCATGCCATCTGGCCCAACCCCAAAGGCCCTGGAGCTCAGGTGATTTCCGAAGACTGGTTGATGGACAACTTTGCCAGGGATCCCTGGGCCGGTGAGGCCATGATAAAAACGGCTGAAAATGTATCGGCCGAAGCCGGCATTACCCGAGAGCAGTGCGATGCGGTAGCCTTGAGACGATACGAACAGTACAAAGATGCACTGGCCGATGACCGGGCGTTCCAGAAACGTTACATGTTTCCCGTCACGATTCCGGTGTCCAAAAAGAAGACGATTACGCTCGAAGAGGATGAGGGCATCATGGAAACCACCGCCGAGGGGTTGGCGAAACTCAGGCCCGTATTGCCTGACGGAGTCCTCACTTTTGGTGCTCAAACCCATCCGGCGGATGGCCACTGCGCAATTACGGTCACCACCCGTGAAAAAGCCAAAGAACTCAGTGCCGATCCGGATGTGGAAATTCAGGTGGTTTCCTATGGGTATAACCGCGCCAAACCGGCGTTTATGGCGGCGGCCGTTTATCCCTCGGTGAAAATGGCCCTGGATAATGCCGGTATCACCGCCAATGATGTTAAGGCCATCAAGACCCATAATCCTTTTGCCGCCAATGATGTCCACCTTGCCAATAATTTGGGTATCGACGTTAACGGCTTCAACAACTACGGCAGTTCTTTGATATTCGGTCATCCCCAGGGCCCGACCGCCGGACGCCTGATTATCGAAGGGATTGAAGAAGTGGTCATGGCCGGCGGCGGCTATATGCTCTTTGGTGGTTGTGCGGCCGGGGATACCGGGGCTGCAATTGTATTGAAGATAGGGTAGTCGCGTTGCGGGTTACGAGTTGCGGGATGCGGGGTGCGAGCCCCTCGATTGCGGATTTTGGATTTAAAGAAGAGTGGATGCAGGCTTATTGGTTGGTTGGGATCGGCGGTTGATTGGTTGGCACATCAGTATATTCAATAAACTAAATCAACCTAGTCAACTCAATCAACCCAATAATATCAACGATCCAAACGATTTAAACCAACAAAACCATCTAAACCATCTAAACGATCTTAACGTTATATGAGGTCTTTATGAGAAAATTTACTTACCTGGCTCCTAAAAATCTGGACGAGGCTGTTTCATTGCACGAATCCTATGGGGGGCGGGCCAAATATATTGCCGGCGGCACCGATGTGCTGGTGAAGATCAAGGAAGGCAAACTGGCTCCCGATTATCTGATTTCTTTGAAGGGCATCCTTGACCAGGAGCGCCCCTATTTAAATCACGAAACCGGGGAACTTTTTATCGGTGCCTTCCTGCCCCATAGTGCCATAGAGAAATCCTCAATTGTGCGGTTGAACTACCCCATTTTGCACGATGCGATTAAAAACATTGGTTCGGTGCAGATTCGCAATGTCGCCACCATCGGGGGCAATCTGGTTAATGCTGTTCCTTCCGCGGACGGTGCCATCCCGCTGATAGCATTGGACGGCAAGGCCCATATATACGGAACCAAGGGCCGCCGCTCGGTTGATCTTCGCCGCTTTTTTCTCGGGCCGGGGCAGTGCGATTTAGACCGGGGTGAAATTCTTCTTGAGATTGTTATTCCGCCGCTCCTGCCGCGCACCGGAGGTGCATACGTCAAACATGGACGGCGGGAAGCCATGGAGTTGCCCATGCTCGGGGTGGGCACCCTGTTGAGCCTGGAAGAGGACAGCACGACCTGTGCCCGGGCCCGCATCTGTTTAGGTGTTGCTGCACCGACGCCTCTCAGATGCCTGGAGGCAGAGAAATACCTGGTTGGTAAACCGGTGGATGAAAACTCTCTGGCCGAAGCCGGCCGAATTGCGGCAGAGGAGTCGCGGGTGAGAGACAGCATCCGAGGCCTGGCCTGGTACCGCAGGGAGATGGTGGGGGTCTTGGTGAAGCGCATGGGGTTAAAAGCCCTGGAACGCGCAAAATAGAAGTGGAAAACTAGAATGCGGAATTTCTCGATTTCGGATTTATAGAAAAGGAGAAAGTTAACCACGGAATGACACGGAGGGTCACGGAAAAAGAAGAATATTTAAAATATATTTTTTGTTTTTCGCCGCAGGCGTAATAATAATCCTGTGTTCCTCCGTGAGAGATCCGTGGTTAAAAAATAAAATTCAGACACTATTCTTTTGAATTGCGGATTTAAGGTATCCAGTCATTTAGACTGCAGATCCCTTGAAATAATCATCCAATCAACTATTTAACTAATCAACTAAGTCCGGGAGGATTTTTGATGTCACAGGATATATCCTTTAAATTCAATGGCAACCCGATCACGTTGACAGTCGAAGACCATTGGACCCTGCTGCATTTGATTCGCGAGGAGCTTGGCTATACCGGCACCAAGGAAGGGTGCGGCAGCGGAGAGTGCGGTGCCTGCACCGTAAATGTCGACGGCCAAGCCGTAAATTCCTGTCTATACCTGGCGGCCGGCATCGATGGGAAAGAACTGGTGACCATCGAGGGGTTGGCCTCCGATGATGGAACCTTGCACCCTATCCAGCAGGCCTTCGTGGAGAAAGGCGGGATCCAATGCGGGTTTTGTTCGCCGGGCATGATTCTGTCGGCCAAAGCACTGCTGGATGATAACCCTAACGCCAACGAAGAGGAAATCAAAGAAGCCATTGCCGGCAATCTTTGTCGTTGTACCGGATACGTGCAGATCATCGATTCCATCAAGACCGTCAGCGGGTATTTCAAAGAGGAAGAACCAACGGTGGTGGCGTGGAAGAGCGAAGATAGTGACCGCGGCGAGTAGAAACTATATTCGATATTCAAAAGTTTCAACACTATGTCCATGTTGCCGGTAAATACGATTAAGGCTTAAACCTATAGGAGAAATACTGATGGAAGGTTTGTGTTCGGTTGGGAAACGGATTCCAAAAATCGATGCCGTTGATAAGGCAACGGGTCGCACCCAATATATTCAGGATTTAAAACTTCCCGGGATGCTCTACGGCAAAATTCTTTACAGCAAATTTCCCCATGCACGCATCGCCAAAATTGATACTTCCAGGGCCAAGGCCCTGCCGGGGGTTCGAGCCGTGATCACCGGAGAGGATATTCCGGAGATAAAAATGGGTGTTTATAAGGACAACCGGCCATTGAAAGTCGGCAAGGTTCGCTCCTACCGGGATGAGGTAGCGGCAGTGGCTGCCACCGATCCCCAGACGGCTGAAGAGGCGTTGAGCCTGATTGAAGTCATCTACGAACCCCTTGCAGGCATTTTTGATCCCGAGGAAGCCATGCAGGAAGGTGCTGTCCTGGTCCATGAAGCCCACAAGTCCAACGTGCTCAAGATGCCGTGGAAACTGCATTACGGCGATGTGGAGGCAGCCCGCGCGGAAGCGGCTTACGTGGTTGAAGATCGCTTCAGCACCACCTGGGTGACCCACTGCTGTATGGGCACCAGCGGGGCGGTAGCCGAGTTTGATCCGGCCAATAATTTGACCATCCATACCAACACCCAGATTCCCTCCCTGGCCCAAAAAGATTTCCTGGGTGCTCTCAAGGCGATGGGAATCACCAATCGACGGGTGCGGGTGATCAAGCCGTGCATCGGCGGCGGGTTCGGCAGCAAGCTGGATACCTATGCCTACGAATATATCGCCATTCTTCTGGCCTACAACACGCGCAGGCCGGTTAAAATTGAGTTTGATCGCACCGAGGAGTTTATCGCCACCTCTACCCGGCAGCCGACCATCACCCGTATATCACAGGGATGTGACGCAAATGGCAAGCTGCTCTTCCGAGACCTTTCCATGATTCTGGATAACGGGGCCTATACCTCGTGGGGCGCGACCACACCGTCTGTGATGATGATGCCCATCACCACCCTTTATCGAGTGCCCAATGTGCGCTACGAAGCCAAATGTGTATATACAAATAATACCTATTCCCAGGCCATGCGGGGTTACGGGAATCCCCAGGCCACCTTTGCCATTGAGAGCACCATGGATATGCTGGCTGAAAAGGCGGGTATTGATCTGATTGAATTTCGGCGCATCAATGCCAATCAGCCAGGGGATGTCTCGCCCCAGGACTTGCGCATTACGACCTGCGGTTTGGAAGGGTGCATGGATACCCTCAAGCAAACACTTGACTGGGACGCCCCCAAAGGGCAAAGTGAGGGGGTCGGGTTATCTTCTCTCATCCATGTGGGTGGCGGTGCCCGGGTTTATAAATCGGACGGATGCGGCAACATCATCAAAATGGACGATTTCGGTAAGGTTGACGTTTTCACCGGGGCCACGGATATGGGGCAGGGCTCGGATACGGTCGTGGCTCAGATTGTGGCCGAAGAATTGGGGTTGCTGGTGGAGGATATCCACGTCATTCACTCCGACACCGATGTCTGCCCATGGGACGTTGGGGCCCATGCCAGCCGAACAACGTTTATCGCCGGCAACGCCGCTTTGGGTGCTGCCAGAAAACTCAAAGCCCGCATCCTTGAAATGGGCGCCAAACAGCTTGATACGCCCCTGGAAAAACTGGCCCTGGCTGGACGGTGCGTGATTGACAGGGATGATCCGCAAAAACGCATTGAAATTGGTAAACTTTTGCGGAAAGCACATTTCAGCCATGGCGGACAGATGTTGATGGCTGAATATTTTTATGACCCAACCAACGAGAACATGGGCAAAGATTTTAAGGGCAACATGTCCATGACCTATACCTTCGGCACCCATGGTGTCAGGGTAAAGGTGGACGAGGAGACGGGCAAGGTTAAAATACTAAAATATGTGGCTGCCCATGATGTGGGCAAAGCCATCAATCCCCTGCTGCTGGAAGGCCAGGTCTATGGCGGGGTAATGATGGGCATCGGCTATGCCCTGTCGGAGCAGGTGATTCTTGAAAAGGGCGAGAATATGAATCCTAATTTCAGGGATTACAAAATTCTAACCGCTAAAGATGTTTGTCCCATTGAAGCACCCGTTCTCGAGACCTATGACGAGGCGGGTCCATACGGCGCCAAGGGTATCGGAGAACCCGGATGCGTACCGACGGCACCGGCGATTGCCAATGCCATTTACGATGCCGTCGGTGTACGAATCAAGGATCTGCCCATAACCCCGGAGAAAGTCCTGGCAGCAATTCGAGAGAAAAAAGGCCTGGATCCCTGCGGGCAGGAACTTGGCACTGAAGATGCCGGGCAATGCGTAATAGAGGAATAGATTGTCCCGTTGCCGGTTGACCGCATCACTGGCAGGGGTAAGACGGATAACGGGTAAAGAAGAAAGTATGGTGTTGGGGGGTCGTGGCTTCATGCTCCCAAACGGTTTTGTTAACTCTAAAAGGAGGGCTGAAAAATGAGACGAAAATTTGGGTTTTTGATTCTGGGTATTTTTGTTTTAAGCATAATTTCTATTGGTTTTTCACCGGTTCCGGCCGCGGCCGAACCCATCAAGCTCAGTTATGCCAACTTTCCACCGGCACCAACTTTTCCCTGTGTCCAGATGGAACGCTGGAAAGAAGAGGTCGTAAAAAGAACAAAGGGCAAGGTGGTCGTCAATACTTTTCCCGGAGGCACGCTGTTAGGTGCTAAAAATATGATGGACGGCGTTATCGCCGGGCAGGCCGATATCGGTAATCTCTGCATGGCTTACCAGCCCGGCCGTTTCATTGTCACCAATGCCACCAGTTTGCCGGTGGGGATTCCAAATGCCCGCGTGGGAAGCCTCGTATTGTGGGACCTGTGGGAAAAGTATCAACCGGACACCTTCGCGAAGGTCAAAGTACTGGCAATGTTTACCACGGCGCCCACCAATATCATGTCTAAAGTTCCGGTACGAACGCTGGATGATCTCAAGGGGCTGGATCTGAGAGCTTCCGGGGGTGCCGCTCAAATCCTGGGCGCCTGGGGTGCAAATCCGGTTGGAATGCCCATGCCGGCAACCGTTGAAGCCCTGCAGAAAGGTGTTGTCAAGGGACTGTATTCTTCACTCGAAGTCATGAAGGATTTCAAATTTGCAGAAAGCTGCAAATACGTAACCAAAACAGATACCGTCATTTATCCTTTTGCCGTTGTGATGAATATGGACAAATGGAATTCTCTGCCTAAGGACGTTCAAAAAGTATTTTTTGATCTCAGGGTCGAACAGACGGAGTGGACCGGCAATTACATGGATAATCATGTGAAAGAGGCGATGGAATGGTCTGTAAAGTCTCAAAAAGTTGAAGTCATTGAGCTTTCCGCGGCCGAAAAGGCCAAATGGGACGCCAGGCTTGAGCCCATCACGGCCAAGTGGATCGAGCAAGCCAAGGCCAAAGGGTTGCCGGCCGAAGCGATCGTTGCTGATATAGAGGCACTTGTCAAAAAACACTCCAAATAGAACAGATGTGTTAGACGGGTGTAATTGTTCAATACCGAAAGCGGATTGCGGAATGATTTGCATTTCGCAGTCCGTTTTCTGCGCAGATAAATACTTCTGATACTCCAGGGGAATTGGGCATGCCATTCCTTGAAAAAATCAGCAAGCTTATGAACCATGGCTTTATCTTCGTTGCCGGCACCTTTATGGTGGCAATGATTCTGATAACCTGTGCCAACATCTTCTCGCGCCTCGTCTGGGTACCGGTCAAGGGAACCTTTGAACTGATGGGATTTTTCGGCGCAGTGGTGACGGCCTTTGCCCTGGGCTATACCCAGGCGAAAAAGGCCCATATTTCGGTTGACATACTGGTGAACCGTTTTCCGAAACGGGTGCAAATATTTCTCAACGGCATTAATTCTGTCATATGCATGATATTTTTTACTTTGGCCGGGTGGCAAATTGCAAAGTTGGGGAACACATTGCGGACTAGCGGTGAAGTCACCGAAACCCTCAGGATTATATACTATCCCTTTACTTACGGCGTCGCCCTCGGTTGTTTCTTGCTTTCACTGGTCTTATTAGTTGAATTGGTTGCATTGTTCTTCTCAGAAAATGGAGCGACATAATGGATGCCGCACTCGTCGGGATTCTTGGGATTATTGTTCTTCTCATCGTACTTTTTGTCCTGGGCATGCCGGTTGGTTTTGCCATGGCGGTGGTCGGTTTCTGCGGTTTTTCCTATGTTATTACCCCCCAGGCAGCCCTGAACATGATCGCCACCGACCTTTGGACTACCTTTTCAAAATATGGTTTGACAGTCATTCCCCTTTTTATCTTGATGGGTTATCTCGCATTTCATGCAGGAATCGCCGAAAGGCTGTACGATGCTGCTTACAAATGGGTGGGGCACTGGCGGGGTGGGCTGGCAATCGCAACCATTGCAGCCGATGAGATGTTTGCGGCTATCTGCGGATCCAATACAGCAACCGCGGCCACCATGGGAGCGGTGGCGCTGCCGCAGATGAATAAGTACAACTATGACACCCGGCTGAGCACCGGAACGGTAGTGACCGGAGGTACTCTGGGAACCGTCATGCCGCCCAGTGTGGTTCTCATCATAATCGGCCTGCAAACGGAGCAGTCCATCGTCAAGCTGTTTTTAGCCGGGATTTTGCCCGCGATCGTTCTTGGTCTGCTCTTTGTCGTTACGATCATTGTTTTGTGCCGGCTTTATCCGGATTTCGGACCGGCCGGCCCGAAAACCAGCCTGGCGGAGAAACTCAAATCGCTGCTGGGTGTCATCGAGGCGTTAACCATATTCGTTCTGGTTATCGGCGGTTTGTATTTCGGCGTGTTCACACCCACCGAAGCCGGTGCGGCCGGTGTTTTGATTACGATGGTTGTCTCATTTACAACCCGTAAGTTAACTTGGAAGGGGTTTATTCGTTCCATCGGCGATACCCTAAAAATATCCTGTATGGTATACATGCTGGTCACCGGTGCCATCATTTTCGGGCGATTTTTGGCCGTCACCCGGCTGCCCTTCATGGTGGCGGATTTTGCTGCCTCGCTGCCGGTTTCACCATACGTGATCTTAGTCATGGTGATGGCCATCTATCTGCTTGGTGGCTGCTTTATGGATTCGCTGGGCTTTCTGGTACTCACCATCCCTATTTTTTTCCCATTGGGCATCGCTCTCGGTTTCGACCCTATATGGTATGCGATAGTTTTGACGATGGTGACGACCATGGGGGCCATCACCCCGCCGGTGGGCGTAAATATATATGTTGTCAAAGCATTAGCGCCGGATATCGAACTGGGCACCATTTTTAAAAGCGTCTCTTTTTTCCTTCTGGCATGCATCGGCAGCATAATTCTTCTGATCATTTTCCCCCAGTTGGCATTAATCATACCAAATGCGATGTTTGACTGAATTGGAAAAAAGAACATATTCTAGACTTGATTTTTTTTAAAAAGGTGATATTGTAGGATAATTGTAAGTGTCGGCGTATACTGGCCGGCTGGTTTCGTTCTATAAGGAAAGATTCATCTTTGTCATTGTGGCAACCTTAAGCATGGAACGAGGAAAATTTTTTGAAAGGAGGATGCCGCCATGGCAGAAGGTGTAGTTAAATGGTTTAACGACAGTAAGGGTTTTGGCTTCATCGAGCAAGAAGATGGTCCGGATGTTTTCGTCCATCATTCAGCAATCAATTCAAGCGGGTTCAGGTCTCTTAATGAAGGCGACCGCGTTACTTTTGACATTGAACAAGGTCAAAAAGGTCCTGCAGCAGCCAATGTAAGTGTTATCTAATTAAAGCTATATTTAAAAAAAGGGCATTCCGTAAAATTAAAGCGGAATGCCCTTTTTATTTCTAATAGGGTTTTATAAAAACATTTTTTAAAATTACATGCTGGACATGACACTTGGGTGGTCATGGCATAAGCCCCTGCAGCTCTTTCAGATCTTCGGGTGAATCGATATCGAAAAAGCATAAGGGGTCTTTTATCTTCGCATATACCGTGCGTTCGGCATTTTCAGCGATAATATCCCTGGCACCGATGTCTCCGTCGAGCATCATTATTTTCTCATACATGGACCGTTTGAAAATGGTCGGGTTGCCTCTATGCCTTTCAAAAACCGGGACACATATCTCTCTTCCTGACCCATGAAACTGATCTACCAAAAGATCGATGGTATTTGAATTGATCATCGGCTGATCGGCGAGCAAATACATCACCGATGAATATGCTTTCCGGACACAGGCCAGGCCGGCTTTCAGTGAACTGCTTTGACCCTCATGGTATTCGTGATTAATCACAACCTTCAATCGGGGATGGCGTCCTTTTGCCCCCAACGCCTGCAGAATTGATTGATATTCATGGCCTAAAACCAGCACCACAAGCTCAAGGCGGGACTTCAAAGCGGCATCCAGCACCCTTTCAACTAAATACTTGCCCCTTAGCTTTACCAACTGCTTGGGTTGCCCGAATCGGACGGATGCACCAGCCGCCAGAATGATGCCGGCGGTTTTTGGTTTTGATGACATTTATAACTTCCTTGCAATCGCAATGTTTTCATAAAGCTAACACAGGCACTGGGTAATTTCTATATATAATTGGAGCAGGGCATGGGGTGCAGGGTTTGAAAGGGAAATGGTAGAAAGTTTATCGATTGGGGATTTCGGATTCGGGATTTGGGATTTCTAAAAGGAATATTGACCGATTTTTATAGGGATGAGAAGGCAAAAAGGTTGAGGGTAATGGCTGTCATCTGTCTGCCATCCGGAGTCTGCTCTGCGAAGGAGTGCTTCTGTTTTCTGTCATCTTCCTGATCTAACCTTTGACGAACTGTGGGGTTGTCTGGTATACGGTATACAAACTCGGAAACCATCATTCGGAGAAACAAAAATGAATCAAGGGTTTCAACAGTACTTGTTGCCAACCGAAATCATTGACAGCGACCATCAGGCTGTCAGGGAGTATGCGGCGGCATCGGTCAAAGGTGCCGACGATGATCCCATTGAAAAGGCGGTTAAGCTATACTATTCAGTCCGGGATGGGATCTGGTATGATCCGTATTTGCCCTTCCATCGTCCGGAACATTATCGTGCCAGCAATGTCCTGAAAAGGGGGCGGGCGTTTTGCGTGGGCAAGGCCACGCTCCTTTGTGCCCTGGGAAGGGCTTGTGGAATTCCGTCGCGGGTTGGGTTTGCAGATGTTCGGAACCATTTGGCGACAAAACAGCTCCTTGAGTTTTTAGGATCGGACCTGTTCGCCTATCACGGTTTTACCGAATTTTACCTGAGCGGCAAATGGTGCAAGGCAACGCCGGCATTTAACATCCAGCTCTGTAAAAAGCATAAGGTTATCCCGCTGGAATTTGACGGCTGTAGAGATTCTGTTTTTCATCCCTTTAATATTGAAAAAAAACAATTCATGGAATATGTCGCCGATCACGGAGCATACGCTGACGTCCCGGTTAAAAAAATCGTGGCCGCATGGGCGAAAGCCTATGGCGAAGATCGTGTTCGGCAATGGATAGAGGGATTTGAGGCCTCCGAAGGCTCCTCTGAACGTGATTTTGACGCTGAAGAGGCCATCTGAGCGGTTTCAGGTGTCAGGTTTCAGGTGTCAGGTGTCAGGATTTCAATGATTTAGGAATTAAGGGATTCAGGAATTGAGGAATTCTTCCGTGTATTCCCCCGATTGCAAATAATCCAAATCCTAAATTGGAAATTTCTTAATTTTAGGAGTGCTGACACCTGAACAATGACGCCTGACACCTATAAATTCCGCTTACTATACAAAAGTTTGCATTTCGTAATCAGTTGACGTTGCTTATTAAAAATGTAGACGTTGAATGACCAATCTAAGCGAACTCACCATCGTCATCAAGGGTGCCGGCGAGATGGCCAGTGGGGTGGCCTGGCGGCTTTACATGGCGAATTTCAAAAAGATCCTGATGTTGGAAACAGCCCACCCTTTGGCTGTCAGGCGTCAGGTTTCATTCTGTGAGGCCTTGCACGACCAAAGCCAAACCGTGGAGGGTGTTAAAGCGAAAATGGCCGGCGGGATTGAAGACATACACATGGCCTGGGAGCAGGGGGCAATTGCGGTTGCGGCTGACCCCAAATGGCTTCTGGCGCGACTAGTCAGGCCGCAGGTGGCAGTGGATGCTATTCTGGCTAAAAAAAACCTGGGGACCCGGATGACGGAGGCTGAACTGGTGATTGGCCTGGGTCCGGGTTTTACGGCCGGTCAGGACGTCCATATGGTCATCGAAACCAATCGCGGGCATGATCTTGGCAGAATACTCACCACCGGTTCCGCACAGGCCAATACCGGCGTTCCAGGGGCAATTGCCGGATATTCCCGGGAGCGGGTATTGCGGGCTCCGGTCGCCGGGCATTTCCAAACCATCCGCTCAATTGGTGATTTGGTAAAAGCAGGGGAGGTCATCGGCACGGTAGGGGGACAGAAAGTAACCGGTAGGATAGATGGTGTGCTGCGTGGTTTGATACGATCCGAAACGAAAGTAATTCAGGGGCTAAAGATAGGTGATGTCGATCCCCGGGGGCAGAAGCAATTCTGCTATACGATTTCAGAAAAAGCGCGCGCCATCGGAGGGTCCGTGTTAGAGGCGGTGTTGAGGGTATATAATTAGAAGAAGCGAAACAGAGAATATCGAATTTCGAATATCGAATAATAAATGTCGAAGGAATGTATTCTGTCTATTTTATAAAAAAGGCTGAGCAAAGCGAAACCTCACTTTGATATTCTGCGGTTCGACATTCTGCGGTTCTGCGGTTCGCTTTTCCCTGGTTCTGCGGTTTACTGTTAGGTCACGCGGAGTCTCGAAAGAGATTCTCCGTCTATCAAAGGATATTCTAAATGACTTCGCTGCGGCAGGCCCTTATGCTCGAAGAGGGAGGCGTAATCAGCCTTGTAGGGGCCGGCGGCAAGACCAGCCTGATGTTCAAGCTTGCCCACGAGTTGTCAAAAATTGGTGATTCAGTCTTAACCACCACCACCACAAAAATTTTTGAGCCGGAGCCGGATCAATCATCCTGTGTGATCGTGTCCGACTCCGTTACGCGGCTGATAGACCGGGCCGAAGATCTGATCGACCAACATCCGCACATCACCATGGCCAGCGCCAGGCTGGCGGGCACGGGCAAACTAATCGGAATTCCGCCGGGGGCTGTCGACACGCTTTGGGATAGCAACCTGTTTCGATGGGTTGTTGTGGAGGCTGACGGTGCGGCGGGCCGTCCTTTGAAAGCTCCGGCTGACCATGAGCCGGTGATACCCGACTGTACGAGCTGTCTGGTGGGACTTGCCGGGCTGAATGGTGTCGGGCGGCCCTTAAGCGATCAATGGGTATTCAGGCCTGAACGTTTCGCCAAATTGGCAGGAATACCGCCGAATTCTGATGTTTCGGAAAGTGCGGTTGCCGATTTTATCACCCACAAAAAAGGCCTATTTAAAAATGCGCCTGCCAGGGCGGCGCGGATTGCATTTTTAAATCAGGCGGACACACCCGAAAACATCGGTGCCGGGCAACGCATCGCCCGTCTGTTGAGCCAAAATTTAAGCACCGGCTTGGATAGGGTCGTCATTGGCCGAACACAGGCGGATTCGCCGGTTTTGGAGATCTACGAACTGGGGTCGAAAAACCTTTGATAGATAGCATTGGGTTTTTATTTTACGGCTCTCCGATTTGTTTATTTTTCGATGTACTTACAGGTGACTGCGGAGCCCGGATATGACAGATCGCTCGACAATGACCAGGACCGGTGAAAAACAAACAGACGCACATCAAACCTTCAGTGCCCAGTTAACTCCGCTTTTTCTACTGACATCAATCTTTTTTGTCAATTTTTTAGCCCGGATTGTGCTGGCTCCATTAATGCCCAGCGTTGAATACGATCTGAATATGAACCACGCCGAGGCAGGCTCTTTATTTCTATCGATTTCTCTGGGCTATTTTATTTCGCTTATAGGTTCGGGTTTTATTTCTTCCCATCTGACCCATAAACAGACAATTATTTTATCAGCGACGACATTGGGTCTGGTACTTATATTTACCGCTTTCAGCCCGGGTCTTTGGACAATGCGGCTGGGAGTTTTTATGGTCGGCATCGCCGCCGGCCCCTACCTGCCATCGGGGATCGCTACCCTGACCACCCTGTTCAAGTCGCGCCAGTGGGGGCGGGCGATCGCCATCCACGAGCTGGCACCTAACCTGAGTTTTGTGTTGGCACCCCTTATCTGTGAGGCCCTTTTGCGATGGTATTCCTGGCGGGATGTATTTAAAGTGCTCGGTATTACGGCTCTGCTGCTTTCGGTTGTGTTTGCAAAGTTTGGTCGGGGCGGGGAATTTAAAGGTGATCCCATCGGTTATGATTCCTATGGCAAATTATTATCGAATCCCGCCTTTTGGGTCATGGTGATTTTATTCAGTTTGGGAATCGGCAGCACCATGGGCATTTATTCCATGCTATCGCTTTACCTGGTGGCCGAGCACGGTATGGCACGTAACTGGGCCAATACCCTTATTGCGCTATCCAGGGTCGCAAGTGTCGGGGTTGCGCTGGCAGGAGGGTGGGCTACGGATCGCTTCGGTCCCCGCCGGGTTTTAAGGATAGTGTTTATACTGACCGGATTAATGACGGTCTTTATCGGCCTCGCTTCAACCTCCTGGGTTACTGTGGCCGTTTTTTTGCAGCCGATCATGGCGGTTTGTTTTTTTCCTGCCGGACTTGCAGCACTATCCATGGTCAGCTCCGCCAAGGATAGAAATATTGCCGTCTCGTTAACGGTTCCCCTGGCTTTTATGGTGGGTGGCGGTGCCGCGCCCACTTTCATTGGGTTTATGGGAGACGTTAATTCTTTTGGGGCGGGAATCGCCCTGGTGGGAGGAGCCATACTCTTGGGAACATTTGTCGCTGGATACCTGAAGTTTGACCAATAACAAATAACAACCAATCGATTTTCAAATTGGGAGCTATTTCGACAGTTCGCCTTTGACCGCCAGTCCAATCTTTTCGAATGAGTACGGCTTCTTGACATAGGTTCCGGCCCCGATGTTTTGGGCTTCTTTAACCTTATCGGATTCAGAGAATCCACTGGCGATGACTGCTTTTTGATCCGGATGGGATTTGAGAATTTTTTGATAGGTCTCAAGACCGTCCATGCCTGGTTGCATAATCATGTCCAGGACCAATAAATCTGCTCCTTTATTTTGGATGTAGGCCAGCGCCTCCTCCCCGCTGGGTACGGAGCTGACGGTATAGCCCAATCTTTCAAGCATGCCGGATGCTATTTCCCGTTGCTCTTTTATATCGTCCACGATTAAAATCGACTCGCCGTTGCCTTTAAATTTTTCAGCGGAGATACTTTGGATTTCTAAAGGCAATTCTTTGCGGGTGATCGGAAAATAGAGCGTAAATATGCTCCCCACTCCAGGTTCACTCTGAACATCGATATATCCGTGGTGGTCTTTGACGGTTCCCCAGACCACCGCCATACCCAAACCGGTGCCACTTCTTCCCATGGTTTTTTTGGTGTAAAAAGGCTCGAATATTCTTTCAATATCTTCAGGTGGTATCCCTATTCCGGAATCCATAACCGTCAGCGTTGCATAGTCGCCTTCATCAACCGCATCATAGCCTTTTATAGACTTGTCGATGTATCGATTTTCCGTGGTAATGGTAATCTTACCGCCATTGGGCATGGCTTCTGCTGAATTTGAAACCAAATTCATGATGGTTTTGGAAAGATGAACGGGTGAGCCCATGATGTTGAACAAATCAGATTGAAGGTTGGTTTCCACCGTTACCTCGGGATGATATTCCAGAATCTTCTGATTCTCCGGGCTGTTCAAATACTCTTCGATTAACTGGTTGAGATTCATGACCTCCCTGACAGAAACGCCCCTTCTGGCCAGGGTCAACAAATCCTGGACAATGGCGGCGGCTTTTTGTCCGGATTCCTGGATGGTGATTATGGGCTGACGCAAGGAGCTTTCCTCGGGAAGATCCATCAAAAGAAGCTCAGGATAGCTCACAAGACCTGAGAGGATATTGTTGAGATCATGGGCTACACCGCCGGCGAGGGTGCCGATGGCTTCCATTTTTTGTGATTTGGCCAGTTGGGCTTCCAGATAGCGTCGTTCTTTTTCCGATCGTTTCCGTTCGTCTATTTCCAGCTTAAGCTCTTCGTTGGTTTTGGCCAGTTGGGCTGTACGGTTACGGACCCTGTTTTCCAGTTCAAAATTGATATCGGTGACTTTTCTTTTTTCAGCTTCCAACTGATGCGCCTGGAGGAAATTCCGTCGCATATAATACTCAATTGAATAGCAGGCAATCATTCCCAGAATGTTGCCGGAAAGAAAGAAGAAATTATTGTTTACTAATATTGACAGCGGGGTAGCGCTCAACCAGATAGCTGCAAATTCGTAAAAGATAACAATTAACCAGCCAGTAAGAGATGCCCACCAAAATCGGAGTTTTACAAACGTATAACCGTAAATAAATATGAGAAGTAGACCGGCATAGTAGGAGTGGCTTGCGGGATAGGGCGCAATAACAATCATGGCAATAATGCCTAACCCTGAAACTAGTATCAGGCCGGCCATTGACAACTGCATGAATTTTTTGAAATGTCCGGTGAAGGAAAATATTAAAGTAAAAATCC
This sequence comes from uncultured delta proteobacterium, assembly GCA_963766255.1. Lineage (GTDB taxonomy): Bacteria > Desulfobacterota > Desulfobacteria > Desulfobacterales > JAFDCJ01 > JAFDCJ01. The sequence goes on from CAVXZZ010000034.1 coordinate 72,250, forward strand.
CGAAAGGTAAGACAATCGCATACCTTATAACCCATAAGCTGTTCTTTGCCTCTGGCACCAAGGTTACGTCAAGAATGCCAAAAATAGAATAGAAAAAGAAGCCGACAACGATTGCAATTCTTACTTGCCGCAAGGAATAATGGAAATAGTATTCTTTAAACGTCTTTTCAAAATCTCCCGAGAACGATAAGGGAAACCAATTTAGTTTAATCTTATCTATTGGGGTTGAACTATTTTCCATTTATCAGAGTTCACCGGCGGCTGTGACGTCTTGTTATTGAGTCGTCAGATGGATAGGATGGTATGGTTCATCTATGTGAAATATAACTTGTATCAGATAGTTAGTTTTGTAAGCGGCCATCTAAATTTCTAACCGCATATAAATTTAGAATATTATCCTCACTTACGAAGAAGTCTAGTATTGCGTTGCCTTCGTAGGCGATTCGGGCAAGCCCCAATCCATTGGGTTCACTGCTGGAAGTATCCTGAAAGGCCTCTTTCTGCTTGAGTATATATGCCTCAAAAGGATCTTGATATCCTCTGATAAATTGGATGGCTTTATCTAACGCTTTCAACCGCTCGCAGCATGTTTCGTCTACTGAATTTTTTACTTCAAATGTGATTGTATTTTCCTCAATACTGATGTTTACCGATATTTTGTCAGCTTTTGGCTTGCATTTGCCATATTTTAGGCCATTATTTATCAGTTCTCTCAGTATCATCACCTGGATGTCTACTGCTTCCTCTGAAAATCCATGGGTCTTTAAAAAACGGCTGCTTTTTTGACCAGCCTTTTCGATTTCACCGCCATCGGGGCTCAAATTAAACGTAATTGATTTTTCTATGTGCATAATCAATCCTTTAAGAATAACTATCAATTAATGGGAATAAAGAGATTTGTAGTATGGAAATCAGCAATTTGCATGCCAATATACCGGAGGTGTAGGGGTAGATCGCGACAGCTAATTAGGAACGCCTGTAAGCAATTGGAAGTATATGATATTTAGGGATAAAAACAGCTGTCCGACCAGCGGGGTATCCACCAATTGACAATTGATCTCACCAACTGTCAATTCATTGACATATGAAAGTCATTATTCTGATATCGTAAATCCTGTTGTCAGCTTTTGGATGATGAAAAGGGTTACTCGTTAAGATGGTACAAAAGATAACGAATGGATTTGAGAAACTTTTTTCTGGATTGAGGAAGGATTTGAAAATGCAGACAGGATATTAACCATTTTTCAATGGAGGATGTTGCGGTGGAAAAAATAGGTGTAGCTGCATTAAATTTATTACTAATGGACCGATTGTGGTTTTTTAATATGCAGAAACATTTGAATACCTGAATTGTCAAAAGTAACTGTTTTTTCTGCTATTGAATTATCTTCAAACAGATTTATAAATTCCTTTTCTGTCCGAAGAATAAGAAACCAATCTGCCCAATACTCCATTGAATACCGATCTGGGTTTGAAACATGAAAATTGCCAATCACCATTTCTCCGCCCGGGAGCAATAACTCGTAAAGTTTTTTAAGCACAGCTTTGGCGACTCTGGAAACGAGATAGTCAAAAAGACCCATGGAATATATAAAATGAAATTTGCCAAGCTCTTTTTCAAAAGTCTTTTTCCCAAACATCCAACGTACCGACTTGTTGACATATTCCACTTGGCATGTAGCGTTCATTTTTTTTTCAATTTCAGTTATCATCTCACTGGCTTCGTCAAGAGCAACCTGATCCTGATCTAATAAACAAAATTGGTATTTTTCGAAATCGTCAGGGGATGCAAGAATATCAGCGATTTCAGATGCAGGGCCGCAGGCAACCGATAATACTTTGATGTTTTGGGAGATTGCCTTTTGAACATTACGTAGCATTCTCGGAATAAGGTATCTTCGATATCGCACAGAATCACCGGTCACGATCCCGACCGTATATTTATGCAGCAGTTTGCCAAAAGTGGTTTCGCCCTCATAGCTGTTGCGATAAACCATCCTCATCATCTCGGAATCGCCGGCGAAACCTCTTGGCTTAAGGTTCGTGCGCGCCAAAAGAGGGCAGGTGATCAAAAATTCCCACAATTGCTTTCTGAAGTAAAAGGCATGGGCCTGTTGTTCTTCCTGGCTAAAACCTTCAACGATTTGGCCCAGTTCTACAATTTTAGCGTAGTAATACTCTATAAAAGTTTTGCCTTCCGAATCAATGATCGCTTTTTGAACGATGGTTTTGATTTCATCCGGTTCATCCTGATATTGAGAGTCCAGTTCATCAAAAAGGTTTTTATAAACCTGTAAATCATATTTAAGGTCTGCCACATAAGATTTGAAAATTGGCTTAATTTTTCCTTTACGTGCAAAAATAAAGGGAAGGTCCTTAAAAGCGGACTGCAATTTAGCCACTTGATTATCCTGCAGCAGGCTTCGGAAATCATAAACGTCGCGAAGAAAAACAAGACGGCCATGGTAGTCATGTGAGGTGGGGTTCGGTAGAATCCGGCAGGGACCGAGCTCAACACTCTGGCCATTATTCCGAATGAGCAGGTTGACGGGCTCCTCTGAATGGTCAAAATCGTGATTTTCTTTATATTTAAAAAAAAGAGAATATTTTGATGCGCACTCGGCAATAATGGGGATTTGCCTGGATCCATGCACCAGAAAGGTTTTTTCCTGAAGGCTGACCTCAGTACGGGTATCGATCAGTTGAATATTTTTTTTGGCGGCTTCCATAGGTAAAATTTAAGATTACTCCGAAAAAGCTCTGATGACTCGATACTCGAATTCAAGTTGAATTCGGCATCAATCCTGATTTATTGATCCATTGTCACTTTTAAATACTAACCCCTTTTAAGTCAATGTATATTTGGTAAAAAACTGAAATAATTAACTAAATTAGGTTTAGCGACTGATTTCGTGTTGATTATGGATTAAATTCAATTGATGGATAAGATTTATTCGATGAATGAAATATTACAAGGGTTCGTCTGTTGCGGCAAACATTGAATTTCCGTCCTTTGACATCTATTCAATTATTGAAAGAAAGGTTCGGTCTAAGTACACAATTTCATAAATCCGATAACAAACAAAAACCTCACCGCAGAGCACGCAAAGCACACAGAGAAATTGTATTGTTTCATCATTATCACGACCTCAGTGGCCTCGGCGAACTCTGCGGTTAGATAAAAAAATTTGGAAAGGTAATAATATTTGTGAATAAATGCGTATCGGGATATGGTATCGGATGGCTTGTTAGATGCTTTTTCCTGTGTTAAACAAATTCCTAATCAGTGATAATCCGAACACCACACTGATGGCACGCCGATTACTTCAATTTGAAAGGAGCTGTTCATGGAACTGGAAATCTTTGAAAACATGGATACACCGGACCTGCGCAAATACATTCAATTTCTTTTGTGGCATTATCGTGTCGTAGATGCTTTTTGGTATCTCAATATAACCGAAAGATATGACGAAGCCACCGCTGATGAGCTTAATGAGAAGGTCTGGGGTCGGGTGGCGGCCATGGCAGCCAAAGATCTTGTCAGTCGATTTAACATCCAGGAAAAAGGTTTGGAGGGCTTTGTCAAAGCATTGCGGTTTTTTCCCTGGTGCATTCTGGTTGGGTATCAGATCCAACAGACTCCGGAGGAAGTGCTTATATCAGTACCTTCCTGCCCGACCCAGGTAGCAAGAACCAAAAGGGGCCTGGATGAATATGCCTGCAAAGAAATGCACCGGGACGAGTTTACCAGCTTTGCCAGGGAAATAGACCCGCGCATTCATATTGAGTGCCTGTTCGCGCCACCGGACCCCCACCCGGAGGACATGCATTGCCAATGGCGGTTTTGCATGAAGTAGGCAGTCGGAATGCGATAGTGGAAAACTAGAATGCGGAAGTGGGAATGCGGAATGCAGAAATGAGAGGTCGGAAATGAGAATGGGGAAGTGGGGATGGGGAATGCTGAATGGGGAATTGGGAAGTCGGAATGCGGAATTAGGAAAGTGGAATTACTCCCGGAAGCAGATGCGTTGGTTGCTTATTTTCACTTCAATCGGAAAAAAGTCAAATCAAAAATTCCGCATTCCGACTTCTAACCCCTTTTCTAAGCCTTTGGTTGTTATCTTATTACAAAAAGTTTAGGAGTACATGTTATGCCGTTGACATTCGAGTCCCTTAGCCATGGAACCATTGCTTTTGGATTTTTCAATATTGAGTCGGACATGCTGCTCTGTGACCGCTATTTTTTCTTTGCGGATGATTTTTGTGCTCATGTGGCGGAAATGGTGGAACACGCAGGAGAGCAAGTATATCAAACGGATTGGCATCTACAGACAATCGCCACTGCTGAAGAAATCGGAGACCTGATGGGGGCCATACGCGGTGTTCGCTTCACCGGTTTTATAGGAGAACTCTATCGCCGCTTTCCATTTCCGCAGCAGCCCGAAGAATTTAAGCAAAATCCTGAAGGCGCCCAAACCCAAACCCTGGTTACTGAGATCATTTCCAAATACGCCCGGAACAAAGAGATCCAGCTTGCTGTGGATAATGAAAAAATGGAAACGGCCATCGGTTCCTATCACTTTAATCGGACCCAGTTTCAGGAATTACTGAAATATGTCTGGCGGGGCGGCTATCCGCGCTGGAAAAATGACACCCGGCCGGCCTACGTGATGGAGATGAAAAACAAAATTATGCTAAATAGCAAAGGGGTGTTTAGGGACATTGATTTTGATGATTAATTGATCGTGGGGGGAAATTTACCAAAACCCTCATTTAATGGTTGATATTTCCTCTTAAAAGCATTACAAAATATAGTTTCAGTTTGAGCCCAAATTTTGAATAGAATCGAACGCCGCCGGCGTTTTAAATAACAACCGATAACCCATAAACAACGGAACGTTGATCCTTATTATAAGCAACTGGAAAGGAGTGAAAAAAAATGGCAGATTTATCAACTCAGTACCTTGGACTGAAGCTGAAAAACCCCATAATCGCAGGCAGCTCAGGTTTAACCAATTCCGCCAAAAGCATCCAACAGCTCGAGGAGGGTGGTGCGGGCGCTGTGGTTCTAAAATCGATATTTGAGGAAGAAATCGCCTTTGAATATGACGATATTCTGAAGGAGGCTGAATCAAAGGGCTATGACCTGGACCAATTTGATTATTATGATTACAAGATCAAAGAGGACAATCTGGATAAATACACTGCCCTCATCAGCGAGAGTAAAAAGAGTGTTTCCATTCCCGTTATCGCCAGCGTTAACTGTGTTTTTTCCCATGAATGGCTCGCTTTTGCATCACAGCTCGAAAAGGCCGGGGCGGATGCCTTGGAACTGAACATGTTTTTTCTGCCTTCTGATTTTGAGCGCACCACCGAAGAGAAAGAGGCGGCCTATTTTCAGATCATCGACAAAGTGCAAAAATCGGTTAACATACCGATTTCATTGAAAATCAGCTATTATTTTTCCAATCTGGGCCCCATGATCCAGAAATTGTCCGAAACCGGTATCGCCGGGCTGGTGCTGTTTAACCGTTTTTTCAGCCCGGATTTTGATATCGATAAATTTGAGGTCGTGCCCTCCAACCGGTTCAGCGCACCGTCGGACCTGCCGATTTCTTTACGCTGGATCGCCATTATGGCCGAACGGGTCAACTGTGACCTGGCGGCTTCCACCGGGGTCCATGACGGCACAGCCGTTATTAAACAGCTGCTTGCCGGCGCCAATGCCGTTCAGGTCGTATCGACCCTCTACAATAACGACAAAGGATATATTCAAGTAATGCTCAACACCCTTGAAGAGTGGATGGCCAAAAAGGGTTTCAGCAGCTTGAATGATTTCAGGGGAAAAATGAGCCAGGCCAAAAGCAGTAATCCGGCGGCTTACGAAAGAATGCAGTTTATGAAATATTTCGGCGGGAAGGAATGATAAACTTAACCCGTGTTTAGTATTTGGTGTTTTGTGTTTAGTGTTTCAACAACAGTATGTATGCCTGTCATACCCGACACAAAATACAAAACACCAAAAAACTAAAAACGCGTATATTGATTTTGGTATGGCAGAACTGCAATTGTATTGGGCAATCTGTCCACCAAATACCAAACACAAAACACTACTCTTTCCTCATCTCTTTAAAGGCGTTTATCAGGCCGTTTGTAGACCCATCATGGGTGCCTACCGATTGATCGTCAGACAATTCCGGCTGTATTTTGCGGGCCAGTTGCTTGCCCAGCTCGACTCCCCACTGATCAAAGGAAAAAATATTCCAGATCACCCCCTGGACAAATATTTTGTGCTCGTACATGGCAGTCAGACTGCCCAGGGTCCTGGGGGTGAGCTTGCGAAATAAAATTGAATTGGTGGGCTTATTGCCGTCGAATATTTTATAAGGGGCTAATTTGGTAATTTCATCGGCACTTTTACCTTCCTTTTCTAGTTCCGTTACGACTTCTTTCCTGGTCTTGCCGTTCATGAGGGCTTCGGTCTGGGCAAAGAAATTGGACAGCAGGATCGGGTGATGCTCGCCAAGGGGGTTGTGGCTGACAGCCGGTGCCAGAAAGTCGGCTGGAATGAATTTGGTGCCCTGGTGAAGCAACTGATAAAAAGAATGCTGCCCGTTGGTGCCGGGTTCTCCCCAGATAACGGGACCTGACTGATAGGGCAGCTTGTTGCCGCCCCTATCGACTGATTTACCGTTGCTTTCCATATTGCCCTGTTGAAAATAAGCTGCAAACCGATGCATGTACTGATCATAGGGCAGGATTGCCTCCGACTGAGCGCCGAAAAAGTTTGTGTACCAGATGCCAATCAGGGCCAGGAGGACCGGAATATTTTTTTCAAACGGCTCGGATCTGAAATGCTGGTCCATTGCATGGGCCCCTGCAAGAAGTTCGCTGAAATTATCAAAACCAATATAACAGGCAATGGACAAACCAATGGCCGACCACAGGGAATACCTGCCGCCGACCCAATCCCAGAAGATGAACATATTGTCGCTGTCAATGCCGAAGGCGGTGACTGCCTCGGCATTGGTTGAGATGGCAACAAAATGTTTGGCGACATGGGACGGTTCCCGGGCGTGATCTAAAAACCAGGATTTGGCGCTGAAGGCATTGGTCATGGTTTCCTGGGTGGTGAAGGTCTTGGACGCTACCAGGAAGAGGGTTGTTTCCGGATCGAGGTTTTTCAGCGTCTCCGTGATGTGGGTTCCGTCGATATTGGAAACAAAATGAACGGACAATCCCTTTTGGGCATAGGGCCGCAGTGCTTCGGTGACCATGACCGGGCCCAGGTCTGAACCGCCAATTCCGATGTTGACGATGTCGGTAATCTTTTTGCCGGTATATCCCTTCCATTCTCCCGAGGTTATTTGGCCGGAAAATATTTTTATCTTCTGTAAAACGGCGTTGACCTCCGGCATAACATCTTCGCCGTCCACGATGATCGGCGCATTCGCTCTGTTTCTCAGGGCAATGTGCAGTACGGCCCGGTTTTCGGTTGCGTTTATTTTTTCTCCCTTGAACATGTGTGCAATCGCCTCTGTGACCCCGGCCTCATCGGCCAGGCCAATCAGGAGACTCAGGGTTTCTGCCGTTATCCGATTTTTTGAACAATCCACCAGAACGTCATTGAATTTGATAGAAAATTTATCAAACCGATCGGGATCGGCAGCAAAGAGGTCTTTCAAAAGGACCGGGCCCATTTTATCAAAATGATCTGACAGCTTGCGCCAGCTTTTCGTTTCAGTTGGATTGACATTAGGCAGCATGTTAAAACCTCCAAATTGATTTTGGATCCGCCGTCGTCCTATTGTTAATCGGACTATGGCGCGGCAAGTTGCGGAATTCGGATTCGCCGTCGTCCCATATAGAGTGGGACTATGGCGCGACAAGTTGCGGATTAATAAAAAAAATCCGATTTTACTTTTTGATACGATGCTGAAAACCAGTAGGTTGAATGTTCGTGCTATTTCTTTTATATAATACATATCACTTTCTGTAAAATACTTACTTGAGTTGACATATCAAGCAAAAGGGCACAGTTTGTTCTTGGTTACTTGTTACTCGTCACTGGTCACTCGCAACCGGTCACTTGCCACTGGTCACTTGTTACCGGTGGCTGGTCTCTTGTCGCTGGATTCTGGTTTACCGCTTAGGGCTGCTTGTAGCTGTGTGCGCAATTAGTCCAATAGAATAGTAATCCTTCACACTATTTAACTATTCAACTAATATTGTTCACTTGCTACTCAATGCCCGGAAGAAAAAAGAGAACTGCATGAGAATTGGTAATTCTGAGATAATTGTATTAGAAGACGCCGCGGCCCTGAGTTATAAGGCGGCCGAAGTTTTTGTTCGCTGTATATCGGAGGCCTCGTCACGCAAAGCGCAAGTCAGTGTAGCGCTTTCCGGGGGTTCAACTCCAAAGGCTTTGTTTGCTTTACTGGTGGAAGATGATTCTTTCAAGAACAATATTCCCTGGGACAAAATACATTTCTTCTGGGGGGATGAGCGACATGTTCCTCCCCGGGACGAGCAAAGCAATTTCCGTATGGCCAATGAAATTATGCTGGCCAAAGCCCATGTTCGGGCAGAGAATATCCACCGCATGCCCACCGAGCAATCCGATTCAGTAAAAGTGGCGCAAGACTATGAAAAGGAATTGATAAAATTCTTTCAGCTCACCACCGGTCAACTGCCGGTTTTTGATTTTAATCTGCTGGGTCTTGGGCCGGACGGTCATACCGCCTCTTTGTTTCCGGGAACCAGGGCTCTTTACGAGCATAATCGCCTGGTGGTGGCCAACTGGGTCGAGAAATTTCAAACCCATCGCATCACCTTGACCGCCCCGGTGCTCAATAATGCCGACACTATCGTTATTCTTGTTAGCGGCCAGCAGAAGGCGGACATACTGCAGCAAATTCTGGAAGGCGACCACGAGCCGGGTCTGTTGCCGGCCCAGCTGATTCGGCCGATCCATGGCAGGTTAATCTGGCTTGTGGATCAGGCGGCTGCGAGTAAGCTGACACTCCAACACGTAACCCGCAACCCGTAACTCGAAACACGCGAAGGGAGGCACCATCCATGAACCCTCAATGTGACATCGGACTGGTCGGTCTGGCCGTTATGGGGCAGAACCTGATTTTAAACATGGCTGACCATGGTTTTCAGGTTGCAGCCTACAACCGTACCACCAGTAAGGTTGACGATTTTCTTGCTGGCCCTGCCAAAGGCAAATCAATTGTCGGCTGTAAAAGTCCCGAGGAGTTCGTGGGCAATCTTCAAAAGCCTCGCCGGATCATGCTAATGGTTAAAGCGGGCGATCCGGTTGGGCAGACTATCAAACAATTTGCGCCGTTGTTGGAAGCCGGGGACATTATCATTGACGGCGGTAATTCCTTTTACGAGGACACGGATCAACGGTTAAAGGAATTGGCAAAAAAGGGAATACTTTTTATCGGTACCGGCATCTCCGGTGGAGAGGAAGGAGCCCGCAAGGGCCCGAGTATTATGCCCGGGGGTGCCAAAGCGGCCTGGCCCCATGTCCAATCGATTTTTCAGAGTATTTCAGCCAAAGTCGGTCCCAACAACGATATTCCCTGCTGCAGCTGGGTCGGCCCCGGCGGGGCCGGCCATTATGTCAAAACGGTTCACAACGGCATCGAATACGGAGATATGCAGCTTATCTGTGAAGCATACAGCCTCATGAAAGATGGTCTGGGGCTTTCCAATGAAAAATTGTATGAGGTCTTCGCAAGTTGGAATGCCGGTGAGCTTGACAGCTATCTCATCGAAATTACCCGGGACATATTTTCAGTCGTTGATCCCGAGACCGGCCATCCGCTTGTTGACCTGATCCTTGACAAAGCTGGCCAGAAAGGTACCGGCAAGTGGACCGGTCAGCATGCCCTCGATTTAGGGATTCCCACCACCTTGATAACCGAAGCGGTATTTGCCCGGTGTTTATCAGCCCAGAAGGATCAGCGCGTGCGTGCGAGCAAATTGCTAATCGGCCCTGCAGATACCATAGAGGCCTTCAAAAAATCCGTGGATGAAGCACAATTCATCGAAGCCGTGCGTCAGGCACTGTATGCTTCAAAAATTTGCAGCTATGCCCAGGGGTTTTATCAAATCCAGACGGCTTCCGCGGAATATGGCTGGGATATAAATTACGGTGAATTGGCCATGCTGTGGCGGGGCGGCTGTATAATCCGGGCCGCATTTCTGGAACGCATCAAAGACGCCTACGAGGGTGATACCGGTCTTGAGAACCTGCTGTTGGATTCTTACTTCAAAGAAGCAGTGGCGTCCTGCCAGGAAGGTTGGCGCCTGGTTGTCAGCTCGGCTGCGCGCATCGGTCTTCCCATACCGGCCATCAGTTCAGCCTTGAACTACTATGACGGTTACCGGAGCGATCGGTTGCCCCATAATTTGCTCCAGGCCCAGCGAGATTATTTCGGTGCCCATACTTATGAACGCCTGGATCGGGAAGGGACCTTTCATACTGAGTGGATTCAGATGCGACGAAAACTCCAAGATTAGGGATTGGCAATTAAAAAGATATCAGCGTCCGGTTTTGGAAACAATCCCGAAAAAACGAAATGGCTGACCCCGAATTTCAGGTTATTTAAGGACTTTTCTCAGGTTGATGAAATTGCTGCGATCAAAACCAAGGGTTTTGAAAAATGAAAGCAGGTCGGTGGAATCCCAGCGCACCGAGGTATAAACATTTTCAACGCCCTGGGCCTGATAATATTTCATAATCTCCCTTGCCAGACTGGCACCGATACTTCGCCCCATACAATTGGGGTCAACACCAAGCGTGGCAATCCAGGCGCTTTTGGGCATACCAAATCCGGCGGTAAGGATATAGCTGATCATAAAGCCCACCACCGTACCATCCTGCTCGGCAACGAAACAGGCTTGATCTTCTCGTTGGGCGTGTTCTTCAACAACGCGCTTGAAATCAGGATCCACCGGTTTCATAGTGATGTCCGCATAAATCCGGCTAATTTCATCCGCGTCATTTTTTTGCAATTTTCTTATTTGAACTTTATCCACAGGTGATTCCCTTTTTTCAAATCCTTCGTTAAATTCTAATAATTTTAACCTTGTGGCCCACCCAATTCGGCGGAAGGTATACGCGGCCGCTGTTTCCACTCGACTTGACGCGCTTTTCGATCATCTCTTCGCCGTAGATCTCAAATTTAACCTTATTTTTGGAAACGTCACCGTTATTTGAGACCTCCACAAGGATCTCTTCGTCTTTATTTTTAGTTTGATTTTTTTCGTTTGGCACGTTATCCGCCTCTTTTGTTTTTTAGCAAAAAATGGGAGTTTTTTCCATTAGACTTGATTGTTGATGCGAGATGCTGTAAACAATTGGGTTTGAAAGCTACAATACAGCTACAATGTATCAGAGTCAAGTAAAAAGAAGAAATAAGGTTCAGAGTTCTGGGTTTAGGGTTCTGGGTTCTGGGTTCAGAGGTCCAATTTTAATTGATTTGCATTATCACAGTAAATATTGCCCTGATAACTATTTTGAATCCCATAAACAAACGCCTTGCATGCTTACGCTATGCCCTATGCGCTTAGCGCTATGCCAATTCATTTTGAAAATATAAAGGGATAATGATGATTACTGTTGGAATTGATGTCGGCTCCATTACTACCAAGGCGGCAGTTGTGAAAGACGGTGAGGTGATTGCCGATCAAGTGGTCATGACCGGTTACAATGCCCGGCTTGCCGGGGAGAATCTTTTTGACGCCATCCTTCAAGAATGCGGCCTGGACCGCGACGGGATTGATAAAATCATCTCCACAGGCTACGGTCGCAACAGTTTGGCCTTCGCCGACAAAGCGGTTACCGAGATTACATGCCATGCCGCGGGATCCTTTTACCTGAACCCCGAGGTCCGATCCGTCATCGACATCGGCGGTCAGGACAGCAAGGCGATTGCCGTCAGCGATAGCGGAAGCCCCCTGAACTTTGTCATGAATGATAAATGTGCCGCCGGCACCGGCCGGTTTTTAGAGGTCATGGCCAGAGCCCTGGAAGTGGATCTGGATAATTTCGGTGATTTTTCATTAAAAGCCCAACAATCGTCATCCATCAGCAGCCTGTGTACGGTATTTGCGGAATCCGAGGTCATCTCACTTATTGCCAACGGTGAGAAAAGGGAGAACATCGTTGCCGGCATTCATGATGCCATCGCTGCCAGGGTGGTAACCATGGCCAATCGCATCGGTTTCACCCCGAAGATCATGATGACCGGCGGCGTGGCCAAAAACAGCGGCGTGGTGCGGGCGCTAGAACAAAAAATCGGTCACAAAATAGAGGTGTCCGAAAAATCCCAGGTGACCGGCGCCATCGGCGCGGCGATACTGGCGCAAAGGGCTTAGTGCAAAGCGCAGAGGGCACAGCGAAGTGGCGGTTCTTGCTCTTCAGTGGGACCCATTGTTAGGACATTGACCTGTTTTTCCTGCCTCGGCAGCCTCCCGAATCTCTACCAATTTCCTGTTATATAATCGTATATGAATCAATAAATAGGTATTCCAGCTTCTTTTCAATTCAGATACAAGGTTCATATCACAGGTTTTTTTGTAGTGCCAAAACCTGCGATACATAGCAGTTACATGGATTGGTGATGCTAAGGCAGGGACGAAGGGCATGGTAAATCTGAATCATTGTGGCTACTGCCGATTAATTCGATATGGTTAACCTCCCCTGCCTGCATCACATAAGATTAAGGTAAGTAATTTATTTCGATTAAATCTGACATTTAATGGCTGTGCTAATCTGTTTTCCTTCTTTTTAAAATACCTATGATTTTTACTCCAACCCCTTTTAGGCTGCTATATGCTACTTTACCCTTTAGCATTACCCCTTTATCATATTTTGTTCCAGGAATATCAAATCGGATTGTCTGGCCGACAGAAAGCTTATCTCTTGTTAGAATAGAAACGCCACCACGGCTTATATTATCAATCGCTCCTTTGGAATATTGATCGCTCCAGGTGAAGTAAATTTGTTTTTGGTAGGATTTTCTGGGATGCTTTCTTAACTCTTGTTTGACAGGTGAATTTGTATCTAATGTTTTTTGGAAATCAGCCACAGAAATAATTTTGAAGCCATATCCGAAATTAAAAATGCTGCCTTTTAAATTTTTTTGCCACAATATTTTTGCCCGAAAAAACATAGGGCTATCCGGAGGAGCCGTTGGGGGGGTGAATTTTGAATCTTCAATGCCAACTATAAGATCAGTTGTGTCGTCCAAAGCTATTTCTGTTTCAATATACATCCCCTTATCACTATAATTAACCATTCTGGCTCTATAAATATATATATTATTTGATTCTTGCACCGATATTGGGGTTTTGTAATTATGGCGAAGATCAGTTCGTCTTTCAGTGTTTCGAGTCATTAGTTATCACCTATACTCTTTGTCCAAATTTCATGTATGTTAACGATGCCGGCGGAAAAATAATATCCTATTTGGCTATAGCAGCTCTGGTTGATAAACAAAGTTTTATACTACTATTCGATATTTTAATAACCTTAGAGTATTTTTGGTTTCCCAATAAAAATGACCCGGACTCAATTTTTATTAGCCCTAACCGTTCTGCCGCACTAATTGTGTATTTTCTCGATTTCTTATTTTTGTTTGAATATACGTAAATTAATTTCAAATCGACTTCATCGTCATTGATATAGATTAATGGTGTTAAAATTGCCATTAGGCTAACATATTTCTTTAAAAGAATTATTTTAAGATTTTATATATCAATTTGCTATTTTTCCCTCGAAAGGATTAAATATTTTTGCTTTTTTCTTCTTGATTAAAAGTAGTGCTAATTCAGCTTTTTTTCTAAAAATCGAACAAATAGTATGAGCGCAGATATAACCACCATCAAAGCTATACAAAACGCCGGTGCCATAATCCAAGGAATTTCATTGGCCAATTTTATAATAGACTGCATCTTAAATTGTCCATGTCAGATTCGTCGCATTTGAGCCATTTATTAATAATTTGGCCGGACGCCTTTTGAGAAGTTAACAAATGGCTTTATGCTTTTAATCTATGCGAAGGTATATGAATGTGGCTTTGATAAAAAACTTGGCGGGTTTTAATGTCAGAGAAAATTCAGCAAAACAATGTAATTCTTTAGGGTAAAATTAATTTAGTAGAAGTAAACTATAGGCTTAAATTATGCGCTCTTCTAAGAATAAATGCAAAAATCGTGCAAAAACAATTTGTTGCACCTAAATTTAAGAAAACTATATGATTTAAAATTGTTAGCTAAGCTTCGGCAGAGGCTAACCAAAAGCATGCGGATGATTAATATCTAAAATATAGGAAAAAAAATCCACAATTTTGAGTATTTGGCTTCGGGATTGGCTCTGAAAGACTACAAAAAATCGACAACTCCAAAACTTGTGATCACTTGACAATAGCACAACTTGACGGTTTTTAGAGATACCATGCGTATATCAAAGCCTTTGACATTTTCAAAAGTGTTGAGCAGAAACATGCAATTCATCACCAGGAAAAGGAATTAATGGTATCATAGGCTTTTGGGGATACTCATTTTTGCCGATTCGCTGGAGATGTTGGCAATAATCAAAAGTCACTTTTATCACAAATAAATTTTTTTTTGCATATGGCAGCAATTTTTTTTTACAATTGTAAAATATCTTCCTCCATTTCGTGAGTTCCTGAATTTTCAATTATATCAAATAGCTGCTGAAGAATTAACTTGTTATGCCTACTAATTTCATCAATATCAAAAAAATTTATATCTTCATGCAACGATTTGAAACATTTAAATTTAACAATTTTTGTCGGTCCAACCTTTTGTCTTTCCCCAGTTAAAGGATGCGTTATTATTCGTGCAGCTTTATATTTTACATAAAATTTGCCAAACCTCCTAATGGAAATATTTTCTCCTTTTGCCAGTGTTACTACTAAATTATTTAAAAGTGCCTTAAGAATTTCAAATGACTTTTCCTGCGAAAATCCAACATCAGCGACAATTAATCTGGCAAGTTGGGTTTTTGTTAATGACATTAGAGCTTTAATACCCCTTAATTCTTCTCTTCCATATCCAATAACTCGTCTGGTCGTAAACTAATGTAAGAATATGAAAGATACAGTTTAAACCACATTCGACAATTAATAACACGCCTCAAAATTTGTAATTGAGTATTTAATCCCCTGATAATTGAATTTATCTCGATGCTTTTTTTTTATCAACATTTCCTTTTGATTTTGGCCGTGGATGCCTTAAGGCTTCGCCATCACACTTATGACAGAAAATACTATTTGGAGGTTTACCAGTATAGAGAATCCATCTTTCTTGGATAATCATACATCTATCACATCTATATTCGAACTTTTTCATTTTTATCGCCATTAAAATAATCTGCAATTTTTTTTGTTTTTTTCTTCTTGATAAAAAGTAGTTCTAATTTAACTTTTTTTCTAAATATCGAACCAATTGTATAAGCATAGAAATAACTATCATCAAAGCTATACAAAACGCCGGTGCCATAATCCAAGGAATATCATTCGCCAATTTTATAATAGACTGCATCGTAAATTGCCCATGTCAGATTAATCGCATTTGAGCCATTTATTATAAATTAGGAGGGACACCTTTCAAGTAACTAATTAATAGCTTTATGCTTTTAATCTGTGCGAAGGTATATGACTATGGCTTTGATAAAAAACTTGGCGGGTTTTAATATCGGAGAAAATCCAGCAAAACAGTGTAATTCTTTAGGGTAAAATAAATTAAGTATAAGGTAACCAGATGCCTTAAACTACGAACTCTTATAAGATCAAATAGCAAAAATCGTGCAAAAATAATTTATTGCACCGAAATTTAAGAAAATCCTATGATTTAAAATCGTTAGCTATGCCTTGGTAGTATCTAAACAAAAGCGAGTGGATACTCAATATCAAAAAGATAGGAAAAATAATTCACAAATATGAGTGATCGGGTTCCGGATTGGTTCTGAAAGACTAAAAAAATCGACAACTCCAAAACCTGTGATCACTTGCCAAAATCACAACTTTATTACTTTTACAGATACCATCCGTATATCACAGTGTTATTAGTGATGCTAAAACCTGTGATAAATAGATATCGGTAGATGATGGGTTTCGCACCTCAATCTCGGTCACAAATATCATTAGAAGTTCCGAGTTATGATTTCAAAGGGCGAAACCCAACATAAACGAGCGAACTGAACCCAACAGGCTGAAGGGTGGACTTTTCGTTCAGACCTTAATGATTGGAAGTTTTATACTATTCCTTTAATAAACTAAAGGTATCAGTCGCACCCATCAAAGGTTCAAGTTTCCACGAAGACCCGTCAATCTGTAAAAATGAAAATATCAACTTAGCTATTTCGAAGAAACCTTCATCCCCTTTTCCCTTCTCCGTAAATATAAGATTGTAACCTTTATAGCCATCACCATCGGAACTTGTGAAAGTCTGCCATTTCTTTATACAAGAGGGGAGTGGATTTCCAGCCATATCAGATATGCATTTCATCCACTCTTCTGTCTTGTTGGTTGGCATCGTGTAAGTACCCATAAATATCATATCTTTTTACCTCCAGTTTCTGGAATTTTAGAGAGATCGCATGGCCACATCATAAGTGCTACCGGGTATAAATAAATCCTTGATTTCATCCATCTTTTGAAACCACTCAGGGTCAGCGAAAATTTGATTTGAAATCTTTTCCCGGTATGCGAAGTCCTCATAATCCGCGTACCAGTGTATAGTTCCTACTTCTCCAAAACTATCGAGAAAAACACTCGCATCGGCGACGCCTTCATATTTTTTGGTGTATTCTACTATCTCTGTTGAAAATTTGAGTGCTTCCACGATTTTGCCGGGCGCTATTCGTGCGCTTCTCATCCATCTAATCATTTTCTAACCTCCTTTTTTAGGTTCCAGACAGTTTCATTGCGAGGAATGACTTGCTTATTCGCCCAACAGGCAAACAACCCTGCCAGGAGTAAGGTAGGCACATTTTGAGGGGGTTCTCCATTTAATTTTTTCCTTCTTGTTTTAAAATTAAATGAAACCCGAGACTGTTTCAGAAGAGGTCTTTAAAGAAGGCAGTTCATAGGGGTAATTGAGACGCAGTTGGAGGATAGCGGTCAAATATAGCTGGAGATGATGTTTAAGAGCTGTATTTGCCTTATTCCCTAATTTATTAATCTTATCATGTCAAGAAAAAAGCAAAAAGTACTACTTCAACTCTGCAAGAAGAGTGCTGACTCCCAAGGAGGGTAGATTTAAGATGTGCAAACTTGGGATACCCGGCCGGTATGAGCCGTTCTGAAGGGAGGGGATAGCTGGTGAAGCTATCTCCTGCCAACTTTATTTTTTTCCGTAGCCGCATGCGCCGCATTTGCCTGCTGCTCTGCAGTAAGCCCGCTTTTTGTAGTGGTTTTACAACTGATAGCCAATAATCCTACTATTAATAAAAAAATTAGTTTCTTCATAGTCTCTACTTTTCTACTATGCCTTTTTCACCTCCTCTAAATCTATTTCTACACTTTGATAACTTGATAATCAGATAAAAGGCACCTCACCATCGCAAAACAGTTTGCGATTTGTTATAGGCGGATTAACGCCCATATCAAATGGTGAAGCCGGGCTTTGATTTGTAATTGATATCAGCATTTTGATGGTAAAATCAGCAGGCCTGATCCATTTTGAAAGTCTTCATCAGAATGCTGGACCCGATCATATTGGTGCCGTGTGCCAGGGCATCGAGGATGTCGCTGTCCGCCCACCCCAGTTCGTGCAGCTGATCTACATCCTGCTTATCGACCGCGTCGGGAGTTTTGACCGCCTTCATCACGAATGCCACCATGGCCCGATCTTTGTCATCCAGGGGCGCATCGAAAGGATCTTTTGCCATTTTCTCGATATCTTCATCTGACAGCCCCTGCATTTTTAACAGGTTCTTGTTGAAACCGGTGCAGAAAGCGTAATCGGACTGCTGGGCCACAAGGTAACGGATACTGGAAAGCAGCCCGAATCCCAAATTCGGATGTCGAGAATAATACTGAATCGACTGCCAAACCACATCCAGCATCTGGGGACTGGCGCTTGCAAGCTGCAAGGGGGCGGGAATCATGCCGGCGTTTTTCTGCATGAAGTCATAAATTTCCTTAACTTTGCCTTCTGCCTTGTCGGGTTCAACCGTTTGAATTAGAGTCATTGTTTTCTCCTATATTAGTTGATTAGTTAATTAGTGTGAAGGATATCAGTCTATTTGGCGAATTGACAAACAACAACCCGCAACCCGTAACCCGTAACACGCAACCCGGAACACGTAACCAGAGACAAGAGACCAGCAACCAAAAGCCAGCGACCGGCAAGCATCTTTAGGCCTCCTCCTCCAGCCTCATGTGATCCGGCACGATCATGGTTTCGACGATGATTTCTTTCAAAGAAAGTACTTTTATGCCCAGATCATATTCTTCTCCGAGATCATGGATCTGGTCAAAGCAGTTATGGCATGGGGCGATCACTATTTCGGCTTCGGTGGCCTTGATTTGCTCGGCTTTTACCCGGCCGGAGGCCATGCGCACCGGTTTGTACTTCGGGCCCATGGGCATGATGCCGCCGCCGCCCCCGCAGCAGTGGTTGTGGTCGCGGTTGGGTGACATATCCCGGAAATCCTCAACCAGATGGGGGATGATCCGGCGTGCTTCTTCCCAGAGTCCGCCATTGCGTGAAACATTGCACGGATCCTGGTAGGTGACCGGCGCCTTGATTTTCTTGGCCGGATCGATTTTAATGCGGCCGTCTCTGAAATACTCATACAGCAAGCGCACAAAGTGGACGACTTCAACCGGGGGTTGGCCGTTTTCGTAACCGGCCATATAAGGCCCTTCAAACGCCATGGATCGGTAGGCATGGCCGCATTCGGTTATTAAAATTTTTTCAGCCCCCAGCTCAAGTGCCTTTTCATAGACATTTTTAACCTGCTGACCGGCCAGGGCGCGGTCGCCGCAAAACATCGGAAGATTGGTGCAATCCCACCCAAAACTGGGAATGGTCCAGCTTTCGCCGACAGCGGAGAGAATAATTCCGGCATAAGAGATGTCCTGGGGATAATAGACCGGTTCACGCGGATTGATGGTGTACATATATTTGACATCCGGTTTGTCCACCGGAATTTCCACCCCGCGGTAGTCATCTTCGGACTCTTCGGCCATCCATTCGCAGGTGTCGATGAGCTCTTCTTCCGGAATGGCCATGTGATTGCCGGATTTGCGGCAATTTTCAGAAAATTCATACAGGCTGTGGGGTTTGAAACCCTGTGAATAACAGACGCTGCGCGCAATTGAGATCATGGTTGCAATGTCGATTCCAAAGGGACAAAAAACCGAGCAGCGTTTGCACATGGTGCATTGGAGCCAGGAAATCTCATAACAGCGTTTCAAAAAATCCCGATCTACTTTTCCCTTGCGGCGATACATTTCACCCAGGGTCTGTTTGACTTTATAGGCCGGGCTCAGTTCTGGATTGCGATCGTTGGCCAGATACACAAAGCAGCTTTCAGCGCACAGCCCGCAGCGTGAACAAATATTGAGCCAGGTGCGAATGCGGGCGCCGTTATTGGCGTCAAGGATTTGACTAATCTTTACCCGGTCAACCGGCAAATCGTTGCGTGCAAATTCTTCTTCGAGGACGTCCTTAATGTCAACCATCAACCTCTCCTTAGGCAGGATCGGAAATTCGAAGCACGTAATCCGAAATACGAAACAAATTCGAAATTCAAATAATCAAAGGTTCAAAACATTTTTGATGGAACATTCTATCCCTAAATGCGATTTTGTTTGGGTCATTTGAATTTGGGTCATTCGGTATTGTTTCGGATTTCGGTATTCGGATTTCGAATTTTAAATGTCAAAAATTTGCTTAAACATGGAAAACTTAATATGAAAGAATGCCTGAAAATTACCACGACCTCGCCCCCCTCCTACCTCCCATTTCAAAGCCGATAAATGCGCGGGTGAAGAAAAATAGGATCATGTGGCCGAGTTTGGTGAAGGGGATCAAAATCAACAATATCTCGCCGCTAATCACGTGGGCGATCATCATTGGCTCATAAGGGCCGAACTGGTGGTATGCCAAAAAACCTGTCAGAAAGGGCAGGGCGGTGAGAACCAGCAAGATGTAATCCCATGCACCGGTAAGGATCCGAACTTCGTTGCGGATGATGCGCCTGATGATCAAAAAAACAATCGAAACCAGCAGAATGACAGACATCACATCTGCCCACAGGTCCGGCAGGGACCACAGACTAACCCCGAAAGCTTCATCCCACAGGATGTTGTGGGCGTAGAGAAACAGCGGTACAGCCAGCAGGGTGGTATGGAAGGTAAAAACCATGAAAGTGAAAACAGGCTGCAGGCGCATGGAAGCACTGCCCCAGGGGATCATCCAGTAAAGAATCGATTTAAGGCCCCATTTAAAGCTGGCATGGTTGTAAACGACACGATCTTTTTTTCGGCTGAGACGCCACAAATAAGCGATTCGAAGGATCAGCCCTCCCAAAAAAAATGTAAATGTGGCCCATAAAGCCGGCCCGGTTAAAAAATTATACATGCTAAGTTGGTTATCCCCGGCAATTCCTTATTTAATAACATCCAAAATCTTTTTGAACCGGTCTCCCTCGGCCACTTCGAGCAGCTCGAACAAGGCGGTTTCGACGCTGGTTATCGAGGCGCCGGCCTCTTTGCACTTATCCAGACCGATTTGTTTGTTTTCACTGGTGCGTGAAGATACCGCATCGGCAACAAGCTCGACATCGTAATTTGCCTTCCTCAGATCTCTTACGGTCTGATATACGCAAACGTGGGCTTCGATTCCGGCAACCAGGACGGTATGGCGGTTCAGGGCTTCAAGGGCCTGCCTGATTTCTTGATTTTGGTAACAGCTGAAGCTGCATTTTGATATGGGCTGCAGGTCAGGCAAAAGCTCGGCAATTTCCTGGACGGTTGGTCCCAGGCCTTTTGGATTCTGTTCCGCCCACAGGATGGGAACTTCCAGCACACGCATGCCTTTGACGAGCTTTTTCATATTTTTAAAAAGGCTGTCTTTAGCGTACATCGAATGAGCCAGCTTGCCCTGGGTGTCGACCAGCAAAAAAACAGAATCATCCGTGGTCAGCATATGCTATTTCTCCCCTGGAAAATTACGGCGCTTATCATTCACATGAAAAAGGCAGAGTCGTATCGGCTCCGCCTTAAATTTGATGGGTAATCTCGATTATAGTGAGAAGATTTAATTTTCTTGTTCGTCAAAAACTGCCTCACTGCGCCATTTGCCAACGCGCACCCAGCCGTCCCTGCGCTCTTCGGGTCTTCTTCGTTCCCTTAATTGGCGCCTTTCTTTGCCGCCTCGCCTGAAATATTTTAGACTGAAGGTGGCGCGTTTGTCCCCATCCGAACGGCGTTCGATTGGCGCACGTTTTCTCCAATTATCTTCCAGAAATTTTTTGAGATCGAGTATCCTATTGCGCTTTAAATTGTTCATCCCGGATTCCTGGTGATATCAGCTTCAAGTACAATGGCAGATATAAGTACGGCTCCAGCGCTGCGCGCAACGAGTAGGAGATATCGGAAAAATCAGCTGTGACATTCCGTTTCAGAGGGGTATCCCGGCCTGATATTCTAAAAAAATGGGCCAAATAACTTGTGGTGCTATCCCTCAATTAATCGATCCCCTATACATGTTGCGGAATTTATAAGATAATTTGTTTATTCTGTCAATTATTTTTTATCATTAATCTGCCGTCAGGCCATCTGTGGCATAGGGGTTATCTGCGGCTCTTAATATTTTTCTTGCCAAAACAGCACAGTCTTTGGTATATGATTTACGTTTTGCGGGCCGTTTAGTAGATGAGCCGCATTCATTATATCCAAAGGCTTAGGTATTGCCGATTTTCAAATAATTTGTCTTATTGGCAGCACCAACTTATGGTGCATGGAAAGGTTTTTTGAGTATTCTAAAGCATGCAACAGAAAAGGAGAAAAGGGTATGAAAAGATTTAAACTTATTTCGCTATTGGTTGTTGCCGTATTTTTGGTCACCGCCGGACTTGCCATGGCCGGGACCCTGGAGGATGTCAAGGCCAAAGGGTATATATCGGTCGGTGTCAATGAAGGCCTGTTCGGGTTTTCCAAACCTGATGAAAAAGGGGTTTGGCGCGGACTGGATGTCGATACCGCCCGTGCTATCTCCGTGGCGGTGTTTGGCGCTCCTGACAAATTAAAATTCGTGCCGTTAACAGCCAAAACCCGGTTTACTGCCTTGCAGTCCGGTGAAATCGACGTGCTGACGCGAAACGCCACCCGGACATTGGGCCGTGAAACAGCCCTGGGTTTGGCTTTTGCGCAGGTGAACTATTATGACGGCCAGGGCTTTTTAGTGCCCAAAAAACTGGGCGTCAAAAGCGCCAAGGAACTCGATGGGGCCACCGTGTGTGTTTTGCCGGGAACGACCACCGAACTTAATGTGGCGGATTATTTCAGGTCCAACGGCATGAAGATGAGCCCGGTGGTTATCGAAAGCACCCCCGAACTGGCGAAAGCCTTTTTTGCCGGACGCTGCGACGTACTGACATCGGATGCTTCCCAGCTGGCCTCGACCCGGGCGGTTGCTCCCAATCCGGCCGATTACGAAATTTTGCCTGAAATCATCTCCAAGGAGCCCCTGTGCCCGGCCGTTCGTCACGGAGACGACAAGTGGTTTGATGTCGTTAATTTTTCGGTGCTTGCCATGATTGCAGCCGAAGAGTTGGGAATCAACTCCAAAAACGTCGATGCCATGCTTGCTAGCAAAGACCCCAAAATTCAGAGATTTTTAGGCGTCAGCCCGGGTAACGGTAAATCACTGGGCCTTGATGAAAACTGGGCCTACAATATCGTTAAAATGGTCGGCAACTACGGTGAAGTCTTTGAACGCAATGTCGGTGTCAACGACGCCTTTGAAAATTGAGCGTGGTTTGAATGCTCAGTGGACCAACGGCGGATTAATGTATGCACCACCGTTCAAGTAATTATTTAACCGAAAAAAGGTGCCACGCCTGGTGGCACCTTTTTTATTGTTCGAGAGTATAACGCTAACAATCCAAGGTTGAATTAGACCGGTATTTTCTGTAAGTGATGTGAGTATGACAAAAGAAAGTACAGGCCCAAAGCCAAGTCCCCGGACGGATAAGATCGCCTTCTGGTATGATCCCAAGAAGCGATCGATTCTATATCAACTGGGCGTCCTTGCAATGGTGGGGCTGCTGGGTTACTATCTGGTTTCAAATACCCTGACCAACCTTGAGAGACAAGCCATTGCCACCGGCTTCGGATTTTTAGATAAAGAAGCTTCCTTTGAAATAGGCGAATCCGTCATACCCTATTCGGCCGCCAATAAATACGCACGCGCATTGCTGGTGGGGGTTTTGAATACCCTGCTGGTTTCTTTTATCGGCGTCATCCTGACGGTTATCCTCGGTACGATTATCGGAATTCTGCGCTTATCTTCGAACTGGCTGATGTCCAAACTGGCTGCGGTTTACATTGAAGTCTTTCAGGACATACCGGTATTGTTGCAGTTGTTTTTCTGGTATGCCTTCTTTTATGAAGTCCTGCCATCGCCCCGGCAGGCCATTATTCCCTTTAAGGGTGTCGTCCTGAGCAATCGCGGCCTTGCTTTGGCCATTCCTGAATCCCATCCCGCTCATTTTTATATGCTTATCGCTTTTGTGGTCGGATGCATCATTGTATATTTTTTGCGCCGTTGGGCACGCAAGCGACAGGCTAAAACGGGACTGCCCTTTCCCGTCTTCCGGGTTGCCATTGGCATTCTGATTGCATTTCCATTGCTGACCTGGCTGGCAGGAGGGGCGCCGACAGCGATGAGCATTCCCGAGCTCAGGGGCTTTAATTTTGTAGGGGGGCAGAATGTCAGCCCTGAATTCACCGCCCTGTTGCTGGGGCTGGTGCTATACACGGCTGCTTTCGTCGCGGAAGTTGTGCGTGCCGGTATCCAGTCTGTGAGTAAAGGGCAGACGGAGGCGGCGATGTCCATCGGGCTGAAATCCACCCAGGTTCTCAACCTGGTAATTTTACCCCAGGCCCTAAGGGTGATCATTCCGCCGTTGACAAGCCAGATGTTGAACCTGACCAAAAACAGCTCATTGGCGGTGGCCATCGGCTATCCCGATTTTGTGTCAGTTGCCGGTACGGCCATCAACCAAACCGGGCAGGCAATCGAAGGGGTCGCAATGATCATGATTGTCTATCTTTGTTTCAGCCTTTCGACCTCGGCCTTTATGAATTGGTACAATAAAAAAGTTGCTCTGGTGGAGCGATAGATTGACAGATGGAACATACCAACTCAAAAAAAGAGATGCCAAACTAGTTAAACCGCCGGTAACACAGGTGGGGGTGCTGGGGTGGATCAGAACCAATCTGTTCAAAGGTTGGTTCAACTCCTGTCTGACCATCATCGCCGTCTATCTTCTTTGGCTGATCATCCCGCCCTTCTTTCGCTGGGCTTTTGTAGACAGTCTCTGGTTTTCAACCGGAGCTGAGTGCCAGCAGACCTCGGGTGCCTGCTGGTCTGTTGTCACCGCTAATATCAGATTTATCACATTTGGATTTTTCCCCTATGAACAGCAATGGCGGCCATTTGTGGCAATGGTATTGCTGGTATGTTTGCTGTTTTACAGTCAAAACAGAAATCATTGGAAAAAATCTTTGGCTTACGCCTGGGTCCTGGGACTTGGCCTGATGGGCCTGCTGATGAAGGGGGGGCTTTTTGGCCTGGCATCGGTTGAAAGTTCGCAGTGGGGCGGAATCCCCTTAACGCTGTTATTGTCTATTTTTGGCTTAACCGCTGCTTACCCCTTAGGGGTCGTTCTGGCCCTGGGGCGTCAATCTAAAATGCGGGTGGTAAAAACCCTTTGCGTGCTGTATATTGAGCTCATCCGCGGGGTGCCTCTCATCAGTTTGCTGTTCATGTCATCGGTGGTGTTTCCCTTATTTTTTCCTGAGGGGTTTAACATCAATGCCATCATTAGGGCCCAGGTCGCTATTATTCTTTTTACAGCCGCCTATATTGCCGAGGTGGTTCGGGGCGGACTGCAGGCCATTCCCCGCGGGCAGTATGAAGCGGCCGAATCCCTGGGGTTGAATTATTATTTAACCATGCGGTTGATTATATTGCCCCAGGCCCTTAAAATCGTGATTCCGCCCTCGGTCAGTATTTTGATTTCGGCTTTTAAGGATACATCCCTGGTTGTTATTATTGCACTTTTTGATTTTCTGAAAACCACTAAAACCGTCATATCCGATCCCCAGTGGATGGGGTTTTCTGCCGAAGCATATATTTTTGCCGCCCTGGTGTATTTTCTATGCTGTTTTTTCATGTCCAACTACAGTCGGCGACTGGAGCGTGAGTTGGAAACAGGGCATTAGACTCATTTTCTGGCAACGAGCTGCCAGAAAATGAAGGTTCAAGGTTCAGAGTTCAGAGTTCAGAGGTTTATTAGTTCAGACTGTTCCGCAGTTCATAAACGTCAACCCTGAACGGTGAACCCTGAACCTTTGAACTTGATTAACCGCGCTATTTAATCGCTGGATTCGAAAACTATTTTTATTTATCTTTGAAGTTGTATAAACCTTACAAGTGAGAAACCCTATGGCCACTCAAACATCCCCAAATAACCAGATAGCCCTAACTGGCGAAACCATCATTGAAATCGTCGGAATGCATAAATGGTTTGGTGAGTTTCACGTTCTGCAGGACATCAACCTTACTGTCCAAAAACAGGAACGGATTGTTATTTGCGGACCCTCCGGATCCGGGAAGTCGACCTTGATCCGGTGTATCAACCGCCTTGAAGAGCACCAGCGGGGCAAGATTATCGTTGACGGGATGGAGCTTACCAATGATTTAAAGAATATCGAGAAAATTCGGGCTGAAGTCGGTATGGTTTTTCAGCATTTTAATCTGTTTCCCCACCTGACTATTCTGGAAAACCTGGCCCTTGGTCCCATATGGGTCAGGAAAGTCCCCAAAAAAGAAGCTGAAGAAACGGCCATGTATTATCTGGAAAAAGTTCAGATTGCCGAACAGGCCCTGAAATACCCGGGGCAGCTTTCCGGAGGCCAGCAACAGCGAGTTGCCATCGCCCGCAGCCTCTGCATGTCGCCCAAGGTCATGCTTTTTGACGAGCCCACCTCCGCGTTGGACCCTGAAATGATCAAAGAAGTGCTGGATGCCATGATTGAACTCGCCCGGGAAGGTATGACCATGATTGTTGTGACCCATGAGATGGGATTTGCCAAGAGTGTGGCCCACCGGGTGCTGTTTATGGATTTTGGTCAGATAGTCGAAGGTAACACGCCGGGCGAATTTTTTGATAACCCCCAGCATGAGCGGACCAAGCTGTTTCTAAGCCAGATCCTCCACTAACCGATTAGAAAGGTTTCAGGCATCTGTCACCTCGTCACCAGGAGCTGTTGCGGGTTGCGAGTTACGTGTTGCGTGGCGAATAGCTGGCAATCTGAAATCCGGAGCCTAATTCTAAATCCCTGCTACTGTCGTCCGTCCTCTGAAATCTGTCTTCTGCCCTCTGGCACCTGACACCTGAAACCTGCCTGCCCTCCGTAGCCTGCAAGGCGAAGGGGGGACACCTGAAACCGATACAATCCTGGCTACAGGCGAAAATGTCTTCTAAGCCAGAATCGCCTATTTAGAACTTTTCAATTGAAACTTGGGTGTGGTTGCCAATATTTATATCTGGTATATAATTATTTAAGTTTTACCGTTTTTTGGCCGATATATATCGATATATCAATAGGCTACATTTAAAAAAAACGGTTGGTTTTAAATTGTCGAGGACGATCATGAATTTGTACTATGCAGACGGAGAGCAGCAGGTGGGGCCCATCGATAAGGGTGAGCTCCAGACCTTGATCAGGGCTAAAAAAGTAAATGCCAAGACCCTTGTCTGGCAGGATGGTATGGAAAGCTGGCAGGAATTAGGTGCTTTTATCCGCAGCCAAAGGAACAAACGCACCCGTCCCAACCAGGTGGCTGCTCCCGTAAAACAATCTGTATGCTCCGAATGCGGTCAGGCTTTTGCTGAAGAAGAAATGATTCGCTTTAATGACACCCGGGTTTGCGCCGGCTGCAAACCGGTCTTTGTTCAAAAAATCAAGGAAGGGGTGTCGGTGGCCGGGGCGCTGGATTATGCCGGCTTCTGGATTCGCTTTGGTGCTGTCGCCATAGATGGGTTTATCATCTGGATATTTACGATGATTCTATTTGTACCGCTGGGCTTTATAATGCCCACCTCCAGTGACGACCCGTTTGCGGCCCTATCCTTTATGCCGGTGATCATGCTGCTGCAATATGCCATACCGGCGGTATATGACACCTGGTTCGTCGGAAAATATGGTGCCACCCCCGGTAAAATGGCCTGCAAAATAAAGATAGTTGTGGCGGACGGAACCCCGGTGACCTATTCCAGGGCCCTGGGCCGGCATTTTGCCAAGTGGCTGAGCTCACTCATCCTGATGATTGGATTTATTATGGCTGCTTTTGATGATGAGCGGCGGACGCTTCACGATCGGATTTGTGAGACAAGAGTGGTGCGGAAATAAACAGAATAAGGTCCAAGCCAGATTAATAGGAAATCCGAAGCACTAAATAAGAAATACGAAACAAATCATGAATTTGAATGTTCCAATGCTTAAAACTTCGAGCGTTGTTCTTAATCGAAAATAAAAAACTCTCGATCGGTTAGAATTTTAATAATTGGCGTTTCGAAATTCGAATTTTGTTGTTCAAATTTCCCTTACTTTAGCATACATTAAGGAACCATTTAGTGCTTAGCTGTACCAAGTGCAACTCACCTCTGCCCGGGGAGATGATCAATACCTATTCTGCGGTTCCCTGTCCGTCTTGCGCTGGTCTTTTGCGGGCGGATGTTTATCCGGCCCTGTACCGGAAAATTCCCACCGGTCGCTCCGGCGATAGCCTGCAACTGGATAAAGAGGCCGGATGCTTCTATCACCCCCGGAAAAAGGCGGTGGTTCCCTGTTCGACCTGCGGGCGCTTTGTCTGCGCCCTTTGTGACGTTGCAATCAACGGCCAGCATCTGTGTCCCTCGTGCTTTGAAAAAGGCAAAACCAAACGCAAAATATTAAATCTGGAAAATCAGCGCACCTGTTATGATACTATCGCGCTGCTGGTGGCAACAGGTTCCATTTTGCTATACTGGTTTTCGATTTTGACCGCTCCTTTTGTAATTTATTTGACCGTACGGCATTGGAATTCACCATCAAGTATTATCCCGAGGACGAAGATCCGATTTGTCCTGGCATTTATTATTGCCGGCCTGCAACTATCCGTCTGGATTTTCGTGTTTTCCAAATTATTTTTTCTATAACCAAGTTTAAGGTAATGGCCCAAAATACAGTTGAATATCAAAATTGCCCGGATCCCAAAAAGGATTCCTGATTGGCAAGTATACCCTCTGGCAGGGATCCGACCATCTGCTTCAAATATTCTCCCGGGTTGGTGTCCAAGAATACAAACGTTTTTATTTCAATGACATTCAGGCTGTGATTACCCGCAAAACAGCCGTTGGTACGATTCAAAATATTGTCATGGGGTTTTTGGTCCTGATTTTCACCCTGCCTGCCTTCTATTTTGACCGAGGATGGTCTCTTTTTTATGCCGGTGTTGCTGCCGCGATGCTTTTATTGTTATTGGTAGGCCTGTTCAAAGGTCCCACCTGCAAAACTGAACTGAGGACAGCCGTTCAAACCGAAAAATTATACACCCTGCACCGCTTAAAAACCGCTTCCAAGGTTATGGATAGCCTGCGTATCCATATCCAGCAAACCCAGGGCACGTTAAGCCGTGAAGCACTCAATACAATGCCGGCACAACCCCTGAAAAGCCAGGACACTCACCGTCAGGGCTTATCCCGCAGCTCAAAAAAAGCTGCCCCTCACAACGAAAACGGCAGGGCGCATATGGGGTTGTTTGTATTGCTGCTTTTAGACGCTGCACTGGTTAGCCTGGGCTTTTTCTTCACACATGTAATGCTGACCATCATGGGCAGCATCGCGATTTTATGCATGGGTATTTTGGTCATCGTTGCCCTTGTCAAACAGCAGAACAGCAATCTTGGCGGATCTCTACGGGCGATTACCTGGGCCACTCTCGGGTTTATCTGTATAAATTTTGTGGCGGGGTATATTGTCAGTATTGTTTTTGCTACGCAGAATCCGGGCATTGTTTATAATCAATGGGAAATATTCAAATCCATGTCTCTCCTCTCCCCCTGGGAAAGCCCCTTAAAGCTGAGCTTTGATATTTTTACAATTTGCGGCGCAGCGTTTCTCGGGATTCCCGGGCTATTCATGCTTTACCGGTCCGACAGAGGGCCAAAGGCCCAGCCAATCCCAAGGCCTGTGAAATTACAGCAACCTGCGGTGCAAAGAAATACCGAAGCGGGATAAACCTGCAAATGCCTGAAGTGAACTAAAATGCCTGAAATGCCTAAAATTGTGCTGTCGCTCGCGCAGCGCAGGCGCCGCATGTTGCTCCATCCTGATTAATAAGAACCTGGTATTTTCAGCATAAAACTCAGTAAATGAAAATAATAGCGATTTTGCTTTTTTCCTTTATAATAGATAGAATACATTAGTTTTAGGCATTTTTTTATTTTAAGCAATTTAGGCATTCCCTGGATGGCCTATTTTTTACATACTGATACCTTAATTATCACTTATACAAAAACTATTTTAGCCAATGACCATGCAGGACCTCACTCACCAGCGCTGTATTAATCATATGTATCGCGAGGCAGTGGCCCGTTGTCCGGAGTGCGGCCGATTTTTCTGCCGGGAATGCATCACCGAACATGAAGACAAAGTGCTCTGCGCCTCCTGCCTTCGAAAACGACTTAAAGCGGGGCGGCAAAGACTTCACCCCTATCAATGGTTTTTTCGATTGGGGCATTTTTCTGCCGGCATTGTATTGCTGTATGTCATTTTTTATTATGTTGCCCAAATTCTGTTGGCATTGCCGGGTGACTTCCATGATGGCACGTTATGGCAAACAGGCTGGTGGACACGGCCATGAAACCGAACAAAAAAAGATATCAGAAAAGTGCTCTGCGAATTATTGAGGAGACGGTGCATATCCTGCGAACCGGCCCGGGTTTGATGTTGAGCGCCTATTACCTGGGCAGCGTTCCTTTTGTTCTTGGCTTGCTCTACTTCTGGGCCGATATGAGCCACAGCCCAAATGCCAGCGAATATAGTGCTGCAGCGGCTCTGGGCCTGGCCGTTTTATTTGTCTGGATGAAAGTATGGCAAACGATCTTTGCTTTGAGGGTACATGACCGGATTTCGGGCAAGCCGCCGCACAGCCGGTCCCTGGGGCAATTATCATCGATGGCCGCCACCCAGACCCTGATTCAAGCCACCCGTTTTATTGTCATGCCGGTTGCCGCCCTGTTGGCCATTCCCTTCGGCTATTGCTACGCATTTTATCAAAATTCCGCGGTATTTATCGGTCAGGATAACCAGGATTTAAAGCCGACCTGTCAATGGGCCTGGCGCCAGGCGAAATTGTGGCCCCGGCAAAATCATCTGCTTATTGCCATTTTCTGGCTATTCGGACTTGTGATTTTTTTAAATGTTTCCATGGCCACCCTTATTATTCCCCAGCTGTTGAAATCCCTGTTGGGGGTTGAAAGTGTTTTTACCCTGGGTGGAGTAGCTGTACTTATCAATTCAACGTTCTGGATCGCCATGCTGGGAGTGACCTATTTATTTTTGGATCCGTTTATCAAAACTGCCTATGTGGCGAGATGTTTTTACGGTTCGGCCCTTGGCTCCGGTGAAGATCTCAAGACGGAACTTAATCGATTCCTGAATCCGGGAGCAAAGATCCTGGCGGGACTGTTGATAGTTGTTTTTTGTATTACTCCGGTTCGGTCGATTGGGGAGATCCCGGCAACGGTCGCGCCGGACGAACTGGATCAATCCATTGAAGAAATCATGAGCCGGCCGGAGTTCTCCTGGCGCATGCCACGGGATACGGCCGACCGGAAGGAGGTCGAATCGAGGGGTCCGCTGGAGGCCGCCCTTAAATGGGTGTTGGATATGATTACCAAAGGCATTAAAACAATCAAGGGATGGATTACCAGCTTTATGGAGTGGCTGGAAAGTTTGTTGCCGCAGAGCGAGGGACAGCCGGTTAGCGCAGACAGGAATTGGAAAACACCGGTGAGGATTGTCCTGGTCCTGCTACTATTGTTGTTTATGGCAATTATGGCCTTCATTTTTATACGAATCTGGCAACGACGACGCGTCAAGCCGGTTGAAATCATCAGTACATCGGCGGTTCCCGTACCTGATCTCACCGATGAAAAGGTGAAAGCGGACGACCTGTCCACCAACCGCTGGCTTTCCCTGGCCGCAGAATTGGCCGATAAGGGGGAACTGCGTCTGGCAATGCGTGCCCTCTACCTGGCGACGCTGGCGCACCTGGCCGATCACGAAATGATTACCATTCAAAGCTATAAATCCAATCGTGAATATGAGCGTGAACTTAAACGACGCGCCCATGAACACGGGGAACTGATTTCGATTTTTTCTAACAGCCTGAATGTCTTTGAAGGCGCCTGGTACGGCATGTACCAGATCGCGCGTTCCGAATTTGACAGCTTTTCCCTGAACCAGAAGAGGATTTTGGCGTTTGCAGAAAAATAAAACCATCGCCGGTGTCGTCATGACCCTGCTGTTGCTATTTTTTGCCGCTGGTGTGGCCCACCTGTTCGTATTGCGCTTTGAGACAGGTGATGTCTATCCGGCATACTCCTCTCTGCGCAGCGATCCGCTGGGGTCCAGAGCGCTTTACGAAAGCCTGGAGAATATCGATAGCCTTTCGGTGCATCGTAATTATCATTTGCTCAAATCGTTAACCTTTGAACCGCAGACAACTTTTTTTTATCTGGGCGCCTCTGCCGATGAATTTAATTGGGTTTCAGAAGAAATGATCGAGGTCTTTGACCGCCTGACCCGTTCCGGTGGGCGGTTGGTCTTAACCTTTTTGCCGGTTACCCAAGCCTATGAACAAAAAACTGCCAAAACATCCCTGCAAAAAAAGGACAGCGTTAAAGATAAGGCAGAGACAAAAACAAATGGTGATTCCCGGGATAAACAGTCCGGGGACAACGGCACATCGACCTCCCCCTCCGGGAAAAAATCCAAATCCCAAAGAACCAACGGCCAGCGCTTGTCAAAAGATCGTGGACATACCCACCGGGTTTCAATCAAAGAACGCTGGGGCATTGGAGCGGCGTTCAAAGAAAATCTGCCCGTGAAAGATGACAAGCACCAGGCCGTTGAGGCCACCTCAACGCGCAAGGATCTTCCGGCGGTTATATCATGGCACACGAATCTTTATTTTGACCTGTTCGACGGTGCCTGGCAAACACTTTACAGCTACGAAGGGCTTCCGTTGATCGTTGAACGGCCCTTTGGCAAAGGGTCCATTTTGGTGTGTGCGGATTCTTATTTTCTAAGCAACGAGGCATTGTGGTCGGAGCGGCATCCCCGACTGCTGGTTTGGCTGATCGGGGCACATTCAAACATAATATTTGATGAGGCCCACTTCGGTATTTATAAGCAGCCATCTGTGGCCCAACTAATTCGGCGCTACCGGTTTCACTGGTTTTTTGCTGCCCTGGCGGTATTGGCCTTATTGTTTGTTTGGAAAAGTGCGGCTTATTTTGTGCCCCCTTCGGCAGATGATGGCCTGAACGGAGGTGAGGTGGTCTCTGAAAAAGATTATACCCAGGGGCTGATTGCCCTTTTGCGCCGTAACATCGCAGGCAATCAAATACTGCAGGTTTGTGCCGGAGAGTGGGTGCAGACATTTAAAAAATCCAAACGCATTCGGGGGGGGACCCTGGAGCGTATGAGGGGCCTGGAAAGCGCCGGGACTGCCGACTTAAAAAAGGGCAGGGATCCCGTAACGGAATATCGGGAAATCAGTAAAACGATAAACCCAGACGGTACTTATTCACGAAACAGAGGAAAAGGATATGAGTGAAAAGACAGAACTGTTAAAAAAAGCACTGATGCGCACCAAGCAGGAAGTTGCCAAGGTCATCATCGGACAGGGGCATGTCGTGGATAAAGCCCTGATTGCCATATTCTCCGGCAATCATGCTTTAATAGAAGGCGTCCCCGGTGTGGCTAAAACCTTGCTGGTCAGAACCCTGGCCCATGTGATGCGCTGCGACTTTGCCAGAATTCAGTTTACCCCGGATCTGATGCCCACCGATATTACGGGGACCCACA
This sequence comes from uncultured delta proteobacterium, assembly GCA_963766255.1. GTDB lineage: Bacteria > Desulfobacterota > Desulfobacteria > Desulfobacterales > JAFDCJ01 > JAFDCJ01. The sequence goes on from CAVXZZ010000034.1 coordinate 105,681, forward strand.
TTTTTAATCTGCAAAAGGATGCCTTTTCTCTGGTGAAAGGGCCGGTATTCACGACATTTTTGCTGGCAGATGAAATCAACCGGGCGCCGGCAAAGACCCAGTCTGCCCTGTTGCAGGCCATGCAGGAAAGAACGGTGACCATCGATCGCAAGACCCATGAACTGTCACCCAATTTTACCGTTTTTGCAACCCAGAACCCGATTGAATACGAGGGAACTTATCCCCTTCCGGAAGCTCAAAAAGATCGTTTCATGCTTAAAATCACCATGAGCCATCCCGAAAGGGATGAAGAACTCTCCCTGGCCGCTCGTATGCTCGGCAAGGATTCCCCGGAAAACGTCCTAGCAGGTGGTCTGGTTAAGCAGGTTTTAACGCCGGAGATTTTGACCAAATTGAGGGAGTCCCTGGAGGGTATTCTGGTCAAAGAAGAACTGAGTGCCTATATCGTCGATATCGTCAGGCAAACTCGCCGGCATCCCAGCATACTTGTCGGGGCAGGTCCGCGTGCTACGCAGTCTTTAATATTAGCCGCACGAACCCATGCCGCGATTAACGGACGCGATTTTATCACCCCCGACGATATAAAAACCCTGGCACTGCCGGTACTCGAACATCGCTTAATATTGCGTCCGGAATTTGAAATTGAAGGTTTAACCGTAAATGAAGTGATCGATGAAATATTGAAGGAGATTGCGGTGCCGAGGTAAATGAAAATGCCAAAAGTGCCTAAAATGCCAAAAATGCCTAAAATTGAAACGGATCGAACCATTTTGGTGAAGTTAGTTTTACAAATTCAAAAGCACCCTTCAGGGGTTATCTTATTAAAAAGGCAAAATGCATTTATTTTAGGCACTTTAGGCATTTTAGAAAATTTTGGCATTACTTAATTTGTATAAGGCTCTTAAACTCAAATTTAGTAACTGATCCCAGAAATTAAATTGGTTGTGACTATGAAGTTAGTCCCTACATACAAACTGCTATTCTGGTTCGGGATTGTTTTTTTGCCGGTATCAATCTTGATCGCATTGGTTCCGGCGGCAACCGTTCCCGGAGTCGGAATGGCAATTGTGCTGATTATGTTGGCCCTTGCGGATGCGGTTATCTCCCGAGACAGGCTGGCCGGCATCCGTGTCACCTTGCCGGAGGTGGTCCGGCTTTCGGTGGGACGAGAGGGTGATCTGACCCTGTCGATCGAAAATGAGGATCTAAGAGTCAAACGGTTACGGCTCGGTCTGGCTTTTCCCAGGGAGATTTACTCACCGCACCATGATCGTGTAACCAATCTGCCCCAAGAAATTCCGGATTCTTTCCTGGTCTGGCCTTTTAAGGCTCTTAAGCAGGGGTTGTACTCGCTGCAAAATTGTTACCTGGAAACTTCGTCCCGTTTCGGATTCTGGTCTTTGCGTCGTGCCGAGGAATTACAATCTCAAATTAGAGTTTATCCGGATCTTCTCAGAGAACGCAAAAGGCTTTCCGGTCTTTTTTTAAATCGGGGTATCGGGGTTCACACCCAGCGTCAGGTGGGTAAGGGCAGGGAATTCGAGCAATTGCGAGAATATCTGCCAGGCGACAGCTATGAAGATATCCACTGGAAAGCCACCGCCAGACGGGGGCTGCCGATTACGAAAGTCTATCAAATCGAACGAACCCAGCAAATCTATGTCATCATTGACGGATCCCGCCTGAGTGCCAGAAATTCGGGTCCCTTCGGAAAACATTCGACCCCGGAACCATCCGGTGCAAGCAGCTATACAACTATTATGGAGCGTTTTACAGCCGCTGCCCTGGTTATGGGCCTTGCGGCAGACCGGCAGGGAGACGTGTTCGGCCTGCTGGCCTTTGACGATCGGGTAAGGAAATTTGTACCGGCTAAAAACGGCAAAGCGCACTATGATGTCTGTCGCGATGCATTGTATACCATGCAGGCGCGAAGTGTCACACCGGATTTTGGGGAGTTGTTTAGCTTTGTCGCTACTAAAATCAGACGCCGCGCCCTGCTGATTATTTTAACCAACCTGGACGATCCTGTTCTGGCCGAAAGCTTTACGGCCCATATCGATTTGATCAGCCGCCAACATCTGGTTTTAGTCAATATGTTGAAACCCGCAGGCGTGGACCCAATTTTTTCGGATCCCTCGGTCAATACGGTTGATGACATATACACCAAATTAGGCGGGCATCTTTTGTGGCGCCATTTACGTGAAATTGAGAAGTCACTTCAACGGCGGGGCATAGGGTTTTACCTGCTGGAAAATGAGCACTTGTGCTCGGATCTGGTGACCAAATATTTGGCAATAAAAAGAAGGCAAATTCTATAAATATTAGGTTCAGGGTTCTGGGTTCAGAGGTTTAAAAACGAACCGCAGAACCCCGAACCTTGAACGGTGAACCCTGAACCTCTGAACCCATATAATCATGATCATCAATTTACAAAAATTTATCGAAGAAGAAAGATCATACTGGAGCGAGCTTGAGTCTGTTTTGGATAGACTTGAAAAACGGCCGGAACTCAAGCTGAGCCTCTCGAGTCTTGAACGGTTTCACTACCTGTATCAGCGCACATCGGGGGATCTGGCAAAGATAAAAACATTTGCATCGGAGGCAAACACGAGGGCCTTTCTTGAATCACTTGTTGCCCGGGCCTTCGGCGAAATCCACGAGACCAGAAAGAAGCCCCATCGTCTTGCGCCCCTGCAATGGTTTTTCTCTACTTTTCCGCAGACCTTTCGCAAGCATATTCGTGCTTTTTGGATTTGCCTGGCGGCCATGCTGGTGGGGGGTGCCTTTGGTGGGTTTGTAATTATGGTTGATCCGGCTGCTAAAGATGTTCTTTTGCCTTTTTCACACTTGCATGGCGATCCTTCCGAGCGAGTTGCACAGGAAGAGAATGTGAAGGTAGATCGACTGGCAGGTGCTAAAACATCATTTTCATCCAATCTAATGACCCATAACACAAAGGTTGCTATTTTTACCCTGGCCTTGGGTCTGACCTGGGGCATTGGAACCCTGATCATGCTTTTTTATAACGGGGTTATCCTGGGGGCGGTGGCATTGGATTATGTCATGGCAGGCGAGACGACGTTTTTGATGGGCTGGCTCCTGCCCCATGGAGCGATTGAAATCCCCGCTATTATCCTGGCCGGGCAATCCGGCCTGGTTTTGGCCGGAGCGCTAATTGGCTGGGGCAAACCCATTTCATTGAAAATGAGACTCAGAAAAATAAGTGCCGATCTGACAACTTTGATTTTTGGTATTGCCGCGATGTTAATCTGGGCCGGTATAGTTGAAGCATTTTTTTCCCAGTACCATGAACCCGTGCTGCCATACGAGGTTAAAATCGGATTTGGCATTATAGAACTTGTCCTGCTGGTTTTGTTTTTAGCAAGATCGGGAAAGAGGGCAAAAAAAAGAATATCGAATGGTGAACGGGGATTCCATGAACCCTCAGGATAAAACAAATACGCTAACCATCAGGACCCCTGAAGGTATAGAATTTTCCTTCCTGCTGGCCGGACCGATCATACGGTTTTTGGCCTGGTCGGTCGATTTGATGGCCATTCTGGCAGTCAGCCAACTGCTGACAGTGCTGCTGGGGGTTTTGGGGATTCTCAGTCGGGATCTGGCCAGCGCTGCAAGCATCCTGGGTTATTTTGTCGTCTCTATCGGTTATGGGATTACTCTGGAATGGTACTGGAACGGGCAAACCCTCGGCAAAAGGTTGCTGCGATTAAGGGTAAATGATGTCAATGGGCTGCAACTGCAATTCAGTCAAATCGCCATTCGCAACCTGCTGCGATTTGTCGACAGTTTGCCGGTCCTCTATCTGGTCGGCGGCCTGGCATGCCTGATCAGCCGACGCGCTCAGCGGCTTGGCGATTTTGCAGCCAATACCATAGTGGTATGGAACCCACGCGTGAGTGAGCCCGATTTGGATCAACTGATGGAGGGAAAATTTAATTCCTTTCGGAAATATCCACACCTGGAAGCCCGATTGCGCCAGCATGTATCGCCTGCCGAGGCTCAAATTGCCCTGCAGGCCCTTGTTCGCCGGGATGAATTTGAGCCTGACTCACGCATCGCCCTTTTTGATACCCTTGCCGACCACTTCAAATCCATCGTAATATTTCCCGCCGAAGCCACCGACGGCCTGTCAGACGAGCAATACATCCGTAATGTGGTGGATGCGCTGTATCGGAATCAGTGATATTAGGCTTTAAGTTCAGCGTTGAGGCGTTTTGTTCCTTTATCACTTGTTTCTGTCGCTTGTTGCGTGTTACGCGTTGCGCGGCGATTCTCTGTGTCTTCAGAACTCGGAACCCGCAACCCGCAACTCGCAACCCATAACTCTATCCAAAACCCTTCGACATATTTTCTAAAAGTTGCTATAAGCTTAAGTAATTATGAAACCCATCGTTGCCATCGTCGGCCGGCCCAATGTCGGCAAGTCGACTTTATTTAATCGCATTACCCGTACCAAGGATGCCCTGGTGGACAATTTCCCCGGGGTTACCCGGGATCGGCATTATGGGGATGCCCATTGGGATGACGTTGATTTTACACTGGTTGATACCGGTGGATTCACCGAAGGGGACGATTTTGCCGATGACATCAGATTCCAGGTACACCAGGCCATTGCCGATGCCGATGTGATCCTGTTGATGCTGGACGGTAAAGCCGGGGTATCACCTTTTGACAGTGACATCCTGGGTTTTCTGCGCAGCATTGATAAGCCGATTTTCTATACAGTCAACAAAATAGACGGTGCCGAACAGGAGATTTACCTCTCAGAATTTTATCAGCTGGGTTTGGAGATACTTTATCCAATATCTGCCGAACATCGCTACGGTCTTACCGATCTTCTCGACGAGATGACCCGGGTGCTATCCGGTTTAGCTAATGACCCGCAGGAGGACCCGGCCCCGGAGATGATTCGCCTGGCTGTTGTGGGTCGGCCGAACGTGGGCAAATCTTCCCTGATAAACCGAATCCTGGGGCAGGACCGGCTGCTGGTCAGTGATATTCCCGGAACCACCCGGGATGCCATCGATTCGGTTTGCAAAATGGACGGTAAATCCTACCTGCTTGTTGATACCGCCGGAATACGCCGCAAAGGGAAGGTCACCGGAAAGCTTGAAAAGTTTTCCATCATCAAGGCTTTAAGGAGCCTGGATCGTTGTGACGTAGCGCTTCTTGTGATGAATGCGGAGGAGGGTGTCACCGACCAGGATATCAGCATTGCCGGCTATGCATACGACCGGGGGTGTGGTTGTATCATGCTGCTAAATAAATGGGACTTGGTGGAAAAAGATAGTAAAACTGTCAAAGCTTATTACGAGCGGTTACGGGACCAGGCCAAATTTCTCAGCTTTGCACCTGCCATGACCATATCGGCCCTGACCGGCCAGCGGGTTACCAAAACGTTTAAACTGGTTGACGAAGTCTATGAACAGTATGCGAAACGTATCACCACCGGTCAGTTAAATAGAATTATGGAAAAAGCCATTGAGAGAAATTCACCCTCGCTGCATCGGGGAAAACGGATAAAGTTTTATTATGCGGCTCAGATATCCACCCGACCCCCTACCATCGTTTGTTTCGTCAACTATCCCCAGGCGGTTCATTTTTCCTACAAACGCTACCTGGTCAACCAGCTGCGGGAAGGAAGCGGTCTGGACAAGACGCCAATCCGGATGATTTTCAGGCAGCGGGAAGGTAAGCACGCCAGGCAAAGGAAAAAATAAGGATATCACGGGCAAGGTTAGGATTGGGATCTTTTTATAGGTTTTGTGGGTTCACGGCTGGCGTGGAGCGCTGCGCTTTAGGTTCTCCGCCAGCGGCAGATCAAGGACCGGCCTTCGGCCTCAAGGCTGGAGGCAAATGATTGTGATCGGCAACAAGTTTTTGCCTCCTACCTCTAACCTTAAGCCCCGCAGGGGCGCTCCTTAAACGCAGCGTAGAGACTACGCGCAGTGCTTCTCCAGTTCGCCGGAGGCGAAGGGAGCTTAAATTCCGAAGGAATTTAAAAATGGACATCTTCGACTATCATGCTCAAAAAGCTTCGGACGCCACCCGACCCCTTGCGGAACGAATGAGACCGCGGGATCTGGATGAGTTTGTCGGACAGCAGCATGTGGTGGCTGAGGGCAGTATTGTTCGCACCGCCATCGAGCAGGATCGAATTTTTTCCATGATTCTCTGGGGGCCGCCTGGTTGCGGAAAGACTACCCTGGCCAGAATAATTGCCTCCGCTACCCGTTCGTTCTTTGTTCATTTTTCAGCGGTGCTGGCGGGTGTTAAAGAAATACGCGGGGTAATTGCAGAGGCCCAGAACCAGCAGAAGCTTTACCGCAAACGGACGATTCTATTCGTCGATGAAATCCACCGCTTTAACAAGTCCCAGCAGGACGCATTCCTGCATCATGTAGAAAGCGGCCTCATCACGCTGATCGGCGCCACCACCGAAAATCCATCCTTTGAAGTCATCTCACCGCTGCTGTCCAGATGCCGGGTAATAACCTTGAAAATGCTCACCGCCGAAGATATTGCCGAAATTATTAACTATACGATCAAGGATTCCGAAAGGGGGCTGGGCGCTTTGGGAGTTGTGCTCGAAGACGATGCCCTTTCCCATCTAATCCGCATCGCCGACGGTGACGCCAGGATGGCGTTAAACAGCCTTGAGGTCGTGGCGGCGCTGCTTGTAAACAAAACGGCTCCCTCCAAGGATCAACCACATGTCATTGCCATAGAGGATCTGGAGCGCGCGCTGCAGAAAAAGGCGCTGGTATATGATAAGGGCGGTGAAGAGCACTACAATATCATTTCGGCGTTTCACAAAAGCTTGCGGGGCAGTGATCCGGATGCAGCGCTTTACTGGCTGGAAAGGATGCTTGCTGCGGGGGAAGACCCTCTTTACATTGCCCGCCGTATGGTTCGATTTGCTTCGGAAGATATCGGCAATGCAGATCCCCGGGCATTGACGATGGCCATGAGCGCCATGCAGGCCTTTCAGTTTCTGGGACATCCCGAGGGGGAGCTGGCGCTTGCCCAGGCAGCTGTATATTTAGCAACAGCCCCTAAAAGTAACAGCATCTATTCAGCCTATGGCGAGGTGCAGACTGCTGTTCGCAAAACCGGCTCACTGCCGGTACCGCTTCACATCCGCAATGCGCCGACCCGGCTGATGAAAGATCTCGGCTATGGTAAAGATTACAAATATGCCCACAACTACCAGGATGCCTTTGTGGCGCAAGATTATTTGCCGGAAGAGCTACAGGGCCGGTCGTTTTACAAACCCACCGGAAGGGGCCATGAAAAGCTAATTAAGCAGCGTTTAGATAAATGGAAAAACCTGCTCAACAGGCAAAAGCAAGATTCAAGTGAAAATGAAACACAATAGAAATGCGCTAAATAAAGGGACGGATATTTAAAAAATTCCAAGCACCAAATAGCAAATTTCAAATAAATCCCAATGACCAGGGGTTTAGGTTTCAGATTTGGTGCTTGGGATTTGGGATTTCAGTTCATTGACCTTGTATTCGAGAATATGTTATAAATTTCGATTGTGAGACTTGGAGAGGTTATCTTAAAATAGAGGAGGTATTTATAATGAGAGATGTGGCTGTAGTCAGCGGAGCCCGCACCGCTATCGGTGGATTTGGGGGCGGTTTGATGAACGTGCCGGTAGTTGACCTGGGTGCCGTTGTAATGAAAGATGTATTAAAACGGGTAAATTTAAGGCCGGTTGCCGGGACCGCAGTCATGAATTTCGCTCCGGATAAACTCCGTGATAAGGGTTTGATAGATCTGGAGAAAAAATCCTATGATTGGAGCGATGACGCCGCTGATGTTGCAATTGATGAGGTCATCATGGGTAATGTCCTGCAGGCCGCCCAGGGCCAAAATCCTGCCCGACAGGCCATGATTGCCGGTGGCATTCCCAAGGAGACACCGGCGTTTACCATCAATAAGGTTTGCGGCTCAGGACTCAAGGCCATTGCTCTGGGGGCATCGGCAATTATGACCGGGTCGGCCGATGTCATTCTGGCCGGTGGCATGGAGAATATGAGCCAGGTTCCCATGGCATTGCCCAAGGCACGCTGGGGCCACCGAATGGAGTTGACCGGGGTCGGGGATGTCTACGACTTGATGGTATTTGACGGGCTGTATGAAATATTTTACGGCTATCATATGGGTCAGACCGCCGAAAATATTGCCGAGATGTATGGAATCGGCCGACAGGAGCAGGACGAATTGGGTGTGTTAAGTCATTCCCGGGCCAAAGCCGCCATAGATGAGGGGCTTTTTGCGCAGGAAATCGTACCGGTGGCTATCAAGACCCGCAAGGGCGAGACCGTTTTTGATACGGATGAACGCCCCATGGACACCGACCTGGAGAAAATGGGCAGATTACGACCGGCCTTTAAAAAAGATGGAACGGTTACAGCCGGCAATGCCTCAGGAATCAATGATGCGGCCGCCGCGGTTTTGTTGATGAGTGCCGATAAAGCCCAAGAGCTCGGATTGGAACCAATCGTCAAAATTAAAGCCTTTGCATCCGGCGGGGTTGACCCGGCCTACATGGGGCTGGGTCCGGTTCCTGCCGTCAGAAAAGCACTCAAAGCAGCCGCTATGACCATGGACGATATTAACATGATTGAATTGAACGAGGCCTTTGCCGCCCAGGCCATCGGCTGCTTACGGGAATTCGGCCTCGACAATGACCGTCCCAACGAACTTGGCAGCGGAATCTCTCTGGGGCACCCCATTGGCTGTACCGGTGCCCGTCAAATGGTTACCGGAATGAACCAGATGCGCCGCCAGGATTACAGCACCGGTCTCATATCCATGTGCATCGGTGGCGGCATGGGGATGGCGATGATTGTTGAGCGCTAACGTTTTCGGGTTACGCGTTGCGGGTTACGGGTTGCGCGTGGCGCATTTTCCGATTATGGATTGGGGCTTTAAACGCGGAAAATTTCCGGGTTTGAAATTCCTAAAGAATGGAATTTCGAAGCCCCTTATTTTTGGTTTGGGGCCCATTTTTTTCTTTACTTTATTTTCAATTATTGCTAATACTTATTTGAATTTTTAGATGGGTTACGCCCTTGATATTGTTGGGTAAAAAAGGGTGCTTTTTGGGGGACCATTGACGGAGGAGGGATACTGGGATGAGCGTTAGTCGAAAATTGGGAATATTGGTTTTTTTTGCCGTACCGGCTATTATCGGCGGGGGTATCACCTACGCTATATTTCATGGAAATTATATACCGGTGCTCATTTATGAGATCATTCTTTTGTCGATTGCCGGCGTTTTTCTCAGCAAGTAATATTCCCACGTGTTGTAATCTAAAATACCTATTTGATTATCGCCACGGCCCAGACCTGTTGCTTAATGGTTGATCTGCCGTGGCTTTTTATTAGAAGCCGTCTCAAACATGTCTTTTGGCCCAATGCCTTTGTTGGTGCCTCGTTTTTAATCCTCGAAATACGCCAGTATTCCTCCGGTTAAAAACGCGGCCCCGCCGCAACCTTGAACCAAAATCCTATTTTTGAAATGGCTTCTGAGGCCACTTCTAGTGCGAATCGGATAGGCCACCGGGTAGCCAATCATTCGGGGAGGTAATTTGAGCCCATCATCACCGCGTGACATTATACTATGGTTTTTCCTGGCTTTATTTTTAGTATCATGCATTTTGCTGGGCTGGCTGCTGTGGCCGTTTTTTTCTGTGATCGTTTTGGCCATTGTCATTACGGGGGTTTTCAATCCGGTTTACCGGGTATTGCATCGAAAATTGAATGCGACGGTATCTTCTCTGATAACCTGCGTCATCATTTTTTTCGTTCTCTTCGTCCCCGTATCTGCCTTTGTCGGCATTTTGGCCAATGAAGCCTATGATCTGTATCTTACTGCCAGAGATGCGGTGGCGAACAATCCAATTCAGGAATTGCTTGAAAACAGTAAAGTTGTTGACAAAATAAACGGCCTCCTACTTAATTTCGGGATAAAAATCACCGGTGATGAGCTCAACCGGGCAGTCACCGAACTTGGCAGGAATGTGGGGCTATTTCTCTACCAGCAGGCCAGATCGATGACGGCCAATATTGTCAACTTTGTCGTCAACTTCTTTTTTATGTTGTTGATTGTGTTTTACCTTTTGATCGACAGCCAGCGATTGGTTTCCTTCATCGTCACATTATCGCCCCTGCCGGATGATCAGGATGAAATACTCATTCAAAAATTTAAGGACATGGCCGGTGCCATCCTGATCGGCAATGGTCTGGGCGGTTTAATCCAGGGAACTCTGGGCGGGATTGTTTTTGCGTTCTTTGGGTTTAGATCACCGTTTCTATGGGGGGTGATCATGGCACTGCTGGCTTTTTTGCCAATTGTAGGAGTGGGGGCCGTATTCCTTCCGGCGGCGCTCTACTTGATTTTGCAGGGACGTTTGGCGGCCGGCATATTTTTTATTGTTTTTTATGTCGTGCTTTCGGGGGGAATCGAATACCTTTTCAAGCCAAAACTGGTGGGAAAGCGCGTTCAGATGCATACCTTGCTGGTATTTCTTTCGATTATCGGGGGCCTGAAGCTTTTCGGTATCCTGGGAATTATATATGGTCCCGCTGGTGGTAACGGCATTTTTAACGTTAACCGATATTTACGAGGCCAGTTATCGGCGCATCGTAGAACCGGATACAAAATAACCATGCTAATTATTTTTGGTTATTGGGGAAGGTGTTACTCAAAATTGGTTCGAGGGCAGGGAAATCATAAGCTCATAGTTTAGGGCTCATAGCTCATAGCTAAAAGGAATTTAATCATTAGACTATCAGCTATGGTATAGCTTATAATGACCAATAACGATTAACAAATACCCCCCACAGGGGGCAGGAGTTGAAATGATTCAAAACGAACAAACGGGCGAAATCAGCATCGAAAAGGAGATGAAGAAATCCTATCTCGATTATGCCATGAGTGTCATCATCGGCCGCGCACTGCCGGATGTACGCGACGGTTTGAAGCCGGTCCACCGGCGGGTGCTGTTTGCCATGCGGGAGCTCAAAAACGACTATAACAAGGCCTACAAAAAATCCGCCCGCATCGTCGGTGACGTGATCGGTAAATATCATCCCCATGGTGATACGGCTGTATACGATACGATTGTTCGCCTGGCCCAGGATTTTTCGATGCGCTACCCCCTGGTAGACGGACAGGGGAATTTTGGCTCCGTTGATGGCGACCGGCCGGCGGCCATGCGCTACACTGAAATCCGTATGCAGCGCCTGGCGCACGAGATGCTCACAGACCTGGATAAGGAGACGGTGGATTTTGTACCCAACTACGACGAATCGCTGAGCGAACCGTCGGTTCTGCCCTCAAAAATTCCCTCTCTGCTGATTAACGGGTCATCGGGCATCGCCGTTGGAATGGCCACCAATATTCCGCCTCATAATCTTTCTGAGGTGGTTGATGCCATTATAGCTGTTATCGATAATCCCGAGGTCACCTGGAAGGAGTTGATGGAATATGTCCCCGGTCCTGATTTTCCCACCGGCGGCATTTTATACGGAACGAAGGGAATCAAGGAAGCGTATAAAAACGGTCGCGGGATCTTTAAGATTAGAGCCCGGGTGATTGTCGAAACGGACAAGCGCACCCAGCGCGAAACCATCGTCGTTACCGAATTGCCCTACCAGGTCAATAAAGCCAAGCTGGTCGAGAAAATAGCGGAGCTGGTCAGAGATAAACATATCCAGGGTGTGCAGTATGTGCGGGATGAATCGGACCGGGAAGGCATGCGAATGGCGGTGGGGCTTAAAAAAGACCAGATCGCCGGGGTCGTCATCAATCAACTCTATAAAATGACTCGTATGGAAACGACCTTCGGTGTCATTTTTCTGGCAATCGTCAACAACCGCCCCGAGCTACTGAACTTAAAGGAAATCCTGGAATACTTTATTCTGCACCGCAAAGAAATTGTCATTCGTCGGACCCGTTTTGATTTGAAAAAAGCCGAAGATCGGGCCCACATTCTGGAGGGGTTGAAAATTGCCCTGGACAACCTGGATGATGTAGTGGCCCTGATTCGAAAATCCCGATCACCGGCAGAAGCCAAAGAACAGCTGATTCAACAATACAGCCTAACGCCGATCCAGGCCCAGGCAATTCTGGATATGCGCCTTCAGAGGCTCACGGGTCTTGAGCGCGAGAAAATAGTGGAAGAATATAAGGAACTGCTTAAAGATATTGCCCGTTTCAAAGAGATCCTCGCCAATGAAAGACTGGTTCTCAACATTATCAAAGATGAACTCACCGAAATAAAGAGTGAATACGGGGATTCTCGCACCACCGAACTCGTCGAGCAGACCCAGGAAATCTCGATCGAAGACATGATTGTCGAAGAGGATATGGTCGTCACCATTTCCAAAAGCGGTTATATCAAGCGCAACCCCATCACCCTTTACCGAAGCCAACGCCGTGGCGGTAAAGGCAAAACCGGTATGGGAACCAAGGACGATGATTTTGTCGAACATCTTTTTGTGGCTTCAACTCACCACACCTTTATGTTTTTTACGAATAAAGGAAAAGTATACTGGTGCAAGGTATACGATATCCCCCAGGCGGGTCGCATGAGTCTAGGGAAAGCAATTGTCAATCTTTTGAATTTCGAAGCGGGGGAGAAACTGACCACCGTTTTGCCGGTCCAGGAATTTGAGCCGGGGTACCACGTGCTGATGGCCACCAGCAATGGACTCATCAAAAAAACGGATCTGATGGCCTTCAGCCGGCCCAGGGTTGGTGGTATTATCGCCTTGAATCTGAGGGCTGATGACGAATTAATCGCAGCCCATATCACCGATGGTTCACTGAATGTATTTTTAGGCTCTCTGATGGGCAAATCGATCAGATTCCATGAGTCCAATATTCGGCCTTCCGGTCGCACCTCCATGGGCGTGCGCGGAATGAAATTGGACTCCGGTGATAGGATCGTGGCCATGGAAGTATTAACCCATGGACAGACCCTGTTTGCCGTTACCGAAAATGGTTATGGAAAGAGAACATCCATTGATGAGTATCCCGTCCAGAAACGGGGCGGAAAGGGCGTAATTTCTATTAAAACCACCGAGCGCAATGGTTTGGTTGTTTCAATTTTGCTGGTGGACGTAGAAAACGATTTGATGCTGATGACCAATAGCGGAAAAATTATTCGCATGCCCATTGAAGGCATTTCGGTTATCAGCCGCAACACCCAGGGGGTAAAACTAATGGGGCTGGAGGCCGGCGAACGGATTATCGGCGCCGCAAGGCTGGCTGAAAAAGAGGAATAATTTCTTTGGGTTTGGTCTGCCCGGGTAGGCTGATATGGTTTTTAATTATTTACATTGTGGATTATGATCTTTTTGAACAAATATAAGCTATCCAAAGAAATGCCTAAAATTTCAAATTGCCTAAAATGCCTAAAATTAATGAATTCTATCGATTTAATTAATACAGAAAAGTAAAGTACCTTATATATTCACGAACCGCTTTTTGGTTTTTTACTCTGGAGAGACCAGATGACTATAATAGAGACTGGACGAAACGACGCCACTATAATTTTAGGCAATTTAGGCATTTTCCGGTTTAACCGGTTTAGGTATGACATATATGCAATCTAATGAAAAAATCGATATGGACAATATCAACATTGGTGTTGTGGGCGCCGGCAGCTGGGGAACCGCGCTGGCAAATTTAATGGCTTCAAAAGGCTTTGCCATTGATTTGTGGGTGTATGAAAAGGAAGTCATCAGCCAGATTTTAGAGTCCGGGGAAAATCAATTTTTCCTTCCGGATATAAAATTGTCATCCAACCTGAAACCACGCAACGATCTTGCCGAGGTCGTATCCGGCAAGGATTTGCTGTTGGTAGTGGTTCCTTCGCATGTTATGCGGGAGACCACACTTAAAATGGCAAGCCACGTTTCCGAGGCGACGATCATTGCATCGGCTTCCAAAGGAATTGAAAATAAAACCCACCTCACCATGAACGGGGTACTGCAAGAAACCTTACCGCAGATCCCGCCTGAGCGCCTGGCGGTCATCTCGGGACCGAGTTTTGCCCGGGAGGTTGCCCAGAATCTTCCAACGGTCGTAACGGCCGCCTCTAAAAATATGGAAATTGCCTCACTGGTGCAGCAGGTGCTGGTGACGCCCTATTTCCGGGTTTATACCAGTGATGATGTCATTGGCGTCGAGCTGGGAGGATCTTTGAAAAACGTAATTGCGATTGCCGCTGGCGTGATTGATGGGCTGCAGCTGGGACTGAACACCCGGGCGGCGTTGATCACCAGAGGGATGACCGAAATCAGGCGCCTGGGGCTTAAGCTGGGCGCCAACCCGCGGACCTTTACCGGTCTTGCCGGGTACGGTGACCTGATTCTTACCTGCACGGGAGATTTAAGCCGAAATCATACGGTGGGCAAAAAAATAGGGGAGGGACAAAAGGTAAACGACATTCTGGGAGAAATGCGAATGGTGGCCGAAGGGGTAAAAACGGCCAAATCAGTCTATAATTTGTCCCGCAAGCTGGGGGTTGACATGCCGATCTCCCATGAGATGTACCGCATCCTCTATGAAGATCTCGATCCCAAGGAGGCTGTTTATCGATTGATGACCCGGGATTTGAAACAAGAGCTGGATCAAGAATAGGGCCGGTTGCGGGGTTACGGGTTGCGCGTTGCGGGTTACGGGTTGCGAGTTACGTGGCACGAGGTGTGGGTTGCAGGTTTCTCGATTTTGAATTGAAAAAAACCGATGATACCAATTGGGGATACGAATTTCAGGTCGTTCGGAAGCGTTATAGCGCAAGGCGCATAGCCTACAGGTCGACAAATCAGTTATAGCAGAGGATTTAAGCGCTTTCCCCTCTGCCATCTGTCTTCTGCAACTGACACCTGAACACTGACGCCTGAAACCTTAGGCCTTGGCAAAATTTCGCGAATAGGAATCGTGGTTCAATAAATATGGGTGAGTCAATGGAGCACAAAGGGGCCGGCCACCGGCAGCGGTTGCGGGAGCGGTTTCTTAAATCCGGATTGGAGGGATTTCACGATTACGAAGTCATCGAATTACTGCTGACCTTTGCCACCCCGCGCAAAGATTGCAAGGATGCGGCCAAAGCCGCCTTGGCCGAATTTAAAACACTGCAGGGGATCCTGGAAGCATCCAGTTATGAGCTTTGCAAAATTAAGGGAATTGGCCCCAAGAATTCTCTGGGGCTCAAACTGGTAAAAGCAGTATCTGACAGATATCGTGAAAAAAAATTGATTCATAAAAATCCTCTGAACAATTCCCGGGAACTTATGGATTTTTTGAATCACGATATCGGAGACAAACCCCGTGAGTACTTCAAAGTTATTTTCCTGGATTCGAAAAACCGGGTTATTTCCACCGAAACCCATTCCAAAGGGACATTGACCGCCAGCAGTGTCTATCCGCGGGAAGTGGTCTCTTCTGCCCTTGCAAACAAGGCGGCCGCACTCATTTTTGCCCATAACCATCCTTCGGGTGACCCGCAACCTTCCCCTGACGATGTCGCTGTTACCCGGCAGCTTGTTTATGCAGGCAAGGTAATGGGTCTCGCTGTTCACGAGCACATCATCGTCGGTGATAACCGCTATTACAGCTTTGCGGATCAGGGCCAAATTTCGCAAATGAGCCGGGAGTTTGATCTGCACTTTAAGTAGATACTAATGCTACAATAATTATTTAGACATTGCAGAGGCGCAAAGTGCGCAGAGAATATTTTCTTATGTTTACCGTTGAGAGGACGGTAAACATAGAGGATCATTTGCCTCGAATGCCCGAAATCATATATGGGTTTTCGAGTTAAGTAAAATGCAATCCTATGGCCCGAAGGGCGATTCTTTTTAACTTTTTGGCCTCTCAGCAGAAAGTTAAAATAAAAATTCCTCCGCGATCTTTGCGACTCGAGCGAAGCGGGCGGTGAACACATATCTAAATAATAATGAACTTAATAGTAACTATAAATGACTGACCGTAATTCAAAACGACCTGAATGTTTCGGGCAGCTTGACATTGTTTTTCCCATGGGAGAAGACGGTTTGCGGCACTCCCCTGATACCTGCCTGAAGTGCCTGGAAAAAACCGACTGCCTGCGAACCGGGTTGAAAGGGAAGGCCGGTCTGGCGGTTCATGAGGAACATGTCGATAGATCCTACGACTCCGGGATGATCGGGTTTGCGCAAAGATGGTCCCAAAAAAAAGCAATTAAACGCCGCAAAAACGGTCCGGGGTCATCGAAAATCAGAAATTTCCTGGGCAGATATTGGCAAAAACTATCACCCTAAACCGCTACTAAACAAATTTGGCCCGGCTAGGGCCTCTCAGGTTCGATACAATGGCCGCACCTTCCTCTCGTCTCTATTTAAAAATTCTGATAGGCCTTATAGCAGGTGTCATTCTCCTTTTGGTGATCCTTTTTCGCGAATCGATCTGGCAGAATCTATCTTATTTTTATCGCCTGTTGGCGGACCGTGACCGGGCAAGGGATTTTATCGCCTCTTTCGGATGGGGGGCGCCCCTGGTTTTTATGGGGATTCAAGTTTTGCAGGTAATTTTTGCACCCGTTCCGGGGGAAGCCACCGGGTTTATCGGCGGCTACCTATTCGGTGTTCTCAAAGGTTTTATTTACTCCAGTGCAGCCCTGGCAGTTGGTTCCTGGGTTAATTTTTCGATAGGGCGGTTTTTGGGGATGCGCTTTGTCAGAAAGATGATACCGGCCGCCAAATTTGAGAAATTCGATTCGATGCTCAAACGTCAGGGCCTGGTCGTCCTGTTTTTGTTGTTTATCTTTCCCGGTTTTCCCAAAGATTACCTGTGTTTGTTTCTGGGATTAAGTACCTTGCCGCTCAAGGTGTTTATTCTGCTTGCCACCGTTGGCCGGATGCCTGGAACATTCCTGCTGAGCCTTCAGGGGGCGTACCTTTTTGAAGAAAACTATCTTTTTCTGGGTATCGCTGCAGGGGCCTGCGCCATACTGGCCGGTATTATTTACCGGTACCGTGAAAGCCTTTATCTGTGGGCTGAGAGGTTCAATAGCAATAACGATTAACACATAACCCCTAACACCCAATTGAGCGTTTTTGGCTCAATTAATGCTCTAAGTTAATGGAATTGCCTTAAATTCCCTCTTTATATCCTGATTATTTCATGCTAATATATAGACAAGCTATCGAATTAAGGGCAGGCAAGAACAGGAGAAGAAATTGGCCTTTTGGAATTATAGAGAAGAACTCAGTCAAGCTGATCGTATACGAAGATCTTATTATGAACTTCTCAGGGATGAACTGGATCAATTTTTGTTACAGTACGCCCTGATTGACTCCTATCAGAATTTTGTATCCCAGCAGAAAGCATTTCCCTTTGTTGAGAAGCGTGAACTAAAGCCCCGGGCACGTATACCCGACCAGGAGTATGAAAGTCAGAATGCCTTTCTCGTCCTTTTTGTTGAAGATGTCATCACGAGCGAGCACAAAAAATACATTCGCTTTTTCGATGACAATAAAACCACCAAGACCAACCTGATGCGGTTTAAGACCCTAGCCCTGTCGCAAAAATTCGATCGCAACGCCAAATATTTGGAATCGATCCGGTTTAATAACTTTATCAAACAGCTCCTGCCGGTAGATTATGCGCTATTGATCCAGGGCGACCCGGCCGTTAAAGCCAAAAACAGGTACGGCCTTTCGCATTTCCATGTTCGCATTGACTGGCCCATTGCCGACGCCGCTGAAGACCTGGCTCAGAATTTGCGATATATATCCAAGGATCTCTATGAAAAAGGCGATAAATACGCTGAAGATATTCAAAAGAAATTTTTTGAATTTTATGGTTTGCCGGTGATGGCCGGTGGCCGAAGAACGGCCGCCATTGTGGCCGCCCAGTACATGAAAAAGATTCCCGGTATCACCACGGTATATGCCGGCAGCAGTGAAACGAGATCCCTTATCCGTATTTCCGAAAGGGGTGTTTCCAAGGCGGTTTTAATGAAGTTTTCCCCTAAAGAAGTCGAACAGATTGCTGAGGCCAATGACCTGACGCCTCAAACCTTTAAGAAGAATTATGTGATTGCACGGCAGAAAAAGGATTGCGTCTGCATTTTCCAGGCGACCTATGCCCGGACATCACATTCACGACCATCGGAAGACGGCAAGCTGCGTGATATTAAAACCGACCTCTACTGGCTGACCGTCGGCGAGCAACACATCCTGCCAAAGACCAATGTTTGGAAATATCCACCGCTACCGATAAATATTATCTACACATAGTTTTAGTTGATTAGTTGAATAGTTGATTGGTTTACTGGTTGGTCTAATAGGTGATTAAGTCTTTTGGGGTTAATAAGTTGATTTCGAAAATTATGATCTACTTTCGAGTCTTCCAACTTTCACCTTCAAATCTTCTCACCTTTTACCCTTCCTCCTCCGTTTTAACCTTATCCGTGAGCCATGCGCCGGAATTATATTCCTCCCACTTCCTGGATCCCAATCTATTTTAACCAACGGACAACTAACAACGGACCATGATCATTTGGGTTCAGTCCCTTTTTTGAAGAGGGCGGTCACGGCGAATGTTGATCCATCCGCAGCACGTTTTCCCGTATCCGGATCCATGTGTACCTTGGTTACATTGTCGGGAAGATCGAAATATCGGTGGGACCCATCTGCCAGAGCGGTTGCCATGAAGTCGATCCAAATGGGAAGCGCCGCTCTGGAACCGGTTTCCTTATCTCCCATCGTTCCGCCTGGATCCAGCCCGACCCAAACTCCGGCTGCAACTGCCGGAGAGAAACCAATGAACAATGCGTCGTGGTAGTCATTGGTGGTACCGGTTTTTCCGGCCACCGGTCCTCTGAGAACCCGTGCTTTTTTACCGGTCCCCTCATTAATCACGCCTTCAAGCATATTGGTTATTATGGCTGCCCCCTCGCGGGTCATCACCAACCGTTTTTGGGGTTTGGCGCTCCATATAACGCGTCCCCTGTGATCGGTTACTTCCATGATCCCATAGGGCTCGATCCATTTGCCGCCCCTGGCGAAGACAGTGTAGGCGGATGTCAGATCCAGCAGGGTTACTTCTGATGTTCCCAGGGCTAACGATAGATTCGGGTCCAGGTTTGATTCAATGCCCAGACGGTGGGCAAAGTGGGCCACCGAGCTGGGGCCCAGGGTTTCAATTAGCCGCACCGCCGGGATGTTCTGTGAGATGGCCAGGGCCTTCCTCAGGGTAATTTCACCCAGGTATTTTTCTGAAAAATTTTGCGGCCGCCAGTCATTTCCCTGGCTGGCACCCTTAAAAACAACGGGGGAATCCAGGAGCATCTGGTTTTGAGTAAAACCTTGCTCGATGGCATAGGCATAAACCATGGGTTTGAAAGCCGAACCCGGTTGTCTTTGGGCCCGGGAAGCACGATTGAAAACACTGGCACCGAAATCCCGGCCCCCCACCATGGCCAGGATATCACCGGAATTCACTCCTATGGCTACCAAAGCTGCCTGGGCGGGTCCATCTTCGATACCGTTCTTCTCCATTCGCGCTTGCAGGGAAAGAAGGCCGCCTGTCACGGCTCTTTCTGCAGATTGTTGAAGCTCATAATCAAGAGTGGTATATATCGACAGTCCGCCTTTGTAGAGCATGGATGCGCCCAGGATGTCCTCTAAATTATTTTTTACATACTGATTAAAATAAGGTGCCCGGTTAGACTTCTGGCGGTTGTGGGTATTGATGTCTTCTTTGACAGCCCGGTCATAATCGTCGGCAGTGATGATCTCTGTGTCACGCATCTGCTTTAAAACAATATTGCGGCGTTTGAGGGCCAGTTCTTTGTTCACCAAAGGCGAATAACGCGAGGGCGATTTCGGCATGCCCGCGATTAGGGCGCTTTCAGCCAGGCTTAAATCCTGGACTGATTTGCCAAAAAATATGTTGGCGGCTGACGCGACACCGTAAGCACCGCTGCCGAAATAAACCTGGTTTAAGTACAACTCCAGGATTTCATCCTTGGTATAACGCCGTTCCAGCTGGAAAGCCAGAATGGCCTCTTTGATTTTACGCACGATGGTTTTGCGGGGGGTCAAAAACAAGGTTTTGGCCAGCTGCTGGGTAATCGTACTGGCGCCTTCGACGAATTTTCCGGCTCTTATATCTTTGATGATGGCCCGGGCAATTCCTTTCACGTCGACTCCGCTGTGTTTGTAAAACTTGCGGTCTTCGGTTGCCACCAATGCGGCCCTGAGATAGCGGGGGATTTGCTTCAAGGGCACCGGATCTCTTTTTTCAAGATATACTTCGTCCAGCAAAACTTTATTGACGGAATAGATGCGGGTGAGGGTATGCGGCCGGAAGTTTTCCAGGGATTGAATTTGAGGTAAATCGTGGGTAAATGCAAAGAATGCGCCGGTTATCACCCCGGCAGCAATGCCGGCCAGAAGGACGATGAGGACCGTCAGCGATTTTTTGTTTAACCTAAATTGCATGGGGCTAGTCGAGGGCCTGAAATTTTAATTGCTAAACTTTCAATTATGCATTAATTCATAAAACGATAAGATTTTGATTATGATACCGAAGGAGAAACCGTATGTCAGACGATCACCATCACCACCACCATCATCATGATTCTCATGACCAGCTGTCATTTGATGAAAAAATAGAAAAAATGCTCAGCCACTGGATCAAACACAACGAGGATCATGCTTCCAATTACAGGAATTGGGCTGAAAAAGCAAAGGCAAATGGCATCGATAAGGCCGGAATACTGCTTGAAGAGGCTGCGGATATGTCTTTGGCGATAAATGAAAAATTTGAAGCGGCACTGGCCTTGATTGGCAATAAATAATGGATCTATGCTCTATGCCCTGCGCCGTTTGTTTTGAGCCCTGCATCAAGTATCCAGCGACCGGGATTAGTTGAATAGTTAAATAGTTGATTCGTTAAATAGTGAGAAGGATTTTAGTCTATTTAATAAATTGACCAACCAGAACCAGCTGCCAGCGACCAGCATCGCAACGCGTAACCCGCAACCCCGAAACTCGCAACCCGATTCAGCCTTTGAGCACCTGGCTTAGCTTTTCACCCAGTTCCTCTAGGGTATAAGGCTTGGCCACGACGCCGCTGAAGCCGTGTTGTTTATAATCCGTCATGCCCGGATCATCGGAATAGCCACTGGATACAATTCCTTTTACGCCGGGATCAATGGCCATAAGCTCCTGGATCGCTTCTTTGCCCCCCATACCGCCACGTACTGTCAAATCAAGAATAACCGCATCAAAGGGTTTGGCGGTTTTCAACGACCGGCTATAAAGCGTCACCGCTTCCTCACCGTCCTGGGCAAATTCAACCTCATAGCCAAGGTGCCACAGGATTTCGCCGGCCAGATCGCGGATCATCTGGTCATCATCCATCACCAGAATTTTTCCTTCGCCAAAAATGGGAGCTGTTTGGCCGGGTTTGTCGTCCGGGGTTTTTTCCAGTGCTTCTGGATTTGCCGCCGGAAGATATAAATGCATGGTGGTTCCCACACCCATTTGCGACTCAACCGTAACTTCTCCGCCGTGCTTTCTGATAATCGACCGGCAAATGGACAAACCGAGGCCGGTTCCCCTGGTATTGCCCATTTTTTTGGTTGAGTAGTAAGGGTCAAATATCCGATCGAATTCTTTTTCAGGTATACCGCTGCCCTGATCGGCTATCGATACTTTCACATAATGGCCGGCAACAAGGGTGGGAACCTCATCGGCCAATTTAATAGTGGAGGCCGTGACATAAATAATGCCGCCCGCCTGCATAGATTCCCTGGCGTTCATGACCACGTTATGAATGGCCTGACCGATTTGAGACGGGTCGACATCTATCAGGCGACTGTCCGGAGAAAAGTTGTAGTTACACTTAATGTTCGATCCGCTGAGGGTGAAATCGGTGGCACTTTTTACCAGGCGGTCAACCGCTGTGATTTTCTTGTGCGGTGACCCGCCTTTGGAAAAGGTGATTAACTTCTGGGTTAAATTCTTGGCGGTTTTGGAGGCCACCAGCGCATGGCCCAGCAAGCGAAAGGGCTTATCCCTGGTATCTAAATGGGTTTGTGCCAGGGTGATGTTGCCGATGATTGCGGTCAGCAGGTTGTTATAATCATGGGCGATGCCACCGGACAGGGCGGCGATGGCGTCCAGTTTACCGGCTTTTTCAAGGCTCTCCCGGGCAGTCTGGCGATCGGATATATCCCTGATAATTAAAAGGCTGGCGGGTTTCTGCTGAAAATTGCATCCTACTGCACTGATTTCTACCTCTACGCGTTGTCCGTTTTTACATGCCAGTGTGGCCGGCCGTACCTGGGGCTCGCCGGACGCACGGTCGGGCATGTCTATCAGCGCGTTTAGGCCAGGATTTTCGTCAGGTGGGAAATATTGGGCCAGGGTCGTATCGAGCATTGATTCCGGGGTACAGCCGCATAATTTTGCCATCACAGGATTGCTTTCTTTAACTACACTGTTCTGAATAATAATTATTCCATCACCGATCAACTCTATCAGCAACCGATACCTTTCATTGCCTTCTTTCATTTTCCCTGTATTCATCTCAGCACCAATTGCACCATTTTTGTAATTTGTCGTTTCGATCTCCGCTCCTATTTGTGTCGGTCAACCTTTCAGGCTTCCGATATTATTGAGTTTCATAATAATTTCTTCAAAAAAACTCGCATAACTTGCCGGAAGTTGTCAATCTAAATCTCTATCTTTTTATGGGTGATCCAAAAGATTCGTACACTATCCGGCATGTTTATTGCTGATCGTATGATGTCACCAAACATCGCAAAATTTCCATTCGCCGAAGCTTTGGAAGCTTTTTGCAAAGGTCTGGTTAAGGTCAGGAAGCGCCGACAAAATTTAAGTTTTTCGGTGTTTGTGCCGATTATTAGATCATTAGCTTTATCATTCAGCATATTCATAGGAACCGTAAATGGAAATACCAAGTATCAATCCCGATAAATTCTTCGTCACATCCTTCCAGCAACAGGCCCAGTTGGAGGCGCTTTCGAACAATGCACTGTCCAGCGGGATAGATAAGTATTTGAAAAAAGATTATGAAGGCGCTGTCCTGGAATTTAAAAAATCCATCAACCTTGCTCCTACCTCAGCTTTCAGTGCCGACACCTCCAAGTATTTGGCCCAAACTTACCTGCAACTGGAAGACACCGAAAAGGCCATCGATACGTACAAGCGGGGCATAGAATTGAATCGGGACCGGGACGATCTGAGGCGTGATCTCGGTAATTTGTATTATGCTGAAGACAGGTACGCTGAAGCCCTGGCTGAATACAAGGAGGCGGTGCGGATTGATCCGGGTTCCAGCGTGAATCACTATTCCTTGGGGCAGGGATACATGGGACTGGAAAAATACAACGCGGCGGAATCGGAGTTCCAGACGGTTCTAAGACTCGAACCCGAAAGCCCTTACGGCAATTACGGTCAGGGTCTGGTGGCCAGCAAACGCGCAATATTTGAACAGGCTATCGAGAAATTTGAAGCCGCCCTTAGAAAAGATGATCAATTTTATGATGCCTACGCTGAAATCGGCTATGCCTACGCGGACATGGGGGAGATGGATAAAGCCCGGGAAATGGTTGAATTTTTGGAAGACAAAGACGCTGCGCTGGCGAATACGTTGGATCTTTATCTGGACAAGGTTCAGCCTCCCAGGATTTCCTTCGCATGGGGCAGCAGCACTTTTAGATACAGCCTGTCCGTCAATACCCCGGTCTCTTCCCTGGATTCCTACCTGGAAACTGCCGATGCTGAGAAATCTTTGACCATGAAATTCTATTTCAACAAAGACATGGATCGTTCCTCGGTTGAAAATCAACTTAACTGGAGCATCAGCCGCGCGACAGGCGCGGGCAGTGGTAAAGCTTACAATTTTGGCCAACCAACTCCAGCCAACGAGATAACCCTACCACCAATTCCGGATTACGTCCTGTATGATTCGCTCGCAAGAACGGCCACCGTTGCCTTTACGGTGAGCCAGAACGATACGGCCGACGGCACCATCGATCCTTCCCATATCGTTTTCAAGTTCAAAGGGGAAGATGTTCACGGAATTGAAATGGACTCGGATGGGGATGAGTTCAGCGGATTCTCCGGCGTTGCCTAACCCCGCTCGAATTTCCAAATTATTGCTTTGTTTGCTATTTTCACATTTCTGCCAAACGTCAATACCTTGACACATTCTAATGATCTTCGTACCTCGAGCATCCAATCTAATTAATTCTCCAATATTAATTTTATAGAATGCCAATCCCAACTTTGACCACCGATTGAATGGTCGTACACTTGTTACTGCTTATTCTCCGGGAAATTTTAAACATTCCAATCTAATATTACTTTAAGTAACTACTTTAATTTAAAACAAAAACGAAAATAGTGGTGTCCTGTCGGTCGTTCCTGCGAAAATAGACTGAATTTGCTGCGAGCCTATGGCGGGGCTAATCATCATAGGGGAGGGTTTTCAATTGAAGTACCTGTAATCTAAAAGAATCGAATCCAAAAAAATGGAACGATAATTGCAGACTATCCACTCACTGAATGAACAATTCTAATCAGCAATGGGGATTTTAACCTGTGATACAAACATTCAATTCAAAATATATCAACCCGACCAAACACTCCCGCAGACTTTCCGTACTACTGTCGATTCATAATCAACCGCATACCAGCCAGCACAAAATTGCCAAAAACACCGATCTGAGCAGCTCGATGGTGAATAATTATATCAAGTGTCTGCACGACGAGGGAACCATTACCGTCAACGGTAAAACCAACCGCACCAAAAGCTATCACCTGACATCCAGTGGTCGCAATGAGCTGCGTGAATCCTTGCTTGCTTATTCCAGCGAGATCGTCCAGCTGTACAGTGCTGTCAAAATGGAAATTACCCAGATTCTGAATGAGTTTTATCAGGAAAAAATTCGCACCCTGGTTTTGTTCGGTGTTGCCGAGACGGCCGAGGTCGTTTTTGCGGCCATAAAGGATTCTCAGTTGGTTGTGATTGGAGTTGTCGACAGCGACCCGGCCAAACAGGGAACATCTTTTAACGGGATCATTGTTCAGGAGCCGGAAAAATTGGAGCAGATAAATCCGGATGCGGTGGTGATTACCTCCTTTGGCAAACAGGAAGAAATTTATGAATGCATCCGCCAGCTTGTCGGTAACAAAATAAAAGTCAAAAAATTATCAGACGTCTAACCTATTAAATGCTTAACAATTACCTGGCTAATTATTGTCGTTCCACCCAAGGGATACCGGAAGGACGAGAATGAAATCGATACAGTTTGGAAACCGCGAAATTGGAGAAGGACATCCGGTCTTCATTATGGCTGAGATCGGGATCAACCACAATGGCGATTTGGAAAACTGCCAAAAGGCTGATCGATATTGCCGTTGATGCTGGCTGCGATGGGGTCAAGTTTCAGAAACGAAATCCCGAGCCGTGCGTACCGTCCCATCAACAAAATGTGATTCGAAAAACGCCCTGGGGTACCATGACCTATCTGGAATACCGCAAACGGGTTGAATTCGGAAGCCGGGAATATGCAGCCATCGACAGCTATTGTAAAGAAAGGAAAATTACCTGGTTTGCATCCTGCTGGGATATACCCTCGGTTGACTTTATGGAACAATTCAATCCCAGCTTTTACAAAATTGCCTCCGCCTGCCTGACCGATGATAATCTGTTGCACTACATCAATGGAATGGAACGGTTGATGATACTTTCCACCGGCATGTCCACCATGGAAGAAATTTGCCATGCCGTAAGCCTGTTGGACCCGGAACGCCTGCTCATCGCTCACACCACCAGCAGTTACATTTTCAGACCCGATGAAATAAATTTGCGAATGATCCGGACCTTACAGAAGATGTTTGACTGTCCCATCGGATACTCGGGACATGAAGAGGGGCTTGCAGCCTCGTTGGCTGCCGTCACCCTCGGTGCTTCTTTTCTGGAACGGCATATTACCCTTGATCGCAAAATGTGGGGCAGCGATCAGAAGATTTCACTTGAGCCTGAGGATATCAACCGGTTGGTTGCAGAGACCCGCATCATCGAAAAGGCCCTGGGAGACGGTGTCAAACGACTTTACGACAGCGAAAGACTCGCACTGGTAAAACTGCGCAAATTCCGTCAGGCCAATTAAGGTGTATCCGTCGGGTTTGGCCCCGATGAATAAATAGATAGTAAATAAGCATGTTAAGCGTTCTCGCAAATTGTAATCGAGCAGGCGGAGCTGTAGCTGCTGGTAAGTTGGAGGCTGGGAAGTTAGAAAAATAGGAGGCAGGGGAGCCATTAGGTGATGAACATTTTGATGATGGCTATCAATGATCCGGCGGGGACCTCAATTGCCTTTACGAAGGCGATCAATCGCTATACTGATCACACCTGCCGACTGATCACCAAAGAGATTCGCTACAATTTTATGTTTGAGAAGGATCTTCATCTGCCATGGTTGGATAAGGACGGTTGGGATGAAGTAGAAGATCTGTTAAAAACATCTGATGTATTTCACTTCCACATGACCGCCGACGAATCTATAGGCTTAGGACCGTTTAAAGTCAGTGACTATATCCATGGAAAACAGATCGTCCATCACCACCACGGCCATCCCGACTTTCGCAGTAATCCAGAAAAATACCGGCAAAAATATAAGGAGCTCGGAAGGCGACATCTTCTGGTCAGCACCCCGGATCTTTTGAAGCTACTGCCCGAGGCGCAGTGGGTACCGAACCTAGTTCCCATTAATGACTCACTTTACACGCCTCTGGAGAACAAGCAGGAAGAGCCGATCATCATTTGCCACTCGCCGACCCAGAAGGATCTGAAAAACACTGAGGAGTTTATTCAAGCCGTGTATATGCTGAAAAATAAGTCCAAAGCCCATATTGAGCTTCACCTGATCGAAAATCACCCCGCACAAGGAATGCCTACGTCTCAAACGTGAAAGCCATGTATTATTTGATCACATGCAAGGTTACTATGGTGTGAGCAGCTTGGAGTGCTTGAGCCAGGGACTATGCGTTATTGCTGGGCTTGATGATTGGAATATTCACCATATCAAAGAATTTACCCAATCCGATCAGCTACCATGGATCATTGCTAAAAACCAGAATCAGCTGAACTCACAGCTTGAAAGACTGGCTGCGGAAAGTTCTTTTCGAGAAGAAATTGGAAATATTAGCCGGAGGTTTATAGAAACAAGCTGGTCCGAACCAAAGATCGTTGGGAAAATGGTAAATGCATACCTTAGTGCGTAATGATGCCAGAACAGTTGCTATCTTTGACCGGAGCGGGAGTCAAGATAGTTGCCAAGCCAAAGCTGTGATTGGTGCCAACCGAGGCATGTTCTTTAAACTTTTAGTGAGTCGTATCTTTTTGAACGACCCAGTTTCAATAAGGATGACGTGCAGCATATGCCCAGTAACTTAAGCCCAGATTTGCCCCCACAATGCTTTTCCGCTTCCGACCCTATAGTTTCTATTGTGGCGCCAAATTTCAATCACACCCCCTATGTTGGCGCCTGTTTGGATTCCATTATGTTCCAGGACTATCCGAACATTGAGCTCATTATAATTGATGACGCCTCAACGGACAATTCCGATAAAATCATTCAACAGTTTTTAGAGAATGTTTCCAGCGAAAAAGCTTCTAATGCAAGCTACTATAATCCGGAATCAGATTGCATTGAGCGTACGCATCATTTTAGATATCCGCAACAGGGACGAAAAATCGTATATCTGAAAAACGAACACAATCTTGGTTCCACGGCCACCTATAACCGCGGATTTCAGGCCGCCACTGGGGATTTTTGCACCTTTGTGGCTACGGATGATCTGTGCCACCCCCATTTTATATCTACGCTTGCTGATGCCCTGCTTTACAGCGAGGTGGATTTCGCCTACGCGGACATGTTCATCATTGACGATAATCACCGCATTTTACGGGAATTCAAGCTACCTGACTATTCTTTTAACGCCTGTTTTGAAAATTGGTATTTATGCGGCGTTGCAACATTGTATCGCAGGGAGTTGCACGAACGTTTTGGATGGTATGATGAAACGGCTTTGGCTGACGACCATGAATGCTATATGCGCTTTGCTTTGGGTGGAGCCAGATTTATTCACGTATCGAAGACATTGTATTCAGTGCGTTCGCATGCCACACGTCAGCAAGGACTTCATTATCCTGAACGGTTTAATGCCCTGCTTGATCATTCCAAGGAATTGACATTACAGGCGAGAGCGTTTGGTCAGTCAAGTAAGGGTAAACAGCATGGGTGACACGGCATTACACCTGCTCCTTCCACGAATCCTGAACGAGGAGCTTGAGTTCATCAAATATGTTAATTTTCTGGTTGCTTTGTCGGCACGCAAACAGGGTTCGGAGTACCTCACGCACCTGCCAGTGGAAATGACCGTGGACATCAGCACGATCTGCACCCTACGTTGTCCTTACTGCGAAGTTGGAAACCGACGCATTCACCGTAACCATATTTTTGTTACGCAGACATATTTTGATCGATACATGTCCTACTTCGGCATGACCTCCTTTTTTCTTTGGCTATTCAGCGCAGGAGAACCCCTTTTACATCCGCAGGTTGAATCCCTTGTTGCATCAACACGTCCATATGAATCCTTTCCCATTATTTCCACGAACCTCAATGTGTCCATGGCGCAGACTAAAGCGGACGCCCTTCTGCGTTCGGGGATAGGCATGCTTAGTGTTTCATTGGACGGGGCGTCCCCAGAAACGTATGCTCGTTACCGCGTGGGTGGTTCTTTCCAGCGTGTTCTTGACAATCTGCAATTATTGATTCATCGAAAAAAAGTCTTAGGATTGGAATATCCCTATCTCGAATGGCGGTTTCTTCTGTTTCGGCACAATCAGCATGAGGTCGAAAACGCCAAGCGTCTGGCGCAAGAGTTGGGCGTAGATATTCTAGAATTCAGTCCTGGTTTCGCACCCATGTCACCCTCTCCGGGGGACAACGACCTTGCCATTCTGCACCACAACCTCACCTTGCGGCCAGACACCTTTTCTATAGGACCTGCTTGCGAAATTGGCACACTTCGTCGTGACAGCACCATGCGCTGCCTGCTAACAGACCATACGATGCTCGGTGGTGCACCAGTAATTACCAAAGGCCCGGGAGAAAAGGGTTGTGATTGGCTGTATTTGAGCAGCATGCTTTATCCTGACGGCGCATTGGCGCCATGCTGTGTTCTTGTCAACGAAGATGACGACTTTTCTACACTTAAAAACGAACAACTCAAATTTGCTGAAGCCTGGAACAACTCAAATTTTACGGGAACACGAGCCGCCATGGCCCAAGGTAGAAAACCTGATACGGCCTGTGCTGAATGTCCGATGCCAGCGGCCAAGGATTATCAGTTTCACCAGCGTATAAGGGCCGTTCTACACAATGCCCCAGACTGGGTGCTGCGTCTTCTAGTTAGAAATATGGACACCTTCTTTCTACCCTTTGACCGAGACGTACTTTTTCCGCGTGAATTGCAGTGTCTTCAAGCTATCAACCCCTTGTACGCATCAGAGGAAGACAGAGAAATTGCACGGGTTTTACGTCGTATTGCCGAATACTATCCTGATTTTCGCATCTCGTGTGATGTCATTACCGGGATGCTCGAAAAGGATGCTGCGTAACGGTGCTTCAACCCACATAAAACAATAGGAATCTGTATACTTATGGCATCAACCTTTTCCCTACTGCACCTTAGCAAAACCAATCCAGAGCTTTTTCAATACTTTGCCTGGTCAGAAGATGATTGGCCCGGCGTTACTCAGGAGAATGCATATATACACATGGGATGCGAGTCTCATGTGCTTCCCGGATTTGTAAATTTGGATTTTATATCAGAACATGAAGGAATTCTGGAGTGGGAAGCATTAAATCCCTGGCCTGACCGGCTCAATGGAAGGGTGAAGGTTTTTTATTCTGAAGATTTCATTGAGCATTTCTTTCTTAACGAGCAGCTGTACCTGTATTGCTCTATGAATTGCCTGCTCCAGGAAAAAGGGCTTGTGCGAACACTAACTCCTAATATGGACTCTTTATGGCGCTACGGACAGCAGTTCGATTTGGAAGACTGCCTCCAGCGTGGAGATGATTATTATGTTTCTATCATGCGCTGCCGCAGCGGTATAGATGCTGTGAATATGGGCATGCGCATGGGGGGACACCGCTGGCTGCACACGCCGGATAGTCTTTCAAGAGTGGCACGTATGTGCGGCTTTGTTCCTCATTCTACTACCTGTGCCAACTCTTCGGATCCAAAATTGTGCGGCATCAACCTGCGCATGGAATACGGCAACGGGATTTCATTTGCCTTGGAAATGGTAAAAACTCGCTGCCTACGACGTCTCTGTATTCCGCCTGCCCGTGTGCAGAATGCAGATCATATTGAAACTCTTTCTGAGAGACAACGACTTTATCGCTCCACTAATAACGATCCAGCGGTGCAGTATGACTTTTCGCCGATAGAAACCAGCCGTATTGCCCTGATCAACATTCGCGGTACAAATGTCAGCCAACATCGCGAGCATAATTTTGCCAAATGTTATTTCAGGCTTAACGAAGCCGGGGGCATATACGCTGATAGAACATTACAGTCTGTCCCGTATATGAACATTTTCAACAGTGTTGACATACAGACGGCAATGGCCGACCAGACAACCCTTGCGAGCATTCGATTTGATCCAGGAGAACGGGAAGGCGAGTATTTTACTACGGGCCCTCTGGAAATATTTTACTACGAGGACGTTTCCAATCACGTATTGTCTCAAATAGAGAAAAAAAAGGGCAACGAGTTATCTAACTCACAGATTGTAACAGGTGCCGAAACTTACGCTGAGGCAAAGTCTTTTCGCTGCCGTCAGGGAAACGTGCTTTGCTTTCCTTTTGATCAACCAATTGCCCGCAGCCTTGAGCTTTACGGGGAGTGGGCTCAAAGAGAAACTGACGCTATGCTGCCTTTTATCCCTGAAGGTGCTACAGTGATTGATGTGGGTGCACATGTCGGTCTGCATACACTGACTTTTGCCAAGCATGTGGGGCCGAAAGGACGAGTGCTGGCCATTGAACCTCAATCCGACCTTTTTGCTCTCCTCGCAAAAAATATACACACAAACGGGTTTGATGATGTAGCAATACCCAAACATACGGCTTTGTCCGACTCCATTGGAAAATTGTACGTGCCGTTTTCAAAAGGTTCCTTCCCCCAAAACCTTGCAGCCACAAACCTTAGACAGAAGGGGCCGGGGGAATCTGTTCCTTGTTCGACCTTGGATGATTTGCAGCTTGACCGTCTCGATTTTTTGAAGATTGATGCGGAGGGTCATTCGGCGGCTGTGGTGCGCGGAGCGCAGGAAAGTATCAAACGATTCCGTCCAGTCATTGCTCAGGAATGTGCCGATTATGTTATGGCCCATTCTAGCTTTAACTTGTTGAAAAGTTTGAATTATTGCTGTTTTTATCGATCATTTTTTGCCTATAATCAAGATAATATGCATGCCCAAAGCTGGAATATCTTTGGCATGGCGGAAGAGGGCATGCTTTTCGCCGTTCCCCAGGAGCGACTTTCCCAATATGTAACCCTGCTGCAGGCCACGCGTCCTGTCTTCACAGATGCGGATGTCATTCGAGCGATCACTTGCAACCTGTCCTATGGAGGCGTACCTCTGAAGGGGAACGAACCGTGGTATCTTGTATGTGCATGGGCCGAGGAGCGGCGGCAGCGCCAGGAAGGGCAACTCAATGAACTTATAGCAGCTTTGCGTGCACAACTTCATGCCGAGCGGGCGCAACAAGGCATTGATGTTCAAATGCAGTATAAGGGTTTTTTCCATTCTCTTGAGAAGAATTTTAACGATTTTGAAAAGGGATCGGTTAAAGACAAAAAAGGTGATTTGGTATTAGACCAAAAAGTCACCCAGCGGTTAAAGGAACTACTCGCGGGATCAGTACAATCCGGTGTCATCGACGGTAAACGACCTTTTCAGCTTCCATCTCCGCCGAACCCAAAAGAATGGTTTGAGCTATCAGGGCACTATAATTCGGAAGAAACACCACTGGTTGATGTGGTCGTACCCGTATACAATGCAGCGAAGCATACCGAAGCATGCTTATATTCGATACTTTCCGCTTCCTCTGAGACGCCCTTCAGGCTCATCGTGATAGACGATGCCAGTACTGATAAGACACTTATTACTTTGCTCGACAAATTAGCGAATCTTGGATTAATAGACTTGGTAAGACACACAAAGAATAGGGGCTTTGTTCGTTCTGCAAATGAAGGCATGTTTGTACACAATGAACGTGATATCGTACTGCTCAACAGCGATACACTAGTTTCTGACCATTGGTTGGACAAGTTGAGACATCATGCAATTTCTAATGATCGAACCGGAACCGTAACATCACTATCCAACAATGCGACTATTTACAGTTATCCTGCTGTGCCGCTGAATAATTCGCATGCGTTGTATGCAGATCCTGCAGAAATAGACCGACTTACTACCCGCATTCACGCCGGGCAGTCAATCGATATCCCCACTGCCGTTGGCTTTTGCATGTATTTACGGCATGAATGTCTTGCAGAGGTTGGTCTGTTTAATGAAAGGTTATTTGGCAAGGGCTATGGTGAAGAAAACGACTTTTGTCTTCGCGCTACGGCCAAAGGCTGGTCTCACAAACTTGCCATAGATACATATGTCTGGCACGACGGCGAGATGTCATTCTCTTGGAGGGCAAGGCATTATAAAGATCAAGCTTATAAAGTGATATGCGGAAAATATCCTTACTATAAACAAACCGTACATGCTTTTTTGCGCAACAATCCCCTGCTTTACTATTTTAATTGTTTGAGCAGCGATCGACTTGAAGGGAAATCCTACCGGAGCGATCGCAAAACGTTATTATTTGTGGCTCACAACTGGGGGGGGAACAGAGCGGGAATTGCAGGCGATGGCGGAAGTCCTGCAACAAGAGGAGGTACCTGTACTTATTATGCGGCCAACAGGAGATACCAGTCAGTGTCGTATAAGTTTGAATAGCCCTGACAGAGAGCTCGGTCCTGAAGAGTTCTCCTTCACTTTGCCGGATAATATTAGTGCTTTGTTATCGACATTAGATTTTTTTAAGGTGGCACATGTGCATGTGCATTGTATGGCTGGATATCATGCTGCAATGCCAGACGTCATACGTCTGCTATGTCGCCTGCTGAACATAGACTATGATTTTCTTGCAAGCGACTTTCTATGTGTGTGCCCGCGCGCGCATGCCGTTCAGCCCGACGGTCGATACTGCGGGGTTCCGGAAGCATGGGAATGCAACCAATGTCTTCAAGATACGCCTCCCTGGTGCGGCCACGTTGAGATCAGTCGATGGCGTGACCGCTACGATGTCTTTGTAAGAGAAGCACGCCGGCTATTTGTACCAAGTCAATTTATGGCGCAACAAATGGGGAAATGGTTTCCTTTATCACGTCCAGTAGTGCGACCTTATCCGGAATTAATTTTACCGGACACCCAACGCGCCGCCCGCTGCCGAAGGGCTGACGAAGATCTGCATGTCATAATTATCGGTGCAATCGGTGAACACAAAGGTATGAACAACCTGCTGGCATGCGCTCAGGACGCCACAGCACGCCGACTGCCAATACGATTTACGGTATTAGGTTACACTTGTGACGATACCGCCGCTAAAGCACTGGGCATAGAAATTTCGGGTCGTTATAAAGATGAGGATGCGCTTCACCGCCTCGGGGCACTTGATGGTCACATTGCCTTTCTGCCTTCTATTTGGCCTGAAACATACTGCTATACCCTCTCAGTGGCCGCATTGGCTGGACTCTTTCCGGTGGTTTTTGACCTTGGCGCACAGGCCCAACGGATTCACGAGTGGGGTTGGGGGATGTGTCTACCATTGGACATGAACGGTGATGGCGCAACCATTAATAATGCACTCTTAGCATGCTCAGCAGATAGCCCTCCCGTTGATATAATTGAGCGTATTTCTTTGGCCGGTAGTTTTGCGCCAAATTACTTCACCGGCTATTACGATCTGGCGATGTCTATGTTAGAGGTGTCGTAATGGTAAGCGATACAAAAACTGCATTCACTAGCCCTTTGCCATCATATGACCTGACAGCCATGCCGCCGGAAGACAGGGTCATGGCTCTTATCGATTATTGGTGTCATAAAGATATTGGCTCTGCTTTGAAACGATTTGCCGCATTCAAGCTGCCGCCCGTGGCAATGCAAGAAATGATAACGGAATATGGTTATGCTTACTATCGTCATTATTCTAGGCCGGAAAACAGGGCTAACCACAAGATCCGGCAAGAATGGAATATCATTGCAATGATTCTTGCACGAGGTGGCTCAAAAGGATTGCCAGGTAAGGCGTTGCGAACAGTTGGGGGCATTCCACTAATCGCCCGGACTATACATAAATGCCAATCTATTCAAGATGTCAAACGTATTATTGTTAATACCGATAGTTCTGAAATAGCTGCTTTAGCTCGTCGTTCTGGTGCCGGAGCGCCATTTCTGCGTCCAGCCGAATTGGCAACAGATAAGGCTTTGTCGTCTCACGCTGCAATGTTCGGAAACCTTTGGTTGTCAATGGTTGAGCGAGATTATTTGGATTTTCTTGTGGTGGTTTCTGCCACCCACCCACTTTTTGATCCTGAAGAATTGAATAAGGCTCTGGATGTCATGGCGGCTGAGGACGCAACGACGATGGAAAGTGTTGCCTCGCTACCGACCTTTAATCAAGAATACTACTTTATGAAAGGTAATACACTAACGCCATTAGCTTTACCGCTATTGCCGCAGAACCAGACAACCTATGCTCAATGTGGGGCTTTTTCAATTACCGGGCTCGGGCCATATTATCATCTTTACGAACCATTTCTAAGTAAAACACAAGAATACTTTCCTCGACCACCGGCAATGGCTTGGCCATTGCCGGTGGAACAATGTGTAGATATTGATGGGCCAAAAGATTTGCTTCTTGCCGACTTACTTCTTTCCGGCAGCGGAGAGCGCAAAAATGGAAAAGTAGATGAAGATTACATATCATCTATTCCGAAAAAGCTGTTTTTACCGGAACTAAACAAAATTAATTCTTGTAAGCATGTCAAACTATCATTTGTGAGGATACTATGGATCCCAAAAGAAAGCACGCCGGTGATGTCTGAGAGCGTGCCTGCTTATTACCGTGTACTCCAAATTCTTTATTCACTTGGGGATGGGCCATTATTTATAGCCGGGCATGGGGAATTGGTCGAAGCTTTTTCCGCACAAGAGAAACTTCCGATGATTGATACTGGCATTCTGGATTGCACAGATTACAAGTTGTATGCTGCTGTAAATAAAAAATTAGAGCGTTTAGGGATTCAGAAGTCAATTTTGATCGTGAACGGAAGGGCAGTTGCACTTCGGCAAGAGAGCGTAATAAAATTTTTGAAATATGCAACTAATAAATCACATAAGCCAGTATGCAGTGTCTCGTATCCACCGGTTCATCCGGCACATTTAAAATGGATAGGAAAAAATGGCCTTGTTTCGGCATGCGATATCAACGCTGAGAGACGGCAGGACTTGCCGCCTGTTTGGTGTCGTGACGGAGTGCTTACCTGGTTACCTTTTAAAGAAATTACATCGTCTTTCTCTTGCGGTATAAAACTGTCGGCTGAGGAAGGGGCAATAATCAAGACACAGTTCGATGTAATGCGTTTACAAGCGCTATCGCCTGATGAATAACACACAAATAATACATATGAAATCAACTATCGTTAATAACATTAGGGCAAGGCGTGTTTTATGAAAATCGAAAAGTGGAATCTTTTGAGTTTGTTTTAGAATGGCCTTATGCGGAAAAAATTATTTGATGCATGATTTGGACTATGATCAAGTAAGGTCTGCTTGTGGGCGCTTTGATGGTGAAATCACCGCCGCATGGATACAATGGATAAAGGGGTAGCGCAAAGCAGCTAAAATGAGGACGATAGATACGGAGATACTGGTGATCGGAGCCGGTGCCGCCGGAATCAGAGCGGCCGTTGCTGCCTGCCAAGGGGATGCAAAGGTGGTGATAGTGACGGCCGAGGAGGGTGGCCCGGGGCGGAGCCACATTTTCAGAGCTTTCCCCGGGATGGGGGATCCAGGCCCTCACGGGAGAAGAACGCACCGCCGTCAACCTGGAAGCCTTTTATGATACGTTATGCGGGTGGGGCTTGGCCGCTGTGATCCGCAACTGGTACGAATACTGGTGGAGGAATCCGGTGCCAGAGTCCAGGATTCAATGTCCTACGGCCTTGAGTTTCAAACAGGGTCAGATGGAGAACCCATTCGCGCCAGGGGTTGTTTCAGTGACATCGAGCGGGCGTTTCTAACCCGGGATGTTGCCAATATCCGCCAGACCTTTTTGTCAATTCTTCAGCGGGTGCCCGTCAGAATTGTGACAGGATATGCAATCGACCTGATCGTCAATGACGGTCAATGTCTGGGGGCGTGGATTGGGTTGAAGGGCGATGGATTTTTGCAGATAAATGCAGATCCACCATTCTGGCAACGGGAGGGGCAGCGGAATTTTTAAGGATCATATGGCCAACGGGGGTTGCAGCGGTGCGGGTTATGCCCTGGCTCATCGTGCCGGTGCCAAGCTTACCAATATGGAGTTTATTCAGTTTGCTCCGGGCCTTAAAAATATTGGAAGCCGGAAATTTTTGCCCATGGAACAGCTGGATCAACGGGAAAAATTGTCAACACATCCGGTTGCGACATTTTGGAAGCCAGCTTTACGGATGACAATCAGCGACGCCAATCGATTGAAAAAAGGCAGAAACACATGCCTTTTAGTTGCCGGCAACTTGATCGGCAGGCGGATATTGCCATTGCCAAAGCCCGGCGCTCGGATAAACAGCTGTACTGGAAAAATGGCGGTTCAAAAGACGATGGATTTGAGGTCGTCCATTTTGCCCATGCC
>CAVXZZ010000035.1:0-6695 GCA_963766255.1 uncultured delta proteobacterium
CTGCTGAGCGCACCCTCCTCACCGCATTTTTTGATAACCGAGCCTTTACCTGCCTAAAACACGTTGGTACCCGCTTTACCGACAGCCTTAAATATTAGGAAAAGACCTGATGGAAATCACCGAAAATTTACATGCCTTTGTCTGGGAGTCGATGACGACCAACAACTGCAATTCCTATTTCATTGACGGCCCTTCCCGGGTCCTGATCGATCCCGGTCACAGCAGATTGTTTGGTCATGTCGAACAGGGACTCAAACAACTGGGCCTGGCTATTGCCGATATGGACCTGGTCATCTGCACCCATGCCCATCCGGACCACATCGAGGGGGTTCAGCTGTTCAAAGACTGCCCTGCCCTGTTTACCTTGCATGAGGAAGAGTGGCAGTGGGCGGCAACCATCGGCAAGCAGATGGCTGCCGAATATGGAATGGATATGGATGCACTGACACCCGATTTCTTTATTAAAGAGGGTGATTTCAGGCTGAATGGACTTGAACTGAGCATCATTCACACCCCCGGGCATTCGCCCGGCTCGGCGACCCTGTATTGGCCGGACCAAAAAACGCTGTTTACCGGTGACCTTTTATTTAAGGAGGGTTTCGGACGCACCGACCTTCCCGGTGGTGACAGCGCAACACTCAAGGAAAGCATCAAACGCCTGATGGATCTGGATGTGGAGTGGCTGCTGTCGGGGCACGGGGATATCATCGCGGGGTCCGAAGCCGTTCGTAAAAATTTCAAGGACATCGAGCAGTTTTATTTTGCGTATATATAGGTCAGGGGCAAGAGATTATAGGTTGGAGGCGGAGCTGCCGATTGCATGCGAAAATTCAGCTGTATTATTACCACGGATTTTTCACGGAAGTACACTGAACACATAATGATTGGATTCGATTTATATAAATAAGGCTTTTTAAGATAGTATCCATTCCTAATTTTTCTCGGTGAAACTCCGTGACCTTCCGTGGTTAAATTTTGGTCAGAAGCCGACCTTTTTCCTGTTTTAATTTTTCCTCAACTGCCGCGGTCATTGCCTGCGCTTCCCGGCGCCAATTGTCATCCGTCTCCAGGTTCGGGATGACCGCCGACCCTGAAATATTATACTTTTGGGCCAAACTTTCCTTTAAGGCTTCCATGCGGATTTGGGCAGCTTCTTGGTAGACCGTCTGGTATTCATTGATAACATCTGCAAGGCCGCTGGAATCCAGGTGACAGCATTGATCCAGCACATCGAACAGCGCGCGGTTGTCCTGAGCCGGATCCAACCGGCTCATAACCTGGCCGGCCAGGGCGCTGTGGTTCGGCAGTTTTAATTCTGCTTTAAATTTTTCGTAATCGCGCTGCAGCTGTTCTATGGAAAACAGCCCATCCACATATTTTTGCAGCAGTCCGTTGATGCGGCTTTCAGTATCTTTTTTGGCCTGGGCCCGCTTTTCCTCAGAAGTCTGGGAAAGGTGCCTGGTTTTCTCCAGAACAAGATCCAATGTACTCTTAATTTCTCCCATCCGCAGTTCCCTCTGAAAGGCAAATGTATTTTTCGAATTGTTGTGCTTTAACCAAGTAATGTAATAACAACATCCGGAGTACTGGAGTTATATGATTTCGGATTTAATCGAACACAATTTGACCAACATCATTATTACAATCCCCATTCCGCAATCCCAAATCCGCAATCGAGCAACTCCAACACTCCAGTATCTTTTGTTGTTAAGGTTCGTTTTACTTTTCCGGTTGTATAATTCGATCCAGGATCAGAGCATGAAAAATATCACCGGCATTGGAGCTGAACAGCCATCCCAGGTGCGTCAGGCACATACTGCAGAAACAAATTCGCCAGCTGTAGCCTGCAAACCAGCTGAACTCATCGGTGGCCGCCCCGGCATAACCGCAGCCGACGGCATCTTTAAAACATCCGATCTCATAGACGACCCCGTGGGGATTGGCAAAGGTGTGCTGGTGAGCGCCCTGCATCGCCATCCGTTCATCCGGCCGGGTGATGGCCTGGCGGCACTGGCGACAGATGATATATTCCTCTTCCTCAGGGGATCGCTCCGCGGCCTCCTCCTCAGCGGTTGCGATTTCGCCTTCCTTATCCGGTTTGTCAGCCGGAACGCGAAAAAATTGAACGCCGTTGGATACTGCTAAATGCATTTTCTGAGTCCTATCCCAAACTCTCTTTTATTTCTGAATTGTCATTCCGGACTTGATCCGGAATTCAGTGCTTTATCATAGCATGATACTACTGGATGCCGGATCAGGTCCGGCATGACGAGCAGAGACAAAACGCCTTTTTGAATTCTGGTGCAGTCTGTTTCGCGGGTCTGACAAGCATGGGATGAAAAACTTCCTGATCCCTCTAAAATTTGAATTCCATCTGCTATAGGATTCTAAAATGTGGTTATTATCCCATTCTAATAACGATTAACCAATACCCAATAACACCTGATTCAGCATGAATTAGGGCCATGTCAAGATTCGAACAGCGATTTTTTGAGCACGGCTTTTTCATAGGCCCCGATTATATCACGGCGGGTGACGATGCCGACCAGTTCGGTGGGGTCATCGGGGGACACCACGGGCATGGTTGAAAAATCCTTGCGGCTGATTTTTCCCAGGGCGGTATAAAGATCATCATCGGCCGACACGGTGATCACATTTTCCGAGGCCAGATCCTTGGCCACCACCAAATCCTTTAAATCTTCGTCAAACATTGCTTCGCTGTAGTCTTTAAATGAGAGGATGCCGGTCAGTTTGCTGGCGGCATCGAGCATCGGGAAGCTGTTGTATTTGCTTTTTGAGATTTTATCGGCCATCTCCACCACGGCACTGCTTTCCCTGATGGTTTCGACATGACGGTTCATCACATCCTTGACGAACATGGATCTTAAAACATTG
This sequence comes from uncultured delta proteobacterium, assembly GCA_963766255.1. GTDB lineage: Bacteria > Desulfobacterota > Desulfobacteria > Desulfobacterales > JAFDCJ01 > JAFDCJ01. Next base: position 2,896 of record CAVXZZ010000035.1, read on the forward strand.
ACTTCCTTGCCCTCTCGGATGTCGACCCCGCGCCGGGACAGTTTCAGAGTGTAGATCGAATCCTTCATCAGCATGCCGGCAAAAATTGTCGCCAGAATACAGGACAACATCAGCGGCAGGATGATTTTATAGTTGCCGGTCATCTCGAAGAGAATCAGCATGGCCGCCAGCGGTCCATGGGTTGTGGCGCTGACCAACGCTCCCATACCCACAATGCTGTATGCGCCCGGAGAAGCCGTCACAGTCGGGAACCATTGGTGAACCACCGCCCCGAAAAATCCGCCGGCCATGGCCCCCAGAAAAAGAGAGGGCGCAAAAATGCCCCCGGATCCTCCCGATCCGATGGTGATCGAGGTGGCCAGAATCTTGACCACAATCAGCAACAGAAGAAGATACCAGACCAGTTGCTGCCCCAGCGCCAGATCAATGCCGCCATAGCCTACCCCCAGGATTTCCGGGAATATAAGCCCGCCCGCCCCCAGGACCACACCGCCGATAATTGCTTTGAGGTATTCGGGAAATTTGAAATCGTCGAACAAATCCTCCACCTTGTAGAGAATTTTGGTAAACGACACCCCCACCACCGCGCAAAAAAGGCCCAGCACCATATACATGGGAAATTCCCAGACACTGACCAGTTCATAGACCGGGACAATAAAGGCCGGAATATCACCGAGAAAGGCCCGCGACACCGCGGTGGCCACCACCGAGGAAATAACGATGGGGCTGAAAGTGGCCAGACCGAAATCGCCCAGAACAACCTCCAATGCAAACATCGAGCCGGCAATAGGGGCATTGAAAGTGGCGGCAATTCCGGCCGCCGCCCCGCATCCGACCAGGGTTCGCATACGGTCCTGAGATACCTTGAGCATTTGTCCGAGGGTCGAACCGATGGCGGATCCGATTTGGACAATCGGGCCTTCGCGGCCGACCGAACCACCGGTGCCGATGCAGATAGCCGAGGCCAGGGTTTTTACAAAAACAACCCTTTTTCTGATCACACCGCCCTTCAGGGCAACGGCTTCCATCACTTCGGGCACGCCGTGACCCTTGGCCTCCCTTGCAAAAAAATACACCAATGGGCCGACCACCAGGCCGCCGGCCGCCGGAACCCAGACTTTCAGGTACCAGGGAAGTGCCAGAACCACATTCAGTAATTCTTCGGATGACCCATAGGCCAGGGTTTGAAAAAAACTGATAAGATAGCGAAACCCGACGGCACCGAGGCCGCCGGCCAGTCCCACAGCAACCGCCAGGACGGCCATTATGGTATGTTCATTGGTTGTCAATTCAGTCAGCGTAAACCGCTTTTTGCTTGCAATTGGTTGATTCATTTGAATTTCCTTCGGTTGGCGATGGTGCGGCCCATTTTCGGCGGCAACTGTTTCAACAGGCAGAATCGGACCTTACTATTTGAAAATATTTGCAATTTTTATACTGTCGATCAAATCTAGTCAAGGAATTAATTGACATTTCTTGACAAAATTGAAAAAATGAATAATGTTTCGTCAAAAATAAAGATGAAATCAAATATCGATAATTTGCTAGTGAAAGAGGAAAGACATGCCGGTTTACGAATTTGAATGCGCCCAGGGACACATTACAGAAAAGCTTGCTCCCATGGGGACCAAACATACGAAGTGCACCAAGTGCAAAAAAAGAGCCAAAAAAATACTCTCAGCCTGCACATTTGAATTAAAAGGCGGCGGATGGTATGCAGACGGCTATTCATCCACACGCCCCAAGGGCGATAAAAAATCATAATTAGCCTGAGATTGATTCCATCACCTTTGCGCCCGTTCACCGGGTAATATATAAACAGCTTAATTATTTAATAAATCTAATCTTGACCCATCGGTTAAATCCGACTCTGTGCCGCTGCACAAGTCGGATTTTTTTTATGGCTAAATAATTTAGGCCCCTACAAGGGACCGGGACGCTAATATCGCTTATATCGGCCCTGAAAATTCCAATTTTTCCGTGATCACCTGCCCCCTTTACCCTTTGTGACACTGCCAGGTTTTATTGACACGCCGCCGACAACATGATAGCCGGTAGATCAAAAAACAAACCAGTGCAACTTGTGTTGACCAGATCGGGGGGTATATGAATCGTTTTTTTATTCGGGCATGGCGTGCCGCAAAGTTGGATGTCAGTGTGTTTGAAGAAGTCATGGCTGATATGAAGGCCAATACCCAGTCCATCATCGTTGTTTTTCTCTACGGTGCCGCCGTCGCTTATGGGACCTTTGGCCGGGCGGGCGTTGCCGGAATTAACGGTGCCATAATTATCACCCTGATCGGGTGGTATATCTGGGCTTTTAGTACCTATTTCGCCGGCGTGCGACTGTTTCCTGAAACCCAAACCACCGCTGACCGCAAGGCCTTTATGCGGGCCATGGGATTCGCCAGTTCACCCGGGTGGCTGCGCCTGCTGGGCCTGTTGCCGGGACTGGGTGGTGCCATTTTTGTGGGAGCTTCCGTCTGGATGGTCGTGGCCGCAGTGGTTGCGGTAAAAAAAGCCCTCAACTATCAAAGCACACAGCGCGCCGCAGTGATCACCGTGGTTTGCTGGATCCTCAGTACACTCATTCAAGGGTTGATGTACATCATTTTCTTTTCGACGTTCGGCGTTGCGAAGCCGCCGTTTTAGCCCGGATACTTCCTGGGGGAAGAATCAATGCCATGCCGTCTCACGACCATGCGGAGCTGACATTTTCAAGCCGCACCGCGTCCGCCAAACTCATTGATCCCGCCGGACAATTGATTGAGCGACCGGTTGAAATCCGCACCAGCCCGCTTACCGGACGCACCTGCCGCATTGCCTTCAGCCGCAAAAAAGAAAAGGAGGCCGGCACTGATACCCTGCCCCCGCCTCCGCCCGATGCCGCAGATAATTCACATTGCCCTTTTTGCCGGCCCCGGGTAAACGTGCAAACGCCACGGTTGCATCCGGACCTGGGAGATGAAGGCCGCCTGGCCCGCCAGGATTCACTTTTGTTTCCCAACCTGTTTCCCTATGGCAGCTACTCCGCCGTCAGCCTGTTCGATAATGACCACTTTGTCGAAATTGGTACCGCCTCGGATTTATCTTACACGAGCAGCTTCTTAAACTGCTGCCAATACCTTGCCAGGATCCTCGACCACGACCCCCAGGCCGTATACATGGCCATCACTCAAAACCATCTGCCGTCGGCCGGGGGATCTCTGATTCACCCGCACCTGCAAGTAAATGCCGACAGGCTTGCGGCCAATCACCACCGGTTTTTGCTGAAACGGAGCAATGAATTTTATCGGCACAGTGGCGATTTCCTCTTTACCAGTTACCTCGATCATGAAAAGAATGACGGCTCCCGCTATATCGGATCAACCGGATCCTGGCAATGGGTGGCGGCGTTCGCTCCGGAAGGTTTTTTCGAGCTATGGGGCATCCTGCCCGGGGCGATCTCCATGCAGCAGCCTGAACAAGCGGACTGGGAGGATCTTGTCCAGGGCGTTCTCAACGTCCAGCGATTTTATCGAAGCCTTAACCGCAACGGATACAACCTGGGGCTGCTGTCCGTGGAAGTCCCAGCGAGCCGCCTTGAATTGCGCCTCGTCATTATGGCCCGTTCAAATTACGCCCCCTGGGTACGCAGCGATCATACCGGATTTGAAGTCATGCTCGGTGACATGACCACCTTCGTCGCCCCGGAGCAAACCGCGGAGTGGGCGCGGCCTTTTTTTGGGGCCTGAACGGCGTAAACGGTAAACAGATTGAACGTCGAACATCGAACGTCCAACATCGAACATCCAATATTG
>CAVXZZ010000036.1:0-56571 GCA_963766255.1 uncultured delta proteobacterium
GCCATATTCAACCGAAGGTGTCCCGCGAGGATGTCCAACGCCAGTTGGCCGATCTGTTCCAGGTCGAACCGGACCAGATCGAAGCGCTTTTTTCGAAACCTCCGGTGGTTCTCAAGGAAGATCTGGATTATGACGACGCCCTGAAGGATAAAGCCAGTTTCGAGGCGACCGGCGCCATTTGCCGTCTGGAAGCCCAACCCTCTTCGTCCGGAAACACATGGTGGGGTCGCAAAGGCAGGGCTTCGAGCCCGCGTTCCGCAGAAAAAACAGCGCCTGCTTCGGGTGACCGGCGATACGGTCTCTGGCACGCCTGCTATCTCGCGTTTTCCTCGCGCGCCTTCTACGCCGATGTCGCGGCGCACTGGAGAGGGCTGGCATTTGTCCACCTCCTGCTGGTTCTCCTGTTTTCCGCCGGGGTGTACATGATGCATTTCCACGCCCTGGTCACGATCTTTATGGCGGAAGAAGCCCCCCGATCATTGCCCAGATCCCGGAAATTCATATCCAAAATGGCCAGGTTCGGGTGGATGTGGAAGAACCGTATTATATCCGTCGACCGGACAGCGGCAAACTGTTCGCCGTTATTGACACCACCGGAGAAATCACATCCCTGAAACAGACCGATGCGGTGTTGCTCCTTACCCGCTCCCGCCTGGCAGCGCGCCTGAGTGCCAGCGACAGCCGGGTTCTGGATTTAAGTCCGATCGAATCGTTGCCGATTAACCAGACCATCGTATCGCAATGGTTGCAGGATGCCCAAAAATGGTCACCCTTTATCCTTTTCCCACTGGTGTTGGGGTTTTCTTTTATCTTTCGAAGTATTCAGGCATTACTTTATGGCGGCCTCGGCATGGTGCTGGCTTCCATGCAGAATTTTAGATTGCCGTTTGGTGCCGCGGTCAGTGTCGCCATTATGGCCATGACACCGGTTATTCTTTTGGATGCCCTGCTGGTGCTGCTGGACATCTACTTGCCCCTGTGGGGCCTCGGCGGCTTTCTCCTGGCCCTGGGATATCTTTTTTTTGGCATTCGTTCGGCCGTCGCGGATCATGACAATAGACGTTGATCAGGCACGACCCGACAACCCGAACACCATATTGTTGTTTTGGACAATTTGATTGAGAAAATACCATCGATGCGACTCCACATCTTTCAACATGTTCCGTTTGAAGGAATGGGCAGCATTCAAAGCTGGGCCGACCGTGCCGAACTGACCACTCACGTCACACGGTTCTTCCAAAACGAACCGCTGCCACCGCTCTCAGGAAGTGACCCACCTGATCATCATGGGCGGCCCGATGGGCGTCAATGATCACCAACGCTTTCCCTGGCTTGTAGAAGAGAAACGCTTTATCCGTGATGTTATCGATGCGGGTCGATCCGTATTGGGTATCTGTTTAGGCGCCCAGCTGATGGCCGATGCTTTGGGTGCCCGGGTGTATAAAAACCCTGCCCCGGAGATCGGGTGGTTCCCCATCCACAAATCCAGGGCGGCCCAATCAGACCCCACCGCAGGTTTTTTGCCCGCAATCCCTGGAGGTGTTTCACTGGCACGGGGACACCTTCGATATACCACGCGGGGCACGCTGCCTGGCATATAGTGAGGCTTGCCGCCACCAGGGTTTTTGCCTCAACCGCCGCATAGTCGGTCTTCAGTTTCATCTGGAAACCACGCCGGAAAGCCTGCACGCGCTGATCGAAAATTGTTCCGACGAAATTGTGGATGGCCCTTTTATCCAGTCCGCAGCCACCATGCGTGCTGTAACGGACCGATTCGCTCCCAACCAGAAAGTAATGGAAACACTTCTGGGGCAGTGGGTCCACCGCATAGAAAGGCACCCTTTTTTCTCTAAATGATTTCCAATTCCCGCCTGCCAGGGATTTTGATCATCATGGATCCTTACCGTCATTTCGGTCAACTTCAGCCGCATGAGCAGGATGGTCGCGATTATGTCATCCTTACACCGCTCCGGCAGCTCCGGTATTTTGGTCATGGCGCCGCATGGCGGCGGCATCGAACCGGGAACCGGCGATATCGCCGATGGGGTGGCCGGTCAACACCATTCTTTCTATTGTTTCAAGGGCATTAAAAAGCAAGGCAATCGCGCCTTGCATATCACCAGCAACCGATTCGACGAACCTCTGGCCATGGCGATGGTGCGCGGAAGCAAATTGGATATTGACCATTCACGGCTGTCGTGATGACGAAGCCTATGGTGTGGGTCGGCGGCCGGGATCGGCCGCAAGGTGATCGGATCATAAATGACCTGCAGGCCGCCGGTATCCCGGCACAACGCTGCGACCGCCCCGGCTTGCGCGGCCTGCACCCGCAAAATGTCTGCAATCGTGGCCGCTCATCGGCCGGCGTCCAGTTGGAAATCAGTTTCGGGTTGCGCAATATGATGTTTGCTAACCTCCGTCACCGGCGTATCCGTTGTCGCACCCCGCTCTTCCACCGTATGGTCGATACGCTTGCCTTTTGTATCCCAGCACCCCCCCTCTAAAACCAATTCAGCAAGCCATCCCACTCTGCTCACTGGCGTTAGATCACGGATTAGATCGCTATTGGGCTGATCACGATCGGTGCTCACTAAAAACGATAGCGAAAGGTAATCATAAAATATTATTTGAATTGGCCGTTTAAACCCGCTACGGTAGGTTCTGAAACCGTCGACCTGCCTGTTAAAACTCACTTTGCCCGGTTGAAAGACCACCCCTAAACAGGAGCCCTTGCATGCCGAACGAATTGGATAGCCGCATGAAGTTGGCCATGGCGGCCGAATCCGCCTCGGCCGCCCGCAACCGCCTTTACGCCGCCAAAGCCAAAAAAGACGGCCGGATTCAACTGGCCAAGCTCATGACCGCCATGGCGACCGGGGAACAGATCACCGCCCGACGGGCCCTGATCTATCTGCGCGGGAAAATCGGTCAGGCGGATCGCCATCTGGAATTACTTCGCCAGCAGAAAGAAGCGGATGCTACCCATGGATACCCTGCCAGCCGGCAGACAGCGGCTACGGTCGGCGATCGCTCCGCCGAAGCCGCTTTTGAACAATTCGAAAAAGTCAGCCACAATCATGCCGCTGTCTTGGGGAACCCCGGCATCGATACCGCCGATAGCGAATTCTTCGTCTGCCAGGTCTGTGGCTATGTCGCGGTGGATGCCATTCCCGAGAACTGCCCGGTGTGTGGCGCCGTACCCGGGCGATTCAAACAGGCCAAGGTATAATCGGGCGCACATGGCCCCTGTGCGAATAAATCGTGTCGGATTTCTCCCGTATTGAATTTCACGACCGGCCGTGTGCCCTCCGACGATCAATCACGCCGGGCACACGGCTTTTCGTCAACTTTTCGCCACAATTGAGGACCCCATGGATATTCGAACCCATCATTTGATCGATCAGGAACTGTGTGGACAGCCAGTCGACCTGCGGCCGGGATTCTGCCGCGTGACGCTCACGACCTCAGCCGCATGGCCGCCGATGACAAGGGCCTGGTACACGGCGGATTTGTTTTCGGCCTGGCCGATTATGCCGCCATGCTGGCGGTCAACGATCCCAATGTCGTGCTGGGAGCGGCAGCCATCAAATTCCTGAAGCCCGTTTCCGTCGGCGATCAAGTTTCTGCCGAAGCCCGTGTCAGCGAGGTAAAGGGACGCAAGCACCTGGTCGATGTGATTGTCTCGCGAAATGAGGAATCCCTGCTGGAAGGCCAGCTGACATGTTTCGTTCTGGATCGTCACGTTCTGGAATTATGAAAGACCGAAAATCCCGGAATCAGATGTGAATGGTCAAGGGAGAGCACTATGGCGCGCTGCCCCGTTTTATTCATTTCCCATGGTATGCCGAACATCGCTTTGAACCCAGGTCGGACCGGGGCCTTCTGGCAACAGCTGGGGCGCGGCATGGAACGCCCGCGGGCCATCATCTGCGTCTCGGCCCACCTCGAGGCAACCCGCCCCTTAGTGACCACCGATCGTTATCCGGACACCATACATGATTTTTCAGGTTTTCCGCGTGCGCTCTACGAGATCCGTTACCCGGCCCCCGGCGAACCTGACCTGGCTCAGGAGGTGGTACATCGGTTGCAGCAAGCGGGATACGATGCCGCACCCCTTGAAAATCGCGGTCTGGATCACGGCGTCTGGGTGCCTTTGCGCAGCATTTTCCCTCAGGCCGACGTGCCCGTCATCCAACTTTCCCTGCAAACGACGGAAGCGCTCCCGTATCATGTGGCGCTGGGGCAAAGCTCTGGCGCCGTTGAGGGATCAGGGCGTCTTGATCATCGGCAGCGGCGGCGCCACCCACGATCTTTCAGGAATGGCCGGCAACCTGATGGATGCCGTGCCGGTCGACTATGCCGCGGCCTTTGATCAATGGCTGGCAGATACGGTCGCGACCGGAGATATTGAACAGTTGGTGGACTATCGGCGCCAGGCCCCTCATGCTGATCGCAACCACCCCTATCCGGCCGAACATTTTCTACCGCTTCTGGTGGCGGCCGGAGCCGCACGAAGAAACCCCCGCCGGGGTTTGCCTGTTCCGTCGGTTTGCCTATGGTGTCCTTTCTTTGGCCGCCTACCGCTGGGAATAACGCGTACCACCATCGTCGCCATTAACGGCTATCTTCCTCGGAAACACGGTGCGTGCAACGCATCAAATAAAGCATCAGCACGGAATTGCCATGCCTGAGCTTTATCCACGACCAACCCCTAAACCCTTAAAGTTTGCTTAACCTCGAAAACCACCAGGAGCCACTGGAATCATGAATACCCTGCAAACCCATTTTGAAAACCATAAAAATATCTACTGGATGAACCTCTCGCGATTCACCACCTTGTTGATCATCCTGAACATCAGCCTCTTCTTCGTGACCGAACTGGTCACCCGAGAAGGCTATTACTACACCTATTTTTCACTGCTGGCATTGTTTACCGTTGAGTTCGCCCTCCTGGTCCCGGTTGGCCTGGTGGACAAACTCTGGTATTATGGTATTTTCTTGCCGCAGAAATCATCGCCCTCTATTTTCTTTTTTCCAGCGTCTGGTTCTGGGTGGGCATGAACAAAGTCTGAGCGACCCCGGGACCGGCCAGAATGGGGTGTACCACGATGCCGATATCAAACGAGGTCATGCGGCCGGATCACCGCAGCTATCTAAGCGACCTGTTCGGCGACGCGCACAGGAACCCAATCTCTTTCCGAATTATCCATCTACCAGGACAGGAGCGAAAAAATACCATGAAAGTATACACCGGCGGTGGCGATCGCGGACGAACCAGCCTGTTCAGCGGTGAGCGCATCGCGAAAGATGATGTGCGGGTGGAGGCCTACGGCGATGTCGATGAGCTGAACTCCCTTTTGGGGGCGATCATTACCGCCATGCCGAGCGACTGCCACGACAGAATCCGGGAGCTCCATCAGATCCAGGGCGATCTGTTCCGTGTCGGGGCCTGCCTGGCCACGTCCGGGGAAGACCCGACCTTCGCGGCCACCCGGGATCTCCCCGGAGAAAAGGCCCTTTTTCTGGAACAGGCCATCGATCGAATGGATGAAGATCTGCCGCGCCTGAGCCAGTTCATTCTCCCCGGCGGCCATCCGGCCGCCTGCTGGAGCCATGTGGCCCGCTGTGTCTGCCGTCGGGCGGAACGCCATACCGTACGGACCGTTCGGCAGTCGCCTCCAGCAAGAGGACATGTACGCCGGCACGTTGACGTATCTGAACCGCCTGTCCGACTACCTGTTCGTGCTGGCACGCTATTGCAATCAGGTCACCCAGACGCCCGACACCCCCTGGGAGAGTGCATGACGTCCCTGGATTCGCACGCCAGCGGCAACCATTCACAGCAGCCGCATCATCCACCGCCAGTGGCTCACAACGGATACGTTCACGCTATGCTTGGAGCGTCCGCCGGATTTCCAGTATTCCAGGCCGGCCAGCGCATTCAGCTGCTCGCCGGCGGCAAACATCGCGATTATTCTCTGATCCCCGGCGATAGGCATGATCAATTGACCCTGCTGATTCGTTCGGTGGATAGCGGTGTCGTCTCCACCCATCTTAGCCGCTGCCCTTTGGGAACCGCCCTGGATTTCTCAGGACCCCACGGCCATTTTATCTATCGTCCCTCCTCTCGGCCGGCGATATTTGTCGCCACCGGCACCGGGATTGCGCCCTTCGCCGCCATGTGCCGGACCGGTATAAAAGGTTTTGTGCTGCTCCACGGGGTGCGGAATGTTGGCGATCTCTATTATCGGGACCTGATGGAACCCGCTGCCGCACGCTACATTCCCTGTCTGACCGGCGAAACGCCATCCCTGCCATCCGATGCCTTCCCGGGCCGTGTCACGATGTATTTGCGAAACCAATTACCTGCCGGCGAATATGATTTCTATCTGGCCGGCCGGCGTGAAATGATCGCCGAGGTCATCGATATTGTTGACGATCGGTTCCCCATCTTCGCGTGTCTATTCAGAGATATTCTTTTAAGGCAGGCGTTAGCAGGTACCTTGACAAAACAACCCGAGCCCTTTAAGACCTGAAATTCATTTGCTGGCACCCCAAAATGCTGACGATATGACGGCGCGCCATGCGACTCGGGTTTATTGACGTAGCTTGCAGAAACAGTCAAGAAGGAGACGAATCCATGACCCATCGACAAATTATATTGCCACCCTCCGAGATGCCCCGCCAATGGTACAACATTCTGGCGGATATCAAGATGAACCCTCCCTTGGGACCGGACGGCAAGCCCATTTCACCGGATGCCCTGGCCCCGGTTTTCCCCATGAACCTGATCGAACAGGAAGTCAGCACAGAACGGTGGATCGATATCCCGGATCCCGTCATGGATATTCTCAGCATCTGGCGGCCATCGCCCATGATGCGGGCCTTGCTCCTTTGAAAAAGCGTTGGGTACACCCGCCAAAATCTATTATAAAAACGAAGGCGTCAGCCCCCCCGGCAGTCACAAACCGAATACCGCGGTTCCGCAGGCTTACTATAACAAGGAATTCGGTATCGAACGGATGACCACGGAAACCGGCGCCGGTCAATGGGGCAGCGCCCTGTCTTTTGCCTGCGCTCAATTTGGCCTGGAATGCAAAGTCTATATGGTGCGGATCAGCTTCGACCAGAAACCCTACCGCAAGGCCATGATGGAAACCTGGGGCGGCAAGTGCGTTCCCAGTCCCAGCCCGGAAACCAAGGCCGGCCGCGACGCCCTGGCCCGCGACCCGAACACCCCCGGCAGCCTCGGTATTGCCATCAGTGAAGCCATCGAGGCGGCCGTTTCCGACACAAGCGGCAAGACCCGCTATTCATTAGGCAGTGTGCTCAACCATGTCATGCTGCACCAGACCATCATCGGCCTGGAAGCCAAAAAACAGTTCGACATGATCGGTGATTATCCGGATATCGTCATCGGCTGTGCCGGAGGCGGCAGCAATTTCGCCGGTCTGGCCTTCCCCTTTGTCAGCGATAAAATCAATGGCCGCGATATCGCCATCTACCCGGTGGAACCCATGGCCTGCCCCACCATGACCCGCGCCCCCTTTGTTTACGATCACGGCGACACCGCCGGTTACACCCCGCTCTTGCCCATGCACAGCCTGGGGCACGCCTTCGTGCCGCCCCCGATCCACGCCGGTGGTCTGCGCTATCACGGCATGGCCCCCACCGTCAGCCAGCTGATTACAGAAGGCTTGTGCGAACCCAAAGCGGTGACCCAGACCGAAGCGTATAAAGCCGGCGTTCTGTGGGCCCGTACCGAAGGGTTTATCCCCGCCCCGGAAACCACCAACGCCCTGGCCCAGGTCGTGAAAGAAGCCCGCCAGGCCAAGGAAGAAGGCCGCGAAAAAACGATCGTTGTCAGTTGGAGTGGACATGGGCTGCTGGATCTGGGGGCCTATGACCGCTATTTTACCGGCGAGTTAAACGATGTTGCCATGTCGGATGACGATCTTCAGAAGTCACAGGCCGTATTTGCCGATTTCCCGAAGCCGCAGGCAATGAAAAGTACCCCATAGGGCATAGCGCAATCGCATTCCGGGGAGGAAAATCACCCTCTTCCTCCCCGGCCATATTTCAGCTGCAACGGAATACAACTTGAATACAGAAACCACCCCAACGGAGTGATGGCCACCGTGAAAAAGGACGACTTGGAAATCCGCTGCCCACGACTGGGCGGGCCGGTGCCCTTCACCTATTGTGAGAAAACAGGGCGCAACGGCCAACCCTGTTTCAAGGTCATGGATTGCTGGTGGCAGCACTTCGATGTCGTGGATTACCTTAAAAAACGTCTTCCCGCCGAAGCACTCGCTGAATTCCTTGATCAACAACCACGGCCCAAACTCACGGGAATCCTCGAATTGATTGAGCAAGCCCGCCAAAACAGCTTACCCGACACTTCCGATTGATTCCTGCGCTTCATTTGGCCGCCATACGACCTTTACCTCTTATAACGCGCAGAATCCCTAGTTGATTAATTTTTCTGCCTCTTATAGCTTTGACCATATTTGAAGTGCTGAAAATAAGAACACCAACCGAAAGTAAGGAGATCTGTTATGCGCGCGCCCAAGAGCGTCATTGCTGTTGCCATTGCCATCGTACTGCTAACTGCTGGCACCATCTATGCCGTCGAACCCATACCGGAAGAATCTGGCTTCAGTGGTTACTTAACCGTCGGGGGCGGCTACAGTCATGTCAAAAGCAATATGATCTCCGGCAACAAAATGAGCAACATCGGCAATCGCACGGTGGACTCCCTGACGGACAGTCCGGATTCGAACAGTACCGGCGGCCCCAATATCAATTTCAACCTGCGCTATACCTTTGCCAGCACACGCACCCAGCTTTTTATCGGTAATGCCATGGAAGATGCCCTGCGCTTCGATTTCGCCACCCAGCTTGGCGTGGCCCAAGAACTGCCCGGAAACAATCTGGTGGCGGCTAGCGTGCTTTACTCATCCATTCCCACCGAAGTCTGGAAAGACCCCTACGTGACCGATTTCAAACGATCACGCACCGATCGCACATCCAACGGGTTCCGGTTGGCCTGGGACCGCATCTTTGGCTCTCAACTGCAGCTGCAGTATTCCTATCGCGACATCGATATCGACGATGAGTACAGCGGTATCTTTTTAGGGCTCACATCCGCCCAGCAGAAATTATTGGACCGTGAAGGGGATTATCACGAAGCCGAAATATTGTACCGGTTCTTCTTTGACGAAAAACACGCCATCATCCCATCCGTCACATACAACGATTACAATCTGGACGGCGATGCCATGAGCAACGACGGGGTGGACTTCGGGCTTACCTACCGGTACCGTCACGAGCGTTTCTTGCTTTCGGTCAACGGCTTTATCGGCTACGCCGACTACGACAAACGCAACCCCATCTATGGCAAGACCCGGGACGACGACCGCTACGGCATCGGCCTGATGGGGTTGTATCACAACCCCTTCGGGTGGAGCGTACCATTTTTCAAACGCACCAGCCTTTACGTCAAGACAGGGTATTTCGAAGCCGATTCCAATATCGACTTTTACGATACCGAAATATTCACAGCCGGGGCCGGGCTCTTTTTCCGCTTCTAACAACTTCTTTCGCTGCGTATAAAAGAAAAGGGACTGCTCTTAAAAGCAGCCCCTTTTCTTTTGAAAAATCGTAGCCAAATAGACACAATGCCGTCTTTACCTCTTTCACCTCAGCTTCCTCGCGCAGATCATTCGCTTAGGAAGCATGTCCCGCGACCACTCGGAAACCATTATATCTTCCAAAATTTTTCACAAAAGAGGATCTTCCGTATAGGCAACATTGGCTGCTTCAGATCGATGAAGCGGTAGCAATTTCCCCTCCCGAATATCTTCGACAAAATCAGGATTAAGCAGGAAAGACTTGCCAGAGAGGGCTATATCCGCATCCTGCAACGCCGCCTCCGCCGTCGTACGATCATGAATCTTACCGCAGATCATCAGGGGGAGATCCGTTAGGTCGCGGGTCAAACGGCAGATGGTCTGATCCGTGCCGAAACCTTTGGCCTGGAAATCGTAGGTGGACAATGAGATAGCGTCGATGGGTTCGGCTGACAGACGCTTGATCAGCGTCTGCCACTCCTCCTGGGTCTCGAAAAGGGAAACATCCGGGTCAACAACGCCCCAATCCGAAATCCGAAAGGTCAAGAGGCGATCCGCGGGCACTGCCGCACGGACGGCCGCGATAACTTCATGGGCGAAACGATAGCGGTTTTCCAAAGAACCGCCATAGCCATCCGTACGGTGGTTCGAATATTTAGAAAGAAACTGACTGATGAGATACCCGTGAGCCCCATGAACTTCCACCCCGTCAAACCCGGCCGCCACGGCACCTTTGGCGGTTTCCGCAAACCCCTGGATGACATGCTGGATGTCGAAGGTACTCATCGTATCGGGAACGGGATAGGGCTTTTCCGTCAGGGGGTTGTTCTGTCGAGGGGTCACCGGGCTCGGTGCCACAATGCGGCCGGCCGGGTTGATCTCCGGCCAGGCCACGCGCCCGCAATGAAACATCTGCATGATGGATACCGATCCGTGCGCACGGATGGCGTCTGTCACCGCTCTCCAGGCGTCGATCTGGCGTTGGGTCAGTAGCCGCGCCTGGCCGGGATAGCCCTGGGCGCTCTCATAGTCCGTGACGATGGCCTCGCTAAACACCAATCCCGCCCCACGTTTGGCCCGGCGCACCAGAAATTCCATGACATCCGGCCGGGGAATACTGTCGGCCACCGATGACATGCGCGTCATGGGTGCCACCCCGAGCCGGTTTTGCAACGTATACCCATTCAGTTTGAATTCTGAAAATACATCCGTCGGCATGTGGTCTCCTCCTCTCAGTTGGTTCAATGATGTTTCACAACCGTTGGGAGAAGATAGGGTGACTTCGGTCCGCGTCAAGCAATGAGCGATCTCAAGCACGGTTATCCATTCATACGGAATCAGTGATAATCGTGAGTCCCTTTCACGACCGGTATGCCGGTTTTATTTTCCAGGATAGCCGCCATTTCATCGGCACTGGCATAGGGACACCCCGGTTTGGCATTCACCAGGCAGGAACTCAGATAGATCTTGTCGGGTTTGATTTCGGAGAGTTTCATGGCCATGCCCACCGTGGGCAGCAGTGCCCGTCCCGGACACTCGCATTTCACAAAGGAAACCACCTGGGACGGGTTTTCAAAACTGCCCTCACCCAGATTAGCTGCCTTGAGGCAGCGCCACTCCCCCGGACATCCATAGCCACTGTCCATGTAAGCGCCACACCCTACCACCGCCACTTTTTCCATCGTGTTCCTCCCATTCGGTGTTCGATACAATGATGATAAAAATACATATTGGGCTTATTCCCATATCGTCTTCATAGCGTTTCCCGCGTGATGGCGCAAGCCCCTATCCCGTTCAGAAATGGCCGCCGGAGGAATCGCCACTCATTTGCAAACAGTTAAGTATTACCTTATGAAAGTAACTTATATTTATCTATTATTATATTTACTATCTTGATCAATTGGACAATCGGAGATGGGTCGTGTAAAGAGCGGTCACCCTGGATCCGTAAACTTGATGGCGGCGTCCGCAAGATGGATGAGTGGGCGATGCGGGCACCCGGTCGCGCTTTGCCGGATGGCCCTCATCCAGCGCGCGACGAAGAATTCGGGCCAGGTCTTTGATCACAAGGGGTTTCATGGCGAAATCCCGGAAACCTAACTGAAGGGCATGTTCTTTGTCGAGTTTCTCGCTGTAGCCCGTGCATAGAATAATCGGCATCCTGGATCGAAGCGCCCATATCTCCCGGGCCAGCATATCGCCGGTCATGCGCGGCATGGTCATATCGGTAATCACCAGATCAAACCGGTCCGGGTCATGACGAAATAATTCGAGGGCTTCGATACTGTTTGTCATCGAAACGACGCTGTATCCCAGCGATTCCAGCAGGCGTGCTACCAGATCCGCCTGGAAGGGTTCATCGTCCACGAACAGAATGCGTTCCGTACCCCGCATCGGCATGTTGGCATCTGTCTGATGATTCAGGGACTGGTGATCGATGATCGGCAGATAAACATGAAAACGGGACCCGCGTTGGGGTGACTTTCCACGGTAATCGCCCCCCCATGCTTTTTGACGACACCATCGACCACCGACAGGCCCAGGCCGATGCCCTCGCCCTGCTCCTTGGTGGTAAAAAACGGATAAAAGATGCGGTCGATCATATCGGCCGCTATGTCGTGACCGGTGTCCTCTACCGTGAGATCAACATACGGCCGGGCACCGTTAGCGCCGGATGCGTGCGGCAAAATCACAGCCGAGACGGGTATCCCCCAGTCGCCAGGGTAACGTTCTGCCCTGAGCCCACATGGCGTGGGCCGCTCATTCGTGCAGAGATTCATGATCACCTGATGGATCTGGGTGGCATCCGCCATCACATTTCGATTCGGATTGTGTGAGATCGATAATTTCAATGGTGGATGGCAGCGTGGCCCTCATCAGTTTCAGAACTTCCTTGACAAGGAAACGCAGTTTTAGCGGTTTGTGTTCCGAATCGCCTTGACGACTGAAGGTCAGGATTTGTGTCACCAGATCCCGTGCGCGTTCGCCGGCCGCCAGCACGTTCTTCAGGCTCTTCCCGATCGTTCCGTCCGCACCCGCATCCATCAGGAGCAATCTCCGAATACCCGATGATGGCCGACAGGATGTTGTTGAAGTCATGGGCGATGCCGCCAGCCAGGGTACCGATGGCCTCCATGCGCTGAGCCTGCTGAAGACGGGCCTCCAACCCTCTTTTTTGTTGGCGGCAATGCGATGGCTGAGATCGATGGCAATCCCTGCAATGATCCCCGTCTGCCCGTCCCGCTGGATTGGAAATTTGGATACCAGGTAATCATATATGCGACCCGAAGCGCTCATGGATTCCGTGGCGTTCAGAGTTGTTCCTTTGGACAGCACTTGGCGGTCATTGGCACGAATTTCAGTCGTGCCAGATGTGCCGGCAGAGATCAGCGTTGGTGTTGCCGATGAGGGTGTGCGGGTCTTGATTGAAAAACGGTTTGCAGGGCTGAGTTGAAGTGATATAGCGCTCCTAGGCGTGTCAGTGAAGGCAGGGAGGGCGAAATGGTTAATGAAGGCATCGAAAAGGGTCCGACTTTCCGCCAGGGCGATCTCCGCCTGTTTGCGTTCGGTGATGTCCCGACCAATGCCGATAATGGCGTCTATCTGTCCCTCATCATTTAATACGGCCGTGTCCGCCCAGGCCAGCCAACGCCAGCCTTCCTTGGTCAGGGCACGCTGCTCCATATAGGCCCGATGAGGCGGCACGAAAAGGGCCTCCATGGCCTTGGCAGTGGCCTCACGGTCGTCCTCGTGCACCAGGGGCATAAACGAAGGCCCTGAAGGCATCCGCCTGGTATGGCCGAAAAATTGCAATAGGAGGGGCTGACGAACAGAAAGCGACCTTCCAGATCGACCTTCACGACCAGATCGCTCTGGTGCTCCACCAGCAGACGGTATTTCTCCTCGCTGGCCCTCAAAATCGCGATCCGCTTCTTTTTGTTTGGTGATGTCCCGTGTGACGGCGACCAGGCAGTCTTCACCGGCATGGCTCAAACGTCGGGCCGAGAGCAGGGTGTCGATCACAGTACCGTTCTTTTTGGGATATTGAAGTTCAAGGTCTCTGACTTAGGCATCCGCGCGATGGCATCCACAAACCGTTGGCGATCCTGCAGGATGACGAAAAGATGCAGGTAAAAGGCGTGCGCCAGGGCTTCCTCGCGGGAATAACCAGTCAGGATGCAGAAATAGTCGTTGACCTCGATGTAGCGACCGTCTGCCAACCGGGTGATCGTGATGGCATCGGGCGCCACTTTAAAATGTGCCGGTAACGTTCTTCACTCTCCTGCAGACGCACCTCGGCACGCTTCCGCAACGTGATATCTCGGCCGTATTCGATGATCTGCCGGACGTCGCCGTTTTGGTCAAAAACCGGTGCGGCGGAAATGTCGATCCAGCGTTTATCGCCGCGGGCATCGACATGCTCATGCTGCACATGCACCATTTTTTTAGTCGTTCGTACCATTTCAATCGGGCAGGGAATGTGACATTCCGTCGCAGGGTGCCGTTACTTGGTGGGAAGCTCGAGTAGCAGGTCAAACCGCCGAGGACAGGATTTTACACGGCCGGCCAGTTTTTGAGCGGCCGCATTTGCATAATCAATGGTGTAATCCCGGTTGATGACCATCAGGGGGTCTGGGAAAACGTCCAAGATCGTCTGAAAATATTGCCCTTTATGCTCCAATGTATTTTCAGCCGCCTGCCGTCTTTTGATTTCGACCTGCAATTGATCATTGATGGCTTTCAGGTGGGACGTTTATCTGAGAAAAAAGATAACGATCGCGGCAACCAGCAGTGACACCACAAACGCATCGATGCTGCCGATCAGAAGCAGATCGCTGGATATCGAACCCCACCAGATCAGGCTGAGGGCCGTGTTACTGATCAGGGTGAATAGCTCCGACAGTAGGATCGAAATCCACAGAAAATGCCACGGATTGATCTTCATGATCCAGTTGATACGCCCCATGCGGGCCTTACCTCTCCGCGAAGTTGGAATGCCTTTGAGTATGATTGAACGCCGGAAAAAGAAATGCCAGGCCCATTCCAATGGTGCCGCCATCGCCGACTTATGGCACCATCTTGGTCATGGGCTATTTGGTCCAAGTTCTTAACCTTTACCGACCGAATCAAGCATAGCAGGATGATTACCGCCATGCATTGATTCAGGTCAATTCAAATTGCTTTTTGTTTCATAGCCTATCTTGATAGGGTTTTCGGGCAACGGGAAAATGAATCCGCCCATTACAAAGCGCTTCCACCCCCTATTTGCCCTCCTTGTCATCCAGCGACGCGAAAATGTCGGCCAGTCCGCTCGTGGAACCCTCAAAAAGAATGCCGGCCTCCACGTGATCACGGGTGCAAACCAGGTTGCGAATTTCCCCACCATCGGCACCGCTCGCCCCTGCCCCGGCATCTGATCTCAAGGGACACCCGCTCCTGTTCCTGAGCGTCTGCATTTCTATCCGGTCCCGCATGGCTTCTCAGGCGGCATCCCCTGGCATTGATGTTGATGATCGTTACCTCGGCTCGACGGCGAATTTCCATAAGCGCACCAAGGCGACAGTCCCGTCGGGGTTGCAGACGCCGTTCGATCGTTTCGATCGTGCCCGGACGATCGATCACCAGCGCTTGCGCACGTCCGGAAATCAGCCGCTTCATGCAAGCTAGCCATAGACAAACAGGCTGTGCAATAAGCCGTTCGCCAGACACAGCCGATATCTAATAAAACAGAGAGGGGTGATGAAGCATGCTCAGTTGCGACGACTGTGCGCGAAGACATAGTGATACCTGCATAACAGAAATCGCCGTACTGACCACGACAATCAAACAAATGGTATCATTGAGTGCATGAGCGCCTCATTACGATGATATCGTATGATTCACGGGTGTGATAAATGCGTTGGATCCATAACTGGTAATGAAGGGTTCACGCAAGTTGTGGTAAAACTCAGCGAAACCGATCAAGCGCTTGCAGAAACATGCAAGTGGGTAGCTGGTGCTGTAAAGGTGGGGTGAGAAATAGAGCGGGACAAGGTGAAAAAGGGGAAAGAGGGAGAGAGGAAGGCCCGATTGTCTGATAGGAAAAATGACGCACGCAATGAGTCGATCGTTCGGCCTAAAACAAGCCCGACCCATTCTGGCTTCGGAACAGATTCAAGGCATCCTGGCTGTCTTCGAACTCAAGGGAGTGGTGTTTGCACCCGTTACGACTGCATACCTTGATGACGCCGCCGACCGTTAAATCCAATCCGATAATGGCCGCGCCGCAGTTCCCGCAAGTTTGATGAATGGGAAACGGGTGAAAGCAATGGGGGCAGGAACATTCGATCACCGCATCGGGAATATTTACGACACTTTCAAAATGCTTCTCGTAGCTGCCATAGACCTGACTGAGATAAAGATGCCCAATCTGATCGCCGATCTTCACCAGCAACTGGATTGAATCCAATTGATCGATTTGCGGTTCGGTCGCCATCAGGGACTTACCGCAATGAGGGCATTGGACCTGGATATGGATACCATGGGCCATGGTTGATCTCCCTTCTCCTGTGCATCAAAGGAATTACGGTGTATTAGACCGTCTGCTGCAACCCCAGCGCATAGGGCTCGATTCTTTCCCCTTCGAGCATGATCTTTCCCAACTCCGCCTTGAATTCGCTGCGGTGGCTGCTGGCATACCAGCGGTTCCAGTCCTCCGGGGTCTGCCACATGGATACAACGATGATCCAGGAAGGATCGTGGAGCCCGCGCCAGGTTTCCGAGGCGATGTAGCCATCCATCTTCATCGCTTCATAGCGGGCTCGGATAAGGATTTTGGAGGCCTGCTCCAGGTGCTCCGGATTAAAATGACGTTTGATGAGTACCTTGACAGCCATGGTTTTCCCCCTTTCGTTGATTGAAGCCCCGTGTGAGGGGTCACAAGCACGCTTGCGCCCGTTTGCAGGGCTATCGATGCCTGGCAAACAGTCGACCGATGCGTTAACCGAATTGGCCGTGTGGGAGAAGGAGCCGTGGTCCGGACGAGAAATCATAAAAATCGGGTGGCAACATGAAAGACAGTGATCATGCGATGTGTTATAATTGGAAAATTAAGGCATTTTTGGCGTCTGTCAAAAAGGGAGAACACCATGGTTGCTCGCCAAACGGAAATCCTCGCAGCACTCCGGACATCTGCCGATGAAACGGTGCGGCTTTACACCACGCTCACCCCGGAACAGCTTCAGATGCCGGTCTACTCGGAAGAAGTTCATTGGACCGTACGCCAGGTCCTGGCCCATCTGGTCACCATCGAAAAAACCATGCACTGGTTGTTCAGAAATATACTGGATGGTGGACCGGGCTCACCCGAGGATTTTGATGTGGCCCGCTTCAACCGCACCCAGCCGCAGAAACTCGACCACTTGTCCCTGCCTGAGTTAGTGCAACGGTTTAAGACTGTCCGTGAGGAAACCATTGCGATCGTGACAAATATGGCCGATGCCGATTTCGACCGGGAGGGCCGGCATGTCTTTCACGGGCACGGTCGCCTGGAACGATTCATTCGTTGGGCCTATGAACACGCCCGCCTGCACGAGGACGACGTCCGCCAAGCGCTCGCCCCATCCGTTTGATTTTCAGGATTTCATCCCCATGTTGGTTAAGCATGCCTGAACAAAACCTTTCTGCGATGAACCGCATCGCAAGCGTCGGTCTTGAATAAAACATAACGGATTGGCTTAAATGAGGAGACTTATAATGAAACTTCAGGAAAAACTCGATGCCTATAAAAAGGATTTTCTTACCCAAGTGCCACCGGACGCATTGTCGATCATGCAGCAGGCCACCAGTGATCTCAACGGTTCGGGTATTCTCGCAAAGGCTATCAAAGTTGGAGATCTGGCACCGGATTTTGAACTGAACAATACGGAAGGTGACGCTGTGGCGCTCGGCGACCTGCTTGATAAGGGCCCGTTGATCCTCTCCTTCTACCGCGGCCGCTGGTGACCTTACTGCAACCTGGAGCTGGAAGCTCTGGAAGAGATGAACGACCGGTTCAGCGCGTTGGGAGCGTCCCTGGTGATGATTGCGCCCCAGGGAATCGAGCACAATCAGGCCATTCGGGAAGAGAAAAATCTGTCCGCCATGATTTTAAGCGATCCCGGCAACATGGTGGCAGCGCGCTATGGCCTCAGGTTCACGCTGCCGGACGATCTGAAGGCGATATACCAAAAATTTGGCATCGATCTCGAAAAATATAACGGTGACGCCTCCTGGACCCTGCCCATGCCGGCGCGTCTGATTATCGACCCGGACGGCAAGGTTCGCTACGCGGCCATCAATGCGGATTATACTGTTCGACCCGAGCCGGAAGAAACGTTAAAAGCCTTGAAGGCTATCGGGTAGCGGTTGGTTTTTTCAGTACAGAAACGTGTTGGGGAGAAAATGGTGATGGTCGGTGGGCCTGTCAGGACAGGTAAAACCGCAGTATACTAAAATAGATACAGCCACCGGCCAGCAACGCCAGCAGGGGTACCACCATTTGGCGGTAGACCGGCATGAGGGCGGTCTCAAAATAAGCGTTGGACAACAGCAGGCATAGGTGCAGCGGCGATAAAAGCACCCCGGTGAAGCCACTGACCAAGGCCAATGCCAGGTACGGCAGCAATCAGATGGCTCTGGCCCAGGGTGTGGATCAGCGTAATAAGGATGGGAAACGTCGTGCCCACAAAAGCGATGGTGATGCCTCCCACGACACCCACGATAAACGGCAGGATGACGGCTACCGCCATCAGAGGAATCTGCCAGTGCAGGATTTCCTGACTCACCTGCCGCACCGCCCCACTGTCTTCCAGAATCCCTTTGAAAATGAGGATGGCCGTCACCAGATAGATCATTTTGAGCACCGCCGGCTGGATCACGATGGCCCATCGCTTCCTTGGCCGGCATGTGATTCATATGCCAGACCCATCCGATACCGACACACAACGCCGCGATAAGCCCCCCTTCTTTGGCAAGCGACCGAATGCCCGGCGGCAGGACGGCGAACAGAATTTCTCCCAGGCCCAACCCGCCCACGATAACAATCAGAATCGGCGCCAACTCCTTGATAAACGGGCCCATGGCCCTGCGCCGGCCATCATCGACGGTGAAGATCGTTCCCCTCAGCGGCCAGTAGCCGGCCGCGATGGCTAAACCGGTAATCGGCAAGGTGAAAAAGACCAGATGCCACAAATCGATATCTGCCAGGGCCGTGGTTAAAAGGATGCCCGGATACAGCGGCCACCAGTATTCCCAGATATGACGATACCAGTAATTGATGTAGCTCAGGGTCGCCGGGCTCAATCGATGGGTTTGCCCGATCGTTTTGACCATCGGTGCTGAAAAAATCGCCCCACCCGGCATGGGCAGCAGGCCAATCAGGGCAGGAAACACCACCAGGTTCAATTTCGGCCAGTGAACCAATCCTTTATAAGCCTCCAGCATCCGGGCCATCTGCCCGGTCTTTTCCAGGCTGTGGCTGAGAACCAGAATCAGACTGACGATGATGGTCAGACTGAGCGTTTTAGGATGCAACATGGACGCCAGGGCCGATGTGGCTATCGATAAGGGCTCCATGGCGAACACAACACCCAGACTCAAGGCCCCCAGCACAAAGGCATGGCCCAGATCCCACTTGCGTTTGATCACCAGCAAAATCAGGAGAAATACCAGCAGGATGCGTAGCATGGCCGGGAGGGTATCAACAAGAGGGTTCATCGGTCCAGCGGACGTCCTTTTCGCAATCAGGTGTCGATGGTCATGGCAGGCAAAAGCGCTCATACCGGAGGCTGGCACTTAACACCTCGCCCCGAGCCAGAATCAACGCCTTTATTGAGATATGGCGGTCAAGCCATAACATCGCGAAATTCCGGAGAAAAGATCACGCAACCGCTTTTCCGCCTGAAGCACATCTTGCTCCGACACAAAACAGGATTCCAATTCCCGAAAAATAGTTTCGCAGGGCCAGCCAGGTCTGACGGTGGAAGGCCAAGTGATTTCAGCGCGAGGGTAAAGGCCGTTTTCAAAAAAGAAATGGGCCGGTCCGGGCGCATCGGTACACCGATAAGGCCAGGACAGTTTCAAATCCAGCAATTCGTGCAAGCGCCGGAAGGCTTCCGAATGCACCGGGAAATCGTCCGGACCCAACGGACGGGCGATACGGTTTTCCAAGGCCGTAAATATGGCGTTCAGCAAACGATGCTCGGTAATGATCAAGCCGTATGGGTACCAATCGTCCCACTAATCGTCAGGAGGATATGCAGGTAACGCTTGGGCAACGACCCGTGTGGTGGGGCAGAAATAAGACCGGCAGGCTTGGCGCCGTAATAACTCAAATAGCGAAAATCGTGGCCATCATTGCCAGGTACCGCCGGGTGCAGGAGGCACCCCACTCGAGCCCGGGCTTCCCCGATCAACCCCAGGAAAGGACAGTGGTGAAAGTGGGGGAAAGGCCTTTCTTCGGGAGTCCACCCCTCGATTTCACGGCGATACTGTTCGATCCCGTCTTCCGTCCGGGTGACCGCGGCAAAGCGCTGCGTGCGTCGGGCCAACCGATCTTCAAGGGCGGCCCGGGAAAGATTCGCCACATTATACAGCCCGCAACAGGCCCCGCAGGACACCTGCTCACCGACCTGGCAGAGATAAACCGCCGGGGGATCTTCAACTGTTGCCTTTGTGGCGGCAGGTATGTCATCAACAGTCATAAGGTTCGGTCGGTATCATCGTAGTTACATGGCCAGACGGGCCATCGATAGCTCGCGCACTGTGCGGCACCACAACACCGCACATGAGTGAGGCATCTCCCCCAGAGCGGGAGGCCTCAGGTAGCCCCCTTGAAGGGGGTTTGAAAACGGTCTTTATGATTTATGGTTTTCTTCTTTCCCATTGTCCCGCGCCGAGCATCGCTGATGCACAGGATAAATCGGGACACGGGCATTTCTTTTGCTTCGTTTTCTTATCACGTGAAAGAAAATGAAGAAACCATTGCAGAAAAGCACCCGGGATCGGTAAAACCTCTCCGGGTCCTCCACCAGAAGTGGCTGGTTCAGGATAAAACTAATCCGCCAACATCTCCCGCACCAGAGCCTCCCACTCCGCCGATAGAGACACTGCCGGACGCTGCCGGCCGGCACGACGATACCAGTAGTCTGCATTCCACAAGACGCCTTCTTCGCGGTGCAGGTAGGCATGCACGGCGCTGCCCTGGACCGTGGGGATGTCCTGAGCGATGGCGTGAGCCCGCTCCCAATCCCCTTTGCGATCCCACCAGAGCGACGTAAGCAAATCGGAAAGCGTGGCGTCCGGCGCGGCGTTTTGCGCGATGCTGCGGGTGAATGCTTCGAAAGTCATGGTGGCTCCTGTCTACCGGTCAAGATCATACCAGAGAAACAGATCAACCGGCCTTACGCATTAACGATGCTAAAACACGCTGCTGCCAGCGTTGGCCGTATTCATCACCACCGGGTAATCTTTCCGACCGGTGGGAATGGGCGTAGTGAACCCGTATAAAATCACGAAACCGCTTATCGATAATGGTTCGGATGGGGCCGGGAATCCGGTCATACATGGCGTCGTCAACTGTATTGAAATCAAAAAATATGGCAGCAATACGTGGTTCTGTTTATGTATTTGCCTGTTACTGGTTCGGTTCGTATTGCTATGGGGTGTGAAGAACGGGGATAATTCTCGAAAAAGTCACGCATATCTTCGTGCACCAGGGAGTTGTCATTGAGCAGGACGGAAAACTCGGTCAACTCCTGCCGGGAAGGCAGCCTTCCGTTTATGAGCAGATAGGCGGTTTCTATAAATGAAGACTGCTCGGCCAGCTGCTCCACCGGGATCCCGCGGTAGCGCAAAATGCCCGTTTCTCCGTCCATGAAAGTAATATTGCTGGTACAACTCCCGGTATTTCCATATCCGGTATCCAGGGTGATCAACCCGGTCTCCTGCCGGAGCTTAGAAATGTCTATTGCCTTTTCACCCTCCGTGCCGACAACCACCGGAAGCTGAAACTCCTTGTCACCGTATAACACCTTAACAAATTCAGTCATGGTCCCCATCGCTTTCTTAAAAAATGAATATCCCACGAAACGCGGATTTACATATAGAACAGTAGAGTCCTGCAGTATAAATAAAAACTGAAATAAGCATTTCATATACCTTAATAGCCCTTCAGGGTCAAGCAGCTCTATTTTAGCAAGAGCGTTTGCACCCACTTCGATATTTGTGTGAGTCGTGAAAGAGATCGAAAATTCAAGCACTAAAAATCAAATCACAAGTTTACTTGCTTCCTGCTATATGGTAGATCTTTAGCCGTTTATGGGTTCAAGGTTCAAGGGTTCAAAGTTGGGCCAATACTGCCCGGCTGATTCGTGAGCTTTGAAAGGGCAATGATTGAAGATATTGCGATTTGAGGATACGGAAGCAGAGTGACATCACCTGTAAAGTCTTTAGCAGTATAATCTTGGCAAGGTCGACGAGACAAAAAAAACCTGAACGGTGAACCCTGAAACTTTGAAGCTTACAAAATTCAATATGAAGGGGAAGCATAACCATGTCTTTTAAGGACGATTTACTTAAAAAATTACGGATCAATCAATTGTCCCGCAAAGTACTGGCATCCATCGGATCGGCGGAAAGCGGCCTCAAAATTGATAAAGACGCCATGCGCAGCCTTCTGGAAATGGGCCCCTACCAGTATCAAAAGGAACGCGATCTGGATCTATACATTCAAAAAGGCGATGGCGAACTAAGCCGCATCCTGGTTCTGGACAACGAACTGCCCATTTACGAAACCACTGTGGAAGATGTACTCATCCGCAAAAGCCCCTATACCAAAGAAATGTTGAGCATTAAAAATGTCATCAAAATATTGAAGGATTCCGATGTTAAGCTAAGCCGCAAGGAAGCCTCTTTGGCAAGTGTTCAAAAAGGGTGCATCGACAGTTTGGATCTCACCTATAACCGGTCCGACATCGAGGCGATTGCAAAGGAAGGCACGGACTCCCTGGAAAATGGATACTTCGACGGCATTCTGGAAAGCGTCTCCTTGTTCGCCGAATTGCTGGGTTATCAGCCGCCGCCCAGGGCGTTTCGTATCCGGCACCATGAAAGTTTCGGGGCGGTGACCGAAAAGCAAGCCGGTGAATTCAGTTACGGACCGGCGGTCGTCCTAAGCCGCATCGACAACTTGCTGGTAATGGTTGAAGACACCATCAGCAGTTTGGACAAGGGCAAGATAGCAGTTTTCCAGAAATCGCCCAGGGAGAGGAGAAAGCGTCCCTGGAAGGCAAGGAAGTTTTTCGGTATCTTAAAGAGGCAGTCCAGGGTAAAGCTCATAGTTCATAAGATCATAGCCGAAGTCTGAATGTCCAGCTATGAGCTATGAACAATCAGCATTGAACGCTTCAAAGCCCATCGATATTCGTTTTCTATGGCTGAACTTAGAGCCTGAAAACGATCGGCTTCTCATCCGAATCTATTTCTATCCCGACGATGTCGCCGGTTTTAAATCCCGATTTTTTAAACTGTTTGACCATCTGTTCGTGTTTGTCCATATGCCAGAACACGGACCACATCGGGTTGCGGACCGTATCGATGCCGTAGGCATCATGCCCGCAAAGATTGAGCCGGAACTTGTCTTTGGCAATCAGGGTGTCGGTTTCAGATAAAAAATAATCGATTATATACAAATTATCATGCAGGGCCCGTGAAAGTTCGGCCTTCATTTCCGGAAAGTCATCCAGATAGTGATTCGCAATCTGATACAGCTCTTCCGGTTCCTGAATCGACAGGCCCAGCACAGCGAACCGGTGATGCTTCAGGGCAAATTCCTCCAGTTCCGCTTGATAGGCCGTGATAATGCCAAGGATCTCTTTGATGGTCGGTTTGTCGTCTCCATTGCCGAGCACGAATTCTTCACATTTGCTGATAATGTTTAAATAGAAGGCCCTATTGTCCATCACGTACAGCGGGCGCTCACGGAAGTTATGATGCCGCCGAACCCTGCGAATCCCGTCAAGCTGGATGGATCTCTCGCCCAGTTTAAGTTCAATGGTTTCGATGTGGGAGATATCTTTGGCCTGAACCACATAGATCTCACCGTGTTCGGAAATCACATATTCAATTTCACACGGATAGCCCAGATATTTTTGAATGTCTTCTGATAATTTCAGCAGGTCGATGTCATGGGGCGTTCGGGTGACATAAGGTTCACGCTGGATTTTGTGGCGCTGGTCGCGACAGTAGCCGAACTCCCAGTGGTCTCCCATCACTTTTGCCATGACGCTTGTACCGCTGATAAACGGCATGACGATCATCCCCATATTCTCCAAGTCAATATCAGGGGCATTGCTGAATTTTTGTTGTCTTCTGATGGAAAGCTGTTTGGCCGTTTTGGCCAGATTAATGATTTTTTTCCTGGCATACTTGATCCCGCCGAGGTCAGCATAGATCTCCAGAGAATCAAATGTACCGCCTTTAAAATATTGTTCTTTTAGGTGGGCACTGCGGGCAATGACCTTAAAGCTTTCACGGTGTTGCTCCAGAAATGCCTCCAGGGCCTCAAAATTCTCATTTTTAAAATCATCGGCTGAAACGTAGATAAACTCGGGGACATTAAATCCTCCTTTTTTGAGTCGTTTCAGCAAAGCTGCTTTTTCAGGTATGGCGCTTTTCATTGGCGTTCTCAAGAGTATTTCAAGTTATGGTAAGTAGTAGTAAATATTAATGCTTATTTGGGATGTGTCAAACAGCTTACGTGTTGCGGGTTGCGAGTTACGGGGTGCGGGGTGATGGTTTCTTAAAAGTTATAGACCTGCGCTTCCAGCGGTTGGAGGATTGAGGTTGGAGGCCTGAACACTCTGCAGTTCAGCCTCAAACCTCCAGCCTCTAACCTTAAACCTGAAAAGAATCAATTCTCCGGTAAAAAGCCTTCCTCAACACGTAACACGCAACGACTATTTTAACCTTGACCGTGAGGGTCGATAATCGTAAAAACGATTGATTGCTCGGCAAATTTCTCGATCACGAGGACGCGGACGTCTCCGTATGATTAAAAATATCCTCTCATATTTTGACTGGTCGGAAGGCTATGGCCGCAGCAGCCTGAAAATGGATATTGTGGCGGGTCTGACAGTGGCCCTGGTGCTAATTCCCCAGTCCATGGCCTACGCTGAGCTTGCCGGGCTGCCGGCCTATTACGGACTCTATGCGTCCTTTCTGCCACCGATGATCGCCGCTCTGTTCGGCTCCAGCCGCCAGTTGGCCACCGGTCCGGTGGCGGTAGTGTCGCTTCTAACGGCTATAACCCTCGAGCCCCTGGCCACCGCCGGCAGTCAGCACTACATCGCCTATGCGGTTTTGCTGGCCCTGCTGGTCGGCGTTTTCCAATTCTCCCTCGGCATACTGAAATTGGGACTGGTCGTTAACTTCATCTCCCATCCGGTAGTAAACGGGTTTTCCAATGCCGCTGCGCTTATCATTGCGACATCTCAGCTTCCCAAACTGTTCGGTATCCATATCGACAAGGTCCCCCATCACTACGAATTGATCTACCGCGTTTATATAACCGCTGCACACTACACCCATTGGCCAACGCTGTTTATGGCAGCGCTGGCTTTTGTTATTATGTATGGGATAAAGCGGGTGTCACCCAGACTGCCGAATGTTCTCGCAGCCGTTGCAGTTACCACTATTCTCTCCTGGAGCCTCGGGTTTGAGCACAACGTTGTGGTGGATATTAAGGCCATCCGCTCCGAAAATGCCAAACAGGCGCTGGTAAAAATCAATCACACAATCAAATCTATAACGCAGATGACAGCAGCAAAGGCGGAACTGATCCAGAAGCTCAATGTTAACAGAAACAGGCTGGATCCACACGCAAAACTCGACACCCGGCATGCGGCGGAGCGGTTGACCCTGAGGATCGAGCAAGCCAAGGAGGATGCCGCCGACTACCGCAAACAAATAAGCAGCTACCTTTTTACGGGTATCAGAGAAAAAGATGGCACGCTCGCTTTTTACGGGGTTAACGAAATCGCAGACCCTCAAAAAGGTGATGGCCGTGTCTGGCGGATTAAAGCCGGTAACACTCCCCTGCAAACAGACCGTTTACAGATGCTCGGGGGCGGTGAGGTGGTCGGCCATATTCCCCGGGGGCTGCCGTCTTTTTCCGTGCCCCGCATTGACTATCACATCATCCTTCACCTGCTGCCCTTTGTGGTGATCATTTCACTGTTAGGCTTTATGGAGGCTATCTCGGTTGCCAAGGCCATGGCCGCCAAAACAGGCCAGAGGCTTGATCCCAACCGGGAACTCATCGGTCAGGGCCTGGCTAATATCTGTGGCGCCGTCACTAAAAGTTACCCGACTTCCGGTTCTTTTTCCAGATCGGCCGTCAACCTACAATCCGGAGCTGTTTCCGGTTTATCCGGTGTCTTTACCAGCCTGACCGTAGTGGTGGTGTTACTGGTTTTTACGCCGCTTTTCTACCACCTGCCCCAATCGGTTCTGGCGGCAATTATCATGATGGCAGTCGTGGGGCTGGTTAATGTCAAAGGTTTTATTCATGCCTGGCAGGCCCAGTGGTACGATGGTGCGATTTCCATCATCACCTTCATAGCTACGCTGGTATTCGCCCCGCACCTGGACCGGGGGATCCTGATTGGCGCCGGTCTGTCCATTGGCGTCTTTCTTTATAAAAGCATGCGGCCTAAGGTCGTCGATCTGTCCCTGGACGTCGACCGCACCCTGCATGACGCCGTAGCCAGCGGTCTGGAGCAATGCCGTTATATTGATGTGGTCCGCTTCGACGGCCCCCTGTTTTTTGCCAATGCCAGCTACCTGGAAGACCAGATCAGGAACCGGCGACGGCAAAAAAAGGAACTCAAACACATTATAATCTCTGCCGGCAGTATTAATGATATTGACTCATCCGGTGAAGAAGCATTATCTTTGACGGTGGACCGGGTCAGAAGTGCCGGAATTGACATTTCGCTGAGCAGCGTGAACCGATCGGTCATGAAAGTACTCAGGCAAACCCATTTGATCGTAAAAATCGGCGAGGATCATATCTACCCGACCATCGAGAGCGCTATCAATGCTGTGCACGGAATCACCCACAGGGGCGGCAAGGAAAAAGATTGTCCATTGACGACAGTTTGTCGCATCACCCGGTCGCCCCAAATAAGGAAGGATTAAATGCCGATCATTACCATATTCAGCGGCGGTTTCTGCCAGGAAAACCCGGTTGTTCAGGAAGTCATTGCGCGCAGCGGTTACAGGCAAATTACTGATGACGAAATTGTGGCCGCGGCAAGCCGCCTCGCCGGCATTGCGGAAAGCAAAATTATACGCGCTTTTTCAGCCAGGAGCTCGATCTTTAATAAATTCACGATCGAAAAAGAACGTTCCCGGGCCTATATCAAACTGGCGGTTGCCGATGCGATCAGCAACGACAATGCCGTAATCACTTGCTTTTCCGGACAACTTATTCCCGCTGCTGTCAGCCATACCCTTAGAGTTTGTTTGATTGCACCCCAAAAGTACCGAACTGCGATTGCGGCCGAGCAGCATGGTATTTCGGAAAAAGAGGCCGCCAAACTTGTTCAACGGCGCGAGGAAGATTGTTTCTTCTGGATTGATTCCCTGTTTGGCGGCCGTGACCCCTGGGATCCTGCTCTTTATGATATTGTCATTCCGGTTGATAAAATGCCGGTGCAGGAGGCGGCCGCCCTCATTGCGGACTGGGCCGGCAAGGACATCATCCAGCAGACAGCCGAATCAAAACAGGCGCTGGCGGATTTCCGGCTGGCGGCTGAAACAGAGGCCGCTCTGATCCAGCAGGGACATACCGTGGAGGTTAGCGCCAAAAACGGTGCCATTACCCTGACCATCAACAAACATGTCCTCAGGCTCAACCGGCTCCAGGAAGAACTCAGGTCAATCGCCGAACCGATAGCCGGAGTCAAATCGGTGGAAACGAAAGTCGGCAAGGATTTTCACAAAACCGATATCTACCGTAAGTACGATTTTGAAATGCCGTCCAAAGTCCTGCTGGTGGACGACGAACGCGAATTCGTTCAAACCCTGTCCGAAAGGTTGACAATGCGGGATATGGGGTCCGCCGTGGCCTATGACGGCGAGTCGGCGCTTAACCTGATCAAAGAGGACGAGCCTGAAGTCATCATTGTCGATCTTAAAATGCCCGGCGTTGATGGTCTAGAGGTTTTGCGGACCGTAAAAGAAACGCGCCCGGAGATCGAGGTCATTATTTTAACCGGACACGGTCATGAAGAAGACCGGCAGTTATGCATGGAACTGGGCGCTTTTGCCTACCTGCAAAAACCGCTGGACATTAATGTCTTGAGCGAAACGATTCAAAGGGCCAACGAAAAGATCCGGCAGAAGAAGAAAGCGGATTGATGCTTTCGACTGCGGGTTTAATCCTATGAATTCAAAAGAAGGTGACCATAAATTTGTTTCACCGCAGAGGCGCAAAGTGCGCAGAGAATAGTTATTTTATGTTTGCCGCTGAGAGGGCTGCAAACATAAAAGGATAATCGCTTAAAGGCCAGGAAATCTTTTATGAGTGAGGGAATAATGATATGACGTGATCTTATTGCCCGAAGGGCAGTCAGTTTTTAACTTTATAGCCTATCACCAGAAAGTTAAAAGAAAAGCTACTCTGCGATCTTTGCGTCTCGAGCGAAGCGGGCGGTGAACACATATCTAAACGATATTAAGCTCAAATGAAATTGGGAAATTACAAAAAATTGAGATATGCAACCATGCCGATACTTAAGAAACTAAAGCCCGGTTTTCTGGATCACAAAGATGTCACCGCCGGGCCGTACAGACATCACTTTGACTTTCAGCGGATCTGGAAACGGGCAATTCTGGCCACGGCTAGCGTTGCGCTTGTGCCCTTGATCATCTGGGCCCTGTCCGGGTACCGGCTGACCATGGAAACCATCGAGTCGGAACTGGAGCTGCGCAC
This sequence comes from uncultured delta proteobacterium, assembly GCA_963766255.1. Taxonomy (GTDB): domain Bacteria; phylum Desulfobacterota; class Desulfobacteria; order Desulfobacterales; family JAFDCJ01; genus JAFDCJ01. The sequence continues at coordinate 28,648 of CAVXZZ010000036.1, forward strand.
ATCCCAGCTTGTGTCGAATTCCTGGCGATCGGTATCTATGTTTCTGACCGAACGCAGATCGGTGCTGGATTTTATTGCCCATGATCATAGCCTGGAAACTTTGCAGAACCCTGCCCGCCTGGCCAGCATTCTGGAGAACCTCAATGAACGCTTTGGCGGTTTCCTCGATTTGGGGGTTATCGACGATAGCGGGAAGCAAGTATCCCACACCGGCTCACATCAAATGGAAGGCCTTGATTTCAACCAGCAACCCTGGTTTCGTGAGGTCCTGAACCGTGGCATCTATATCAGTGAAGTGGTCACGGGACCGCTCAATGAATCCCATGTCGATTTCGCGGTCAAACGCGAATTGGCGGACGGCTCCTTTTTCGTGCTGCATGCGGTCCTCAAACCGGAACAGCTCACGGAATCTATCGCCCAAATTGATGCAGGTGCCAGGGGAGACCTTTTTATTATCAACCGCGATGGCGTGCTGCAGACCCCTTCCCGCTTTAATGGGCCGGTCCTTAGTAAAATATCGATGGCGATTCCGGAATATTCTCTCAAGGCACGGGTTTATGAAAGCATCAATGCTAAAAAAGATCGAATCTTCATCGGCTATGCCCATATACCGGATACCCCTTATATTCTGATGACAATCCAGGAACAAAGCGAACACGTCCAGCCCTGGTATAAGACGACCTGGGCTTTTAGCGCAATTCTGGCGGCCAGCGTCTTTATGATATTGCTGGTTACCCTGGGGGTGGCCACCCACCTGGTCAATCAGATTCACGAAGCCGATCAGGAACGGCTCGACACCCTGCACCAGGTGGAATACGCCAGCAAAATGGTATCCCTGGGACGCCTGGCTTCCGGGGTGGCCCATGAAATCAACAATCCGCTGGCCATCATAAACGAAAAGGCCGGACACATCCGGGATATTTTCACCCTGACCGACACCTACGCCAAAGATCCCAAACTGGTCGGGCTGGTGGATTCGGTGATTTCAACCGTGCAGCGCTGCGCAAAGGTAACCAAAGGCCTGCTGAATTTTGCAAGGCATCTCAACCTGAGCATCCAGTCCATCGACCTGAAAGAAATCATCGATGAGGTCAAAAGCATTCTGACAAAAGAGGCCGAACAACGATCGATAACCGTGGGGGTAACGGTGTCCGAGGACATCCCCCCGTTTGAGAGTGATCGCGGCAAACTGGAGCAGGTTTTTTTCAATTTGTTTAACAGCGCCATCGGTGCCATGAACGACGGCGGTCATCTGGAAATCACAGCCGCGCGCAAGGATGAGAAATATGTTTCGGTGGCCTTTACCGATAACGGTCGCGGCATCCCGGAGTCAGACCTGAAGCATATTTTTGAACCGTTTTATTATTCAAAAACCGGCCACAGCGGAACCGGCCTGGGACTGGCGGTCACCTATGCCCTGGTGCAGGAAATCGGCGGCACGATCAGCGTTCAGAGTCGCCCCGGCCAGGAAACCTGTTTTGATGTCAGCATCCCCCTGGACAGGCCCAAGGAATCATCTTAGCAGATATTTGAGTCCGATAATTAGAATTTACTTTGACAGAGGTTGCACAAAATAACAAATTCCAATACCCAAATTACAAAAAAATCCCAAATCCCAAGCTCCAATGACCGAAACATCTCGATGTTTTATTGAATGTTTCACGGACATCCTGTCTGTTTGGAATTTTGAATTTTGGTCATTGGAATTTGTTTGTGATTTGTATTTTGGGGCTTGAAATTTTTATCATTTATACGGCTATCATGTTATTTTCTTTTGAAATGCATCTTCAAACAGGACAGGGACCGTATGAGTGCCAAACCTGATATAATCGCAGAGGCTGGGCTGCAGTTCTTTGGCCGGATTTCGGCGTCGATCTCCCATGAATTAAAGAATGTGCTGGCGATCGTCAACGAGAATGCGGGGCTGCTGGAAGATTTGACCTTGATGGCAGACCGGGGGCAACCAATCGACCCGGCCAGGCTGAAGAAAATGGCTGAAACGCTAAAAAAACAGATCGGCCGGGCGGACGAAATCCTTAAAAACATGAACCGTTTTGCACACAGCAGCGATGAAGCCGTCGCCGAGGTTGACCTGAATCAAACCCTCGAACTGTTTATGGCCCTGACAGAAAGATTTAGGACCATGCGCGGTGTTGAAGCAGATCTGCAACTACCGGCAAATCCACTAATCATAGCGACTGCTCCCTTTTTTCTGATGAACCTTCTCTTGTTATGCCTGGATTTGTCAATGTCCGCCGGCGGGGAGGGTAAAAAAATTGACCTCGTTGTCGAAGCAACCGAAAACAGCGTTCACATTCGGTTTCGGCAGCTGTCAGGTCTTACGGAGGAGTTTTTGGAAACCTTTCCTTCTGATCGTGAGAAGAACCTGCTTGCATTGCTGAACGCTGATTTGACGGCCGAACCTGCAAGCGCAGAGATAAGTCTGCGACTTCCCAAAAAAATGGAGTAACTTGATGTCCACAAGGGTTTTAATAGTTGACGACGAAAAAGATTTTTTGGATATCATGGCTGAGCGCATGGAGGCCCGGGGCATGGACGTATCAACCGCCTGTTCCGCCGAAGATGCTCTCAAAATGGTACAGACAGAATCCTATGATGCTGTCATTATTGATTTTTTAATGCCTGAAATGGACGGTTTCAGCGCATTAAAAATGTTTAAGGCATCACGACCCGATCTATCGGTCATCCTTTTGACAGCCAATGTAACCGAAGAACAACGCAACGCGGCCATTAAACTCGGCGCCCTGGAGGTCCTTGAAAAACCTGCCGACCTGAATCTTCTCACCCAAATAATTGAAGCCGCCAGAACCCAAAGAAATAAATAAAGATAAAGGCCCAACGTCAAACAGACTGAACATCGAACGTCCAACGTCGAATAATGATGTCACTCCGCTCCCCAATTATATTTCATTTATTTACTATCTGTTTCGTTTCTAATGTTTTGATACTCGACAAGAACATCATGATTAATTGAGCAGTCGGAAAGTTTCTCCTTTCATTCCCGCGCAGCAGACTGTGTCATAATTCAGAAAAGCACTCAATTTCTGCCCGTCATGCCGGACTTGATCCGGCATCCAGAAGTGTAATGCCCTGGAAAAGCACTGGATTCCGGATCAAGTCCGGAATGACAAAACAACAACATATGCAGGTCTGGCAATTGCGACACACTCTGGCAGGCGGGAATGACAAGCCTGGATTGAAAAAACTCCCCTCAATTAATTCTTCCGTTTCCTTCTTTTCTCATTCAAAATTCGATGTTGGACGTTCGATGTTCGATGTTCGTCTTTTCAGCGTTCGATGTTCATTCTTTCATTTTCCTGGTTTAGTGAGCCGTACTTTGAAGCACCTGCGTTGCCTGTTCCAGGATCCCTTCTGGAAACCCAACGATGGGATAGATGACCAGAAATCCAACGATCCAGAGCAGCAGCGTGGACAGTATAAAAAACCCGAAACCGTATTTGACGAAATCAATGGCTTCAAGGGCCCGCTTATTGGTATCCGGATAAACCCCCAGAGCAAATTTCAAAAAGAGCTTCAGGCAGAATTAGTGACCGGCCACATCTTGTAACACATTGTAACACTTAAACAAAACCTTTCGAATCTATACGAAAAGACTATACAAGATCGCCAAATTATGATAGACGATTCCCTTTTACCCAGAAAATGGAGGTAGCCGTGAAATCATACTCAGTCAAAGAATTAATGGTGCCGCTTTCGGAGTACGCAACCGTAACCGAAGACGCAACCCTTTACGATGCCGTCCTGGCGCTGGAAGAGGCCCAGGAAAATTTCGAGGACAAACACACCCGGTATCGCCACCGGGCCATTCTCATGCTGGATAAAAGCGGCCGTGTGGTCGGCAAACTCAGCCAATTGGATGTGCTCAAAGCGCTGGAACCCAAATACCAGGACATGATCCAGGGAGAGGGATCACAGCGGTTTGGGTTTACCAAAAAATTCATGCAATCCATGCTGGAAGATTATTCTCTGTTCGCCAATCCCCTTGACGATATCTGCCGCAAGGCCGGTGAGCAGCCCGTAAGAAATTTCATGCATACTCCCACCGAGGGTGAATATATCTCCGAAGCAGCAACCCTGGAGGTCGCCATTCACCAGTTAATCATGGGTCAGCACCAATCGCTGCTGGTCACCCGCGATAAAAAAATTGTGGGTATACTGCGACTGACCGATGTGTTTGCCGCCGTTTTCCACAAAATGAAAGAATGCTTTATATAGCGTTCTGTAGAATCGTAAAGATATTCAGACAATACACAGAGCATTTTCAAAGGGGAGAGGAGGATCTATAAGTGGTTGAAAATATTGGCGGACAGAGCAATATCGACTGGAAAAAAATGGGGTTTCTTTTCCTGGGCATGGCTCTTTTTACCGTGGCCTATCTATCACCGGCCTGGCCCGATGCCGTCGATCCCATGGGGAAAAATTTTCCGCTGAGCCGGGAGGCCAAGGGCGCCATCGCCGTGTTTCTGCTGGCTGCCACCTGGTGGGTATTCGAAGTGGTGCCCATCGGCGTCACCAGCCTGGCCATCGGAGTCCTGCAGGCCATGTTCCTGATTCGCCCGGCCAGGGACGCCTTTACCGATTTTATGGTGCCCTCGGTCATGTTTATTTTCGCCTCCATCATGATCGGCCTGGTATTCACCAAAACCGGGTTGACCAAGCGCCTGGCATACAAAATGCTGATTATCGTGGGTGAAAAAACCAGCATGATCTACCTGGGCTGTTTCGTCGTAACGTCGATCCTGACCCATATCATGGCGCACACGGCAGTGGCCGCCACGATTTATCCCTTGCTGGTGTCGATTTACGCCCTTTACGGCGAAGGCGATAAAAAGACCAAATTCGGCAAAGGGTTGTTTATCGGAATGGCCTATGTCGCCGGTGCCGGCAGTATCGTCACCCTGCTGGGAGCCGCCCGCGGTGCCGTGGCCCTGGGCTTCTTCAAGGAAATCATGAACCAGGACATCAGCTTTTTCGAGCTGACCTGGTACATGTTTCCCATCGGCTGGATTATGACATTCGTGCTATGGGGCTTTTTTATGGTTTTCTTCAAACCTGAGAAAAAAACCATTCCGGGACTCAGAGAAAAGGCTCGCCAGTTAAGCGCCGAGCTGGGGCCACTCACCCGCAACGAGATCAAGGCAGCCGTTATCGTGGGCGCCTGTATTCTCGTCATGGCTGCCAAGCAGTTCCTTCCCGCGCTGGCCCCCATCGACAAAACCGCCATTATCCTGGTATCGACCATCCTGTTTTTCGTCACCGGCATCATGGACATCGACGACCTGGAAGCCATTCCCTGGAACATTATTCTGCTGTTCGCCGGCGCCATGAGTATCGGCAATTGTCTGTGGCAAACCGGCGCCGCAAGCTGGATGGCGGTCAACTGGCTGGCCATGTTCCAGGAAGCCAACTGGTTCGTCTTTGTCATGAGCATCGCCTTTTTCGTCATGATCATGACCAACGTTATCATGAACGTGGCCGCCATCGCCATTTCCCTGCCGGTGGCCCTGGTCATCGCGCCCTACCTGGGAGTGGCGGGTGAAGTGATTTTATTTTCAGCCCTGGTGACGGCCGGCATGCCGTTCCTGTTATTGGTGGGCGCCGCCCCAAATGCGATTGCCTACGACTCCAAACAGTTTACAACCGCTGAATTCTTTCTGTACGGCATACCGGCCAGTATTCTGCTGATGATCGTCACCGGTTTTGCCGTTTTCGTGCTCTGGCCGATGATGGGGATGCCAGTGGTAACGGGTGGTTAAGGCAAAACAGAGACTGGATTGGAAAAGATGAACGTCCAACATCGAACGTCCAACGTTCAACATCGAATGGAAAAAAAATTGCAGTACCGAATTGCCTGAACATTGAATAGGTAAAGAAATCGACCAACGAAGTTGCTTTTTGTCACGAGTATCAAGAGGGGTAAAAAAACAGACCTAATTAAATAAATGGAATTAAATTGCGGAGCGAAGCGACATCATTATTCGATGTTCGACGTTGGACGTTCGATGTTCGATGTTCATTCCGTTAAATCCGCGGGACGGCATATCGCTCAGTTTTTATTCCAAAATCGAATTGTAAGACTGCAGACCACAGAGGAAGGTTATGAATCTTTTTTTTCTATCGCTGGCGATTATTTTCTGCGGAGGCTTTTTATCCCTGATTTTCTGGCGGCAATTCATCCTGATGAAGACCATCGGCGTTTTGGCCATCGGGGGGGGATGTCTGCTGGGGTTGATCGACGCCGGAGCCAAACTTTTTCGCCCGGAACCAACCACCGCTGCCTTTGAATATCTGAACGCGTTTTCTCTGTCCTTTCAAATCGATGCCCTGTCAGCATTTTTTCTGGTCGCCATCTACGCCGTCTGCCTGCTGGCCGCCCTGTACAGCTACCATTACATGGATAACTCCCAGAAGGCGCTTCGGACGGCCGGCAACTACTTTTTTTTCAGCCTGTTGACGGTCTTCATGGCTCTGGTGGTGACCGCCGGCAACCTGATCACCTTCATGCTGTCCTGGGAAATCATGTCCCTGTCATCGTTTTTTCTGGTGATATACAACTACGAAGCCGAGGAAAACCGCAAAGCCGGTTACCTCTATTTTGTGTTTTCCCAGGTCGGGGCCATGTTCATCCTGGCGGCCTTCGGCCTGATTTATGCCCATACCGGAAATTTCGGTTTTGCAGATGCCGCCGCCCTGCCCGAGACGGCCAAAATCATCGTTTTTGTGCTGGCTTTCATCGGCCTGGGCTCCAAGGCCGGTGTTTTCCCCTTTCATGTCTGGCTGCCCCATGCGCACCCGGCCGCTCCCAGCCATATCTCAGCAGTGATGTCCGGGGTGATGATCAAAACCGGCATCTACGGCATCATCCGCATCTACGTGATGTTGGACTGGCACACACCCATATTCGGCCATTTTGTTTTGATTGCCGGGATTATTTCCGGCATTCTGGGCATCGTCTATGCCCTGGGGCAAAATGATCTCAAACGTTTGTTGGCTTACAGCAGTGTTGAAAATATCGGCATCATTTTGATCGGCATCGGCGTCGGCATGATCGGGGTCGCCGCAGGCAATCCGATCATGGCGGTTCTCGGGTTTGCCGGCGGTCTGCTGCATGTGCTCAACCATGCGATTTATAAATCGCTTTTGTTCCTGGGCGCCGGCATGGTGCTCCACAAAACCGGGACACGCTCCATCGACCAGTTGGGCGGGCTGATAAAAAGAATGAAAATTACGGGGACCGCCTTTATGATCGGATCGCTGGCCATCTCCGGGCTTCCGCCGTTAAACGGTTTTGTGAGCGAGTTTTTGGTCTACCTGGGCGGATTTCGGGGGTTGGCAATGGACAAAACGCCCTTTGCCATGTGCCTGCTGGCCATCGTCAGCCTGGCGATTATCGGAGGTCTGGCTCTGGCCTGTTTCACTAAAGTTGTGGGGGTTGTCTTTCAAGGCGAGCCGCGCAGCCCGGTGGCGGAAAATGTGGATGAGAAAGGGCCGACCATGCTCGTTCCCATGCTGGTTCTGGCGGTTGCCTGCATTGTGATCGGTGTTTTTCCAACCTTTTTCATGACCATGGCCCTTAAGGCCGTGGCATCTCTGGGACTGGGCTACGGTCGGATTCCCCTCGAACCTTTTATCGAACTGACCGCCAACATCACGCGCACGGCGGCTCTTATCTTTACGGTATTCTTATTGGTTCTGGCGCTGCGCACACTTTTGTACCGGCGCAAAACAGTGACCCGCGCCGGTACCTGGGGGTGCGGCTTTACAAAACCAACGGTTAAAATGCAATACACGGGAACTTCCTATGCGGCTTCCATTCTGGAATTTTTCAAACCGCTCGCCCCGCTGACCGAAAAGCATCTTGAGGTACGGAATCGTTTCCCGGAAAAGAGCCATTACCACAGCCATGTCAGCGATATTGCCGAGTTGCATATGGGCAATGTGGTCGTGCGGCCGGTACAGTCGCTGTTCGAAAAGCTTAGATGGCTGCAGCACGGGGATATTCACCTTTATGTCGGCTATATTCTGCTGGCGATTGTGGTGCTGCTGTTTTTTGTCTGAGGAAGGTTCACGGTTCAGAGTTCAGGGTTCCCTTCTTCGCCCTTCGGGCTTCGCAGGGCAAGCAGGGTTCTGGGTTAATTAAAAATGAACATCGAACATTGAACGTCCAACATCGAATAATGTATTCTATCAATTTAAAAAAAAGACTGAGCAAAGTGAATCTACCTTTCGAAATTCGATTCAGCTGAGCTCGCCGCAGGCTGCGGATTTGCTTGTTATAAAATAGCTAAAGCGTAGCGCCATCAATATTCGATGTTGAACGTTCGATGTTCGACGTTCAATTTGATCAAAAAAGAAACTTTGAAATTTCACTTGAGCGATTAACAAAAAAAGGATGCCAATGAAATCATTAATCTTCCTAATCCTGGCCATGCTCCTGGCACCACTGTATGCAGGATGGATATTCAAGGTCAAGGCGTGGTTCGGAGGCCGCAAAGGGTCGCCGGTGTTGATTAATTATTACACCCTGATCAAGCTTTTTCAGAAGGGATCGGTCTACAGCACCAGCACCACCCTCATCTTTAAGCTGGGACCCATGGTATCTTTGTGCGCGGCTACCGTGGTGCTGATGTTTCTGCCCGTCGCCGGGCAGCCGCCGCTATTTTCGTTTTACGGGGATGTCATCCTGCTGCTGTACCTGCTGGGCCTGGGCCGGTTTTTCACCATTGCCGCAGCCATGGACACGGCCTCACCCTTCGAAGGCATGGGCGCCGCAAGGGAAGCCTACTTTCCGATTATCTGTGAGGCCACCCTGTTTATGATCCTGATTCTGTTTTACACCCTGACCGGCGAATTGAGCCTGGCGGCCTATTTTTCCGGCAGCCAACCTTTCGGGCTCTGGCAAACAGCCGGACCACCGCTGCTGTTTGTGGCCCTCGCTTTTTTTATTGTGCTGCTGACGGAAAGTTCCCGGGTCCCGGTGGATGACCCGGCCACCCACCTGGAATTGACCATGATCCATGAAGTCATGGTGCTGGATCACAGCGGGCCGGATTTTGCGCTCATCGAGCTGGGTTCTTTTTTCAAGCTTTTTTTCTATTCCACCCTGGTCACCCGCTTGATCTGCCCGTTCTCCCTGGGACACCCGGCGGCAGACATTGGCTGTATTCTTTATCGTGCTCGGGTTGGTGTATACCGCCGTCGGTGTAACGGAATCGGTTATGGCCCGCTATCGCATGGACAAGGTGCCCCAGTTTGTCCTGACATCATTTGCCCTGGCTTTTTTCGCAACCGTCATCACATTGGAGTTTTTAAAATGATCCAACCAGTTGATACCATTTTGGCCCTCGTGCTTTTGTCGGTCCTGATCTCCTTTGGTTCCAGTCGTCTGCCGGCACTCATCAAGGTGCTGGCCTTCCAGGGGGTGGTGGTTTCCATCGTACCGCTGGTCATCGGCCACGAACTGACCGCGGGCAGCATTGTGTTCACCCTGGTCACCCTGGTAATCCGGGGCATCGTCATCCCGCTGTTCATCTATCTGGCGATTAAAAAAGTGGCCATTCGCCGCGATGTCCAACCCATCGTCGGGTACCATGCTTCCTTGCTGGCCGGCCTGGCCCTGATCGTGGCGGCCACCTTTGTCAGCCCCAAATTCAATTTACCCCAGACCGGCGTCGATGCCCTGCTGCTGCCCACGGCCATTACCCTTCTGGTGGCCGGTATGTTTCTGCTCATGGCCCGGCGCAATGCCATTGCCATGGTCCTTGGTTATATCATGATGGAAAACGGGATCTATCTGGTGGGCACCAGCTTTTCAGTCCGCGCCCATCATATTGTTGAATTCGGCATCCTGCTCGATGTCCTGGCCGGCGTAATGATCATGGCCATCATCCTGCAAAATATCAACCAGGCGTTCGATGATGTGGATACGGCGCTGCTCAGAACTTTAAAGGAATAGGTGTGGCATGGTTGAAATCGTTTTTTTGATTCCGCTATTAACCGGTGTGGTTGCCTTCATAGTTCCGCGAACATCGGGCCGGATCCTGCTGGTATTGACCGGGGTAGTTCACCTGGTTTTATCCCTTTATCTGTGGATCCAACGGCCGCAAGCCCTGTTCGATATTTATTTTGCCGTCACCCCCGAAGGCCTCCTGTCTTTAATGGTAATATCGCTGCTATTTTTCCTGATCTCGATCTATACCACGGGGTATCTCAAAAACACCGAACTCCGCTCCGAACGGGTTTTTACCGGATCGATGCTGCTGTTTTTGTCCACCATGACCATGGTGACCCTTTCGGATCATATCATGGTGATGTGGATTGCCATCGAGGCCACCACCCTGGCCAGTGCACCGTTAATATACACCCATCGGTCCGCGGCCACCCTCGAAGCCACCTGGAAGTACGTTTTGATCTGCTCGGTGGGTATCGCCCTGGCCCTGCTGGGTTCGGTGCTGATTACCCTTTCCATGGATATCGGCGGTGTCGATGTACCGGTGTCTTTTTCGGCGCTGACCGGCGAAGCCGGTCGCCTGGATCCCCTGTGGCTTAAAACCGGTTTTGTATTCATCCTGGTGGGCTACGGCACTAAAATGGGCCTGGCGCCCATGCATACCTGGCTGCCGGACGCCCACAGTGAAGCCCCCAGTCCGGCCTCGGCCCTGTTGTCCGGCGTATTGCTCAACTGCGCCTACCTGGGAATATTCAAAACCAATAAACTCATGCATGCTGCCGGCCTGGGAAATTTTTCGGGCACAATTCTGATTGTACTGGGTCTGGTATCCATCCTGGTGGCGGCAACCTTTATTCTCAAACAAACAGAGTACAAACGGCTGCTGGCCTATTCGAGTATCGAAAACATGGGCATCATCGCCTTCGGCACCGGTATCGGCGGCCTGGGAGCCTATGGCGCCATGCTGTGCCTGATCCATCACAGCCTGATCAAATCATCCCTGTTTCTGTCATCGGGCAACATCCTGCTGGGCTTCGGCAGCCGGCTGATCAAAGAAACCGGGCAACTTGCCGGGCGGATGCCAAAGACCTTTGTGGCCTTTTTTGGCGGATTCGCCGGTATTTCCGGGTTTCCGCCCTTCGGAATTTTCATCGGAGAGCTATTTATCATCATCGCTGCCTTTCGCAGCGGCCACTATATCGCGGTGGGAATTTTTATTTTTAGCCTGTGTGTCATTTTTGCCGGCTTTGCCAAACACGTCATGCAGATTTCATTCAGTGACGTCCAGGCCACGATTCGGCTGGAAGAAAAACCCAATATGGTCTGGCCCCAGTATGTGCTACTTTTGACTTCCCTGGTACTGTGTATCTGGATTCCGGATTCCCTGTACCAGACAATTATCCATGCAGTAAATTCCATTGGCGGGGGATTTTAATGAACACGGATTTTTTACAGATCGGCAACGGCGAAGCGGTCACCCGGGATCGCATTCCCCATCTATCATTTGATGATTTTCGCAGCCAGGCGCTGGAGATCGTCACCAACGGGGGCAAGGTTGTCCATTTCTTCGGCTATCCCGACGGCGACGGCGTCAACCTGCTGGCGGTCCTGCGGTCCGACCACCTTCTGATGGCCGGCTGCAAGGCACCGGAGGCCTATCCGGCGCTGACGGCCGAATGTGAGCCCTTCCACATGTTCGAGCGGGAGATCGCCGAACAGTTCGGCATCCGTCCCGAAGGTCACCCCTGGCTGAAAATGGTCCGCTATCACCCCAACGAGCGCGGTCTGCCGGATGTTTTTGGAAACGACTACGCTGAAGACATTCCCGGCAACTACAATTATTATGCCGTGGAAGGTGATGAGATTCACGAAGTCGCCGTCGGGCCGGTGCACGCCGGCGTGATCGAGCCCGGCCATTTCAGGTTCAATTGTATCGGCGAACGGGTCCTGCACCTCGAAATCCACCTCGGTTATCAGCACCGCGGTATCGAAAAGCTATTTCTAAATGCCGAGGTCAAGCGCCTGCCGATCCTGGCCGAAGGCATTGCCGGCGATACCGCTGTCGGCCACAGCGTGTGCATGGCCCAGGCCGTGGAAGCACTGGCCGCCATCGATACCGATGCCGGTGCGCGCATTATCCGCACCATCGGTCTGGAATTAGAGCGTATTGCCAATCACGTGGGTGACCTCGGCGCGTTGAGCGGGGATGTGGCTTTTTTGCCACCGGCCAATTATTGCGGCCGCATGCGGGGCGATTTTCTGAACATGAGCCTGTGGATGTGCGGCAACCGTTTCGGCAAGGGCCTGGTCCGACCCGGCGGTGTGCGATTCCCTCTGACCGATGAAGACCGCCGCGTCTTGACCGGTCGACTGGCAGAATTGAAACCCCAGGTCGAACATACTATCGACCTGCTTTTTTCGACTTCCAGTGTCCGCTCACGATTTGAAGGCTGCGGGGTGGTCAGCACACCGGATGCGGAGAAATTGGGCCTGGTGGGCCCGGCCGGTCGCGCCAGCGGGATTCCCTATGATGCCAGGCGCGATTTTCCCACGGAGTATTATCAGCATATGGGAATCCCGGAGAATGCCGAACCCTCCTGTGATGTATATGCCAGGGCCAAGGTGCGGGCAGACGAGGTGCTGCAATCCATCGCCATTATTGAATCCCTTCTGGGCCGCCCGATTGAAACCCGCTGCGTCGAGGAAGGGGAGTTCAAGCTGGCGCCGTCGTCACTGGCGGTCACGGTCAACGAGGGCTGGCGCGGGGAGCTGTCGCACTGTATGCTGACCGATGCTGACGGGAACATTCTGCGCTATAAAGTCAAAGACCCGTCATTTCACAACTGGAACGGATTGGCCATGGCTTTGCGGGATACGGGGATCTCGGATTTCCCGCTCAACAACAAGAGCTACAACCTGTCCTACTGCGGGTTTGATCTTTAATCCGTGATTATAAAAAATATGAAACCGAACCACGAAGATCACGAAGGACACAAAGACAAAATTTGGATATATGACTTTATGATTTCTTCGTGAACTTCGTGGCCTTCGTGGTGAAACAAATTCAATCATAAAATGCCAAAGTGAAACAAAATGCTAAAAACACTGAAAAACAGATTTGAGCAGGGCTGCCGCACCAGCGCTTACCCTAAAACCACCATCGAATTGCCGGCGCGCTATCGCGGGCAGCCCCGGGTCCATGCAGAGGCATCACCCGAATCGGCCGCCCAATGCGCGGCCGCCTGTCCCCAGGAAGCCATTGATGCCGAACGCAGACTAATCGACATGGGACGCTGCGTGTTCTGCGGCACCTGCGAGCGCCTGTCGAATGGCCGGTTCGTCACTTTCAGCCAAAATTTTGAACTGGCGGTGGCCGAAAAAGATCATCTTGTGACCGGGGGCGAACTTCCGTCCCTGGCCGAGCATGCCAAAAAGCATTTCAAAAAATTGTTCGGCCGCTCCCTGCAGCTGCGCCAGGTATCGGCTGCCGGCTGCAATGCCTGTGAGGCAGATCTGAACGTTCTGGCCACGCCGTTTTTCGATCTGGCCCGTTTCGGCATCAACTTTGTGGCCTCGCCGCGCCATGCCGACGGAATCGTCGTGACCGGCCCAGTTTCCAGGAATATGAAAACAGCCCTGCTGCAGACCTATGAAGCAACGCCGGCCCCCAAAGTTGTGATCGCTGTGGGCAGTTGCACGTTGTCCGGCGGCCCGTTCCGTGGCAGTTCCGAAGTCACCGAAGGCCTGGATCAACTGTTGCCGGTGGATCTGTACATACCCGGCTGTCCGCCGCATCCGCTGACCAATCTGCATGCGCTGTTAACTTACTTCAAATAAATAACGGTTCCGTAATAAGCCCAACTTCTGCGTTGCGCTGCATTTCGCAATCATTCAACGTACTATTCATACGCCTCATGATTTCGAAATTTGGGCTCCTTGAATTTGAGCTTTTTGCGGAATCGTTTGTTTTGAAATTTCCTCTCTTTGCTGATTAAAGAGATGCTATCGGTAGTTTTAGTATTCCCCTAAATAGATCATATCAAGACTTTTCGATTAATCGATATATATCAGATTACCAAACGCAACCTACAAAAAACAGCGATTTTGTATAGGGGCACGATTTACACAATTTTTGCGAAACGAATATTTTGAATATTTGTCATTGTGTAATCCACAATCTGAAAAATCTTGTGATACTCGTTTTATATCTGTAAAATTGCCAAAATGCATGTATTCTCATCGCAACTTGACATCAAGCTGAGATAATGGCATTCACATCACTCAAGGTCATTAAACCTTCTGTTTAGATGAGATGCTAATACCTATTTGAGCACAGATGAAAAAGGAGGAGCTATGGTAAAAAGACAATTCAAAGCTATAGCATTGCTCGGTTGTCTTTTAATCGGTCTGAGTGCCTGTGCACGGCAGTGGGTCATTCTTGGAGGAGCAGCCGCAGCAGCGGGTGCAGGTACTTACGCTTACATTAAGGGGGATCTTAAAAGAAACTATGAAGCGCCTATAGATAAGGCATGGGAAGCAACAGTTAAAGCCGTTGAAGAGTTGAAAATGACAATTGAATCCAAACAACATGATGCATTCAGTGGAATCATTAAGGGTAAAATGGCTGATGGGAAGAGCTTTGCGATTAATCTTAAAAGGTTAGGAGAAACATTGACCGAGATTGGTATTCGAATCGACACTTTCGGTGATAGACAGAAATCTGAGGTAATCCACGATAAAATTCTTTCAAAACTATAGATAATATATAGCAATATTACCTCGGTCCTTAGACAGGTGTTAATTCCAGCCGTTATCTCCGAACACAACAATAGATAGACCATGTATTGGAAACATGAGCCACTAACGGAAAAAATGACGCTTGTATTAGGTATGTCTGGCCGAATGAATTGAAGAATTTGCACCAAATTTGCACAATACCAAAACCGGGATATGGGCGAATTTTTCTAACATCCAGTTATCACGAGAATAAAATCAATACAAAAATGGTGGCGGAGGAGGAAGTCGCTGCAGTCGAACCCTATATTCCTTAACTACCTGTAATCATTACGCTCACTCAGTTTTAGATATTCATTAAAACTGAATACATGAACAATATTCACAGTTTCATTAAATCAAATTTTAAATAAGCTATTTGGGTGTGACTTTTTTAAGAAGCTCACTATTTTCGATAACTTTTCCAACTCCAATTACCACAGATGACAATGGATCTTCGATTACCGAAACAGGAACCCCACTTTCCTTGTTGAGAATTTTATCAAGATTTTTTAGCAAAGCACCACCGCCAGTTAATACCATCCCTTTTTCAATAATATCTACAGAAAGCTCTGGTGGAATCCGTTCCAAAACTGCCTGAACTGTTTCAATAATAGCATCGATTTGCTCAGAAATGGCTATTCGAATTTCCTCAGAATCGATGGTTAAAATTTTTGGAATACCTGAGGCAAGGTCTCGTCCTTTAACTTCAATGTGATCCAGTTTTTTATGATCAGGGTAGGCATTTCCGATCGAGATTTTAATATTTTCAGCTGTTCTCTCTCCGATCAGCAGGTTATAGTTTCTCCTTACGTGTTGAACAATAGAAGTATCCATCATATCCCCGGCAACGCGAATAGTTCTGCTGTAGACAACACCCGCCAGGGAAATAATGGCGACCTCGGTCGTACCCCCACCAATATCTACTACCATATTGCATGTGGGCTCAGTTACGGGCAATCCAGCTCCGATAGCGGCCGCCATCGATTCATGAATTAAAATCACCTCACGAGCTCCTGCTGCTTGCGCAGCTTCTATAACAGCACGTTTTTCAACCTGGGTAATACCGGAAGGTACTGCAATTATAATTCTTGGTCGTGCAAGTAGTCGTCTGTTATGGACCTTGCGAATGAATTGGCGTAACATAGCTCCAGTAACTTCAAAATCGGCAATCACACCATCACGCATAGGGCGTATTACCTTTATATGCCCAGGTGCCTTGCCAAGCATTTTTTTTGCCTCAAGACCAATAGCTAAAATCGGAGATTTCTTGCTGCTGGTCGTACTAATCGCGACTACCGAAGGCTCATTGATTACAATTCCCTTGTTTTTTATATAAACGAGGGTATTGGCTGTTCCAAGATCAATGGCCATGTCATTGGAGAATATCTTCATTACTGAATTAAAAATAAAATTCATAAATAAGTCCGTATTTTTTTATTGGGAAGGTTTATAAGACATAATGATTGCCACTAAGCAAGTTAGCAGGCAGTGACCCGCAAAAAACTATCATGGTCTCCGACGAGCATTTTTTAGGGCCCATTCTCGCCCATGATAATTTTTGCTAGCTGCCTGGCAAAAAAAAACCTGCCTTCCTTGTAAACGTGGGTTATGTAAAGGAAGCTGTTAACCCTCAACACAGAGCCATAACCAAGGAGGCAGGTCATGAACACTGTAAAATTTATTGGTCTGGATGTCCACAAAAAAACGATCACCATTGCCATGGCCGATCAGGGTCGTGAACACAACGCCAGAAGTTACGGCGCCATTGCCAACGATCTGGACGCCCTGGACAAATTTTGTCGTAAAATGGTCTCCACCGCAAGCCGGCTGTATTTTGTTTATGAAGCCGGCCCCTGCGGCTACGGCATTTACCGGCACTTAACCGCCAAAGGATTTGACTGCATGGTGGCAGCGCCTTCTCTGATCCCCAAAAAAAGCGGGGATCGTGTCAAAACCGATCGACGCGATGCGGTCAAGCTGGCCAGTTTGCACCGTGCCGGGAACTGAGCGCTGTCTATGTCCCGGATCCGGCCGACGAAGCCATGCGTGATCTGAGCCGCGCCCGGCAGGATGCGGTCAATGCCACCAAAAAAGCCAAACAGCGCCTGAAGGCGTTTTTGCTCAGAAACAGCATCGTTTACAGCGGCCGCTCGGCATGGTCCAAAGCCTACTTTAGATGGCTGGCCGATATCTCCATGGCCTATCCGGCCCAACAGGTGGCCCTGCAGGAATATATCGACGCGGTCCATGAGGGCCTGCAGCGTGTCGAGCGCTTGACCGATCAAATCAGACAGCTGGTGCCCGGCTGGCGGTTGGCGCCGGCTGTCGCAGCCCTGCAGGCCGCTCGCGGTGTGTCTTTGATCGTGGCGGTCACACTGCTGGCGGAGCTGGAGATCTGAGTCGTTTCCAGAGGCCATCGCAATTGATGGCTCACCTGGGTCTGGTACCCTCAGAGCACTCCAGCGGTGAGAGCACCAAAAGAGGCGGCATCACCAAAACCGGTAACAGTCATGCTCGCAGAGCATTGGTCGAGGCCGCCTGGGCCTATCGGATGCCGGCCCGGGTCAGTCGCTTGCTGCTAAAGCGCCAGCAGGATGTGCCCGAGCCGGTGTGCCAGATTGCATGGAAAGCTCAGCTGCGCTTATGCACCCGTTTCCGCAGACTGGTGGCCAGAGGCAAACTCAAGCAAAAGGTGGTCACGGCCATCGCTCGTGAATTGAGTGCCTTTCTATGGGCCATGGCCAAGCAGGTACAACCGGTCGCCTGAGAAAACAACGCAAATAAATCGTTACCAAGAACTTATAAAAGGAGCCTAATTTACAAAGAACAACTAATTTACTTCCAGCTCATTGATAGGGGCGCGATCACGGTCAAGGAGAACCCTCGATTCAACTTTGGGATATGGCCGATGACCTAACTCCCGATTTAAGACCGAGGCAGCTCCACGACGAAGCCATGAAATGCGGTAACAAACCGCGAATATCAGAATGATCAACCGTCGTTTCAATGATCCCGCCTCTAACAATGAGTGGAAATTATCGCTTAACAAACTTCCTTCGAAATAATAAAGTGTGAAGGAAGGCGGAAGATCTTTTTGCTATTGACAAGTTGCAATCATATAAGTTGAATTACAATAACATGCATCCCAAGCTGAATAGAGTCCAAACTTGTCAAAAAGTTGACATATATAATTTTTATATACATCAATTCATATTTTAAATCAATGAGTTACACTTTTCCAAATATGGCATGTTTTATGCTTAATTTTTGTCAATAATCATACCGTTTCAATTTCCTGTATCTGTTGCCGATTATCACCAAAAAATTAATGCAGCATAATGCTTTAATGTAACCTCCATTCATCAAAAACCTAAGGAAAATTATGAAGAATCAGATTGTGTCATTTATCAATGAATTGAGATCTAATAAAAAAATATCAACATTTGATGAAGGATCCACCAAGCAGGCTTTGGTATTAAGGCTATTGTCTCTTCTCGGTTGGGACATATTTGATGTCGAAGAAGTTTGCCCGGATTATTCAGTTAATTCCAACAGTGTTGCGTATGCATTGCGCATAAAAAACTCATTCAAGGTTTTCATCGAAGCTAAACGGGTGCAGAAAAAATTAGATAACTATCAAAAAGGTTTAATCGACTTTGCCACCCGAGAAGGTGTAAATCTTGCCGTTTTAACCAATGGGGTGATTTGGTGGTTTTATTTGATCTCAGCTGAAGGCGATTGGCAAAAGAAATGGTTTCTCTCTATCGATTTTTTAAAGCAAAAACCTGATCGCATTGCAGCTCAAATATTAGATTTACTCACGAAAGATAAAATCTCAAAGGGCCAGGCATTGAAATCTGCCAAGATTTTACACGAAAAGAAAAATCAGAAAATTGCAGCAGATTTTATTCCTCAAGCCTGGAATCAAATTATTTCACAACCCAATAAGATATTTGTGGAGCTACTGAGCGATACTACAGAAAAGCTAAGTGGCTACAAAGTAGAATCTGATCTAATTGAAAAATACTTAAAAAAACATCTTGAACAGTTGCTCACTGACAATACATCTGAAAATAGTGTGGCTCCACCGGCTAAAATAAAAAGCACATCAACGGTAAAGGAAGTGACAGTTTCTGATGATTCTTTGATTGAAGAAGCCGAAATGATTAACGAACCAGATACCTACGAAGGGACAGCAGTTAAATCGTTTGAATTTAATGACAATACCTATAAAATTGACCACTGGGCAGAGGTGCTTACTACGCTGTGTGAACTTCTCGTTGTGAGACATAAAAAAGACTTCGAGAAGGTATTATGGGTTTCGGGAGGGGATAAATCCTTTTTTTCTCGGTATGGGGAACAGTTGAGTATTCCAGAGAAAATTGACAATACAGGGATATATGTTGAAACAAAGTTGACCCCCGATGAAATCGTGAATAGTGCAAAAGCGCTTTTAACCGAATTTGGTTATAAACATGATACGCTTACAATAAATTTAAAATAAGGTCACTGTTAAAACGGAATCAAAATGGAAATGTGTCAAAGATATTATATCTGAATTCCTTTCAAACTCATCCGCATGCATACATAAATAAGGTTAAAGAAAAAATAATTCAACGATCCAGCTCAAATAACAATTTTAGACTGTCAAAATCTTAACTAATTTTCTGATTTTTTAGCCGAATTTTTTTCAATCTTTCATACTATTATCTTCTATAAATCTGTAATCATTAGGAATTTTATAAATATTTGGGCCTTGAAACTGAACTGAAAAGTGCTCAGACTCAAATGGACGAGGATGAAATAGCTTTTAAAAATCTCCAGATCCAAAATGAAAAATTGTTAAACGAAAACATACGCCTTTTAGAGGAAATTGAAGATTTAAGGCTCGAATTGGAAAAAGATAATTTGGCTGTTGCTCCAACCGAAAGCAATAATTCAAAACATGATAACATTACGAATGAAAGGAACAGTCCATATTCTATATTGCTATCGAGCTGTCGGCTAAAAGAAAGCGTTCAAGTGGTACTCTCTAAATATAGAAAAAAGCAAGTATAGCCTTACTGATAATATAGTCCTAAAAATATTCAATGGAAACTATATGGATGGGGATACTATTGAAAATGAAGCAGATAACAAAGCGTCGCTTATTGTGAAGAAAATACATTGATACTGTATATGCCGCCTTATGATGCCGCTATCCAAAAAGCAGCAGAACCCCTTCCCATAAATTTAGTATACAATCATGTCTATAACTTATTTCAGCTATTGTATCTTAGGTATACCTAATTTACACTTTGGCTGAATTGTGGATGCGGCTATTAATCCATTCCTCTCTGCAACTGCGTCAACTGCCCGATCAACTCAAGAATATTGAAATTTGACCGATTATTATATCAAGGCTGGGACGATATTAAACGATACGCTTGGAGCACAACATGGAAAATTTATGGGATGGTGTAAAAGGAATTGTAAAAAAAAATGACCATATTTTAGTTCTTGTAAAGCCGAATGACACTCTGGATCTGCCGGGGGGCCGTGTTGAAAATGGTGAGACAGTTAAATCTGCATTACAGCGCGAAATTAATGAAGAAACTGGTTTGAAAGTGGAAATCCATGATCCTGTCGAAAAGTGGTCATTTTTTAAAACGCCGGACCAGTTGATCAAAGGTATCACCTTTGAATGCGCTTATCTTGACGGAAAGGTTAAACTCTGTGACGAGCACAAACGCTATTTTTGGGTAGCGATCGAAAGCATTAAACGTTTAAATTTCAGCCGCAATTTTTTCACTATTTCTGCGTAAAGCAGTGGTCTGATAAACAAGCTGATTCAGGAAGGTATGAATGGATGAAAACAAACCGTGGTTTAGATGATAGTACAAATTGAGGAAGTATGGGAACTGTCTATAAAAGAGGTATTATATTTCCGGGGAATTATTGATAATGGAATTTGAGAAGCTCACAAAAATTGAGGCCGCTAAAAGGCAGACAATAGAAGCAATCAGGCTTTTCTTTGAATGCCGTGATCCGTTAGTATTACATACAATTATTGGTGCAGCACATGAAATTTTACTTGATATAGGCGAAAGAAAAAATATCCAAAGTTATTTAAAAAGTGTAATGTGGATTAAGCCTGAAATGCAGAAGGAATATTTTAGTTTAATTAATGATCATAAAAATTTTTTAAAGCACGCAAAGACTGATCCTGACCATGAGTTGAAATTCAACTCATCAATTAATGAAATGTGGATTTATGATGCAATTTCTCTTTATCGCCGACTTTCTGAAGAGCTGCCACACGAAATGAAGGTTTTCGGAGCATGGTTTGTATCGAAGCATCCTCGCTTATTCTTAAATCCTTTTAAAAATCAGCTCAAAAAATTTCACAAATACAAAGATTTTGAAGACTTTGAATTTTGGCTAAATATTTTAGATAATCCAAATTCCATAAAATAGTATAGCAGGGGAACGATCGTGAGCGGACAACAATTAGAGGATGGTCACTGATGATGAAGTCTATCACCGAAACCTTTTGAAGATTTTGGTCTGGCGACTCACTCGTCAAGGTGGGCCGCTCTTTTCTTTTTGGTCATAATTAATCATTGTGATATCGTTTCCATATCAGGTTGAAAAAAAAGCATTGTCAAAGTTACTTTCCAAAACTGTATATTAGCCATGCGAAACCCACACTTTGGCTGAAGTGTAGATGTCGGCTATAAATCTAACCTCTTGAAAAATTTCACCTTTCGTTCGCTAATCCCAAAATTTTAGCCTACCCACAAAGTTTCGCTTCAGGCACGACATACACAATTTGGGGCAGCTTCAAATTTGGTATACTAGCCGATGAAATCTATACTTAGTTTAAAATAAGAAATGCGGATATTTGGATTTATTTAGTCGTTGAAGCGAAGGTGGGATATTGTTTCTCTTATCGATACGATCATGATTTAACTTATCGCCTGCAGGCTTATACTATATTTCTATTTTTATCATGTATACATAAAGGAACGGCTTAGAAAAAATTCAATCTGGATTGTATTTCTGGGTTATACAATACCCTCATGTTTAATACTTCATGCTCCGAATCTGTCATAGTGAGACCTATCACACAAAATGATTTCCAAATCATTTTTTTACTTTTATGGTCCTATCACCAAAATCCAGTATCGGCTTTTTCGATTTCTTTTCATGATAAATTTTCAAAGAATGCTTTCCAATAGCTACAAGGTCATTGTGTTTTAAGACCGCCTTGACAATCTTTTTATCATTAAGAAACGTTCCGTTTGTGCTGTTTAAATCCTCGACTGAATATTGATGCCTGTGTTTTATTATTCTTGCATGTCGTTTGGAGACCGCAAGATTATCGATCTGGATGTCCGCGCTTGAACTTCTACCTATGGTTATTTCAGGTTTTTCTGTTTCAAGCTTTGTGAGGATTTTATTTTTAAACTTTAGTTCAATTTTAAGCACGCCAGCCTCCAAGCCCATAGTTTTGGTTAATTTTAAATCAACTGTTTTTTCTGTGCCATTTGTGTGATCTCCTCGACGGACATACAATCCAATTCTTCAATTGAAATATCCAATTCAGCTGCAGCTGAATGTTTTAATAACTCTCCCTCCACACTATTGAAAAACAGTTTTGAATCGGTCTTTGCAATATCTTTAAGAATTGATGGTCCCTCCACTGCTGTTTTATGGTGTTTCCTTTTTACATATAATATAAAAAAGAGATTAGTTACGATAGCAACAGCTGCTAATATCAATGCAATTTTCATTCGAATAGACCATCTCCTATAGACTTATTGCATTCTCTATTCCTGACTTTGCCTTTTCCATTTAATTTCTTGATAAAATAGTATCTACACTTTTAGTAAACTCATCAAATTTAAAAGGTTTCGGGAGAAACCCGTTTGGCCAATCATTTAGAATTTCTTTCACAGCACTGTCTTTACCCATTCCTGAAGAAACAAGCACTTTAATATTCGGATTTATTTTTTTTAATTGCTTATACGTATTCGCACCATTTTCGTCAGGCATAATCATATCTAAAACAACTAAATCAATGTTATCTTTTTCATCTTGGTATAGCTGACAGGCTTGCGCAGAATTTTTTGCTATAAAAATTTCAAAGCCAATTTTTTGAAACATAAATTCTTCAATTTCAACTATTATTTCTTCATCATCAACAATTAAGGCAGTTCTTTTGTTTTTCATTTTTTAACTCCTTAATCTAATTTGAAATTTTAAACAGACTTATAAGAACTATCATTTATTGAAAAATCCCTTCAATTAAAATTAAGCATATATTATGCCAAAGTATCAATTGGGTGCATATAGCAACAAATACAATATGTTATAGAATAGCAGAAAATTTTGAAATATCGAATAATGATTAATAAATTGACACTATTCGTATGTTTTTTTTAAGCACTGGTTATGCAGCAAGAATTAGATCTGGAGTTTACACTTTCCTCCGCTCCATCTCAGCATCTGTACAGTGTCATTTAACACAATATTTACTCTGAAATTTTTGCCATAAAATCAAAATTAGCGTATAATTATCAGGAAAATAGTTGAAAAATTCATGGTTTTATAAAGGAAAAAACGCAGTATGATCAGTTACGAGAATTTATTTGATCGCCTAAAAAAGAATGAAGAAATTGCTAAGAAATTTAGTGATATCGAAATTCGAATTTTATCAGTTTTAAATTTCCGGGATCTTTTTGAAGTATTGTTAGATGAAGTTCAATACCAGTTCAGAGTACCTTTTGCTTGGATAACTTTAATTGACAAAAGCGATGTCACCAAATTAGTCCAATCACTTGCTGATTCGAAGGTTTTTAGTACTCGGATGTGTTTAGTAGACCGCAAAACGTTTACCAATCTTATCGGAAAGCAATCGCAACCGATTTTGATAAATGAAAATTTGGATTATTATCAAAAGCTTTTCCCGATTGACGGCAATAATTCTATAAAATCAATGGCCGTAGCACCAATTTCATCGGATGGTGAGATTATTGGAAGCCTGAATCAGGCCGATTATTCAAAGGAACGATTCCAGCCAGGCATCGATACAAGTTTGCTTGCACAATTGGCAACTAAAGTATCATTGTGTATGTCAAATGTGACTGCTCACGAAAAGCTCAAAATAATGGCCTATCATGATTCTTTGACCGGCCTGCTTAACCGAAGAGTAATGGAGGCTATCCTCAATCGTGAAATTGCCCGTTCCAAACGATACAGAATCCCTTTGTCATTAGTATTTGTTGATGTGGACAGGTTTAAATATGTAAATGACACTTACGGACATGATACAGGCGATGAGTTGCTCAAATACCTTGCAGCACTATTCCTTGAAATGAGCAGGGAAACTGATATCGTTGCTCGCTATGCCGGAGATGAATTTGTTCTCATTCTTCCAGAAACTGACACCAATAAGGCGATAACAATGATGAATCGCCTACAGACCCACCTGGATCGTCGACCCTTGGATAATGGGAAAAAAATAATTCAATTTTCTATTAGCTTTGGAGTGGTTTCCACAGAAACTATGGACATACCAAGCGCTAATATAATGCTCAAAATGGCTGATAACGCTTTATATCAAATGAAAAAGGAGAAAAGTCACGAAGTTTTTAGAAGCATCTAAACAGTCAATCCTGACTCATATAGAATTGGCTCTTCTGAAGAATTACACCTTCCAATCGCTTTCCCCAAATTTTTCGAATGTCATTAAAGATTCGATGCGGGCAGGATTTACACAATTTTTGCGAAACGAATATTTTGAATATTTGTCATTGTGTAATCCACAATCTGAAAAATCTTGTGATACTCGTTTTATATCTGTAAAATTGCCAAAATGCATGTATTCTCATCGCAACTTGACATCAAGCTGAGATAATGGCATTCACATCACTCAATGCATAGGTATAGTATTCTGAGGATTCATCGCAGAGCATGATGGCTCCTTTGTGCTTCAACCGTTTGGCCTTTCTATTTTCAGGAAGATGCTGGCCACTTTCCTCAAAACTATCGTCAGGACCTTTAATATTCATCATTGCTACCTCCTACAAAGTTAGGAGTTCACGATCAAATAAAGCCCCTGTGAGTCACTTTATTACTCGCCTCTCTGGTATGAGGTAACGATAACTTTTACCCTTACCATTCTGAGAGACTTTGTCAAGAAATAGAAACACTCAAAAATGCGGGAGAAACCACTGGAATGAATGGGTATAACGACAAAAGGGCAGTTCAGGTTTCCCCAAACTACCCTTGACAAGAGGTTGAATGTCGAGATTGCAGCCTACCCTTTCAAAATAGCTATATGGGACTTGAAGCTGAACTGAAAATTGCTCAGACTCAAATGGCCGAGGATGAAATAACTTTTAAAAATCTCCAGATTCAAAATGAAAAATTGTTAAACGAAAACATCCGCCTTTTAGAGGAAATTGAAGATTTGAAGCTCGAATTGGAAAAAGATACTTTGGCTGCAGTGCCAGCCGAAAACAATAATTCAAAACATGATAACAGTACGAATGAAATAGACAGTCCATATTCTATTTTTGTGTAAGTCTAAAATATCAGTCTGAGCTGAAGAAACAACTGGTTCAATTTAAAAAAAACGGTAACAAACACTCTGAGTTACGATAAGAATTTTTACATTTTTAGTCATCTCAACGCTGAATTTTTACCATCCTTTTTAGTCTTATTTCGGCAAAATCAACTTTATGTGCTGGAATAATTGATGCAATGCCGATCCTTTTGGATTCTCCACCGCATTTGCCACAGGCCATATATTCAAATGACCTTTCAAAATCTGAGATCAATACAGATTCAACTATCATGCACTGAAAACATCTATATTCCACTTTTTGCATCGATATTACCAAGTCTCATAATTCTTACAATATAGTGACCAATAGGTTCAATTTAGACTTATTTTGATGCCATATTCTGTTAACTTACCGGGAATTTACTCTGCAGGGACGTAAGGAATTTCAGCACCCCACCATCCTTCTGATTCAGATGCTTTCAAATCTTCTTGAGTAGGAGCCTTGTAACCCCACCAACTAAAAGTCATGTGATCATTCGTCTTGTAAATGGTATCGTGCTTGTAGAATTCAGCGGTGCAGCCAGCTAAAAAAGCAGCTATGATAAGTAAAAAAATAATGTTTTTCATGACCCGACCTCCTTTGAAGCAAGAAAAGATTTTAATCTAATCCCTTTGCTTTGTGAAAATACTTCCATTATTAATAGTTCGACCCTGTTTACTTCTGTGTACAATCATCCTCAAATTGAAAATTATTATGCTGAAACCCGAAATCGATTAACCCATTGTCGTGCAAATTGATACATTTTCTTAACTAATATATTGATAAAGATTCGAAGCCTATCGGAGAAAGTTAGCCACACTATTTTTCCCCCTAATTGTTGTTTAAATTAATTGTTCTGAAACCACAGGAATGGTATCAGCCTCGTAAATTATATATCCTAAATAATCATATTCCTCATTTGTCAAAAAATTAAAATCAACAAATTGAAATTCAATCAAGGGCGGCATACGAAGATATCGGTAATCAAATCGCCCGCAATGGCCAAATCGATTTTTTAAGCTTAAGCTGCCATCCGCCTCTACTTTCCATACGTTAGTATTATGAATTGCTTTCATTCGATTTAGATCTATCAGTGTATTGTGAAAACTGATGCCATCAAGGATGTAAGGCAACTCAAGCTTATCTAGAATAGCTTTGAGAAACTTCAATTCATGTTTGGATGCTTTAATAGTATTAGCACCAATTTTTATCATAGCTGAATTTGCCATGCCTTGACCTCAAAAAAACTAAAATTGAAGCATCCTCATCATAAGTAAAAGTATTGGAAATGAGAGTTCCAGAGTTTTTAGATTAGAATCCAAATTGTCGTTTCACGAACAATCCAGAAGTAGGAAATTTTTCACATCAATCGCCAGATGTTTTTACTAACCTTTGGTAGCAGTTGGCTATCGCATGGTTCCTTTTAGTAGTGTTAGGATTGTGTGACAAAATTCTCCTCGTTTAAAATCTGCTGATTGCATATAACTCTGGAACTCTTTTCCAAAAACTTTGTAGTACATTATAAATGCAGTAAATATGCCAACTGAATAATTCGGATATATTAGTTTGTATTATAGATGCTTACCGCATTAAGACTGGAACCGCTATAGATTTAAATTGTGCAAAAACTTAGCAATAATTGTGAAAACAATTTCATAGGTCTTAATATATTTAAATACTTTTTGGGGTAGAGCACCTATATGCAGTTATCAAATTATGTAATGGTTCCAGCTTATTGAAAAACCAATACACAAACTTTTTATCAAAATAGGATTTGGTACTGTTTTTGCTGTCGTTAGGGAGTAGCTATCTGAAGGACAATTATTCTAATGGAAATTTCAATTGATACTGAAAAGTTTTTAATTACTTCAAGGAATGCGTATTATAAATTCCAGAAACAGCAAATTCCCTTTGCTGCCGTTAAGCTATATTTTTCTGGATTGGGAGGTGAAAGGACAAAAGTTGATGATATTGTAGGTAACAATTTTAGGAGTGAAAAAGACTCTATCTTAAAAACTAAAAATAATTATGCCATTTTAATGCATAATACATCATGCAAGGCAGCAGAAGCTGTAATGAACCGGATATCAATAGAACTTTCCCGGCTGAGCGGCCAGTCAAAAATTTTAACAAAACCGCAACAAATAAACGCATATGCATGCATATATGGGACCGGTGAAGAGGAATCGAAATTACAGTTTCGACATCTGGATTTAATTAATCCTTCGGAGAATTATAATAAAGGTAAGAAAAATAAACTCAACATTGGAGAATACCTAAGGTGGACACAACCTATGGGGATTAAAGGATATAAATCATTTAGCATAAAAGTGTAATTTCATTCTTCAAAAATTTTATCTCCCGGTCTACCCAAACACCCACTAAGGGTGCCATGATTCTGAATCTGATATTCAAATACTCAGATAACAAAACCCAATCCTATCCACGTTAAACCTATTATCGTTTCCAATTAAAAACTATCTACGTAGAATCTCGAAAGATACTTCGCCAATTTAGGGTTGCCCAACGAAATCTAAAATTATGGTGGATTGTGGATTGCGGCTA
>CAVXZZ010000037.1:0-92869 GCA_963766255.1 uncultured delta proteobacterium
GCCACATATTGCCGAGATATGCGCCCTGTATGCCAATGCCCTTAAGCTTCCCAAGCACAAACCGTTTAACATAACCGATAAGTGCAAGAATCATAAAACTTGCATTAGTTCTTTGGCCTGCCCGGCCTTTTATATCTGGAACGACCGGGTAAAAATTGATGCCAACCTGTGCACGGGTTGCGCAGTGTGTGCCCAGATTTGTCCCGAAAATGCCATTTTGCCGGTTAAGGCAAAAGCGTAGCGGGAATTCCGATTGCGGATTTGCGAGTTGGGGTTTCGGATTTATAGAAGATGGGTTGCAGAGATCAGTGCTACTGAATAAGGACTAAATGAACTGAATCAACCTAATTTAACGCAATTAACTTTAGGCAATTTAATTTATTCTTTGTAGGGATTTTAAACCTTTAATAAATATATTTTATAGGATGAGATTTATGGAAACCAAACGATTAGTCATTGTGGCTGTAGGAGGACAGGGAAATTTGCTTGCATCCAGTGTGCTGGGAGAAGCTGCGCTGCTGTGCGACATACCGCTGCACATGAGCGAAATTCACGGTATGGCCCAACGGGGCGGCGTTGTGGAATCATCCCTGGTATTCGGCGACGCCAGCAGCACGATTATCTCCGACGGTGAAGCGGATCTACTGGTAGGCTTTGAGCCAGCCGAAACCCTGAGAGCTCTTGGTAAATGTAACGCCAATACCGTTGTAATCACCAACCTTGCGCCGCTGATGCCTTTCACGGTCAACATCGGCCAGGGTGTGTATCCGGATTTAAAAGAATTGCAGGAACTGATTCGCAAAAAAACATCCAAACTGATTGCCTTTAATGCGGCGGCGTTGGCAAAAGAGGCTGGCAATGTTCTGTCGGTGAATATGGTTCTGCTGGGGGCCTTGATCCAGACAGGCATCCTGCCGCTGACGGTTGACCAGGTAAAAGAGGCCATGAATACCAAAACCAAAAAAGCGTTTTTGGATTCCAATCTCAAGGCCTTTGACCTGGGATATTCAGCCGCCGAATCAGCATAGTTCTATACATATAACGGATATCAAGCAAATCGACATCTATTCCGCCTCGGTGCGGATTCCATCATTCCAATGGGGGAGGTCAATATGAATACCAAATCAGGATTTCGTCCCCAGTCTTTTGCAGTCGTCGGAGCCGGACCGGTTGGTTGCATCGTGGCGGCATTTCTGGCCCAGGGTGGCCATGAAGTCATCCTTTGCGATGTGATCACCGATTTATTGCAGCCGGCCCTGGATCCCGGAATCATTATTGAAGGCGCCGAAAACCTCCAGGAAAAAGTTACCAGGACCTGCACCAATATGGATGAGCTTGCCGATCATAATCCGGATGTCATCTTTATTACCGTTAAGGCCAACGCATTGCCCCTGATAGCATCCGCCATCGAAGGCTTTTATCGTGAAGGAATGTATATTGTCAGCTGGCAAAACGGCATCGACACCGAACTGGAACTCGCCAAGGTACTTGGCAAGGCACCGGTGATGCGGGCTGTTGTAAATTATGGCTGCGGGCTTATTGGTCCGGGCCATGTCAATATGCCCTTTCATCATCCCCCCCATTTTATCCAGGAACTGGATCCCGCATCCCGCGATGAAGCGATCGCAATTGCAGAAACACTCACTAAATGCGGCCTGAAAACCGATCACACCGACCAGATCGTCTCAATGGTCTGGCGCAAGACGGTCATGAATGCCTCGATGAATCCGGTATGCGCGGCCACAGGCCTGACCATGTCCCGGGCGATGAATGACCCTATCGTTTATCAGATCGTTGATGCCCTGGTTAAGGAATGTCTGAAGGTGGCCAGGGCCAATGAGATAAATCTGGGATGGGACTATTATCCTTACGCAATGGAATATATGCGCAGCGCGGGAGATCATAAACCATCCATGCTCATGGATATCGAAGCCAATCGGCGAACCGAGATTGACTTCATGAACGGAAAATTTGTAGAGTACGGGCAGCAGGCAGGTATCGACACCCCGTATAACCGCACCCTTTGGGCGCTGGTAAAGGGGCTAGAATCGAAAGAGATTAGATAAGCCTGTCGCATGTATTCTAACATATTTGTTGCAAATTTTTTGTATTGAGTATCATAGACCCAAAGCAATTATTGTAAGAAATCTTAGAAGATATGAGCAAAAAAACTATATATGTCGGTGCCGACGTCGGATCATCACGGACAAAAGTAGCCGTTTTGGATGCCGAAAGCATCTGATAGGTTACGCCATAAAAAAATCCGGAACTGATTTTACAGCCACGGCCCAGGAATGCCTGGAAGACTCTCTGAAAATGGCCGGTGTTGATCAGAAGGATATGGTCAACGCCGTATCAACCGGATACGGCCGTAAAAACGTACGCTTTTGCCAACGACACCAAAACCGAAATCGGCTGCCACGGCAGCGGTTGTTTCCTGTATTTTCCAAAGTCGATTACGATTATCGACATCGGCGGGCAGGACAACAAAGTTATCAAGCTGGACGATAAAGGACGGCGCATCAGTTTTAAAATGAACCGAAAATGCGCCGCCGGAACCGGTGCGTTTCTTGAAGAAATGTCAGCCCGCCTGGATATACCGCTTGAAGAAATGGACGGACTGGCGGCACAATCCAGAAGACATGGTGAAACTGGGAAGTTTTTGTACTGTTTTTTCGGCCACCGAGGTACTGGAGAATATCAGCAACGGTAAAAAAATCGAAGACATCGTCAAGGGCGTATTTTTCTCGGTCATCAGAAGGGTTACTGAAATGGATTCGATGAGTGAAAACGTGGTGATGACCGGGGGTGTCGTGGCTCACAACCCCTATCTGGTCAAAATGGCCGAAGAGATGGTTGGTCGCCGGGTACTGGTACCCGAACACCCGCAGTTAACCGGCGCCATCGGCGCAGCACTTATATGCTATGAATCAGATGACAAAGTAGTAGAGATACTACAGCGATACAACAATTTAAGGCAGTCGAAGTGAACAAATCAGAGCAATTTGCCATTCTGTTTTTGTATTAACTTTCGCTTCAGTTGATTGCCTTCGAATCTCAATTAATCCGGATAGCCAGTTACATATCTTAATCATAGCAAGAGAACAGAATGATTGGAGGGAACATTCATGTCAGAAGAAAAAAAAGTCGTTATAAAAAAAATCGCCGCCGCCGCTAGATATCGGCAAATTTATGGCGGATTATTATCTCGAACTTGATGCGGCCTCAAAAAACGGCGAGCCCAAGATTGCCTGGTGCACCAGCGTCGGCCCGGCTGAAATACTCGAGCCATGGGGTTTTTGGTTTACTTTCCGGAAACCCACTCCGCCATGCTGGGCGCCACCCGCATGGCCACCGACTTTATTCCGGAAGCCAATGCATTGGGATATTCACCGGATATTTGTTCCTATCTAACCGCCGATATCGGCGCATTTGTCGAGGGAGTTACCCCCCTTAAAAAAGTCTATAACATCGAAAGCATCCCTAAACCGGATGTTCTGGTTTACAACACCAACCAGTGCCGGGACGTCCAGGACTGGTTTGAATGGTATGGCAAAAAATTCGATGCTCCGGTGCTCGGCGTCAATACCCATCGCAATGTCGGCGAAGTGACCGAGGCCCACATCGGCTCGATCGCCAAACAGATGGAAGCCCTGATACCGCCACTTGAAAAGATCATCCGGTAAAAAGTTTGACATGGATGAATTTAAAGCAAGTGGTCACGCTTATCCCGGGAATGCTCTGAAATCTGGAAGAAAATCCTGGATATGCGCTGCCGCCAAGCCTTCTCCCCTCACCTTTTTTGACGGCACCACCCTGATGGGACCGGCCGTGGTCGGGCAGCGGAACCCAGAAGGCGCTGGATGTCTATAAAGAACTGCTGGCCGAGCTGAAGGAACGCATAAAAAACGGCGAGGGTGCTCGAGAAGAAGAAAGTACCGCATTTACTGGGACGGCATGCCGGTCTGGGGCCGGCTCGAGCGCCCACGCGAAGATGTTTTCCGGCCTGGACGCCAACGTTCTGGCCTCGACCTACTGCAATAGCTGGATCTTCTCCGCCCTGGATCCCGAAGATCCTTTCAACAGCATGGCCCGCGCCTATACCGAGCTGTTCATCGTGCGTTCCGATGACGCCAAGGAAAAATACATCAAGGAAATGCTGGATTTTTTCAAAGTCGACGGCGTCATTTACCATGATGCCAAAACCTGTCCCAATAACACCAACTGCCGCTATGGCATGCCCCAACGTCTGGCGGAAATAACCGGCATTCCCAGCCTGACCATCAATGGCGATCTCAATGATATGCGAATGCTGTCCGATGAGCAGACCAAAACAAATGTTGAAGCTTTCATAGAACAGCTGGATGAAGCTTAACAGGTTATTAGGTGTCAGGTGTCAGGTGTCAGGAGGTGAAGGTGCTGAGCAGTGGAGAGCACATTGCTCCCATAAACGAGGAAGTGCTCCATCATACAAACTGATTGGCATCCTAATTTTAGGCAATTTAGGCAATTTAGGCATTTTAGGCATTTGTAATGAGGGTAAAAGAAATTACTCATTAAACAAGTGTTTTTCATGTCATAAAAAATAAGGGAGAGTACAATGTTAGAATCTTTATTTCGCCCAAAGTCAGCAGCCGTTATCGGTGCGTCCTCCAAAGAATTGTCCATCGGCAACCGGGTGATCAAAAATCTGATCGACTTCGGGTTTAAAGGGGAAATATATCCGATCAACCCCAAGGCCGATGAAATCCGGGGCATTAAAGCCTACAAGTCGATCATGGATTGCCCGGACAGCATCGATGTCGTTCATATGGTGATCCCGGCTAAATTCGTGCCCCAGGCTATGGACGACTGCGGAAAAAAAGGAGTGAAGAATGTCATTATCAACTCCGGCGGCTTTTCCGAAATCGGCCCTGAAGGTGATGCCCTTGAAAAGGAATTTTTGGCTACGGCCAAAAAATACGGCATTCGTGTCATGGGCCCCAACTGCCAGGGAATCATCAACACCGACCTGGACGTCCGTTCTTACACCAATTTCACCTTCACCATGCCGGATCCGGGCTTTATCTCCATTGTTGCTCTCAGCGGCGGGGTGGCCGAAGTGATCCATCAGGCATTTTCCCAGATGGGTGTCGGCACCCGTATTTATGCTTCCAACGGCAATGCCTGTGATGTGACCATTCCCGAAATTATACGCTATTTGGGAGATGATGACGGCACACGGGTCATCGTCACTTATGTCGAAGGTCTTAGAGATGCCGACCACTTTCCAGGAAGTTGCCAAAGAGGTGGCTGCCAAAAAACCAATTCTGGCAATGAAGGCCGGCCGCACCATGGAAGGCGCCAAAGCGGCCGCATCCCACACCGGCGGTTTGGCCAAAGAAGACATCGCCACCGATTTGATTTTCAAAAGAGCCGGAATCCTGTCCTTCAGAGACGAAGGGGAGTTGATTCAGGCAGCAGTGGCCTTTCGTCCCAACCGATCCCGAAGGGTAATCGCGTGGGCATCATTACCAATACCGGTGGGCCCGCGGTGATTGCCACCGATGTGATGGTCGGAGCCGGCCTGACCCTGCCGCCCCTTTCGGATAAAACCAGGGAAGTGCTGACGGAGACCCTGTTTCCCGAGGCATCGGTCAATAACCCGATCGATGTTTTGGCCACGGGCCCCGCTGCCCATTATCGCGCCTGCCTGGATGCCATGATGGCAGATGACAATTTCGACAGCGTCTATGTCAACTTTGTCACGCCGTTTTTCGTCGACAATGAAAGCATTGCCCGCGAAATTGTTGAGGTCAGCAATCAGCAAATCAAGCCCATCGTCTGCAACCTGATGACCGACAGGCGCCAATGGACGGAAGTGGTCAAGATCCTGCAGGACGGCGGTGTACCGTGCTTCGCCCTGCCGGGTGAAGCTGCCCGGGCGCTGACCGCCATGGTCCGGTACAACGAAATCCGTAACCGGGAAGTCGGTGAGGTCCAGGCCTTTAATGATGTTGACAAGGCAGCTGGAGCCAAAATTATGGAAACCGCCAAAACCGCCGGAAAATCCAGCCTGTCGGCCGAAGAAGTTTACAGCATACTGGAGGCTTACAAAATTCCGGTAGCGGACTGGCGCATGGCGACCAACGCCGATGAGGCTGAAAAAGCAGCTGCGGATATCGGATATCCGGTGGTCATCAAAGCGGATTCCGAATCCATTGTGCACAAAAGCGACATGGGCGGGGTGGCCGTCGACCTGGCGGACGGCGCTGCTGTAAAAGCGGCGGTTGAAAAAATGCAAAAAAGTTTTTCAACCGGCGATCTGCGCTTTTTCATCCAGAAATTCCTGCCCGGCGGGTTGGAGCTGATCATGGGGGCCAAGGCTGAAGAGGGTCTCGGTCATGCGGTAATGTTCGGCCTTGGCGGAATCTATGTCGAAATTATGAAAGATGTTGTGTTCAACCTGACACCGGTAAGCTCAGGCGAAGCCAAAGAAATGCTCGCATCTATCAAAGGCTCAGCACTGCTGGAAGGCGTACGGGGGCAAAAGGGAGTTGACCAGGCAAAATTAATAGAGATCATCCAGCGCCTGTCACAGCTGCTCACCGATCTTCCGGCCATCCAGGAAATGGATTTAAATCCGCTGATGGCTTTTGAAGATCAGGTGTTTGCAGTTGACGCACGAATTGCGCTTTAGAGCTTTTTTGTTGTTAGATATCACTTTATTGTTGCTTTTAAAGCTTCACCGCCCGCTTCGCTCAAGACGCAAAGGACGCAGAGTTATTATTTTTTTCACTTTCTGCTGAGAGGCCAGAAAGTGAAAGACAACAGCCCTGCGGGCAAAATAGCATTTGGTTGATCATTTACATTTTCATTTATTTGAGTGTAATACATATCACACCACGAAGTGGTTAGGGCTTTCATTCGCCGCCCTCTCAGCGGCGAATGAAAAAAAATCACCTTTGCGATCTCTGCGCCTTTGCGGTGAATAAAAAATTCAATTGTATTTAATTCCTGAACACTATGGAGGATTCCGATGGCCGGATGGATGAATCTCGGGCAAAACCTTAAGGTCAACGCCAAAAAATTTCCCAACACCGTGATGCTAAAGGACAGCC
Source organism: uncultured delta proteobacterium (assembly GCA_963766255.1). Lineage (GTDB taxonomy): Bacteria > Desulfobacterota > Desulfobacteria > Desulfobacterales > JAFDCJ01 > JAFDCJ01. The sequence continues at coordinate 7,101 of CAVXZZ010000037.1, forward strand.
AGCGCAGCTTCACTTACCCGCAAGTGAACAAACGGGTGAATCAGCTGGCGCACAGCCTGCTTTCTTTGGGATTGTCCAAAGGAGACAAGGTCGCGGTGCTGTTGGAAAACAGTATTGAAATCGTGGAAGTTTTTCTGGCAACGGCCAAAACCGGGATTATCATCGTACCGATTAATTTCCGCCTGGTCAGTGCTGAAGTAGAATACATCGCAGATAATTCGGATGCCAAAGCGTTTATCGTCCATGATGAATTCACTTCTACGGTGGACCCGATCAAAGCCAAACTTAAAAATATCGCACCGGACAATTATATTGCCGTCGGCCAGGCCGTGGAGGGTTATCGATCGTACGACGGGTTTATCGAAAACGCTTCAGCCAGCGAGCCCGATATGGAAGTGGCCCCGGAGGACACCTGGGTCTTGATCTACACCTCCGGCACCACCGGAAAACCCAAAGGGGTGGTGCGCTCCCATGAATCGCACATTGCCTTTTTTCTGATCAATGCGGTCGATTTCGGCTTTAACGAGCACGACTATTGTATGAATGTCATGCCCCTTTGTCACATCAACTCCACCTTTTTCACCTTTACCTTTCTTTATGTCGGCGGATCGGTCTACATTCATCCGGCCCGGTCATTCCGGCCGGAAGAAATATTGGAAATTGTGGAAAGGGAAAAAATAACGTTTATCTCATTGATTCCCACCCACTACAACCTGATCCTGAACGCCTCCGATGATGCTAAAAACCGGGACGTGAGCTCCGTCCGGAAATTGCTGTGTTCATCGGCACCCGTGCGCAAAAGCATGAAACTGGCAATTATGGAGTTTTTCCCCGGTGTTGAACTTTATGAGGGATACGGGTCCACCGAAGCCGGCATTGTCACCGTGCTCAAACCCGAATATCAGATGAAAAAGCTGGGCTCCATCGGCTTTGAAACGCTGGGGACGGAATTTGTCAAGCTACTGGATGAAGACGGTAAAGAAGTCGGTGTCGGTGAAGTCGGCGAATTATACTCGCGCGGCCCCATGCTCCTGGACGAGTACTACAAACTGCCGGATAAAACGGCAGCCGCTTTTCGCGACGGATGGTTTTCAGCCGGCGATATGGCGATGCGGGATGAAGACGGCTTCTACCAGATTGTTGACCGTAAAGACAACATGATCATCACCGGCGGAGAGCATGTCTACCCCAGCGAAGTAGAAGAAGTCATCGGCAGTCATCAGGATGTTTTTGACTGCGCCGTAATCGGGCTGCCGGATGAAAAGTGGGGCGAAAAAGTCGCTGCGGTTGTCATCAAAAAGCAGGGTGCCGATGATTCAACGATCAATGAGGAAATCATAAAAAATTGCTGTAAAGAACAGATGGCAGGATACAAAAGCCCCAAAGAAATCCTTTTTATCAACGAGGATGAGATGCCGCGCACACCCACCGGCAAAATCCTGCACCGCAAACTCAGGGAAAAGTTCCGCAAATAAGGAGAGAAAAAATGAATTATGCCAACTATGCCGTCATACATTCCCGCCATTTATCCGATAAGGTCTGTTTGATCGAGAGAACACCCTCCAAAAACGAGAGAAGAACACTGACCTGGCGCCAGTTTAATGATGAAATCAACAAGGTCGCCAATTACCTGTCAAAAGAACTGGGAATTAAGGACGGCGACTTTGTCATGCATTTGCAGAATAATTCCCTGGAATGGATCATCACCTATTACGCCATTATCAAGCTCGGTGCGGTGATCGTACCCCTTAATTTCCGCTTTGTGGGCCAGGATATCCTGTATGCAGCCAAAATAAGCAGCCCCAAAGCTTTTCTCCTGGGATCAGAATTTCTCCCGGTGGTCCAGCCGATCCAGAAGGATTTGAAAACGGTTGAATCCTATATCTGCCTGGGAGCGGAAGTACCCGATGACATGATCGATTATCAGACCATTGTTGCCGACGGTGATATTTCAGAAGCCATTGTCGATGTCGATGATCAGCACGATCTGGCCATGATGTTCACCTCCGGAACCACCGGCGACCCGAAACCTGTATTGCATACCCACTACTCTCTCAACAATACGGCTATCGGCAACGGCATGAGCTATTTCGTGGAGAAAAATGACAACTACGTCTTTTTTCTGCCCCTATATCACAGCGGCACCATGTTTTTATGGGCCCCCTTCTATGCCACCGGTGCCGTCGGCACCATTATCAGGGAGTTGACCAATCCCAAATGGATCATAGAAGCCATAGCCGAAGAAAAGGGCACGGATGTTCTCTTTGTGGTACCGATTGCAGTTGCCATCCTAAACGCCATTGACAATGGTGATCTTAATCTGGCCGATTATGACCTTTCGAGCTGGCGCTACATGGAGATCGGCGCCCAACCGGTGCCCTTCGATGTCATGAAACGGCTGGTGGATACCCTGCCCTGCGGCTGCTCGAACATATACGGTATTACCGAAGGCGGCGGGGGCGGCCTTTTCAATCTTTATCCGGAAGAAGTGCTGGAAAAACCGGGCTCCATCGGCAAACCGACCTTTGGTATGGATGCCAAAATCGTTGATTTCGAGGGCAAGGAATTACCGGCCGGAGAAGTCGGTGAGCTGCTGCTGAAAACCAGCCGCATGATGAAGGGCTACTTTCAAAATCCGGAAATGACGGAAAAGACCCTGAGGGACGGATGGCTGTATACCGGCGACCTGGTGAAGGCCGACGACGAAGGATATATATATATCGTCGACCGGGCCAAGGATATGGTCACCAGCGGCGGGGAAAATATCTTTCCGGTCGAAATTGAAGATGCCTTGATGGATCACCCCAAGATCGACGATGTGGCCTGCATCGGCCACCCGGACGAGCGTCTGGTGGAAATTGTCATGGCCATCGTTCAGTTAAAAGAAGGGGAATCCATGACAGAAGAAGAATTGATTGAGTACGCCAAAACCAAGATGGCGACCTACAAGGTACCCCGCAAGGTGCTGTTTGATTCGGTCATGAGAAACCCGACCGGCAAGCTCATGAAACCCCAGATGAGGGAGAAATACACCGGGCGCAAAGAGGCGTTCCAGAAGTTAGATTAAAAAGTTATGGGTTAATCCGCCGACACGGATTGGTTACTAAATCGGAAAACAGCAGCGTTGTTGTTTCCTTCGATCCAAAATTAGAAATAACTGAGCAGTCGGGGAGCTTTTCTTCTCATGCCCGCCCAGGCGGGGATCCAGTTCAGCAACCAAACGATTCCAGGATTCCCGCCTGCGAGACTGTGTAGCAATTGACAAAAAGGCATTTGCTGCTGTATCGTCATTCCGGGCCTGACCCGGAATCCAATGCTTTATCAAGGCCTTACGCTGTTGGATGCCGGATCAAGTCCGGCATGACGGGCAGAAATAAAGTACTTTTTTGAATTATTACACACTCTGCTTCGCGGGGATGACAAGGAGAAGGAGGAGATAATGCTGATTACTGAAATACTGGCCCGCAATGCGCGCATGTATGGCGATGAGATTGCGCTGGTTGAAAGAGATCCTGCTAAAAACAGCCGCAAGGAAATCACCTGGGAAGCATTTGATGCCGAAGCCAACCGGGTAGCCAATGCCCTGCTGGCCAAGGGTATCAAAAAAGACGACACCGTTGTTCATTTGATGATGAACAGCATCGAATGGCTGCCGGCCTATTTTGGAGTTCTGCGTACGGGCGCCTGGGTGGTTCCGCTAAATTTCAGATTTTCAGCCGATGATATCCAATACTGTTCGGAGATAGCCGAGGCCAAAGCCTTTATTTTCGGAGAAGAGTTCATTGATCGGGTCAACCCCATTAAAAAGACCCTGGACAAAACCGTCGCCGACTACATATATGTAGGCCCCGAAGAATTACGGCCCGAGTATGCCCAACAGTACACCGAGTTTATAGCCGCAGCCTCGGACGAGCCTATTGATGTTGTATCCGAACTGAACGACAGTGCCGCCCTGTATTTCACCTCCGGAACAACCGGTCAACCCAAAGCAGTGCTTTTGTCCCATCGCAACCTGGAACATGCCTGCTACGTCGAAAACCGCCATCACAACCAGACCCACGAGGACAACTTTTTGTGCATCCCCCCGCTTTACCACACCGGTGCCAAAATGCACTGGTTCGGCAATTTCATTGTGGGTGCCCGGGGGGTTATCCTAAAGGGGATCGCACCGCAGGTAATCCTCGAAGCGGTTTCAAAGGAAAATATCACCATCGTCTGGCTGCTGGTGCCCTGGGCCCACGATATCCTGATTGCCATCGAAAATAATGATGTCAATCTGGATGACTACAAGCTGGACCAATGGCGCCTGGTCCATATGGGCGCTCAGCCGATTCCACCCAGCCTGATCAACAATTGGAAGAAGGTATTCCCGCACCATGATTATGACACCAACTACGGCCTGACCGAATGCACCGGACCGGGATGCGTTCATCTAGGGATGGAAAATACCCACAAAGTCGGCGCCATCGGCGTCCCCGGCTTTGATTGGGAGTACAAGGTCGTAGATTTTGATTTAAATCAGGTGGCCCAGGGCGAACCCGGTGAACTGCTGGTCCGGGGCCCCGGTGTCATGAAGGAGTACTATAAAAATCCGGAGGCCACCGAATCCACCTTGAAGGATGGCTGGCTGCTGACCGGAGATATCGCCCGGGTGGATGAAGACGGATTCATCTGGCTGGTGGACCGCGCCAAAGACGTCATCATCACGGGTGGTGAAAACATCTTCCCAGTTGAAATAGAAAGCCACGTCATGGCACACCCCAAGGTACAGGATGTCGGCGTCATCGGATTGCCGGACGAGCGCCTCGGTGAAATCGTCGCTGCCATCATAAAAGAAAAACCCGGTCAAACCTTAACCGAAGAAGAAGTATCCCAATATTGCGAAGAGCTCCCGCGCTACAAGCGCCCCCGCAAAATTATCTTTGGCGAGGTCCCCAGGAGTCCGACGGGCAAAATTGAAAAGCCGAAGCTGAGGAAGGAATATACCGGAATCAGTGAACGAATAGGAAAACTTGACTAGTCTTGTGTCCCAGAAATATGGTCCAAAAATTTTCTATTCAATTTAGCATGATACCTTTTCGTCATTCCCGCGCAGGCGGTGGTTCGACAGGCTCACCATCCTGAGCAAAGTCGAAGGAGAATCCAGGCGGATTCAAACTGGACTCCCGCCTGCGCGGGAGTGACGATATTTTATAACTTATTTGTAGGACAATAGACTATAGGCGGTTTCAAAATTGCATCTTGCCAAAAGAGGAAGCCAAGATTTATTTAACGGTTGAATCAAATTTTACTTATTTATTTAGATCACAAAGAACCTAGTGCATCCTTCGCCTTTTTTAGATAACCCTCCGCCTTGCATTGCTGAAAGATCTCAATGGACTCTGAAATACACTCTCTTGCCTTCTCGGGTTTATTCTTCAATTTATATAAAAGGCCCAAATCCAGACACGCCAGACCCCATGTCCCTCTGGCGCCGATCTCTCTGGCAACCTCAATGGTTCTTACAAAATAAGACTCTGCCTTCCTGCCAGCCAGGGGGATATTTTTCATTAGAAAGCCAATATTCCTGGCAAGTAGAGCCAGGCTCTTATCGCCTTCTCCCCCAACTAATTTTGCATATACTTTGCCTAAGGTATAGTTGGCAGTTGCATACCGGTATCTGCTGTCACTTTCCAGAAAGACCTTGGCTGTGTGTTCAATCGTGCCCAGGCCTTTGTTCAGATTCCCCTGAAAAACCTGTATGACACCATAGAAAAGCTGGGCTGCAGTTCCCAAAAATTCAAAACCGTAATCCTCGCTCCCCCGCATGATCTCTTTAAAGGTCCCTTCTGCTTCGCTTAACTGCTCGTTGGCCACGTAGGTCATGCCCAGCAGTAGACGCGCGCCGCTTGTAAAAAGGGTGTCTGCCGAAACTTGAATCGCATTTTGTAAGCTTTGAATGGCAAGGTTATGGCTCCCGGCCACATAATGACTGAAGCCAATACAAGTGTGTCCCATGGTCAGGCATCGAAGGTCTGAGCGACGCTGGCCGAATTTCAACAGTTGCTCTCCAATCTCAAGGGCCTCGACGCAGTCCCCCCGGAAGTAGTGGGTTACTCCCAGTCCCACCAGGGTGAATCGAACAAATTCCCCATCCGACTGCAACGGCTCAATCAACTCCCGTGCTCGTTGGCCGTGCTTAAGTGCCTCATCCAAAAGCCCCCTATCGGCACATGTCCAACTGAGCCAGGCGCTTGCATACCCTATGACCTTTTGGCTCGCGTTTTCCTCTCCCAAATGAAGTGCCTTGATCAAATAAGCATAACCGTCCCGGAGCTTCTCTCTTGACCGAAGGGCCCAGCCCAACCAGGCATAAAACATGCCCAACTTCTCTCGGTCAACGGTGGACTTGGCCCGATCCTCATTGGCCAGCAGCAGTTCCTCCAACCCCTTGTAGTCCGCGCGGCAGTTGTGGACGTAGCCCCATTTGATCAGGAGGTCAATGATAAGCTGGTCCTTTTCCCTGGTTCGGCCATCTTTGCCGGAAAGCAATTCGTATGCCTCTTTGAAGTACTGATGGGCCTCTTCCAGAGAATAGCGCTTATGGCTTTTTTCGCCGGATTTGACCAGATACTCCACGGCCTTGAAAACAGAGGAGCCTTTCGAAAAATGATAGGCAAGGGTTTCATAGCATTCGAGTAGCCTGTCGGAAAAAAGCTGTTCCATGACAAGGGCAATCCGCTCATGGATTTCCCTGCGATGGCTTATCAAAAGACCATTATATGCGACCTCCTGGGTTAGTGCATGTTTGAACACATATTCCAAATCCGGATGAATGGCTTTGGCCCGGATGAAATCCATTTGCTCCAGGGACCGCATACATCCGTCAATGCCTTGTTGCAGGGTGCTGATTTTTTGGAGGATCTCATAGAGAAACGACCTGCCGATAACAGAAGCTTCCTGCAGCACCTGCTTGGATTCCCTTTCCAATCTGTCCAGCCGTCCGCCGATGATACCGTGGATGGTGGATGATACCGTAGAATCCAGGATGGGTCCTGTGAGCTGCCAGCTTCCCCCATCACGGAGCAGAATTTCTGATTCGATCAGGGAATTGACCATTTCCTCTACGTAAAATGGGTTCCCCTCCGCTTTTTCCTGTACCAAACGCCTCACCTCCGGGGGAATGCACTCGGTCATTAGCAAAGAGGTCAACATGTCCTGGGCTTCCGATGGGGACAGGGGTTGGAGCTCAATTTCCCTATAGATTTTTTCCATACCTTTTAGCTGATGGGATGTAAAAAGGCTAAAGGTCGGTCGGTAAACACACAGCACAATGGCCGGTTCCCTGACCTCCAGCAGGGTGTGTTGCAGCAACTCTACATAACTCGGATCCGCCCAGTGCAGGTTTTCCAGCAGGAAGATGGTGGGAGATCTAAGGGCAAGTGCCGAGAGTACCGTCTTCATGGTCTCCTGAAGTTTGGCCTTCCAGAACTCGGGACTCACGTCTGTGGCTTCAGGGTAGTCGATGGCATAAAGGCTGCCTATATAAGGGATGATGCCATCCGCCTCCTGCAACAGCGAGGCGATGCCCGACTCAATCTTCTGCCGCACGGTCTCCTGGGGATCTTCCTCTTCTATACCGAAAATACGGTTTAAAAGATCCATCAAGGGAAAATATGGTATGTTCTGAGTGTAGGGATAGGCATGGCATTCGAACCACTGGATCCCCTGCCCGTCAATATTGGATTTGAGCTCTTCCACCAGCCGGCTCTTTCCCGTGCCAGCTTCACCGAAAATAGAAAATATGCGTCCTGTGCCTTTCGTCAAATGGGCAACAGCGTCCATCAACTCCGTCATCTCGGGCTTTCTGCCGATCAGCTGCGCTCTTAGCACGGAAAAGCCGTGAAGTGACGCAGGCTCCTCCCTGCTGGACATAACTTTATAGACCAGCAGGGGCTCTGCCTTGCCTTTTACCTGGATAGGTCCTTGACCTTCGAAAGTAAAATGACCGAAGGATTGGCGAAAGACCTCCTGACCCACAAAAATCTCACCGGCTTTGGCAGCGCTGCACAGCCTGGATGCGACATTGAGTGTATCTCCCCCTACTCCATGCACGCCTTTCTCCAGAATCATTTCGCCTGTAACCACCAAACCCGTATTTATCCCCGTGTGCATTGAAATGACCTGCCCAATCATACTCTCGACCTCCGGGCTTATGCCATCAACCATATCGTGGATTTCTCGTGCAGCCTTTATAGCTCTGATCGGATCATCCTCATGGGCTTTTGGTACCCCGAATATGGCCATCACCGCATCACCGGCGTATTTTTCGATGAATCCATCGTATTTGTCTACGATATTTGATATTGCTCCAAAAATTCGACTTGTGATTTCTTTTACTTCTTCCGGATCCAGTTTTTCAGATATTGCCGTATAACCGGTGAGATCGGAGAAAATGACGGTGACGTGCTTTCGTTCACCTATAGTGGGTGCTATATCTATAGATGATTTCTCAGCAGCAGAAGGAGGGAGATTTTCTTGCTTTGATATTTCATTTGAAATCTTTTGGTCAGGCTGAAGATTGCAGCCACATTCATCACAAAATTTGTTTTCAACCCGGTTATGGGTCCCGCATTCCGAGCAGGTGATTTCGAATTTGTGACCACATCCACCACAAAACTTCGCTTCATCACGATTCTCAAACTGGCAGATTGGGCATTCCATATTTGTGCCCCCATTGCAAGGTTAAGCAGTTTGAATAATATTATATTAAATAAATCCAGGATGGTGATGACTGAAATATCCTAATTAGGACTTGGTGTCAAATTTGGGAATACAGGGTCGTCAAATTTGAGAGGGTTTTGGTTCAATTCCAAAATTATTTCTGCCCCATCTTGCAAGGTCGATTAGTCCTGTGCCAGGCAGAAACATTGTGGGCGGTTCGAGTGAAAGGCCTTTTTAAGAAAGGCCGGCGCTTGGGCTTGCTTCACACCCAGGGGGGGATTCTGCTTGACGCGGCGAAGCATAAACGAAGATGGGTGCCGGCCTTAATATTTTATCCGACAAAAGAGGGACTTTAAGCTAAGCTCTATTTGAGAATATATATATTTGGGTAGTCCATAAGCTTTAGAGTCACGGCAATAACACCCGCCTCTGCCGGAACATCGTGAATAATAATCAGGCTGTTGCTCTTATTCAGCTCCTCCATCATGGGTTTCGAGAACATGTCGTTATAATCAACGTGTCTGGCCCCATCGACATGACCTTTCTTAAATTTCGCTTTATCACGGAAATCGACAAACGCGCTATTTTTAAGCTTTCTGGCATCCCCTTCGGTGATGATTAGCGCGGCAAAATCGGTCTTATTCACAACAATAAGGTCCTTAAGAAGTTCCGACTTGCCTTCGGTGGTATAGCCTGCCTTTTTCCATCCCTTGATACCATCTCTCATCCAGTAGACATTCTTGTAGCCATTCGCAACCGCCAACCTGGCAGCGTGATAGGACTTCCATCATGTGTTTGACGCGCAATAGGTTACAATGGGAGCACTCTTGTCTTGTGGAAGCTGCGCTATGTCAAAATTGACCTCGCTCAATGCCAAATCGGTGCGTTTGTGATCTTTCGGAACCAAACATGTTATGTGGATTGTGCCGGAAGGATGACCCTTCATGAAATCAGTCGTGTGACTGTGGCATGCAATGAATGTCGCACCATCTTTGTGAAGTTTTTTTGATTCTTCCAGGCTTACCGCTTTGAATCCCTCTCCCCCTCTTTCAGGAGCGGGTACCGTGGCCGCATGACCGGATGCTGAAAAACTGATTATCAACAATAATGAGAAAATAAGAAGTGATATTTTCCTGTACATAACTAAACTCCTTTCCCTTTTACTGCTATTTCTTTTAGGAAAATAGCAAACTCTCAAATATAGGCATGACAACTAAGAAACGTGTACTTCAAAGGATTTCAATAAAATAGCCCCCAAGGAGTTTGGATCCCTTGGAGGCTTTTATATTGGAAATTTTAAGATTACCATGCTCATCTTGAGTTGCTCACTGATTTGCTGATATTAATTAGGCAGAATAAAAAAGCTGGCCTAAATATTCAGTCCAGCTTCAATTCAGATACAGTAGAGGCAACGAGAGCCAAATTCTTTATGAGATAATGCTCATAATTAACACCGCGTAAGAATGAAAGTCAAGAAAAATATTGAAATTCAGAAAAACAACAAACTGAAAACGGTTTTGTGAAAAGTAAAACCATACCTTCATAAATTGATGTTTTTCAAAACTTGTTATCGGCAAATTAAATAATGATGGTTTCATCCAGATAAGGAATGCTGTCGATGATGGCATCGGGGTTTTCTCTCTCCAGGGCCTTGAAGTCATCAAACCCCGTTAACACACCCACTGTTTTCATACCGGCGGCATTGCCTGCCCTGATATCCACGCGGGTATCACCAACATAGACGCAGTGATCAACAGCCACTCCCAGCTCTTTACTGCCTTTGAGAAGGGGTTCGGCATGGGGTTTTTTGTTGATGACATCATCGGCCGTGATGATGACCTGAAGAAGTTTTTCAATGCCGGCTTTTCGTAAAGGAGCAAGCTTAAAAGATATATAATCCGTAGGGGTCGAGGTGACCAGTCCGATTTTCATGCCCTGGGCTGCGATCTTTTTACAGATCTCCGCCGCACCCGGGATCAATTTAATCTGCTTGCGAAAAATTGGCGGTGCAATGTCATCGATGATTACCCGGGCTTCTGCGATCAATTCTTCTTTGCGGGGTTTCATGGAGTCGGGAAGCACAAAATCCCAATCGAAGTCGCCATCATCCATGGCCTCCTGCAAAGTTTTCCTGGAAACGGGCGGCACCCCGAGTTTTTCAAATACAATATCAATGATTTGATAGTAGATCGGCGCTGAATCAATCAGGGTGCCGTCCAGATCAAACAGTACGGCTTCAACTTTTAATTTTTTATTTACAATTGGCAAGCTGCTCTCCAAAGGATGTCCGTTGTTTATGGTATGTTGGCAGTTGTTTTTGATGAAAGCCTATCGATTGCCAAAGTAACCCAATCACCGTCCTTAACCCCCAGCGATTCTTTCAGCATTTCCGGCGAAATTATTTCGATAATATTCTTGGCGTGCACCCTGACATCTTCGGCAGGAATGACAATGGCTGCCGGGAGTCCTTCGATCGAAACCGGGAAGACATGCCCGCTGCAAAAATTCGAATCCGGCGATACCAACTCAAGCCCCTTTGTCGCCTTCAATTCTTCGATCACAGCCACGTGATCCATCGCAATTTCCAGATTGAGCGTCCCGGGCCAGGGTGCAAATCCTAATTTGTTCAGACACTGTTCCCGAACCCAATCCAGCTGAGTGAAAAAGGCGCCCTGTTTTGCACCACTGAGTATTTTTCCGGATATGTTTATTTGGTCTGTCATTCTGACTCGCTTCTAAACACAAAATACAAAAAACTAAACACCTTGCAACACACTACTTCGTCAACTTAATCCTGATTTCCCTTGCCCCCTCTTGGATCTCGATACATTTTCAAATCCGGCGGCTTCGATCATGGGAACCACATCGCTCTTGCGATAGACGGCTATGGGTTTGTGCAGGCCCAGCAGTCCGAAGATCCATAGGAAAAATCGTTCACGCAAGTTGAGCGATGCCTTCCATTTTTTTCTATCGATATACTGGATAACATTAGCCGGGTCATATATCCAGGCATCAGCGCCTGGCTTCAAAACCCGGTTGATCTCTTTCAGGACACTCACCGGCTTTTTAAGAGAATGAAGCATTCCGGTACTGATCACCATATCGAAGACAGCGTCATCAAAGCGCAACCGTGCCGAGTCTCCAACCTCGAAACTTAGTTGAGATGCGTACCCCGCTTTTTGAGCGTTAGCCCGGGCCATATGAATTAATTTGCGACTCAGGTCCACCCCGGTAATGTTGATTTCCGATGCGCGTTTGACAATTTCAATCGGCAAGTACCCGGGTCCGGTGCCAAGATCAAGCATGTGACCTTGCCGGATATGGGATATGATTTCATCGGCCACCTGGCTGTAATAGCCATCAACAACCATCCGGCTGGCTTTCTCGTAGGAAGATGCCAGCGGCGCCGGGTATTCTTTCGTATTTAAACCATGGTTTCATAGCTGAAGGTTCAAAGGTTCTGGGTTCGAGTTCAGGGTTAAAGCGTTACTCCCGCACAACAGGCGCTGTCGCAATGCTCAGAGCTCGCTGATATTGCTGTTTTGTCATTACCGGTCCTCGATCGCCTTAATCCAGGATGACGGATCCGGAATCCAGTGTTCTTTCTAAATCTTACGTTTCTGGATGCCTGGATTCAAGTCCGGCATGACAGACCGGAGACTTTATGAGTAAGTTGAAATTCGGACACAGTCTCACAAACAGTGTTCAAAGTGTTTGTCTGAAAGATTCTGGAATAGCATTTGTGTACTAAACCCTGAACCGATGAACCTGAGCCAGTAAAACAATGCCGCATGGAAAAGTCAATTAATTTGCGGTTTACAATTGCTAATTTATTGTATTAATGTGTCAGTGTTTTCTAATATCAAATATGATAAAGATGGAAGGATTAATATAATGACAAAGCACCCGAAGTATTTTACTGGCTTCCTTGTACCGTGGTTTTTGTCAGCACCGCCCACGGGGAAGACGTGACATCATGACAGCCACGGCCATGTTTGTCTCGGAAAAAGAACCATTGCTTATGATCAGCGTCGCCAAAGACCATCTGACAGAGCAATTGATCAATCAATCCGGAAAATTTACCCTGGTAATCGCCGGAGAAGACCAGCGCAAGCTGGCCATGCAGATCGGCAGTTATCAAAGGCGAGGCTGCAGACAAATTTGAAAAATTTTCCATTCCAACCTTAAGCGAACAATCCGGCAATGCCCTGGTACCGGAAGGTGCGGCCGCCTGGATGGAATGCGAATGTGGAAAGCAGCCAGGATATCAAAGGGTACCGGCTGTTCATCGGCCGGGTGGTCGATCAACATGACACCGGCACACCGCCATTGATGTGGCAGAAGGATAAGTTTTTTGGCCTGAAACCGATTTAGGGGATTTGGGATTCGGGATTTCGGATTTTGGATTGTAGAATAAAGCAAATTAATATTAGGTTTCAGGTGTCAGGTTTCAGAAGAACTGCGGACATTACTGACGACCTTAAACCTGAAACCAATTCATAGGACTTATATATAGAAGCTCTACCAATAGTTATATTTGCATAGCCGGAAAGATAAATTATGGAAAAACCACCCGCGATTGCCGTCCTTGGAACCTTCGACTCGAAATCCGAAGAGCACATTTTCTTAAAAAACCAGATTGAACAACGGGGAATCGGAACCTTGACCATCAATGTGGGAACCCGTATGCCTTCCCCGGTGCCGGTGGATCTGGATTTGCTCGAAATCGTCAAAGCCGGCAACCCGGCTATCGCCGACGGCCGGGATAATATCATCAATGCCATGCTGCAGGAGGCCAAAGACCAAATCAAGAAACTGCATGGGGATGGCAAAATCAGCGGCATCATATCCGCCGGAGGCGGCACCGGAACCCATATCTGCACCACCATCATGCATGAACTGCCATTAGGGGTTCCCAAAGTCATGGTATCCACCGTGGCTTCCCGTGACATGTCCCGGGTCGTCGGCACCAAAGACATCGTTATGATCCACAGTGTCGCCGATTTATTGGGCGTAAACAGTATATCCGGCTTAATACTGGACAAGGCCGCAGCGGGCATATGCGGCATGGTTAAAAGCCACTGGCAACCGTCAGGGCAAAAAAAACGCATCGCCCTGCCCTTTTTCGGATTCATTACTCCGGGTGCCGAAGCCACCCGCCAGGCCTTGGAATCACTGGGGTATGAAGTCATTGCCTTCCATGCCAACGGCATCGGCGGCATGGCGATGGAGGAGCTGGCCGCAGAAGGATATTTCCACGGCATTCTGGATCTGGCCACCCACGAACTGGCCGATGATTTAATGGATGGCTATTGCGGCGGAATCGGGCCCGCAGCGTTTTGAACCGGTGCCGGGCAGATCAATTCCCAGGCTGGTGGTTCCCGGGGGACTTGACTGTGCGGTGCTGGAATTTACCCGCACCAGCATTCCGAAACAATACGAAGATCGCAAAATCTTTTTTTACGACTTTCGCTCTGCCATTCGTTTGAATGAGGAAGAAACTTCTTTTTTAGCAGCTCAACTGGCAGAAAAGCTCAATAAGGACCCTGCTCATATCAGGGTACTGGTGCCCACCAGGGGCTGGTCCGGTGCCGATAAACAAAACGGTCCCTTGTACGACCCGGACATGAATCAGGTCTTTCTCCAGAAATTCAGGCAAGTTATAGATTCTCAAATCGAAATCCAGGAAGTTGAACATCACATTAACGATAAAGCCTTTGGGCAAATTGCCGCAACTGTTATGGATAATATGGTAAAATGTGCTAAATTAGACAATCATTCATAATACTATATAAGCACACCAAACTCTGATTGTGACCGGTTAATAAACCCTATCAAATACAAAACCTGTTTCCTTGACAATTGGCTTATGGGATATTAGACGAGTCTTGAACCAGTCTAAGGAGGTCAATTATGGAAACTGTCGGTGCTTACCATGCGAAGACGCATCTGCCCAAGTTAATAGAGCGCGTACAAAAAGGGGAACGTATTATCATCACAAAGCACGGGGTTCCAGTAGCGGTATTGCAAGCCCCTGATCCTGAAAAAAATTTTGATTTCAAATCAGTTGTCGACGAACTGTGCAAATTCCGGGACAGGCACAGCCTCGGCGGGCTTTCAATCCGTGAGATGATTGAAGAAGGCAGACGATAGATGACCAAACATTTTGTGATCGATAATTCTGTGGTCATGTCATGGTGTTTCAAAGATGAAACAAACAAATATGCCGATGCTATTTTGCACAGGCTTTCCGAGGCCACTGCTTTCGTGCCTTCGATTTGGCCCTTAGAGGTCGTAAATGTGTTGCTTGTAGCAGAACGTAAAAAGCGTCTTAGCGAGGCCGACAGTGCACGTTTCATAACCTTGTTAACAAAGCTTCCGATAGTCGTGGAAGTTGACCACCCCGAAAAATCGATGAAAGCGCTTTTATCCTTTGCCAGGGCGAATAGCCTTTCGAGCTATGACGCTTCATATCTCGACCTGGCAATGAAAAGTGGTTATCCCATAGCCACGTCGGACAAGAAACTAATCCGGGCCGCGAGAAAAATTGATGTTCCGATTCTATCTGGGTAATCTTCAGGAGGGAAATTTTGGCGAATTCACCAACAGCGCTGATGGTTGCGACCATGGATACCAAAGGCCAGGAAGCCATGTTCATAGTTGAATGCCTCAAGGCCGAGGGCATTACCGTAAAGATAATGGATGCCGGTATTAAAGGTCAATGCCCGACCCCGGTGGATGTAACCCGCGAAGAAGTCGCCCGGGCCGGCGGAAAATCACTGCAGGACGTCCAAAATTTGGGTCATGAAGGCAAGGCCCTCGAAGTCATGACCAGCGGCGCCATTCAATGCGCCCAGGAATTATACCGCCAAAACCAGGTCCAGGGGGTCATTGGCCTGGGAGGATCCATGGGGACCACCCTTGGCAGCGGGGTGATGCGCAGCTTTCCGGTGGGCCTTCCCAAAGTCATGATATCCACCATGGCATCCCGCGACACACGCGCCTTTGTGGGAACCAAGGATATTCTCATGCTGCACTCGGTTTGCGACCTCGCGGGCCTGAACCGAGTCACCCGGAAAATTCTGCGCAACGGGGCCCTGGCCCTGGCGGGTATGCTGCGCTCGGCAGTACCGGATGACGCAGCCGATCAAAGGCCCCTGGTGTTTGTCTCCACTCTGGGAACCACCGAAGCCTGTGCCCAGCAGATCCGCAGAACCCTGGAAGAAAAGAACAACGAAGTCGTTATCTTCCACACGGTGGGATCAGGCGGAAAAGCCATGGAAGAGATGATCCAGCAGGAAGATATCTCAATGCTGATAGATTTATCGCTGCATGAAATGGCAGACCACCGATTTGGCGGTGACTACGATGCCGGTCCCCAACGCGGAACGGTGGCTCTGGATAGAAGAATCCCCACCATCCTCGTTCCCGGCAATATTGACTTTCTGGTCACCGGCCCTTTGGAAAACGCGCAAAAGCAATTTCCCAACCGCCCCTATCACTGTCACAATGCGGCCATTACGGTTGTCCGAACGAAGCAGGAGGAGATAAAGATAATGGGCGAAACCATCGCCAGCCTGTGCAACAACGCCCAGGGACCTGTGAAGATTTTAGTCCCCATGAACGGTTTTTCGGCCTTTGATCACAAGGAAGGCCCTCTGCACGACCCCGAGGCGCCTGGGATCTTTATAAAAAGCCTGGAGAAAAATCTTAATGATAAATCCTGTTTGGAAGCATTGCCTTTCTACATCAATGATTCCGAATTTGCCCGGGAAATTATAGATACGTTGTATCGCATCAACCCTGATATCTCATAGAAATCATTAAAATCAGCTTCCAAACAAAAAAATTTCGAAAAAAAGCACATACGGGTCGATAGTAATAATGCTTATTAATATCAAATTCTAAAAAGATATTCTTATCTCCGAGCGCCATACTGTTGACCTTTTGCGCCATTATCGATAGCTGTTTAACATACTGAAATAAATAAAAAGAAAGGCAAGTCTAAAAAGGAAAATCAGCATATGGCTGTAACGCATCCTTTATCTCCAGCAGATATTCTATGGAATATATTAGAAGACTATGGCCATGACGCCGAATCTATATTTCTTGAGGAGGGCATCGATCGTGAAATGATTTTAAAACCGGGGGCGCGTATTACCCACGCGAGGGTTGACAGCCTTTGGTCTAAAGTAAACGAACTGATAGACGATCCATGTTACGGGGTGCGGGGCGTAAAATTTTGGCACCCTTCCCACTTTAATGCCTTAGGTTATGCCTGGCTTGCAAGCGGTACTTTGCGCGAAGCTCTTAGCCGTGCTGCCCGCTATGCTCACGTTATCGGGGAAGATAGGGAACATCGGCTGGAGGATACGGCTGAAGGACTGACCGCTACGTTGTCCCATTCTCTGAAGCTGCCCGCCTTCATGGATTTGTCAATGGCAATTTTGATGTCTATGTGTCGGCTTAATTACGGAGCGGAGTTAAACCCGGTGAATGTCAATTTTATCCACGCCAAGCCTGCCTGTGCCAGCGAGCACGATTCCTATTTCAATGCTCCGGTTAAGTTCAACGCTGATACCGACTGCCTTGCCTTACCGGCAGATGCTGTTGATAAACGCCTGCCGATTGGCAACCCACAGCTTGCCAAAATTCACGACCAATATATCATCCGTTATTTAGCAAGATTGGACAAAAATAGCATTGTCCAGCACGTTAAAGGCGTGATTATTGACATGCTGCCTTCGGGTGGGGTTTCCAATGAAAAGGTGGCAAAAAGATTGAACATGAGTAAGCGAAACCTGCAGCGCAAACTGCAACTCGATCATACTACTTTTCGAACACTGCTGGGCAAGGTACGCCAGGAGTTTGCAGAAAATTATGTACACGATTCAGCCGTCAGTCTGATGGAGGTGGCATTTATTTTAGGATATTCGGATTACAGTTCTTTTTCGAGAGCTTATAAGCGTTGGACGGGGGTGTCGCCTGGTGAGGGAAGGCATGAGGCGTTGAATTCAAATCACAATCCACATACAGATATCATCGATCAGTACCGAGATTAGCCGTTTTTTCGCCTTCACGCTTACCCAGTTTTTCTGAAGCCACCTTCCTGGCAGTCACCGTAAAAAACCATCCGGATAGGTTGGATCGCAGCCTATCTAACCCTTCCCCATGTGATTCACCGAATCTGTCGATGTCGGTATAAAAACCGGATTTAGTGTAACGCCAGAGTTTATCAGCGTCTTTAACGATCATGTCATTTAGCGAACGCGGCTTTTGGCGGGAATCATGACCGTCGATGATCTCCAGAATCTTTTCCGTTTTAGAAGAATCATATTTTACTTGCTGCAGTATTTCCTGGGCGATTTTTACCCCTTCCACTTCATGGAGCCGATTTAACTCGGGTCTGCTTGTGTTGGGACCGAATGCCTTGAGATGCATATCGGCCGGCACGCCTTTCCAGCCGGTATCGTGCAGGATAATGGCCGGAATCACAATATCTTCTTCACCGCCTTCCCGTTCCAATAGCTCAAAAGCCAGCAGAGTCGATATTTCGGTATGAACATCATTGTGACGGGTGTTCAGAAAAGGCCTGGCAAGTTGCCGGATTTTTTCGAAAACAGATTTCATTTGGCAGCTGTTCTTCGTTGGGCAAGTATTTTAGTCATCATCGCGCCTATACCCATGGGATCGATATCTGATGCCCTCAATTTTATCAAGGTATCCACAAAGGCCTTAGCGGGCGGCGAAAGGGGTTGATTTTTTAAATACGCAATGCTGACATCCAAATATATTTGCGGATTTTTTAATGGCACAGAAGCCAGTTTTTTTTCCCTCAACTCTAATGCGACGGCCTCTTTTACCACCATCGAGATACCGTCACTGCGCTGAACCAGCTGTTTGATAAATTCGGTATTACTGGTCTCCATTAAAATATCGGGCTCACAGTTCGCATTCGCAAATGACTGCTCTACCAGTTTCCGCGTTCCCGATCCTTTTTCTTTCATAATAAATGGCTCTTTCGCCAGATCTTCGAAAGACACAGCCTTTTTGCGCCTAAAAGGATGTTCGGGCGCTACGATGAGCGCCATTTCCTCTTTACTGAAGGGATGGAAATTAACTTCGGGCACGTCCTCTGCTTTGGCAATCACGGCTACTTCATTTTTAAATTCAAGAAGGCTGTAGGTCATGTCCAGGGAACTGCCTTCATTTAACTGGATTTTGATGTCGGGGTGGCTTTCGTGAAAGCTAGTCAGCATCAGCGGCATGAAATAGCGGGCGTAGGCTTTAGTGGTTCCCAGGCTGAGGACTCCCCGCTTGAGTTCGTGCATGTCTTCAATGGCATTTTCGATTTCTTTTTCATGTTTAAAAATTTTTTCCGCATACCCATAAAGTGTCCGCCCCTCGTCGGTCAGGAACAAATTGCGTCCTTTTTTCCTGAACAGCTTTAAATTGCAGACCTCCTCAAAAGCCTTCATCTGGGCGGTCACGGCCGGCTGGGTGATAAAAAGCTCACCGGCCGCAACCGTATAATTCAAATTTTTGGCCGCGTGGTAAAAGACGCGCAATTGGTTGAGGTTTAGCATGTTTCTCCAGAGATCAGATGGCAGAAGACAGAAAACAGATGGCAGATGCCATTGAATTCAGAAGGGTCTGGCTTTCACCGCGTAACCCGCAACGCGCAACCCGTAACAGAATCCAGTGGCCAGCAGCCACTGACAAGTGACGAAAAATTTTGCCTAAAAATTATTTATATATCCAATTGATAGATAAGCTGAGCTTATGGGTAACATAAATTTAATTGGTTTGACAGTTTTATTTTAATTGTTCATAAAAAACTGAACGTTATTTAACAATCCATGGATTTCAAAAAAGTGCGCACTTTTGTTTTGTGGTTCTGACCGGTGTCTTGTTCTCTGTCACTATCTCTTCCTGGTTTGATGGGCGCAATCAAACATCTCTATTCAAGCCGCTTGAGGCTTTTTCAAATATGAATCAATCTCACAACGCAAAGGAGGACGACAATGGCAGATGACAAAGGCAGATTTCCGGATCCTCACGAGTTTAAAGTCCCCCCGGAGCTTGAAGGCTGGGAGGAAATGTATCCAACCCATCACCTGTTTTCGGAAGATCGGGCTGATTGGGAAAAAGCCCAATTCTGGTATGCAGACAAAATCCACGCACCCGAACCTTTGCCTCCTCTGGACCTGATCTTTCAGGAAGCATGGCAGATCTCCCTGTCCCAGTATACGACCCGCGTATTTTGCATCCCCCCTGCCCAGGGAATTGCCCAGCGACTGGTGGGCTGTTATCTGTACATCTGCGCCATTGCCCCACCGCCCGATGAAATTATCGGTGAAAAAGCCGCACATTTTGAAAAACGGGTATTTTATGTCTTTGAACACTACGATGAATTGTGGGACAAATGGCTGACCAAATTTAAGGCCCTGGGGGAGGAAATGCGGGCGGTTAACGTGCCCTCGGAATTGCCTAAATATGTTGCCGATGACAAGGTTTTTCCAGCCCCCACGGGTTACTATGAAAGTTACGACCTGATCGAGTCTTTCGACAAACTGGTCAACCAGATGTTCAAAGGCTGGCAGTATCATTTTGAAATGCTCAACTTGACCTACCTGGCCTATCTGATGTTTGCCGATGTGTCCCGCAAGCTTTTCCCCGGAATCAGCGAAAGCGCCATCGGAAAGATGGTCGCCGGCGCCTATGTCTCCATGTTTCGACCGGAGGAGGAACTTTGCAGACTTTCCCGGCTGGCGGTGTCGTCTGATGGTGTCGGTGCTATTCTTGGCAGCGAAAAATCCGCCGCCGATAAGATTGCCGAGCTTCAACAATCAGAAGCCGGCAAGAACTGGCTGGCCGAATATGATAAATCAAGTGATCCCTGGTTTTATGTATCCAACGGCAGCGGCTGGTATCACCATGAGGGCAGCTGGCTGACTGATCCTGACATTCCCTACAGTTATATCAAAGGCTACGTTCAAAGGCTGGAAAAAGGTGAGACCATTGAGCGCTCCCTGGATGAGATCGAGAAGGAACGCGATGAAATTGTCGCCGAGTACACCAAAATGATACAAACCGACGACGACCGCAAAGCCTTTGACGATGCCTACAACACCATTCGAACCATCTACCGCTACGCCGAGGATCATCTTTTCTGGGTGGAACATTGGTTTCACACCATCTGGTATAAAAAAATCAGAGAAATTGGATCCGTCCTGGTAGCCAGCGGAATGCTTAATGATGTGGACGATATATTTATGTTCAACCGCTACGAAATTCCGCAGCTTCTGACGGAAGTGGCAACCGCCTGGGCCCTGGGTGTGGATATACCGACCCGGGGGGATCAGTATAAGGCCAAGGCCGCCAAACGCCGCAAAATCCTCGCGGCTGCCGCCGAATGGAACCCGACACCGGCGTTGGGCGTACCACCCGAAGAAGTGGCCGAGCCCTTCACCATCATGCTCTGGGGTATTACCACCGACAAGGTAAAAGAATGGCTCAAAGGTGTCGATGCAACCAGTGGCGCGGATGTCTCTGAAATCAAGGGGTTTGCCTCTTCGGCCGGCGTGGTTGAAGGTCCGGCCCGGGTCCTCAAGAGGCTCAAGGACATCACCAAGCTGCAACCGGGTGAAGTTCTGGTGTGTCCGTCAACCAATCCATCCTGGGCACCGGTTTTCACCAATATCAAGGCCGCGGTAACCGACATCGGTGGATTGACCAGCCATGCAGCAATTGTCTGCCGTGAATACGGCGTCCCGTCGGTAACCGGCTGCGGTTACGCTACAGCGGCTATCAAAACTGGAGATATTGTTAAAGTCGATGGTGATACCGGTGTTGTCACGATTGTCAAAAGAGCGGGTTAGTATTTAGTTGAAGTGTTGATTGGTTGATTAGTTGTGGCCGTAGCTGAAATTCAGCTGAATCATACCGATTCGATTTCAACCAATTAGAAAATGCGCAAAACCTTCTAATCCAAAACGATAGTTCTCTCCCGGTTCCCGCCCCCTGATGGGGCTGGGAACCGGGAAGAAGGTGATTAACTTGCGCACTTTCAAAGATCCCCTATAATTTGCGGGAGAACGCTAATGGACTTAATCCTGGATTTTAAAAAGCTCAATAAAAGTTCCCTGCCATTGGTCGGTGGTAAAAATGCCAGCCTGGGAGAAATGATCAATGCCGACATCCGGGTGCCTCCGGGCTTTGCCGTCACCACCGACAGCTATGCGGTGTTTATGGAAAAAGCCGGCATTAATGATACGATATTTAGTCTGCTGGCGGACCTGGATCCGGATAATATCGATGCACTCAACCAGGCCGCCGAAAAAGTCCAGGAAATGATCAGAACTGCGGTCATCCCCGATGATGTCCAAAAAGGCATCAGCGACGGGTATTCTCTGCTGTGCGAACAATGCAAAGTTGATGCCCTTCCGGTGGCTGTAAGATCCAGCGCAACCGCCGAAGATCTGCCCACGGCCAGTTTCGCCGGGCAGCAGGACACGTATCTCTGGATAATGGGCGCTGACCGGGTTATTGAAAGCGTCCGCAAATGCTGGGCCAGCCTGTATACGCCGCGGGCCATCAGCTACCGGGTCAAAAATGACTTCCCCCATGAAAAGGTTCTGATCAGCGTCGGTGTTCAGAAAATGGTGAACTCAAGGGCAGCCGGCGTGATGTTCACCCTGAATCCCACCGACGGTGATATTTCCAAAGTTGTGCTTGAAGGCAGCTGGGGACTGGGAGAAACAGTCGTATCCGGTTCGGTCAACCCGGACAAATTCGTCGTCGACAAGGTCATGGGGGAGATCAATGACCGAACCATCTCTACCAAACACATCGAGTGTGTCTTTGACGTTGAAAAAGGAGAAACCATCGACGCCGATGTGGACGAAGACATGCAGTGCACCTGCTGTCTCGAGGACGAGGAAATAAAAGAACTGGTCAAAATAGCCAAAACAATAGAGGCCCACTACGGCCGCGCCATGGATATCGAGTGGGCCATCGACAAGGATTTTTCGTTCCCGGAAAGTATTTTCATTGTCCAGGCACGCCCGGAAACGGTCTGGAGCCAGCGCAAGGTAGAATCCAAGCTCGGCAAAAAAACCGGATATCAATTGTTGATGGATCAGGCCATGAAACGGATTAAACTGCCGGGATAACGAAACAAAGAATTCGGAAGTAGGAATGCGGAATGTGGAAATCAAGGGAGGGTAAAGGGAGAAGGGCTTAGAATGCAAAATGGTAAAGGCCGCCAGCTAACGTCACGTTAAAGCCTGAGTATGTCACAGCAGGCAAGTGTTAAAACCCAGAAGTAAAAAACCAGATACGTGGCCTTTTGTAATTCCACATTCCATATTTCAACTTGCGAATTCAAATACATCTGACATCTGTTTTCTGTCTTTGCTTGAGAGATACTTATGCATCTCCGAAGTAAGACCCACTTAGGATAGAAATAAATATAATTCGTTAACTAAAAAATAAGAGAGGAGAACTGTATCAAAATGAAAGACATGAGAGATTTTGTAGCAAAGGGCGAAGAAGTTGGTTTGTGCCAAAGGATCACCGCCGAAGTCGACTGGAACCTGGAACTGTCGCATATTGCCAAGCTCAATGAAGAGGCCGGCGGCCCGGCGCTTCTTTTTGAAAACGTGAAAGATTATGATACGCCGGTTATTACCAGTGTATGCACCACAACTAACAGGCTGGCTTTGATAATGGGCCAGCCCCTTGGATCCTCTCTGACCGAGCTTTACGAAGAATGGGCCCGGCTCGGTGAAAACCTGGTTAAACCCAAAATGGTGGAATCCTCAGCCGCCCCCTGTAAGGAAAATATCCTGACGGGTGATGACATCGATCTTGCAAAGTTTCCGGTGCCGCACTGGTATCCCCGGGACGGCGGACGCTATATGGGCACCGCCCATTTCATCATCAGCAAAGACCCCGAAACCGGCTGGGTTAACCTGGGAACCTACCGCGGCCAGATGCTTGGCAAAGATAAGATGGGCACTTTGTTTATCAAGGGCAAACATGCCGACATCATGCTGAAAAAATACCAGGCCATGGGCAAGCCCATGCCGGTAGCTTCGGTAATCGGCTGCGATCCCTTGCTGTTTATCCTGGGCGCGGCCCGGGTCTCGGCATTTACATCGGAATATGACGTCGCTGGGGCATTGCGCGGTGAACCCGTGGAAGTCGTCAAGGGGGAAACCGTGGACCTTCCCATACCGGCCCACGCGGAGATCGTCATCGAAGGCGAAGTGGATGCCGACAAATTTATGGAAGAAGGCCCCTTCGGCGAATACACCGGGTATTATTCCGGTGTCGGCACGAACCCGCGCAATTTCATCGATGTCAAATGCATAACCCACAGAAACAACCCCATTTTTTGGGGAACCACCGTGGGCCGGGCCGTCACCGACACCCATATGACCATGGCGCTTTCATACGGCGCAACCCTGTGGCAGCAGCTGCTGGCTATGAAAATTCCCGGACTCAAAGCGGTGTACTGCCCGCCCGAAGGCTCCGGACGATTCCTGGCCATCATCTCCATTAAGCAGATGTATCCCGGACACGCCGACCAGGTACTCACCGCCGCCATCTCAACCGAGATGGGTGCCTACGGGCTCAAAACCGTCATCGTGGTGGACGAAGATATCGACCCCTGGGATATTCCCCGGGTCATGTATGCACTAAGCTTCCGCTTCCAGCCCAACCGGTCCCAGGTTATCAAACGCGGCCGGTCAACACCCCTGGATCCCTCGCTGCCCATCAGCGCCAGAGACATCACCGGCAGGTTGCTGCTGGATGCCACCATACCTTACGACTGGAAAGAGAAACCAATCCCCATCAAATTGGATCCGGAAATGGTTGAAAAGGTCAAAGGCCGATGGAAGGAACTGGGCTTGGATAAAATTTCTTCGGATAAATACTTATAGCCGATAGCCCATAGCCCCGCCTTAGGCGGGGCTCATAGCAAAGGATTTCACTGCTATGGGCGTCAGCTATTGTTTAATAAATATCTTAGGCTATTTGCTTTCATTCAAAGTTAAAAGACCGCTGTTCTAACAATCAGATTACAGCTATGAACTATGGGCTTCTACTAGGAGGTATTAAGTGAAACCAATTCGCTATACACAGGAAATGGTGGATGAATTTTTAAATGACGGATATTGGACCCAGGAGCTTTTTTATGATTTCTGGGAAAGAAACGCCCGCGAATTCGGCGACCAGGAAGCCCTGGTGGATTCAAAGTACCGCGTCACCTGGGCCGAGGCTAAAAAATTGGTGGATGCCATCGCCTACACCTGGGTACAGATGGGCATTCCCAAATCGTCCCGCATTATTATTCAGTCGCCCAACAGTGTCTATGGATTCCTGGCACGCATCGCAGCTGAAAGGGCCGGTCTTATTTCTCTGACCGTCTACCCCTATTTGCGGGAAAGAGAATTGACCTACATGGTGGAGAGAACCGAGGCATCCGCCGTTGTTATTTTGAATGAATACCGCAATTTCAATTATCTTGAAATGTACCGCGATCTTCAGAAGAAATTCCCCCATCTGGAAAAGATTTTTCTCTTCGACGATGAAGTTCCGGCCGGAGCACCGGAAGGAACCTATTCGCTAACCCAACTGGCCCAGGCGGCGGCTGAAAAGCCCATCGACGAAGAGGCCCTTAAAGCACGCCGATTGGACCCAATTTGGGATATCGCCCTGCTGACAACGACATCGGGAACCACCGGCATACCCAAACTGGTGGAATGGCCCACCGCCCCCCGGGTATGCACCTCGAAAGGCCGGGTGGATATCTGGGGCCTTACCAACAAAGATACCACCATGGCGATTGCACCCCACGCCGGTGGTGCCGCCGGCACCCTCACCTATTTTGCCGCTCCCATAGCCGGTGCCAAGACGGTCATGCTGGAGGAATTCAATCCGGAAGCCGCTTTAGCCCTGATTGAAAAAGAGAAAGCCACCGCCATCGGGGTGGTGCCGACCCATCTGGTGCGAATGCTCGAAGTAGATGCCTCCAAGTACGACTTGAGCTCCCTGCGCTTTATCCGTTCCGCCGGTGGCTATCTCTCTCCCCAGATTGCTGAAGAAGCCGAAACCGCCTTTGGTGCCAACATTACCAGTGACCTGGGCACCCAGGACATGGGATCGGTTTCGGGTTGCCGGGTGGAGGATTCCAAAGACCTTCGCCGCCGAACCGTCGGGCGCATGCTACCGGGCAACAAGGTGAGACTGCTCGACAAGGACACCAACGAGCCGGTGGCCGATGGCGAACCCGGGGTGTTGTATTTCAGAGGCCCCCATGCACCGGCCGGCTATTATCGCGACGAAGAATTGACGTCCACGGTTTTCGATCCCAAGGGCTGGACCACTACCGGTGATATTGTGAAATTTGACCAGGAATGCCTGTGGATCCTGGGCCGGGCCAAGGACATGATTATTCGCGGCGGTCAGAATATTTATCCCGCGGAAATCGAAGGCCTGCTCAATGATCATCCCAAGGTCGCCTCGGTGGCCGTTGTGGGATATCCGGACCGGGAAATGGGGGAACGGACCTGCGCTTATGTCATCGCCAAAGGCGGCCAGGATTTCAGTTTTGAAGAAATGGTTGAATTTCTCAAGGGCAAAAAACTGGCCATGTACAAACTGCCCGAACGCCTCGAAGTCGTTTCCGAATTCCCGGCCGTAGGTGATTCCGGGAAAGTAAATAAAGAAACGCTCAAAAAGGAAATTGCAGAAAAAGTAGCCAAGGGCGAATAAATTGAGGAATGGATTCTGTTTAAATTTAAAAAAGTAGACAGGATTTACAGGATTATTAGGATTATTTTATTCCCGGTTTCCTGAAGAAACCGGGAATAGCCTATCCGCTTCGCGGAAGGAGTATCTTGTCACTACCAAACCTTCTAAACTAATATAGGATGTGGTCTTAACTCTTTTCCGCCGGCAGGCGGATGATACTTTCACGGTTTCTTCTGGAAACCGTGAAAATCTTGTAGATCCTGTTAATCCTGTCAAAATGTTTTTTAAAAATAGAATCCATTCATTTTTCTATCTCAGATATGCTGGACCGCTTCTCATTACCTTGTGGCATCCAATAAATTCTTAACCGCGTATAGCAGGAAAATTTATGCCAAAACCAGTTCTAGTTATTTCTACTCTGGATACCAAGGGGCAGGAGACCCTGTATCTCAAAGACAAATTAAGCGCCATCGGATTATCGCCCGTTGTAATGGACATCTCCGGGCGCGGCAGTGATATTGCCGGAATCGATGTTCCTGCGGCCCGTGTCGCGGAAGCGGGCGGCGGCGACTTTGAAGAAATGAAAAATTCCCGCGATCGAACCCGCATCACCAACATCATGATGGCAGGCGGTGCCCAGATTGCAGCTGATTTGCTGGCCGGGGGAAAGCTCGCCGGGGTTATTGCCCTGGGGGGATCAACGGGTTCTTTGATGGGCTCCGAGATAATGAGGTCACTGCCCTTCGGGATTCCCAAAGTGATGATTTCATCGACAGCTGCCCTGCCCGGTCTATCCACCCGCTACATCGGGACCGGGGATATCGCCCTCTTCCATTCGGTGGTCGAAATATCCGGCGTTTCCAATCTGCTTAAAAATGTCATGGACCGCGCAGCCCACGCTTTAGCGGGAATGGTTGCCGATGATATCTCCTCACCCAAGGCTGAAAAGGGCAAAGCCATTGCCCTGACCATGCTGGGACCCTGTGAAAAATGCGCCAGTGCGGTGCGAATGGCATTGGAGCAGCACGGTTATCAGGTCATCGGATTTTCAGCCGCCGGCATAGGCGACCGCGCCATGGAAGACATGATCGCAGCAGGTTTTTTCCAGGGTGTCATCGATCTGGCACCGGGTGGTGTCGGCGAACATCACTTCGGTTTTATGCGGGATGCCGGCCCCCATCGTCTGGAAACCGCCGGGAAATCAGGCATCCCCCAGATTATTTCCACCTGCAGCGTAAACCACATGACCCCGGCCCGGTCCAAGTATAAATCGGAATACCACGAACGGCGCAAGTTCGATCTGGACAAATTGCGCACCTGGATCCGGCTGTCCCCTGATGAGTTAAAAGAGGTTGCCGGCATTTTTGCCGAAAAACTGAACCAGGCCAAAGGGCCGGTAACCGTCATAATCCCGACGGATGGATGGTCGGCAGCGGATTTACCCGGCAACGACACCCATGACCCGGCCGAAGACCGACTTTTTATTGAAGTGTTGCGGGAAAAACTCAAACCCGATGTTCAAATACTGGAAGTTGATGCCAACATGGAAGATCCCGAGTTTGCCAAAGCAGTGGTTGAAAACGCGTTAAAAATATTTTAATATGGGACACAGATAAATAACGACAAGAGGTTGTCATGAACAAACGATTAGTTGTTGGAATATCAGGTGCCAGCGGGGTGACCTATGGCGTCAGGTTACTGCAGGTGCTTCAAGATACGGATTATGAAACCCATTTGATCATTTCAAAATCCGGTGAGTTAAATATCCAAATTGAAACGGATTATGATCCGGCTGATGTTAAAGCCATGGCCGATTATGTCTACGATCACAAAAACATCGCGGCATCCCTGGCCAGCGGATCCTTTTTGACCGCCGGCATGGTGGTGGTGCCGTGCACCATCAAGACCCTGTCGGGAATTGCCAACTCCTACAACGAAAACCTGCTGGTAAGAGCGGCCGACGTGACCTTGAAGGAAAAACGTAAATTAGCGCTGGTAGTCAGGGAAACCCCGCTGCACAAAGGGCATCTGCGATTATTGACCATGGCCGCCGACATGGGCGCCCATATCCTGCCCCCGGTGCCCTCCTTTTACCACATGCCCAAGACCATCGAAGATATAATCGATCAAACCATCGGCAAAATTTTCGACTTCATGGGCATCGAGCACAATCTTTTCAACCGCTGGGGGGAAGAATCGAAAAATGCCGGGAAAAACGGCTCGCCGTTGAAGGCGGTTTAGCACAAGCCGTCATATGAGATGATTATTTGAGATATGGAAGAATGTTTATTTCCGATCTTCTACTTTGATCTCCATCGCGATGTGTCCCCAGCCCCCGCATTGGATACCCACGTCGAAACAGCCGACCCGGTTCAGTCTCATATCGTTGGGGTCTATCCCCGCATAAAACAGCTCATTAACAACAACCATGGGGCCGGAAAGGACACTCAGCGCGTGAACACATATACGCTTGGGATTCAATTTGGTTATCAGGTTTCCGGCGCCGTCAAAATAGAATTTATCACCGACATGATGTTGACTGGCGCATCCATGTGATGCGACGACTTCAGCAACAATGGTTTTATTCATTAAGTCGGGCGCTTTTGACATGATTTCTACGTTCTTGGGATTACTGCGAAATTTTTCCAGTTCCTCATCGGTATATCCAAGATGCTGCTGCATGAATTTCCAGGTCTCTTCATTAACTTCCATTTATCATCTCCTTTTTTGAATATCCTCCAATTTTTCTAAGAGCCTCTCGATATTTTTCTGCTTCTCTTTATCTCTCATTTTTTTCTGGGACTCGGTATAATATTGATGGTTGGTTATAACTGCCAGTGTACCCTGGTACCATTTTTCATCATCACTGACATCGATCCCCCTTATCCGCCGCCCTTCCCTTAACTTTCCATCCAATTCGAAAAAATCCTCCCGGCCGAAGTGGTCGAGATCGGCATCACAAAGAATCTTCTCCACATGGGTCTGCGGTTTTACCGCAAGATCGGTTGCCAGTATCATTTTCTGGATCTTTTCGATTTCGTCCGGCTTGTAGCCGATCAATTTAAGAATTCTGCCTGCCATGCGAGCGGCTATGGGCTCATTGGGTGCATATTCTCTTATATAACCCGAGTCATGAAAATAGGCTGCAGTTAGAAGCAATTCCCTATCATGATCTGAAATCTTCTCGGATAGGGCAATACGGTTCGCAGAAGCAACCACGCCCTTGGTGGGATGAAGGGTATGCTTGGCATCATGATATTTCAGTCCGCGGATCAACTCATCTTTGAATAAATCCCGAATATACTCATCCACGACTTTCAGCCGGGGTGTGTGGGGCTTGTAATATGGATTCATATCTAAACCTGTATTAATTTTGCTTATGTTGGATTTTTAACAGAAACGCTGTACCAGATGAGAGGCAAAACTTGATTCAGTAGTTAGAAAACCGCTTCAGGTCAGGTAGAATAGGTGCTTCAGCAATTGATTAACTTCGTTTATAAACAAATCGATGGCATTTAGTCAATCATAATTGAGGGAACGGAAAATGGCGAGCCAATAAATCCTGATATGAGCAACTGCTGATACACTGGACGGCCATCTGTAAAGCAAAAAAAGGCAGTGCCGAACTTGGCCCTGCCTTTAATTGAGGAACTCTTTAATTTCTTTGATAGTTGGAAACCTAAATGATTAATCTATTTATTCTTACCGCCCTTGCCGCCTCCATTACCGCCGCCTTCGCCACCCCCATTGCCACCGCCGTGACCACCACCGCGATTGCTGCTTTTGTTTTTGCTATGTCCTAACGCAAGTCCTTTGCCTTGATTATTCTGGCGGCTGTCGGCATAGGCTATATCAGAATCTTTTTGCACCATTTTCGCTTTGGATTTCATACCTGAATGTTTTGAGTGATGAACGCTCTCTTCGAAAGATTTTGGAGAATGACCCAATCCCAGCACAGAAGGATGTAAGTCGTAATTATACTCTCTATTTATTTTATGTACGATATCCCCCCAACCCATGCCGGCGGCTCGCATACGTGTAATCTGCCGGGAAATCGTCTCCACTTGCTCACGATAAACCGCTCTGGCGGCTTTATAGCGCCCAAGCTCAATTAACTCAATAACTTTAGGGTCTTGCAACGCGGCCTGTCTGGCAACATTGTCTGCATGCTGAGCCTGGGCAGCGTTCTGAAATGTCACTTCAGGTTCATCAGCCCTCAGGTCAGTTAACCCGAACCAAGCAACCATAGAAATACAGACGAAAAAGACTAGAAGCAAATATTTTGCGGAAATTTTCAATTTGTTTTTTTCTGCTGATAACAGCTCAATCATCATTTTCCTCCCTCAATATCAGGATAAGTTTCGGCTTTTTGGAAAATCAATTTAATTCTTAGCAAGCAAAAATCATGCAAACATTTGGTCGTAACGGACAATCATTTAATATCAGGTGGTTAGCTCAAAATAGTTGAAATCTATGGAAAAACATAAGAAAAAAAGTAAACAAAAGGGGTATATTTTTTTCACAGCTGCAATAAAGGGGGGGATTCCATTTTGATCAATTAAATGAGCAGTCGGGGAGTTTTTCCCGTCTTACCCTCAAATGCGAGCATCGGGAGGCAGCCAGAAAAGCCGACAAACATATTCTGGATTCCAGCCTTTGCGGGAATGACAAGGAGTGAATGAAAAACTCCCCGACCCCTCAGATATATACAGTTCAAACTATAAGGCAGAGCAACTGAATGACTCTGCCTTTTAGGTGATTAATTATTTGAGGGGTCGGGGAGTTTATCCCAAAACCCGCTCTTTGATATTCCAAGTTGATTTACCTAGTTTAAATGCTTCGAGTTGATGCATTTGGATAGTCAAACCCATTGCTGCGAACAACCAGCGGTTATTTTCATCACCGCGCATCCAGCAACGGTTTAACTCGAAAATATCTTTTACCAATCCTTGCATGGGCTCGACTTTAAACGATCTTTCACGGTAGATCTTTTTATGTTTTTTCTTTTTCATAAACTTGATCATCTTTTTTCGGTGCGGCGACTTATCCATGTTTTCACGACACCAAGTAATCAAGTTTATTTTACGTTGTCTTTGAACTCTCGAAATAAATCGAAATCGTCAGCTTTGGAGTCCATGGCAACGTAGTCAAGCTGATCTTTGATATGAAAAGTTTCAAGCCACATGCGCTTGGCTTCACTGGCAGAGTTTTTCATCCATACAAAACAGCCCAAAACAGGGTGCTGATGTGAAGTCAATGAAAATGAACCATGGCCATAAACCCACCCATCGGCATTTGATTTACACCAAGTCGCTTGTTGGTCCAGACCGCGCAGGCCCTTGGGGATAAAGCCTTTTTCCTTATGTTTTTTGTGCCAAACAGGGCCTTTGGCTTTGTTCATCATTTTATCAGCGCTGATGATGTTGTCTTTACTCAAGCTCAGGAAATAGCTGAAAAATGAACGCTGCTGGTTTTCCAGGGAAATGACGGATTTTTTTTAAACGCTCTCGCAGTTGTCTTTCGCTAATCGGCGTTAAATCTAATCCTTGTGCTATCACGTCCCAATATTTAGTAGCAGTTTTATGAATCTGTACATATGTTTTGATTTTCAACTTTACTGACAAAATAGCGATGAACATAATCAACCACTCAGGATATTTGAAATTCGGTCCACGCTCACCCATTCTTTGTGGATCCGGGAAATCAGTTTCATCTAAAAAGGCCCTGAAATCATTGCGGGTTTCACGAATCCAGCGGGTTGAAATTTTGTTCGATTTTATGCCCATGAATAATCTCCTTTGTTATTGAATTTATTGAGATTATTCATAACAATTACAAAAGCTTATGTCTAGTTATATTTTTGCATTAATATTAATAAGTTACGGTCGGTGGCAGAGTTCTAAAAAACTCCCCGACCCCTCAATTATTTAGGTTGCCTACAACTCTGATGTACAAAAACCACATCGGGTAGCTTTGATGGAAATTTCTGAAAAACAGTGGGGGCATTCCTTAGTGGTTGGCTCTTCCGGTGGCGCTTCTTCTTGTTTCTTCATATTGTTTAAACCTTTGATTAGGAGAAAAACAGCAAAGGCAACAATCAGAAAGCTGATTATGGTATTAAGAAACATGCCATAATTAATGGTGACCGCTCCGGCCTTCTGAGCCTCCGCCACAGTGGCAAATGATCCGGCAACCGCGCCCTCTTTAATAACAACGAATAGATTTGAAAAATCGACATTCCCAAGCAGCAGACCGATCGGGGGCATAATCACATCTGCAACCAGCGATTTGACGATGGTACCGAAAGCTGCACCGATAATAATGCCGACAGCCATATCAACGACATTGCCCCTCATTGCAAATTCTTTAAATTCTTTAAACATATAAATTCTCCTTTCGTTGCCTAATATTCTTGTGGATTCTATGCCTCAACTTGAGCTACATCAGATATAGGTTGATGTCAAACAATTATCCAAATAGGACATTTAGAGCTATCTGAATTCTTGCAATAGTAAAGAGAGTGAACTAAGAGCTGGCCTTTTCAACCCCCTAATTAAAAAGCTTTTGATCTTCATAAACCGTATGGCCAACAAACCAATCTGTTAAAAAGCCAAGGAACTGCCCCACAGATATCAAACCTTTTTTTAAATCTTCAGCATGATGATTAAACTCCTCAAGGAGTTCTAAGTGACGCTGATGGTGACTACTGACTCCTTGGAGATCACAGGATGTCGCTATATTCTCCTCTGAAGTAAAATGAAAATCAGCGTACTTCCTTAACTCGCTTATCAGGTTTTGTGTATAAGCAGCATCATCGGTTTCTTTAAAATTTTTCCCGACGCGGTTTATCAGGTCCACAAAAAAGCGATGCTGTAAATCGACATTTTTATTGCCGGTCTCAAAATTTGATTCCCATTCTAATTCCATAATTGCTTCCAATTGGCAGGGCGTCTGCGAAAGAAAAAATCCCCTTATCCCGCTTCTGGCAACCTGTTTTCAAAGG
Organism: uncultured delta proteobacterium; assembly: GCA_963766255.1. Taxonomy (GTDB): domain Bacteria; phylum Desulfobacterota; class Desulfobacteria; order Desulfobacterales; family JAFDCJ01; genus JAFDCJ01. Next base: position 40,570 of record CAVXZZ010000037.1, read on the forward strand.
GGAGAAATTGAATGGGGACTTCCCTATCCAAAGTAGGGCGGGCCACCGTGCCCGCCTTTAAGGGAGGTTACATTCTAAATTTTGGAAGGTGGGTCCTTTCCTGGATGTTCCCCCCTTTGGAAAAGGGGGGCCAGGGGGGATTTTGAACACCGATCAGACAGAGCAATTTTCTGATATTTGCTATTGTTGCATCTATTTTTTGCCGGAAGTGGCCATACTTTTCGTTGATAACTGCTTATCAGATCAACCACAGCGACGGGGCGTCTCCCACCAGGCGATGATGGAGCCAAGTCGCTTAAAACAAAGTTTTTCCCTGCGCTCAATCTCCCTGATCCATTGCCCCAGTCCCGATGCGTGGTGGATGATCAGGGGGGTGCTGTGAGGAGGTAAGATATCGTTTTGCAAGCCATAAAGGGCAATGTTTTTTTGAATGCTTGCTGCCGTCTCGCCGGTATCCCAGGGCGTGGGGTGTATGAATCCGTGGATGGCACCCTCTCTGGACGCGTATCCCAGCTGCTTGGGGAATTCTTCTTTCAACTGCCTGATATGACGAACCGTGTCGATATTTTTCCTGACATCCAGTCCCTTATTGAGATTTTTCAGAATGGTATCGTCAAAGGATTCAAATCCAATGGAACTCAAAAGCACATAAACTCCCTGTTCACCGCCTATCATCAGCGCCTGCTTTAAATGCCGGATCCCTGTCATCAGCCAATCCGCCCTTAGGGTGAGGTTTATTTGTGAAAGTTTAATGCCCCGGGAACTGACTTCTCTCATTATATCGGGCAAACCCGGCAGCGGGTTCTCATTGATGAGTTCAAAGGGGATTTTCCTGCCATCTGCGGCTTCGGGCAGACACTGAATTTGACTGAACACCGTCTCGCCGTCCAGTTTTCCGAAATACCCTTTGTCAGCGGCCACATCACAGAAGCTGCACCCCTTTAAAGATAGTTTGATAGGCTTTCCCTGACCTTCGTTAATGGAAACAGGGTAATCGATCTCCAGCGGGGTTGTCCTGGTGGCGTGGGGGCATCCAATGTGCTGCAATACTTGACCCAGGCCGATATCAATAGGCACAAGCCCCTCCCCTGCTGCTTTGTATATATTATTCCAGCGAACTTTTCCCAGATACTCGGAATTCCATTCATTTGGCGGATTTTGTATGAAGTTGCCGTTGGGGTCGATATACAAAAGACCGGGGATCCGTGGCCATTCTTCTTTTCCATCGAGGTGATCTAAAAGCTCGACTACCTGCTCCGCCGGCCCCTGCAAACCAAAGTGGAAATTTTCAGACAAACCCTGAAATCGATGCGGATGATCCTGCCATCCCTCCTCGCCGACAAAATCAACATTGGCCTGGGGTCCTGCAAGCAGGGTGACGGCACCTTCACCCTTAAGCTCTTTTGCCAGGCCGAAAAGGTCCTCGCGGCCACTCAGAGCAGAAAATCCAACCAGCGGCCTATTGGTGCCAAAGTAATCCGCCAGGTGTTTCTTGAGAACGGCCCGGTCATATTCCCGGGTAACAGCGATGACGATACACTCATAGGGGCTATGATCCTGAATAATGGTGGCGGCCATTTGAGGACCCAGGAGGCCATAATTTTCATTTTCAAAATAGCCAACGATAATGGCCATTTTCTTCCCGGAGCGGTTGTCTTTGTTGAACTTTATCATCAGATTTTTTTAAAAGGAATGGATTCGATTTTTATTAACAGCTTTTTGACAGGATTTACAGGATTTACAAGATTTTTTTCTTTTTCATTTCCCTGAAGGAAATGAAAAAACTTCATGCGATCTATCGAATAATATACTGCCAGATCGGAAATGGAATGGTTCTGGGATGTCTGCCGGTCGGAGGAAGAGATAGGAAGCGGCAATGAACTATAAAGGGAGGTCTCCGCACAGAACAGAGACCTCCCCGGTAATTTAATTAAGAACTCTGGGCTGAAGATTATCAGCTAAATCTGGGCCTGCAAATCAGCAGCCTGCTTGCCGGCATCCGATACCCGCTGGGCAGCCTTTCGGCTTTTTCGAATGGCCACTTCGCCCGCGTCAATAAATTCTACGGCCTTCACGTCACAGAACCTGACGCACTGGGGATCACCGTCACAGACGTCGCATTTGAGAACCCGCCGATCGGTGGTATTAAAATTCATGGCGCCAAAGGGGCAGACGCTGACACATGACCGGCAGCCAATACAGGTATTGTGGTCAACGGACACGCGGCCCAGCTCCTCATCCCGGGAGATGGCCTTGACCGGACAAACAGTTAAACAGGGAGCATCCTGGCATTGCTGGCATGTCATCGGAATGTAAAGGCCTATGGCCTCCCATTTAAGCACCCGGATCCGACTCCTGGCAGGATTGGATATCCCATCATGGGAAACAGAGCATACCAGCTCACACAGCCTGCAGCCTGTGCATTTCTCGTGATCGACAAATAATACTTTAGCCATTTATTTTCTCCTATCATATAGGCAAAAAACGTTCAATTAGAGTCTTAAGTGAAAGTTCTTTGCATTTTATGAAAAAACGTATTTCACCACAAAGGGCACGAAGTTTCCGAAGAAGGTACAAATTCAAATAATCAATTATTATCTTTGTGCTCTGCGTGTTCTTCGTGATTTAATTCCATTTTGGTTGCCAATTTTTTAACTTAACTGGGATCACACCAAATGTGACGGCTCATTCTCAAGGCCGAGGGCTTCGAGGGTCTCCGGTTTCGGAACACCGTTTTTATCCAGGCCCTGATGCCCATATAATTCATCCACCATCTTGACAAATTTTTTCTTATCAATCGTTGTCCCGATAACATCAAGGGCACCCCTTCTGCAGGGTTCATCGAAATAACGGTGGTTGAGCATATCGCCTTTTTCCAAATCATTTCTTTTCAGCCCTTCCCTCAGATTGAAAAGCCTTTCGATCATATTGCAACGTCGGGCCACTTCCCAGATTTCCTCGGGGGTCATTTCGATGCCGGTATTTAAATACAGGACTTTGGACCACTCTTCAAAAGTCGGCAGGGTGACACCCAGAAAAACCGTATGATATTTACAGATACCCAGGCTATCGACTCCCATATACAGGTTTTCCTGCCAGAATACCTGCCAGGGTTTACCGATGTATTCCGTATGCTCGGAGCTCAACGGCCCGTCATAGGCGACCGGGTTGCTGTAGATCTTTCTTAAAACCTCTTCGGGTAAGTGATAAAGATCAATGGCCGGCCGGCTTCTCAAATGATCCGAACCTCTGGATGCCGTGGCGACGTTGAGTGCCAGCGCAGGGGTGGCTCTTTCATCCGAATGCAGATTGCTCATCCCTTTGACCTGGACGAGATAATCAAATGATTTTTTGCCAATCTTCTTGGAGGCCGGAATGCCGCCATCGGCAAGGGCATCTCCGATAAAGCCTTTGCGGTAAGCGATCCGTTCGATCATCTCAAGGACGGCCTCGTCATTGCCCCAGCTTAAATCCAGTCCATCGGTCTCCTTGTCGGTGATAATGCCCAACTCGTAGAGCTCCATGGCCCAGGAAATCAGGCTGCCGGTTTCAAGATTATCCATCCCGTACTGATCGACCAGGTGATTGCCGGTGAGAACCGTCGTTGACCGCGGGGTATCTGTTTCCGCCCCGAAAGCACCCAGCGAAGTGTACTCCGGCCCTTCGTCATATCTTCCCGCCAGGGGACCATCCGGAATTTTATACTGGGCCCGGCAATGCACCTGACAGCCAAAGCAGCCCGTCATATGATAGGGCCCCATGGTCTCTTCACAAATTTCATCGATGCGCTCGGGCTCGATATCATCGGAATATTCACACTGGTTGTACTGGAAATTACGGGTTCTAACACCGCCCCAGGAATTCGTGGCACCCCAGATAAAGGGAGTTCCCAGGGTTCCCTGGGTTTGACTTACCTTGGCGCTGGTGATCTGGGAGATGAAGCTTTTGTTGTATTCCAGGGCCTCGACCGGGTGAGCGATCTGGATATCCATGGTGCCACGGGCCGAGACGGCCTTGAGGTTTTTAGATCCCATGACACACCCCATGCCGGTACGGCCGGCGGCATTTTTTACCCCGGTCATCACATTGGCAAACCGCACCAGGTTCTCACCGGCCGGTCCGCATACGCAGCTTTTGATTTCCTCATCCCCCATCTCCTGCCGGATGGCCCACTGGGCATCGGTGACGGATTGCCCCCAGATACCGCGGGCATCCCGAATCTCGATCTCGCCGTTGTTGATGTAAATATAAGAGGGATTTTTGGCCTTGCCTTTAATGACAAGGTGGTGAAACCCGGCCCAGGCCAATTCGGGGGCGAAAAAGCCACCCATATTGGCGCTGCCGAGCATATTGGTCAGGGGCGATTTGGCCATGACGTGCGTTCTTGCGGTAGCAGAAGCACAGGTGGCCGTCAGGATACCCGCACTGATAATAAGGGCATTGTCCGGCCCCAGGGGATCACAGCCTTTTTTTGTGTGGTTGTAAAGTAGATATGCATCCAGACCCCGGCCGCCCAAAAATTTCTTTCTGACCTCGAGCGGGATAGCTTTTGTCTGGATATCACCGGTGGTAAGATCGATATATGCTATCTTCCTGTTTAAAGCCATATCACAGTACTCCCTTCTCTTTTAATTTTTCTTCCGCCAATTTGCGGTTTACATCCCAAACCGGTCCCCGAATGCGGGGCAAGGTGGGATTGACCCAGTGAACCCGGTATTCCATGCCGCAGGTCGGGCATTTGGCGGTCTTATCACCCTTGCCCGGCTCAATTCGTTCCATGCAGCTGGGATTATGGCATCTAAACTTACCATAGGTCCGCTTTTTGAGCAGGCTTGCGGATGTTGACTGGCCTTTTTTCTTGGTTGCCATGATCGCCTCCTTTATGTCTTTTATCTTCGCTGAGGTTCATTATCCTGAACTTTTTAATCAACCATTTTCATACCACGACAAACCCCACAGATCAAGAGAAAATATCTGTTTTAGTTATTTTTAAGGCAAATTTTACGATTATACTTATATTTTTCAACCGCTGATTAGAATGTTATTTGGTTGGGAGAAGTCTATAATCATCAAGTTTGTTCATCTGAATGAACAAACTTGCTTGGTTGCATCAAAATCCGTAAACAGAATGGCTTTTTCAATCTATTCTGTTCATTATTATGAATTAATTTTTTGTACGATCTAATTCTTAATTTATGATTCAGTGCTAAAATGGATATTCATTTTCCCTGGAATTTAAACCTAACCTATTAATTTTAAGCAGAATTTAAAAGGTTATTGACAAATCCGGGCATGGATTATATCCTTCAAAAAAAAGTTTATAATGGTGAACGCTAATTATGAAAAAGTATGGAGCACCTTCGGTAAAAAAGGCCTTTGCAATTCTTAGCGCCATTTCGTCATCCAAAGACGGGATGGGCGTCAGCGATCTGGCAAAGAAACTCAAAATGGCCAAAAGCACGGTCCATGGCATGACCTCGGCCCTGGAAGAGCTGGGTGCTGTCATGCGATACCCTTTGACAAAAAAGTATAAGCTGGGCTTTGCCCTTCTTGAAATCGGCCGCTCGGCCTATTCCCAGATCGATCTGCAAACTTCGGCCAGACCGGTCACCGAAGAACTGATGGAAAAAACACAGACCTCGGTTTTTTTGGGCATTTTGAACTGGGACCAGGTGACCATCCTGGACATCGTTGAAGCGCGAGGGGATCTTAATATTACCGCCCCGGTAGGATCAACCATCCCGCTGTTCGCCGGAGCTGCCGGCAAAGTCTTTCTGGCATCCATGCCCGATGAACAGGCGGAAAAAATAGTCCAATCAAAAGGGCTGCCGCAATTTACCGACAATTCCATTGTGGACCCGCAAATGTATTTCAATGAATTGAGGCAGGTCAGAGAAAAAGGCTATGCCGTCGATGACGAGGAATACATCATGGGTGTCAGGGCGGTGGCATCACCATTGATCGGATTGGGGCAATTGCGGTCAGCCATCTGGGCGGTGGGGTTCAAGGCCAGTTTGGATGAGAAAAAGATGCAGGTGCTTACCAGGGAAACCCATTTGGCGGCCCAAACAATCAGCCGGCGGATTCAAGATCAACTCCTTGGCAAACAATAGAACCCAGCCGAATTAATTCAATAATACCTCGAAGCAAAAATAAGTCACTTTTCGATTTTCTAATATAGCCTTACACTGGTGGGATAAATATCATGCATAAACATATTATATTCGTTCTAATAATAGCCGCCGCACTGTCGTGCGGACGAAATGAGCCGCTGAGAACTTACGAGCCCAAATCCCCCCAGGAACAAGCACTGAAAAGCGTTTTGTTAGATTTTCAAGATGGCGTAAACAAACGGGATTCCAAAAAAATTGAAAACCTTATCCACGAAAACGCTTCGCTAATGACCGGCAGGGATCGAAAGATACTTTCCAAGACTGAGTATACTAAAATTCTTCCTAAAAGACTTGCTGAAAATCCTTCTATCGCGTTGGGAATCCCCAAGATAAAAGTTTCCGGCGATGCAGCTGAAGTAAAAATTTATATGACACGTGGCAACTATAATGGACTAATTGTTTACAATATGAAATCAGAAAACAACAAATGGTATATTCGAAGCTGGAAATATTGATATAGGGAAGGCGCTTTGCCAACAATCATAACCCATTCAGTCGTTGCTGGTTCCGCGGCGTATGGCTTTCGCCCCGGAAAGGAATCCTTGAAATTCTGGATTTTGAGCATCCTATGTTCGAGCCTTCCGGACGCAGATGTCATCGGCTACCGCTGGTTTTACATATCGTCCTATGAATTGTTCGGGCATAGAGGTTTCTTTCACTCTCCAGTTTTTGCAATACTGCTCAGTATCGTAATAGTTTGCATTTTTTATCGAAAAGAAGCGTGTTTTTCAAATAGGTGGTGGAAATATTTTCTCTATTTTTTTCTTCTCACTGCCAGCCACGGACTGCTGGATGCTCTTACCAATGGTGGCAACGGAATTGCCCTGCTATCACCGTTTACCAATGAAAGGTATTTTTTCCCGTGGACGCCCATCGAAGTCTCGCCTCTGAGTATTAAAGGATTTTTAAGCCAACGCGGTTTCACGGTTCTAAAAAGTGAACTGGTATGGTTATGGGTGCCTTGCCTTTTGATCGTTCTTCTGTTGGGAATAAAACGCAGGAGTTCTAAAGCTCACCGTATTAGGAATTAAGAGATTCAGGAATTTAGAAATTCTGGTATCGGAGAATTAAATCTGCAGATGACAAATAATTCCTAAATGCCCGGTACGGTGATTCCCTAATTAAAAGATAGCTGAAACTTGATATGAAATGCCTTTAAATAACTACTCACCGTGAAAAACTAATGACTTTACCGTAACCGGAAACACCTGATCACCTACCAGGGGCTCGCCTATGTCAATCCAATCGCCTTCTTTCAGCTTCAGCTCGTCAAGTGACAGTAAATTTGTTTTGACCTGGGTTTCGCGACGAATGACATTTCCCACACTGCATGCAATGTCCGTTTCAAAGATCAAAATGACGGGCAGGTTGTTCTTAATCGTGCTGGCAAGCGCCGCTTCAATGGATTTGGCAAACAGCTCCATCTGCGGATAAGAAACCCGGACGGGATCCTTGAAATATAAGGCAATAATTTCATCGCCTTCCTCCAGATCAAATCGCTGGAAGGAGGTATTTATCTGGGATATCACATGCTCAAAACTTAATTGGGCTTGATCGACATCCACCCGTATGACGGGAACATTCCTGATTGGAAACGATACCTTGTCATCCCTGAAACCCGAGCAACCGGAAATTGACAATGAATAAGCACCCGCACCAATGACGGTTGCCCTGATCTTATTGGGCAGCTCAATGACGGGGGCGGATAATTCTAGAGCCGACAATTTTATTTTATCGGCCAAGAGGTGCCCGATATCGTCAAAATTGTTCAATCCCCCATACATCAATTCAGCCACGCCCCCTGAAAAAGAATATTCATCTATGCGGCCCGGGAAATTGAGGTCGGCCGTCTGCATGAGCTGCCGGGCCAGCGGGGAACTAGCGGGACCCGTCATGACCTCAAGCAATATGTCAGCAAATTTTCCAGCGATTCTTTCGATATCAGCTTTGGAGATGCGGTCTCCGACTTGATGCTTCAATCCAAGATCTGCCATCACCGTTTTTGCCGGCTCGTCCATGCGCCAGATTTTTCTTTTCGAATCGATGCCCAGCAAGCGGCCCCCGACCGATACGCAACTGGTCGATAGCGTCTCACCATTTCTGGATATGGCGATATTGGAGGTTCCACCGCCGATATCGCAGGATAATATGGTTTTGTTTTCATTCTTTGAGCGGGCTGCCGCTCCCGAGCCCATGGCGGCTATTAAACTCTCGAAATTGGGTCCGGCGGTCGCTGCCACGAATTTGCCGGCATCATTGGACAGGGCTTCGGCGATTTGGCGGGCATTTTTTTTGCGGGCGGACTCACCCGTTACAATCACCGCACCGGTCTGGATATCGGCCGGGTCAATCCCCGCACGTTCATATTCTTCTTTAAAGAACCTTGTTAACTTTTTGATATCAATAGTTTTATCATTAAGTAAAGGTGTATGGATGATTCGGCCTTCATAAATGATATTTCTTTCCTGGATGTTGAATCGCCGCGTAATCGAACGCTGATCTCTTTTCAAAAGCAAATTTGAAAAGACCAGGTGACTGGTCGAGCTGCCGACATCAACACCCACAGAAAGTATTTCAATTTCGTTTATTTCCATGTCTGTTTAAGGTTATAGGTTATGGGTTATGGGTTATAGGAAAAGCGAACTGCAGAATTCCCTTTTCCGACATTTGTCCGCCCTTGGAGGGTTCACCGTTCAAGTAGACAGAATTCATCCCTTCGAAATTCGATATTCAGCATTCGATATTCGTTATTCTCTTTTTTCTTTTTATATGACTCCAAGCGGTTACCCACTACTTAACCGGATTTGCCTTCCCCGAGGCCAAGCCTTATCCGCTTGCGCGGTCCCCCGGCTCCGCCGGGTCGCCAGTCTTTGGGAGCCCTTATCTCTTCTAAAAGATGCAATTTATTCTGCCGTTTGAGCCGATAATAAATCATCGCCCAGGCGCAGGGCGTATCCAGCCCGACTTCACAACTGCCGTTCTGGGATCCGCCGCAGGGACCGTTAAAAAGGCTCTTGGCACAACGGGCCACCGGACAGATACCACCGGTAAAGGTCAACACACAATCGCCGCAGCCCCGGCACATTTCAGCCCAGATTCCGGGCTTGGCAGAAGCCCCGAGAAATGTCGTATTAAGCGCCGGAATCACCGGCAGCGGATCATAGGCATCCGCCACGGTTTGCACACCGGCCCCGCAGGCCAGTGACAGGATGGCATCTGTTCCATCCGGTATGGTCTGATATTCATGGACCAGGTCTTCCTCACACTGCCTGAGGAGGCAGCCCATCTCAAATTTGGGCAGATCACCCTCATAATGCCTGACCTTAGAAAGCTCATGGCACAGCTGCTCGGCTTCTTTTTCACCGCCCGAAAGGCATACGGTGACGCAGCTGCCGCAGCCAAGAACCAGTATCTGCTTATATTCTTTAATCGCTGAAACAATTTCTTCCAGCGGTTTTAAATTTCCGACTATCATTGGTCCCCCAATCAAAAGTTCATAGCATAGAGCTGCTCATAGCAAAAATGATTTTAAAGGATTCAGTCTATCAGCTTTGAGCTTTGAGCTTTGAGCTATCAGCCAATATGGATGCAGCCTGCCGCTGCCGGTGCAGCGGACAGCGCGGCTCCTGGTCTGTTTTTACGGCCCCGAACACTTTCTGATGAAAGTCCGGCGAATAGAGCGGCTCGCCGCATATCCGGCACCGAATAATATCCATCGTAACCACATCATCCCACTGCCCGACCAATAGATGCTGAAACTCGATGGCTTCCTGGGGACAGATCCGCCAACATTGACCGCAGCGGGCGCACTTGGTCATATTGTGCTGCAGCGTTCGTCGATTGTCCTGATCATTATAACTCAAAGCCGCGGCCGGACAATTTTCCACACAGGACAAACAACCGTTACAATTTTTATTTACGCGAAAGTATGACATTTAACGCTCCGCCGTATTTTAAAGTAGCTTGGCCAAAAACATCTATTTAAATTCCAAAAAACATGCACCAAATTTCAAATAAATCTCAAATTACAATGACCCAAATACAAAATTGTTTGAATCATTTGAATTTCGGATTTGGATATTGTTTGTGATTTGTAAATTGGCTATTGGAATTTCCCCGTCTCGGCCATGTGAAAATAGATCAATATACTTAAGACCCATTTTATACTAAAGCGAGGTCGGCAGGAATAGAGAGACGGGGCTATCCTCCTCCTACGAGAAGCATAAACTTAACCGCATCCCCATCTTTGAGATTTCGCTGGGAATATTCGTCTCTGGGCAGGAATCCTTCGTCATTGATCATGACCTGGATCGCCATATCCAACTGCCCTTCCGGGTCCAGCAAAATCTTACCCGCCTGCGGGCCATGCCGGCCCACAATCTGTGCAACGAGATCGGCCAATGTTCCGTCGGCCATTTCCAGTTGTGATTTTTTTCCAATTAACTTTGATAAGGTCGGTAGTCCAAGAGATTCTATCTGGATATTCAATGAACACCTCCAGTGCAGTTGTTCATTAAGATGAACATATTTAGTAGGCAATCATATCATTATTGAATTGTTTGTCAAGGAAATTTAACTAAAGTGAGTACTTATTGGATCATAATCAATAATATTTTGATATGAACTCAATATTGTTGTTCATTATGATGAACCATTTGATTGTTTTATTATCCTGCGAACCGGATGGCAACGCCGTTTTTCCCAGGTACTGTAGTATTTCTTATCTAACCAATTTGTTTACAATGTAGCACAAATTGCTTGACTTACCCAATCGCTTAATATAGCTACCATATAGCTATCCAGAATGGGCCTAAAATATAAATTTGAGTAATCGGCTAAATCTTATTCACAGGGTTACTTTTAACCAAATATTCGTTATCGATACCAAAGGCCATTCTCAGCAATGTCATTTTCTGCCTGTGGCCCACCTGGGTGGGCCACGACCCCCTTTTGTTTTTTCATAACTGTATTGCATATTGTTATTTAGCAGAAACCTGGAGGAAAGCTCACCCCAAAGGAGGAAGACATGAAACAGAGAATTTTCTTGCTCAGCACTGTATTCGTTGTTGCATTAGCATGGTTGATTGCCGGCCCGGCCGCTTATGCTGCCGAACCGATCGTCATCGGCGTACCGACTTCGTTAGGCTTTCTGGAAGGCAAAGAAGCCCACAAGGTGGTTCAAATGGCTGTCAGTGAAATCAACGCCCAAGGCGGTGTGACTGTCGGTGGCACCAAAAGGATGATGAAGGTGGTCGCCACTGATTTGCGAGATGCCGCCCCCGGGGTTCCGGTACCGGAAGCGTTGCTGGGCCTTGAAAAATTAATCCTGGAACAAAAGCCCACGGCCATCGTTGTGGGACCGTTTCGCTCAGAAGCGCTAATTGCGGGTATGGACCTTATCGCGAAATACAAAGTTCCCATGCTGGGAACGATCGCCATGAGCCCCGGTTCGGAAGCCAAGCTCAAAAAAGATCCCGAAAAATATAAATACATTTTCCGAACCTGTCTTAACGCTGTGCACCTGGTGAAATACCTGGCCGGCAATATGGCGTTGATCAACAAACAGTTTGGCTTCAACAAAGTCTACGTCATGCACCAGGATGTGGCCTGGGCCCGCGCAACAGCGGGTTTTGTTAAAAAAATGTACTTTGACAAAGCGGGCTGGGAAGTGCTGGATATTGAAGCATACCCCACCGGCACCTCGGATTTCTCCTCAGCCTTGATGAAAGCCCGGGCCAAAGGGGCTCAGGTGATCATGCCGATTTTTGACATGCCCCAGAGCGGAATTCTGGTCAAGCAGTGGAAGGCCATGAAGGTTCCGGCTTTAATGGCCGGATTCATATCGCCGTTAGCAGGTTCCGAGGCCTGGAATACGTTCGACGGCAAGATCGGCGGTGCAATGAACAGTATTTTCGAACTGGGCAGCGCCATTGCCTCACCGAAAGTTCCCGACTCTGTAAAATTTTACAACCAATACCAAAAAACTTACGGCAAACCGCTTCAGGCCGGACACGGACCCGCGCCCGCTTACGAATCCGTCTACATTCTGGCCGAGGCCATCGAACGGGCCGACAGTCTGGATCCGGATGCTATTGTGACCGAAATCCAAAAGACGGATCGCATGGGGGTTATGGGTAGAATTAAATATGATCAGGGCAACCAGGTCGTATACGGCAATGATCCCGCGGAAACCGCTGTTGCTGCCGTCTTCCAGTGGACCGAAGACGGTAAACGCAAGATTGTGTTTCCGGCATCTATCGCCGAGGCAAAAATTCAATTGCCGCCGGGATTGAAGTCTTTAAAATAGGTGCCAACGCGGCTTTTTTATCAAACGTTCTATCGGCCTAAAGTCAATGATTTGGAATCTATTGGTGGACAAGCCGCTGCAGCATTTACTGTTCTTTAGTGGGAGCGGCTTCCAGCCGCGATATGTGCGATAACTCGGAGTCCTTGATATCGTGCGTGGCTGGAAGCCACTCCCACAATCTTTTTTAGGAGAACTATTTATCTATGTTTCTGGGCACGGTAGTATACGCACTGATAAACAGTGTCATTCTATCGCTTATGGCCATTGGCTTTAATTTGACCTTCGGGATCAGCGGGGTTGCCAATTTTGCCTACGGCGCACTGTATATCTTTTCAGCCTACACGAGCTGGATGCTGTTAAACCTGTTGGAGCTTCCTTATTTCGTCTCGGCCGCCGTATCAATTTTGCTTACCGCCCTGCTGGGAGCGCTCATGTACCGTTTTGTGCTTCAACGGGTTCGCGGCCAGGCACTTTCCGAGGTCATTGCCACATTTGGCATCGGATTGGCGATCCTGGAGTTATTCAGGTACCTGGGATTTGTCGGTTTTGAGTATACCCTGCCGGTTTTTATCGACCACAGCTTCTTTATTTTAGGTGCCTATGTCGATATGCAACGGATCCTGATCGTCATCATCGGCGTCCTGCTGATTCTCGGGCTGTGGTTTTTTACCCATCACACCTCATTGGGGCTGGCTTTCAGGGGTATTGCCCAGGATGAACGCACGGCCCTCAGCCTGGGAATCGATTCAGACTGGATTGCAACCGTAGCCGTATCGTTTGGTGCCGGTTTGGCAGCCATTGCGGCAACCCTCATTGTACCCCTGGGCAGTATCTCTCCCGGTGAAGGCTACGATGTGCTGATCAAAGCCCTGGCTGTGTGTATTATCGGTGGTTTGGGGAGCACGGGTGGCGTGATCGTGGCCAGTTTCATCATCGGTTTTGCAGAACGCTTTACAGATGCGTACATCGGCTCTCACTGGACCATGATTGTCAGCCTGGCAGCCATTTTGATCGTGCTAATCGTCAAGCCGTCGGGCCTGTTCGGGGAGCAAAAAGAGCTGGAAGAAAGAATTTAATGGAAAAACGAAAAGAAAGAATTGACAGAGGAATTAAGGCCCGGTCACAGGACATTTTTGCTTTGAGTTCCTGGCGGGAAATGCTGTATCTGGCGGCCCCGCGATTGATACCGATCATCGCGTTTCTCTTTCTGCCTCTTATCCTGGGCGTTTATTGGCAGAAAGTTTTGTTGTCGGTAGCCGTCTTTGCCCTGTTGGCCATCAGCTGGGATATTCTGGCCCAGACGGGCATGATATCATTGGGCCAGGCCTTGTTTTTCGGGATGGGCGCCTATGTCTCGGGAATTTTAAATCACTATTGGGGCTGGTCTCCCCTGATAGCCATTCCCATCGCTTCTGTGGTCGGCGGGGTGATCTGCACCGCCCTTCTGCTTCCGGTGCTCAGGCTGCGCGGTATTTATTTTTCCATGGTGACCCTCATCATTCCCCTGATGATGGTTCGTATCGTGGAAGCCACCAAAATATTCGGCGGAACCGAGGGGCTCACCGGAATTGGGCCGCTGCCCTCAAGATGGATAGAGCTTTATTTAATAATGGGGGTATTGATGGCTGCTCTTTTCGGTTTCCGGCGTCTGATGGGCTCAGACTACGGTCTCATTTTAAAAGGCATCAATGACAACGACCGTTCGGTCATGAACGCCGGTATCAACATTTACTGGTATAAAACCCAGGCCCTGTTTATCTCCAGTAGCATCGGCGCTTTTGCCGGTGCTTTTATGACCCACGTATACATGTTTGTCGGCATGCCGGTATTTGCTCTGGATTATTCAATATTACCCATTGCAGCCGCAGTTGTCGGTGGGCCGGGCACACTGGCGGGCGCCACCCTGGGGGCCTTTATCCTGGTGCCCTTATCAGAATTATTACGGGGTATCGGCGGTTTGCGAATTGTATTTTACGGATTGTTTCTGGTCGTCTTTATAGTCGCATTGCCGGAAGGAATCTTTCATTATGTTCAGCGGAAATATCACCAGTTTGAAAGATGGGTGGAGGTGGATTAATGAATTCTTCTGCTTTGCTGAAATTAACCGGCCTTTATAAAAATTTTGGTGGGGTGCAGGCCATTCAGGATCTGAGCTTTGAGCTGGCAGAAGGTGAACTGTTGGGCCTTATCGGACCCAATGGATCCGGTAAAACCACGGCCGTAAATTTGATTACCGGTTTTGTGAAACCGTCTGAGGGAACCATTGAATATCGCGGCAAGGATATCACCGGCATGGCCCCCTACAAGGTTGTCCGCCTCGGAATTGCGAGAACCTTTCAGATGGTCAAACCCTTTTATCAGCTGCCGGCATATAAAAATATGATCATTCCTTTGTACTCTCCCCGGGTTAAGCAGCTGGTGGGCGGCAAATTCGGCGACCGAGACGCGGTGGCGCTGGATCTTCTGGAGGAAGTCGGATTTGAGCGGGATTCCTTTGTGGCCTACAAAAGTGCCAGTGTGCTGCCCCAGGGATACCTTAAACGCCTGGAACTTGCCAAAGCCATTGCGCTGCAGCCCGATTTGATCATCCTGGACGAGCTTTTTTCAGGGCTGAGCCTGGCAGAAGTGGCCAGCATCGTACCGATCATCGAAAAACTGCGACTGGAAGGCAAGACCATCATTATGATCGAGCACCGCCTGAAGGAACTGTTCCGAATTGCCGATCGGGTGGTTGTGCTCAATTTTGGAGAAAAAATCGCCGAGGGAAAGGCCGCTGACGTCATGGAAAGCGACGCAGTGAAAAAGGCCTATCTGGGGGCAGAAGCGTAAAAGCAGCTCATGGCTCATAGTTCATGGTTAACATGAAACGTTAGCCGGTTTGCCGGTTAGCCAGTCCGCCCGTTGTGCGGGGTAACGCAGTAAAATGATCAATTACCGAATCTAACTGGTGAACGGGCTCAACGGGCAAACGGGCAACCGATAAATTACGGAGTAATTTATGTTAGAAGTAAAAAACCTGATGGTGTTCTTTGAAAATGCGCTGGCAATCAATGACCTCAGCCTGGAGATACATGAGGGCGAAATCGTCGGCATGATCGGGTCAAACAGCGCCGGCAAGACAACGTTGATGAACGCACTTTCCGGGCTAATCATTGATATGCGCATTAAGGAAAAACGCAAAGGGGGAGAACGCATCAGCCTTTACGGCAACATCATTTTTCAGGGTGAAGACATCACCGAAACCAAGCCGAGCGAAAGGGTTAAAAAAGGGATCGTTTTATGCCGCGAACGACATCCGATTTTTCCTGAAAGCAGCGTTCTGGAAAATTTGAAAATTGCCGGTTATCTAAAAAAAAGAAACGAAATCAAAGAATCCATCGACACCGTATTTGAACTGTTTCCGGCACTATCGAAATTTCAAACCCGCAAGGCAGGGTTTATGAGCGGAGGGGAACAGCAGATGCTGGCCATTGGCATGGCCCTGGTGGTCAGGCCGAAATTGCTGTTACTGGATGAACCGCTTCTGGGGCTGAGCCCGATGATGCAACAGGTGGTGATGGAAGCCATCGTCCGTTTAAAAGAAAATTCAGGCATTACGGTGCTGCTCAGCGAACAATTTGCCCGGCCCGTATTGCCCGTCATCGATCGAGGATATGTGGTCGAAAACGGCATGCTGGCACTTTACGGCACCGGAGAGGAATTAATGGACAATCCTGAGATTAAATCCGCTTACTTCGGCATATGAGGTTTAACGAATGACAAATTCCGGTATACCCAATATATTTTCAACCTTTGCGGCGACGGCCGAAAGGCACCCGGATAAAACCGCCGTGTATTACCTCGGCACCCGGTTTACTTACCGTAAATTAAAGGATCTGGCCGAACGTTTTGCGGCGGCCCTCAATGCTAACGGCGTCAAACCCGGCCAACGGGTTATGCTGTATATTCCCAACAGCATCCACTGGGTTGTCTCATGGCTGGGTATTCAAAAAATCGGTGCGGTTGCCGTTCCGATCACGCCGATTTATACCCCCCATGATATCAGTTACATTGCCAACGACAGCGAAGCCGAAGCCATTATCTGTGCGGACACCAATTTCGGATACGTGACCAGTGTTCTGCCTGAAACAGGTCTTAAAATGGTAATTGTCTCCAAAATGGCGGATTTGCTGCCCTGGTGGAAACGTTTCTTTGGTTTTGTGTTCGATATAATCCCCAGGGGAAAAATTGCGCTGGACCCAAACACGCTTTCCTTCAGAAGACTGCTGTCCCGGCATCAAGATCCCGCATCATTTGTTGAAAATGGCAGCCATGGCGGTGATGCCATCGCCGAAATACTGTATACCGGTGGGACCACCAAGTTTCCCAAGGGAGTCCCGATCACCCACACTCTTTTCCTGGTCTCGGCCCTTGAACAAATCACCCTGAGCAGCCCGCTATTTGCCCCCGAGGAAAATGTTGTCATGGGCAATGCCCCGCTGTTTCATATTCTGGGGCAAACCTGCAGCCTGGCCACCCTTTTAACCGGCGGCAGTTTAATTTTGCAGCCCCGCATCAACATTGACGCCGCCTTTGATGCCATTCAACGGTTTAAAGCCAAAACCATGATCGGCGTTCCGGCCATGTATCGCATGATCCTGGAGCATGTCCGCCTGCACCAGTATGATCTGAGTTCCCTGGAATATTGTTTCAGTGGCGGCGATGTTCTGCCGGTTGAAATCGGCAAACGCTGGAAGGAAAAATTCGGCCGCCCCATTTACCAGGGCTATGGCGCAACCGAAACCTGCGGCGGTGTCTCCATGTGCCCGGTGGATGCAGAGAATCCGCCCAAAAGTGTAGGCCGCATTGTCGCCAGCAAAAAGGTTAAAATCATCGATCCCGCCTCGCTGGAACCCTGCCCGCAAGGTGAACCCGGAGAATTACTGGTATCTTCGACCCACATGGTATCCAATTATTTAAACAAACCTGAAGAAACCGCCTCATCGTTTATAGAAATAGACGGGCAAAAATGGTATCGCACCGCCGATATCATGTCCATGGATGAGGACGGCAACCTTTTCTTTGTGGACCGTACGGTGGATACCATTAAACACAAGGGCTACCGGATATCGGCCTCGGAGATCGAGTCGGTGCTCCAGGAACACAATGCCGTCATTGCGTCCTGTGTGGTCGGTGTGCCGGATGAAAAAGTCGGTGAGCGCATCAAAGCTTACGTGGTTCTCAAAGAAGACATCAAGGGCATCACCGGCTATGAGCTAATCAAGTGGTGCCGCAAGACCCTGGTATCCTATAAGGTTCCCCATTACATTGAATTCCGGGACATGCTGCCAAAATCCAAAGTCGGCAAATTGCTGCGGCGCGAAATTCGCAGTGAAGAAGAGAGAAGGAAAGAGGCCTAACAAAAAAAGAACGTCCAACATCGAACATTGAACGTCCAACATCGAATAATGTATTCTGTCTATTAAAAAAAAGACTGAGCAGAGCTATTCTAACCTTCATAATTCGATTCGGTTGCCTTCGACATGCTCAAACCACGAGCACATTCAGTGAAACTCGTCGCAAACTGCGGTCTTTAGATCACGTCTTCAGCGTGATTCGCTTGTTTATAATAGAAAAAGCGTAGCGTCATCATTATTGGACGTTCGATGTTGGACGTTCGATGTTCAACGTTCAAGTTTTTCTCTGTTCAGAGCATATAGTTCTTATGACCGCACACACAACTCATGTCCAATCAGACGCTTACAAATGGTTGGTTCTTACACTGGCGGCGCTTACATTCACCCTTGTGGTGGCGATTCCACAGATGTCGCTGCCGGTGCTGTTTGATGAAATTTCCGCCGATATAGGTTTGAGTCTGGTACAGGTTGGCTGGATATGGGGTATCGGCTCTGCCATGGGCATTTTAGTAGGTCTCATCGGAGGTCCCGTCGGTGACCGGTTCGGACCGCGGCGGACACTTGCGGTTGCCTGTCTATTGATCGGGATAGCGGGAGCGGCACGGGGCCTTTCGAACAGCTTCGCGATGTTGGCATTTACCGTTCTGATTACCGGCTTTGCCCAATGGTCGATTCCAATGAATGTCCATAAGACCTGTGGTGTCTGGTTTCCCAAAAAACAACTCGGTATGGCCAATGGGTTGGTTTCAGTTGGGATGGCGCTGGGATTTCTCTCAGGGGCGCTATTGGCGGCAACCGTCTTTTCTCCGCTTTTGGGCGGCTGGCGCAATGTGCTGTTCGCGTATGGCGCCGTAGCGGTTCTGTTTGGAGCGCTCTGGTGGTTTTCACAGGAGAAGGCCAGGGATGAGGGCCGGCAGAGCAGTCAAATGGTTACCTTGGGGGAAGCCATCGGGCACGTACTTCGGTTACGCAACCTGTGGCTTCTGTGTATCGCAACCGCGGGTGTGTCGGGGGGGGTCAACGGAGTGCTGGGCTACCTGCCGCTCTACCTGCGCGGTTTGGGCTGGGAGCCGGCAATTGCCGACAGCACCCTGGCATCTTTTCACGCGGCGAGCCTGCTCTGTGCAATCCCCATAGCGCTGCTGTCCGACCGGGTTGGAAGCCGCCGCGGTGTCCTGATGGCGGCGGCGCTGCTTATCGGCACAGGAACCGGCCTTTTGGGATTCGCCAGCGGGGTACTGATCTCGGCGGCGGTTTTAATGGCCGGCATCGCCCGTGACGGATTCATGGCCATCACAATGACGGCAGTCATAGAGGAGAAGGGGGTTGGCCCACGCTTTGCCGGATCAGCAGTCGGGTTGAATATTTCTCTGATGGGAATCGCCAATGTCTTTGCACCGCCTGCCGGGAATTGGCTGGCACAATTTGGCTCCGGGCTCCCATTTTTGTTCTGGGCTTCTTTTGTCTTTTTGGGCTTTACAGCCTATTTCTTCCTGCGCAAACCGGTAATTGGAAAAAGAGAATTAATCACCGGTAACTAAAACTATTTTGCCGATGTTTTTGCGTGCTTCGATATAGGCATGGGCTTCACCGGCCTGTTCGAAGGGAAAGGTTCTATCCACATGGGGTCGAACCCAACCTTGCTCGATACCGTCGAGAATGTCTTGCATCCATCCGCTTAATTTGTCCCTTTCATTCCACATATGACCAAGGTTTACGCCAAATACACTTTTATTGGCATTCATCAAACCCAGGGGATTGTACCAGGGCATTTGTGTTAACAACCTGGCAAACTGCAAAGGCCGCCCCATTTTTGATTCGGTAACCGTCGAAACACCAAACACACCCAGACGCCCTGTCGAACGAAGCGCTTTATAGTTCTTTTTCCAATTCTTTCCACCGATCGGATCAATAACCAGTTCTACACCTTTTCCGTCTGTGAGGTCCATAATAGTGGAGAGAAAATCCTGGTTGCGGTAATCAATGGGATGATCTAATCCCCTTTCTTTTAAAAATGAATGCTTTTTTAAACTGGCAGTGCCGAAGGTGGTGGCCTCAAGATGCATTGCAATATCCAAAGCGGCCAAACCCACACCACCGCCGGCGTTATGAATGAGCACCGATTCCCCCTTTTTAAGCCCTCCCATCACACAGATAAGCTGATAGGCGGTCAGATAATTAACCGGTATGGCCGCTGCCCTTTCAAAATCAAGAGACCCGGGAATGGTAAAAACGTTTGTTTCCGGGACACAAACCTTTTCTGAATAGCCGTTGAATCGCGTCAGGGCCAAAACAGATTTGCCTACCATCGACGACGCGACACCTTGACCGGCGGCTTCAACAATCCCGGATACTTCATACCCCACCACACAGGGCGGCTTTGGCGCGTCAGGGTAAAGTCCCTTTCTGGCGAGAATATCGGCAAAGTTGATGCCAATGGCTTTGACCTTTATGAGAACCTCTCCGGGCAGAGGCTCGGGATCCTTTCTTTCTTGTATTTTTAAAACGTCTGTATCGCCATATTTTGCTATTACAATTTGCTTCATGATGTCTCCACCGGGTAGCTATTGATTAAATTGAATATATGCAGCTTGCGCCAATAGAACCGGTTATACAATTGGTGGTTGGGAGTCAAGTAAATCTTACCCTACCCTCAAGGGCCTGCATCAAAATCGACATTGACATTCAGCCCCTCCTCCGATAGTCAAATATAATCATTCCCAACCAGCAAGATACCTGAACAGGAGACACATCGGTTTGGATTTTAATCCCTGCACCAAACACAAGGCGGTCAGGAAAACCGTTCGCAAATTTGCCGAAACCGAACTGGGCCCTATCAGCCACGAAATTGACCGCGATTCGCGCTTCCCCTGGGAAGTCATCGAAAAGATGGGCCCCTTGAATTATTTCGGCCTGCAGGTTCCCAAAAAATACGGCGGGGCCGGGCTCGACACCATCAGCTACGCCATTACCATAGAGGAAATATCCCGGGTATGCGCTGCCGTTGGTCTGTGCGTTACGGTGCATAACAGTGTCGGGGCTTACCCTATCGCACTGTTTGGAACCGAAGATCAGAAGAAGCGCTTTCTGCCGTTGCTGGCCAGCGGCGAGTATATCGGGGCATTTTGCCTGACGGAGGCCAATGCCGGTTCCGACGCCGGGGCGGTCGAAACAACCGCCGTATTTGATAATGGAGAGTATGTCGTAAACGGCACCAAAGTATTTGTAACCAACGGCGGGGTTTGCAGCTTGGCGCATATTTTTGCGATCACCGATCCGGATAATCCACGCAGCGGCGCCAGTGTTTTCATGGTTGAAAAAAGCATGCCCGGCTTTGCGGTGGGGGAATTGGAGGACCTGTGCGGCATGCGCGCCAACCCGGTATCATCTTTGTTTTTAGAAGATGTCCGCTTGCCGGAAACCCATTTGCTCGGACGGTTGGGCGATGGGTTAAAAATCGGACTCAGCGCCCTGGATACCGGCCGCATCGGTATCGGCGCCCAGGCCTTGGGGATTGCCCAGGCTGCTTTCGAAGCTGCGGTAAAGTATTCCAAAGAACGTCAGCAGTTTAAAAAGCCGATATCATCCCTTCAAACGATCCAGAACTATCTGGCAGACATGGCAACCGAGATTGACGCCGCGCGACTGCTCCTTTATCGTGCCTGCGCCTTCAAGGATGCCGGTCAGCCCTTTGGTGCCGAGGCCGCCATGGCCAAGCTTTACTGCAGCACCACCGCCACCCGGGTGACCAACCTCGCCCTGCAAATACACGGCGGCTATGGCTACAGCAAGGAATATGACGTCGAGCGCTATTTCCGGGATGCAAAAGTCACTGAGATCTACGAAGGTACCAGTGAAGTGCAGAGGATGGTTGTTGCCAGATCAGTATTATCACAATTAACATAGCTGCGGGTTGAATGAATTAGTTTATTGCATGTCGATAAAAAATTCCAAATCACAAAACACAAATAACAAACAAATCCCAATGACCAAAATTCAAAAACCCAAACCTATCTGCGACCCTGGTAAACATAACCATTCTTTCGTGATCGGGATCAAAACTGATACGATTTTCGAATATCGCCCCAATCCTTTTGGTCATTGAATATTGGAGCTTGAGATTTATTTGTAATTTGGTGCTGGTTATTTGTAATTTTGATATAGCCTTAAATGTTTAAAAATACCTTAAACAAGTGGTAAGCAAACTATGCTTGATATTGTGGTTTGTATAAAGCAGGTTCCGATGGTTTCGGAACTGCCGTGGAATCCAAAAACAGGCACTCTCAAGCGGGAGTTGGCCGACGGTATGATGAACCCGGCCTGCGCCCATGCGCTCGAGGCGGCTTTACAGATAAAAAGCGAGCACGGTGCCACCATCACCGCCATCACCATGGGACCTCCCATGGCCGAAGAAGTCCTTTATGAGGCTCTGGCAATGGGGGCCGATGACGGAATCCTCCTGTCCGATCCAGCCATGGCCGGCGGAGACACCTATGCCACCTCCTATACCCTTGGACAAACCATCAAAAAACAATGCCCGGATTTTGATCTGATTCTCTGCGGCTGTTTCACCAGTGACAGCGAAACCGCCCAGGTCGGCCCCCAGCTGGCAGAAGAACTGGATATTCCGGCTGCCGCCAATGTCGAAGACTTCGAAATTAAGGGCCGCAAGGTGCGCATGCAGCGGGTTTCCGATAACTTCCTGGAAATCATGGAAATGGCCATGCCCGGGTTGATGACAATTATGACCCGGTCCTATGTGCCCCGCTATCCGACCCTGGGCGGTATGGACGAAGCATTTGAACATCCGCATATCAAAACGCTCAAGGCCAAGGATTTGGGATTAGATTCAAAGGTGATTGGTCGCAAAGGTTCACCGACCAGGATCATCAACGTCTATTCCCCGACGGCAGAAAAAAAGAACGTGGTCTTAAAAGGTACCGCCAAAAAGGTCGTCGACGATATGTTTATCAGATACGGGGATAAGATCAGCGGCGTTATCGGAAAAGATTTAAAGAAGATGTAAGCGTTCGGGGTGCGGGATTGCGGGGAAAAGCGAACCGCAGAACATGAGAATATCGAATGTTGAATGTCGAAGGGTGGTTTCGCTTTGCTCAATGTTTTTAGTAAATTAGATAGAATACATTCCTTCGACATTCGAAATTTATTATTCGATATTCGATATTTTCTCGTTTTGGAAAACTCTGCGAACCAAAGTTTTCTAACTATTGTAGGTTGAATCTATGAGTCGACCAAAATCATCCATTTGGGTCTTTGCGGATTATCGCAATTATTTCCAAAACAGGATAACCCTTCAGCTTCTGGCCAAGGCCAATGAACTGGCATCCGAGCTGGCGGCTGAAGTCTGTGCCGTGGTATTTGGTTACGAGACCGATGAATATGTGGCCGAATATATTGCCCACGGCGCTCACAAAGTTCTGGTGGTTGAACATTCGAGCCTGAAACAGTACAGCGTTGAAAAATACACTGCCATTAATGGAAAATCTGGCCCGGGAATATAAACCTGAAATCATATTAGTCGGGGCCACGTCCTTTGGCAAAGAGTTTGCCCCCCGGGTGGCCAAATGTCTTGATACCGGCCTTACGGCCGATTGTATCGGGCTGGAAATTACAGACGATGGCAACCTGTTGCAGATCGCGCCCTCTTTCGGCGGCAACTTGATTGCCGAAATAATTACCCCCGATCATCGCCCCCAAATGGCCACCGTACGACCCGGAATTTTTCAGGAAATTCCGCACAACGATGACCTGCGCGGAGAGGTCGTGCGCCTGAAAATGCCTGCAAAAATGCCCGCCGATCGCCTGCGGCTGGTGGCCTACGAACGTCAGCCTGAGCGCGACCAGAAACTCGAGGATGCCAAAGTAGTGGTGTGCGGTGGACGCGGCATGGGCAGCAAAGCAAAATTTAAAAAAATATTCGAACTGGCCCAGCTGTTATCCGGCGAAGTGGGTGCCACCCGGCCGGTTGTGTATGCCGGCTGGGTCGATGACGAGACCCTGGTCGGCCAGGCCGGCAAGCATATCAAGCCCCGGATCCTGTTTTCCTTTGGCATCAGCGGTGCCATTCAGCACACCGCCGCCCTGACCGACGCCGACTTTATCATCGCCGTCAATAAAAACCCCAATGCCACCATGATGAAAATGGCTGACGTTGCTGTTGTCGCCGACGCCAATCAAGTGTGTTCTGCCCTAATCAACACTCTAAAAAAACGAATTCAGAGTAAATCCGATTATTCGACATAGTCCAAAAGGTATCCTTGAGAACCAATCCGGCAATATTTTATGAAAAATGATAACCAAAAATTGAAAGCCCGGCCAAAGCTGAAAACCAAAGGAACCCTGGGAACTTTTGCAGGGGTATTCACTCCCAGTGTTTTAACAATCCTGGGCATCATTTTATTTTTGCGGCTGGGTTTCGTGGTCGGTAATGCCGGCCTCGGCCGGGCGTTGATTATTCTGGCTTTAGCCAACGGCATTTCAGTATTGACCAGTGTTTCCCTTTCGGCCATTGCCACCAATTTGAAGGTTAAGGGCGGTGGTGATTATTACCTGATATCCCGCACCCTGGGTCTTGAGTTTGGCGGAGCCATCGGCATTGTTCTTTTCCTGGCGCAGTCCGTATCGATAGCATTTTATTGTATCGGCTTCGGCGAAGTCGGTCAACTGCCATGCTGGCGACTGAATATCAGCCACCTTCCCCAGATAATTGCCGCTGCTGGCGGTGTCTTTTCTTTTTATCCTCGCCTGGCTCGGCGCAGATTGGGCCACCAAGTTTCAGTACGTGGTCATGGCCATTTTAACGGCGGCGTTACTGTCATTTTTTGTTGGCGGTTATATCAAATGGGACCCTGCATTGCTGGCCCAAAACTGGTCTGCACCGGAATCGAGTCTGGGTTTCTGGGTCCTGTTTGCCATTTTCTTCCCGGCGGTCACCGGGTTCACCCAGGGTGTCAGCATGTCCGGCGATTTAAAGGACCCCGGCAAAAGCCTGCCACGTGGCACTTTTACCGCCGTCGGCATCTCTATTTTTGTCTACTTTGCTGCGGCCGTGGTGTTTGCCGCCGCCTTGCCGGCAGCAGTCCTGAAAGGTGACTACGGTGCCATGAATCGGGTCGCCTATTTGGCGGTATTAATTACAGCCGGCGTCATTGCAGCAACCCTGTCCTCGGCCATGGCCTCTTTCCTGGGTGCCCCCCGCATCCTGCAGTCATTGGCAGCCGATCGAATTTTTCCTTTTTTAAATCCCTTTGCCAAGGGTTACGGGCCCACTGAAAACCCTCGCAGAGGTGTTTTACTATCCGCCGGAATAGCCTACGCCACCATTGTATTAGGGCAGCTCAATCTCATCGCCGGTGTGGTATCAATGTTTTTCCTGATCTCATACGGGCTGCTGAACTATGCCACTTATTTTGAAGCCCGCGGGGCCAGCCCTTCGTTTCGCCCCCGTTTCCGTTATTTTAACAAATGGCTCAGCCTGGCCGGCGCGCTGGCGTGTCTGGGCACCATGATGGCAATTGATTTTCGGGCCGGTATCGTTGCAATTGCGGTGCTGTTCGCCATTTTTCAATATCTTAGACGAACAGCCGGGCCAGCGCGCTGGGCCGACAGCCGCCGCTCCTACCACATCCAGCGCATCCGCGAGCATTTGCTGACAGCCGCCAACGAACCGGAGCATCCACGCTACTGGCGTCCCCAGATTCTGGCATTTTCCGATGATACGGAACGGCGAAGCCAGCTGCTGCGATTTGCAGCCTGGATTGAAGGCGGCAGCGGCCTCACCACCGCTGTCAAAATAGTCGAAGGCGAAGGCTTAAAAATGCGCAAGCTAAAAGCGGAGGCCGAAACCGAACTCCAGCAGGATATTCAGAAAGACGGTGCCCATGCATTTCCACTGGTGGTGGCAGCGCCGAATCTTCAAATCGGCATCCAAAGTGTGGTGCAGGCCTATGGTATCGGCGCTTTAAAGGCCAACACCATTTTACTCAACTGGCTTGGCGTTTCGTCTAAAAAAATCCTGGGCCTCGAAGGTGAGGATTTCGGCCGCAATATTCGATCGGCCTATCTTTATGGCTGCAATGTTGTCATCCTGGATGTCAAAGCCGACAAATGGGCGGCCATTAAAGAAACCGAAGAGGTCAAACGATATGTCGATGTATGGTGGTGGGGCGACGCCACCAGCCGCCTCATGCTGCTGATGGCCTATTTGATGACCAGACATGAAAATTGGGATGAATCCAGGATTCGGTTGCTGGCTGTTGATGACGGCAGTCAGCCGGATCTAACGCTGGATAGCCTCAAGACCAAGCTCGAGGAGGTGCGGATTGTTGCAGATCCCGAGATTGTCAAAGACGTCGATGCCGACACCATCGCAGAATATTCAGCCGATGCCGCACTGGCTTTTATTCCTTTCCGTATCAGAAACAATCAGATTGTCGATCCTTTTGGCAATCCCATGGAAAAAACCCTTTTTCTTCTGCCGGTAACTGCCATGGTTCTGGCTGCCGAAGACATCGAACTGGACGCGGAACCTGAGGAAGGCCAAGCCGGTGCAATGGCCGAAGTTTTAGATAGCCTTGATGATGCCCGGAAAAATGCCCGGGCTGCCGTCAAAAAAGCCGAGCAAGCCACCGAAGCAGCCAAAAAGGCTAAAGCAAAAGTTGAAGACATGAAAAAGAATTCTGACGGCGTTGATCCGGATACCCTCGCTGCCGCCGAGAAGGAAGCTCAAGAAGCTGATAAGCAAGCCGCCAAATCGACCCGCAAAGCCGCCAAGGCAGAAGCAAAGGCTGAGACTGCCGCTCGCGAAGCAGAGTCATCCGGAGTTTTGCCGGAGGAAGAAAAATAATCAATATACCAAAGCCTGATGAAAAAATGAGATATTGGCAACCAGACGCCAATCGGTACGCTAATAATTTGGCTGTATGCTCAAAAACGATGGGTTCATAACTTCAATTCGACAGATAAACGGAGGCGCAAGCCAAATGTTCCAGTCTAGTATTGTTTCTGTCAAAACAATCTATAAGATGGCCTTTATCTTAATTGCTTTTACAATCTTGGCCGGTATTTCCCGGGCAGAGGGTCCTGCTGCGCGTCCCGGTTTTGGGGACTCACCAACGCCGGTTACCATTTTTGTCTTTATCATTGACCTGGATGAAACCGATCGTGTCCGACCTTTGCAAGATGTTTGGAACCCCCATCTCCTTATTGTCAACCAGCAGAGGGTGCTGAAAACCTTTCCGGACGTGGTTTCGATTTCGCCCAAAGGTGAAGTGCTCTATCGCTAAAGAGTGTGGGGAACCTTCTCACAACCCCTTAACCTTGTTAATTTTCCATTTGACCAACACACATTTGTAATACAACTGGCAGCGATCGGGTTTGAAATGAATGAGATCGAACTACGGTCGAGCCCCGACTCGGGTATGGGGATTGGCGAGCTATCGGTTCCAGATTGAAATATTTTGGATTGGCAGGCCGAAGCTGGACCCTATGAACCAATGCCGGGCAATGATTTATCATTACCCGGATTTTCATTTTCCTTGAAGGCCGAGCGGAGGGTGGAGTATTTTATTGTTAAGATAATCCTTCCGCTGATCTTGATTGTTGCCATGTCCTGGATTGTATTTTGGATTGATCCCAAAGAATCCGCTATTCAAATCAGCGTTGCCATTAGAACCATGCTGACCCTGATCGCCTATCGATTTGCAGTAGGGGCGGAATTGCCCAAGGTTTCGTATTTGACCCGGCTCGATTTTTTCATACTTTCCGCCACGGTCCTCGTTTTTGCAAGCCTCGTTGAGGTCATCGTGACTTCAACCCTGGCCCAGCGGGAAAAACTTGATCTTGCACGTCATTTGGACCGCTGGTCCCGCTGGCTGTTTCCGATCATATTTTCAATGGTTGGATTAAAAACCTTTATTTGATGGGATGGTATCTTGACCGATTCATATACTATCTCCGGCTAGGATATCATTTCACTGCTCTTCCCATTCTTGTAGGCCCAATCTTTGGGACCGGCGGTTTCTGCTCGATCACCCGCATTGATCTCCATTTGCCTCCCAGAAATCGCAGATAAAAGGCCACTCCCAGTGAAATAACATAAGCGGTCGCAAAAACCCAAGCAACCATCAGACCGGCTCCCAATACCTCCAGCGCCAGATACACCGGAATGATCAATATAAAAATCGATAGGAAGACCGTCATAAACATCACATAACGCGTGTCGCCGGCTCCCTTGATAGCCGAGCAGAAGATGATATTCATGGTATCAAACAAGCAATAGATAGCTACAAATCGCAAAAGAACGACGCTGTAACCATAGATTTCTACAAAACTTTCAGGGTCCGCCTTATGTGCAAATGGTGCAACAAATAGGTCCGGCAGCAGGACATAGGCTGCTGCAATGCTGGCCATGTAAAAAAAGGTCAGGTGAAATGCAGAGTACACGGCTGACCGGGCGATGTCGGGGTTATCCGAGCCCAGATACTGGCCGACAATTACGGAGATGGCAATGCCGCATCCGATCATGGGCATGAACGCCAGGGTGTTAATGTTAAAAGCAATATTGGTGGCCGCCAGGCTGGCGGTTCCCAGCCGGCCCACAATAAGGACAAATCCGGTGAAGGCCCCTATTTCCAAAAAAAACTGCACACCTGAAGGAAAACCAAACCGCAAAAGCCGGAAAAAAAGATCCTTTTCCAGCCGCCACGCCCTTTTGGTATGATAGATGCGGTCGTTACCGCCGGCCAGCAGCAAGGCCAAAAATACCAGCAGGGAAAATACACCAGCCACCACAGTGGCTATGGCGGCGCCTCTAATTCCAAGCTCCGGAAAACCCCAATGACCGAAAATCAAGGCGTAGTCCAGGACGAGATTAACCACTGTGGTCGCGACATTGACCCACATCACCGGCCAGGTTTTGCCCCGGCCGCTGAAAAATCCGGAAAGCGCATAGGACCCTATATAGGCACCCCCACCCAGGCACATGATCTGAAAATAGATAATCTCGTGCTGCTGAATTGACGGACTGTGGCCGATCAACCTGAAGGCCGGTTCGGCCAGGGGAATGATACCCAGCATGACAAGCCCGCCAAACAGGGATATATAGATTCCCTGCCAGATGGCCGGTCCGATGCGATGATAACGCTTGGCCCCGTAGTATTGGGCTACAAAGGTACTGACATAGCCCGCTGTCCCCATGAAAATACTGATGATGGTAAAACTGAGCATACCCGCCGGCATAGCTGCCGCAATTGTTTCCGGCGAATACCATGTCAGAAACATGCGGTCCACAAAATGTTGAACCGACCACGTGGCGGTGCTAAAATTAAAGGAACCGCAACGACAAGCACTTCCCGGTAACCACCCTCACTGTTCCATCTGTTTTTCAAGTACGGCATTCACTGTTTCCTTGAGCTAAATGAACAGTCTCAATAAATGAAGGAAGCCTTGCCACAACTGGCAATGCTGACTATTTTGCTCTATCGTCATTCCGGGCTTGACCCGGAATCCAGTTCTGTTTCAAGGCGTCACATTTCTGGATGCCGGATCAAGTCCGGCATGACGGGCAGAATTTATGCCCTTTTTGAATTGCGATAAAGTCTGGAAATCGGTAATCCAAAGGTCATTTGTTGACTGAATTGAATGCCCTCCGACGCGGGCATGATAAACATCCCGACGATTCAAATAAAAATGATTAATTAAGTTAAAAGTAATCGGATCAATTATCCTGCCCTCGTCCTCAAGTCAAGGATCAAACCTTAAATCATCATTTCCAAAATTGAAAGCCTTGAATAAACCAAGGGTAGTGCCTATGTTTTCAGATATATTTTCGAATTAATGGCGCAGTTGGGGATTCATTCATGTCATGCCCGCGAAGGCGGGCATCCTGGACTATCAGCCAACGACTTCTGGATTCCCCTTCGGCCTTGCTCAGGGTGGTGAACCTGTCGAACCACCGCCTTCGCGGGAATGACGGGGGAGTAATTGAAAAAAACTCCCAGACTGCCTAAGTAATTCGAAATGGCATCAAAGTCCTCATCGTGTTTTTCAGTCATCAAATCGGCAGTTTTTTAGGTGTGTGGCTGGGGGGGCGAATCTATGATATGGCCGGTTCATATACAATGGTTTGGATCATGGCTATTTTCCTGGG
Source organism: uncultured delta proteobacterium (assembly GCA_963766255.1). Classification (GTDB taxonomy): domain Bacteria; phylum Desulfobacterota; class Desulfobacteria; order Desulfobacterales; family JAFDCJ01; genus JAFDCJ01. The sequence goes on from CAVXZZ010000037.1 coordinate 70,615, forward strand.
GGTCCTCGCATCCATCCTTCACCTGCCTATTTCTGATAAACCCGTTGAACACATTGCAAGCGCTAACTGACAATCGGTCATTTTTTCCTTTTCAATCACTTTTCAATAGTGTTAGAAAGTGACTGCCCGGCGGCTATCACTAACTGAATCGAGGAATAATTTTATCCATGGAAAACAGAAATCACTTCAAAGTGCCTGCTTCAGAAATCGATGCACGAACACTCAAGCTTCAGAAAGAACTCCAGGCAAGCGAAATTGACGGCCTCTTTATTGTCCAGCGGGTGGATCTGTTTTATTTTTCAGGAACCGCCCAGAACGGCTTTATGTACATACCGGCTGAAGGCGCCCCATTTTTGTTTATCAAACAATACCTGCCCAGAGCAAAAAAAGAGTCATCCGTCAACAACATTGTAAAAATTAATACCATCAAAGAAATTCCAGGATTGATTATTGATTCTTGCGGCAAACTGCCGGCTACCGTGGGTTTTGAGCTGGATGTTATACCGGTCAACGATTTTACTTTCTACCAGAACCTTTTTCCCGACAGCAAATTTGTAGACGGCTCCCCCCTCCTATTTAAATTAAGAAGAATTAAGTCGGAATGGGAAATCACCCAGTTGGAGAACACGGCGGAAATGGCCCGCAAAACGTTTGAATATATGCAGGCCTCCATCAAACCGGGAATATCCGAAATGGAATTTGCCGGCATGTTTGAAACTTACGCCAGAACGCTGGGGCACGGCGCCAATCTTCGTGTAAGGAATTACCAGACCGAAGGCTACCCCTGGCATGTTCTCAGCGGTAAGAGCGGCGGTATGGTCGGTTTGTTGGATTCGCCGGCCAGTGGCGCCGGTACGTCGGCGGCATTCCCTGTGGGGGCCGGCAGCAAGAAACTGTGTGCCAATGAACCAGTCATGGTTGATCTGGGTTCGGTGCTAAACGGCTATCACATGGACGAAACCCGCATGTTTGCAATCGGATCCATGCCCAGGCGCGCCATGGACGCCAGTCTTGCCGCCATCGAAATTCACGACAGTTTGATAGATAAGGCCAAACCGGGAATTACCGTCGGGGAACTCTTTGAACATTCGGTTCAACTGGCAACGTCTCTAGGGCACGAAGCAACTTACCTGGGCACCCCGGACCACAAAGTCTCCTTTATCGGCCATGGTATCGGCCTGGAGCTGATCGAACCCTATATCTTAGCGCGGAATAGAAACCAGCAACTGGAAGCCGGGATGACGTTTGCCCTGGAACCCAAAATGGTTTTCGAAAACGAATTCTCTGCCGGGGTCGAAAGTGTATTCCTGGTAACCGAAAACGGGACACGCCTGATCAGCAAGGTACCGGTGGAGGTTTTTGTTTGCTAAAACAGTTTTTACCGATAATGATCCGATACAAAATAAATACCCAATCAAGTGCCAGGAATAATGGAGCGTTGTCTTCTGACAGTCACCGTGTCGGCATTACTCCAGTACTCCTATACTCCATTTAGGATGTCTAACGGGGATATATAGGCTATAAGCGTTATCTTTTTTATTAATCCTTCATCAAACCCAAGGCTAACTTACATGCGAACTTCCGGTATATTAAAACCAAAGTCCCCTGAAGAATCTTTAGAGTTAATGAAGGTAGCTCTCGGGGAGGAGAAGGCCGATCTGGTTATTGTCAATGCCGATGTGGTCAATGTCTATACGGGAGAAATTCTAAAAGACCTCGCCATCAGCGTGAAGGATAAATGGATCGCCTATGTGGGCCAAAACGCCGCAGACAGCATGGGTCCCCAAACAGCGGTTATCGATGCCCGGGGACAGACGGTAATTCCGGGACTGATCGAAGGGCACACCCATATGGCCTGGCTGTACTCGGCGGGTGAATTTCTCAAATATGCCATGATCGGCGGTACCACCACCGTGATTACCGAAACATTTGAGACCTACCCGGCCAGCGGCTTCGACGGCGTGGTTGACTTTTTGGAATCACTCAAAGATCAACCGATCAAATTGTTCGGCACCGCCCCTGCAATGATTTCCATCAGCCAAACCGCCCGTGGGGTACCACCTGAAACCCTTGAAAAACTCCTGTCCCGGGATGATGTTCTCGGCGTGGGAGAATCCTACTGGCAGGCAATACTGCAGGAACCGGACGGGATATTGCCGTTGTACGAGCAAACCCTGGCGGCCGGCAAAACCCTCGAAGGCCATTCGGCCGGCGCCAGCGATAAAAAACTGGCCGCCTATGTGGGCCTGGGAATATCATCCTGTCATGAGCCGATAAACGCCGACCAGGTCCTGGAACGCTTGCGGCTGGGACTGCACATCATGATCCGCGAAGGCAGCATCCGGCGCGATCTGGCAGAAATTGCCAAAATCAAGGACAGCGGCATTGATCTGCGCCGCTTGATTCTGTCCACAGACGGCGTGACGCCTGAAGATCTCATCGCAAAAGGCTACCTGGAGTATGTGCTGCAAAAGGCCATCGACTGCGGTTTTGATCCTATTGCGGCCATTCAGATGGCGACCTTGAATGTAGCCGAACACTTCTCACTGGATGCCTTCATTGGCGGCATCGCCCCCGGACGGTTTGCCGACCTGGTCATCATCCCGGATGTTCACACCATCAAGGCCCAATGGGTGGTCAGCAACGGCAAAGTAATCGCACGAGAGGGCCGGCTTCTGGCTTCTGCCCGCAACCACCCATTCACCACCCGGAGCTTAAACAGTGTCCACCTGCACCGGGATAGCAGACCAGCCGATTTTAAAATCCATGTTAAGGGCCATTCCGATTCCGCAACAGTCAGGGTTATCGATTTGGTGACCGATCTGGTAACCGCTGAACTAAAAATGCAGCGGCCCTTATCAGATGGAGAGCTAAAACCGGATATCGACCAGGATATCCTGAAGGTATCCGCCATCGATCGTACCAACCAGCCCGGTAAAATTTTTAGCGGCTTGATCAAAGGATTCGGATTGAAATCAGGCGCCATGGCCTGCAGTGCGGCCTGGGACTGCTCCGATATTGTCGCTGTCGGCGCCAATGATAAGGACATGGCCACCGCGGTCAACCGCATCCGAGCATTGCAGGGCGGTGCGGTGCTGTGTGAAAACGGAAAAATTCTGACCGAACTGCCGCTGCCCATATTCGGCATCATGTCGGACCTGCCGATAGAAGACATCGCCCAAAGATTGAAGCAGGTTAGAAAGACCGCCGCCGCTCTCGGAGTGCCCCACCCGGACCCGTTGCTGACCTTAATCACCCTGACCGGAGCGGCGATCCCCTATCTGCGAATTTGCGAAGAAGGCCTGGTCAATTTAAAAGATGGCCAGACACGACCGCTGATCGTATCTTGATAGGGGGATTGACTGTATTAATTTAATGATGTGTTTCGGATGCTGTTTAAATGAGCGATCGGGGAATTTTCCTGTTATGCCCGCGAGGGCAGGCATCCAGAGAAATCCAGTAAGGCCGACAAGCATATTCTGGATTCCCGCCTTCGCGGGAATGACAGGGTTGAATGAAATAACTCCCCGACCCATCAATTACATATGAAGTGAGAAACGAATTATGGAAAAAAACAACCTGCTGGATGGCAAAAGAATTTTGGTAGTTGATGATGAACCGGATGTCCTGGCTACTCTCGAAGAACTGCTGGCAAAATGCGAGGTTGTAAAAGCTTCCAGTTTTGAAGCCGCCCGGGATTTAATCGAACAGGAGTCCTTCGATCTGGTCATTTTGGATATCATGGGGGTTTCCGGTTATGACTTGCTGGATCTGGCAACCAGGAAAGATATGACCGCTGTCATGCTCACAGCCCATGCCCTCACGCCGGAAAATATTGTGAAGTCATACCGGGAAGGCGCCGCATATTTTCTGCCTAAAGAGGAGATGGTCAACATTACCTCGTTTCTCGAAGAAATCCTGGACGCCAAACAAAAAGGCCAGAGCACCTGGGACAACTGGATCAACCGCCTGGCCGGCTATTGCGAGCGCACCTTCGGCGCCAAATGGCAGGACACCGAAAAGGATTTCTGGGACAGATTTCCCTTCTACTAGGTCTTGATTGAGATTAATCTTAATCAGCCGTTATTCGTTAATAAAAGCTATCTTCTATTAGTTATAATGTGAATAAAGCCAAATTGATTGACACACAAATAATAGAGAGAAGGAATAAAGAATGGAAAAACCCGATAAACCCAAATCCGCAACCCTGGCCGTATGGGCCGGGGAGGACGGCCCGTTCTGGCAACGATCCACCCAGGTTCCGGTGGTACATAGTGTTTCCTTTGGCTATGATGATGTAAAGGAATGGTTAAAGATTGGCCAGGGGAAGGCCTCCGGACACATTTACAGCCGCAACACCAATCCCACCGTCCAGGCCTTTGAGGAAAAAGTGGCCCGGCTTGAAGGGGCGGAAGCCGCCACCGGTTTTGCCAGCGGTATGGCAGCTATCAGCAATACCCTGTTCACATTTCTTTCCCCGGGCGATCGGGTTGTATCCATTAAAGACAGCTACGGCGGCACTACCAAGCTGTTCACTGAATTTTTACCCCGCTTCCAGATTAAGGTTACCCTGTGCGACACTACGGATCACAGGGCCATAGAAAAACGCAGTGGCTGAAGGCTGCCGGATGCTTTATCTCGAAAGCCCCACCAACCCGACCCTCAAAGTCGTCGACATCGCCGGTCTCACCCAAAAAGCCCATGAAACGGGTGCCCTGGTAGTGGTGGACAATACCTTTGCCACACCGATTCTTCAAAACCCCCTAAAGCTGGGAGCCGATCTGGTTTTGCACAGCGCCACCAAATACCTCGGAGGCCACGCCGATGCTCTGGGAGGTGTTGTCTGCGGTCCATCGGATTTGATAGCCCAAATTTATCACTTCCGCGAAATAAACGGTGCCGCCCTCGATCCCATGGCCGCCTACCTGCTGCTGCGAGGTATAAAAACCCTTCATTTAAGGGTTCACCGCCAAAGTGAAAATGCCTTGAAGATAGCCCGTCATCTGGAGGCCCACGAAAAGATCGAGCAGGTCTTTTACCCCGGGCTTGAATCCCATCCCCAGCATAAAATCGCCGGAATCCAGATGACGGCCTTTGGCGGCATTTTGAGTTTTTCGATCAAGGGAGGCTTCGAGGCTGTTTGCAGGGTATTGCCGCGCCTAAACTACGCCCATTGCGCCGCCAACCTCGGAGCCGTGGAAACCATCGCCGGTCCCCCGGCTACCACCAGCCACGTGGAGTGTACCACTGAAGAAAGGGCGGCCATGGGCATTCCGGAAAACCTGGTGCGCTATTCAGTCGGAATTGAAGATGCGGATGATCTGATTGCCGATCTGGATCAGGCGCTTGCTGAGTGAACCTTGCATCGGGATGACATGTCTAATCTAAATAGAGTAAGGTATGCCTCAATGCGTATTGTTTGTTTGCCGGTTGACCCGTTACCAGTTAGCCCGTTAAAATAAGGATTTTTTCAGATTTAATCTGGCTAATCCGCCTGAGGCGGAGCTTAACCGGCAACCTGTTTCAACGTGAGCATTTTACACCGAATCGCAACGCAGCCTGCCCGCCATCGCGAGCCGCTCAGGCGAGGCGGGCGGGCCATTGGGCGCTTGCCCGCCTCAGGCGGATAAGATGCTTTTTTTAGATAGCTTATAAAGGTTACCATGGCTCCCCCGCCTCATACCGTCTCTGCACATCAGTCAATGCCGATAATTTCATAACCTCGATCACCTTTGGGTTATACCCGGTGCGGCTAACAAGGTACAAATAGGTTTGAACTATTTGTTTTTTAATATCCTCAAGCTGGTCTTCATTCATTGGGTGTTTTTTCATCTGATGGGTATTCAAAATACTTCCTCCTTTTTTAGGAGGGTATATTATCAAACACTTGTGTCAGATGCGGTCACAGTTGAAGTGGTTTTGAGGTATTGATAAAACTTCAGGTAAAAATAGAGAATGGAAATAGCCGCAATTGCAATCAACGGTATGGTACCAACAGCAACATGACGGGGCATATGTTCTAACCAATTGAATCTTTCAAACATCAGAAAATTTATCAAAACGATCGAGTGCAGAACGATAAATATTGCAACCCCGATGATGGCCGAGGATAGCGGCCGATTGAGTGCAGTATATTCCTGTTGGGATTGTACTTTTTTGAAAAGGCTAAAAAAGAGTAAATGCAGTAATGAAGCTGCCAGCGGAATAATGGCATCGAAATAGTAATTTCTCAAAGACAGCGGAATAACATCTAAGTCAAATACAAAACAGAAGTTTTTTAAATATATAAAAGCAACCAAACAAGAACCAATGATTGCTAAAAAGCTTCCTGTTATTAAGGAGTCTCCTCTATTTAAAGCATAAGATTTTAGAAAGCATATAAAGAAAAACAAATGCACCAGGATAAAGAATGTATTCGTGAGGACGGTAAGTTTAACGATCCATACATTTTGGAAAATAGAAGGAAATAGAGTTCCCGTAATTCTGATACAAAAAGATGCAACAAAACTAACCATCAAAATATATGTTATTTTCTTAAGATCCAATCTTATTATGTCATTATAAATTTTCTTTATTGGCGCTTTTCCAGCATAGTGCTCTCTCGCCAAAAATCATAACTTCACTACTTTTACAGATATTATCCGTATATCGCAAGATTTTCTGTGGTGTCAAAAGTTGTGGAGCAGAAATCTGCAATTTGGGCTCAGTTGCGATAATTTGGAGATATATGCTGGTTTCACTTCAGTTTCCATAACCACAACATCTTATATGGTTTAGGAAGCTGGGGTGTTCAAATGAGAGACATCGGCTATTGTTGAAATATTCAAGGCGTCCAGGATTCAAGTATAGGATAATCATCCTAAAATGGCTTTAAGATCCTCGTCAGCCGATGAAATCGGTTTGATGTCAAAATTTTTCACCAAAGTATCCAGTACATTCGGCGTTAAAAAAGCTGGCAGGGAAGGCCCTAAGCGGATGCCTTTGATGCCGAGGTGAAGCAGCGCCAGCAAAACGCAAACCGCTTTTTGCTCATACCAGGAAATGATCAGCGATAATGGCAATTCATTGACTTCCACATCGAATGCTTTTGCCAGTGCCGAAGCGATCTGAACGGCTGAGTAGGCATCATTACACTGACCGGCATCCAAAAGACGCGGTATGCCGCCGATATCGCCCAGATCTTTATCGAAGAAACGGTATTTGCCGCAGGCCAATGTCAAAACGATGCAATCCTTGGGAACTTTTTCTACAAACTCAGTATAGTAATTTCGTCCCGGTTTGGCACCGTCACAACCGGCCACCAGAAAGAAATGTCGAATATCTCCGGATTTCACGGCTTCGATGACCTTGTCCGCGACACCGAGAACGGCATTTCGAGCAAAACCGACCGTAACCTCCTGTTTGACGTGATCTTCCTCAAAGCCTGGAAGTTCAAGGGCTCTATCGATGACCGGCTGAAAATTCAGATCCGAAATATGGGGAATACCCGGCCAGCCAACCATGCCACTGGTAAATAGATTGTCTTTATAGTCATTTTTGGGCCGCTGGATACAATTGGTGGTCATCAGAATGGCGCCTGGAAAATCAGCAAATTCTTTAATCTGCTTTTGCCAGGCCGTACCGAATTGGCCGTAGAAATGTGGATATTTCTTTAACTTGGGGTAACCATGAGTTGAGAGCATCTCACCGTGGGTGTAAATGTTAATGCCTTTTCCTTCAGTTTGTTTTAGCAATTCTTCGAGATCTTTCAAGTCATGACCCGAGACAAGAATGGCTTTTCCCTTCTTATAACCCAGCGGAACCTTTGTCGGCACAGGGTGACCATATGTGTTCGTATTGCCGGCATCAAGCAGTTCCATGGCTTTATAGGCTGCTTCACCGCACCTGAGCGCCATCTTGACCCAGTCGTCAACCCCCAGATCATCTCTTTGAATGGCCGCCAGTCCCTCATGCACATATGCATAAACGCTGTCATCTTCCTGCCCTAAAATAAGTGCGTGGTCCGCATAAGCACTCACGCCCTTAATGCCATAAAGCACCGTGTGTTTTAATGATAGGATGTCCGGGTCGTCACCGGGATACGATTTTATTCCGACTTGCTCCCCTTGCTTAACCAAATCATCCAGGCTGGTTTTGGGTTGGAAGGTGGCAGGTCCGTCAGACCAACCGACATTGCCGCCGGCAGATTCAACTTGTGTTTTTAATTTTTCGCGCAGGGTGGTGGATTGCCTGATCAAATCCATAAATCGATCAGGGTCAAAATCTACATTTGTCAGCGTAGAGAAGGCTGCCTTGACCGTGAAAACATTGACGTCATTGTCTGAGACACCAACTTTTCGCCCTTCCACGGCAACTTGTGACAGTCCCATTAGCGAATAAAGGAGCAGATCCTGCAAAGCAGCAATTTCAGGTGATTTTCCACAAACGCCCTGTACTGTGCAACCTGTGCCTTTAGCGGTTTGTTCACATTGGTAACAAAACATAACGAACCTCCTTATTATCGTTTTTTGATTACTTACATTAAATTAAAATCAAGTCAAATTCAGCAATACAGGATGGTATTCATAAAATTGGAGCTTTATAGTAAAAAGAATCGTGGAGGGATAGTAAATTCATTTATTTATATAACAAAATCAGTTAAAAATATAAATTTTTACATTATTAAAAATGAAAAAGCGTTGACATCAACATATTGTGGGGGCGGTTCTCAGTGTAAAAAATGACCGATAGATTGAGAATACAAGCAAAAAAACGACAATATCAAAACCTGCGATCACTTGCCATTATGTCAACTTTTCAAATAATGCAGATACCATGAGCATATCACAGCATTTTTTGCTGTGTCAAAACTGTTGGATACAGATCGCACAACAATCATCCTGCTCGTACTTCAGGCCTTGTTGTGATTATTCTTCATCTATACCAAATACCAATTCTTGCTCCTCATCACTAAGCATTGGTTTAATAGCCTCATCAGGGTCAATATTGTTAAACAGTGCAATATCATCTGAATCAATTGCCTTCAGATGCAGAATCATTTTTTTCAGCACTCCATTCACCGGAAAAATAATATGGAGTTTCGGCCTGAGCCCTAATCTTCCATGTTCCGAACAGTTGTGTTTTAGATAAAGTCCCCATCATATTACCTGAAATAGGAACTGAACCCCAATCTCCGTATGCACTTCCATTGATTCTGAAATTAACAATTCCATCTTTAATCTTGCCCTTTATAGTGCCATTCATTTCTCCGCCGCCATATCCACCAGCAACTGTTTCTATATCCCCCGAAAAAGCTCCTTTTACAAAATAGACTTCTTCCTCTTCCTCGGGTCGTGAAAAGAACATCTTCAAATCTGCTTCTACCATACCGGTAAAATTGCCAACCCATGGTTCCTGGTCAGTGCCTTGTTCAACTTGCGTAGAAGCGCAACCAGACAAGAAAAAAAGAGTGAGAGTTAACATGAAAAATATGACAAGTTTTAGAAATAAGGCAGTTGTATTCATCAGTTACCTCCAGTTAAGAATAAAAGAGAATACTTAAAAGTTCCTTTAATTTGGTAGATACAATAAAGACGTCTTGCCTTTGATACCGGGTGGCATCAAATTAATCTCATAGACGATTCTTTTGGGGAATTTTGTATTATTGGGTTATCTTTCCAATAGCACAAGTTTACTAATTTTTATGATACCATTCGTATATCACAGGATTTATTGTGGTGCCAAATGTTCTTGCACATCTTCCGGCGATAAATTCTATAAATGCCGATCTGCTCTTCTTTGAGCTATTATTCCCGGGTGTATACGATATTGACCATGGCCGATCCTTTGGGTAAAGCTCTTATACGTTGGGCTATGATCTCTATCCATCTCGGAGTTCGACAGGATGACACCTGTGTATGATATAGGATGATTTTTGAAGTATCGAATCACTTCTTGTCTTGTCACGATTCCATTCTGGCCTATATGACCATCAATTAAGGCGTCTAAAATATCTTCCCTTAAAGACATTGATGCTTCTCCTCGATTGCCGAACAGTAATATTAGATGGGAAATTTGCCATTTATTGCGATATAATGATCAAAAAGTGGTAACTGTCGACTACATATAACTTGATTATGCCAACTTGACGAATTTTGCAGATATGAAACGAATATCACAGCATTTTTGATGGTGTCGAAACCTGCGGTGAATAGCAGGTGCACAACCATCAGCAAATCTGTGATAATTTGGAGAAATGAAAGGTTTTATTTTTGTCGATTTATGATTGAAATTAACGAAGCTATGACTATACCAACGCCTATCCCTATGAGAATAGATGCAACAAACATTATGCCTGATGTCTGAAGGAATATGAATCCAACACCCACACCTATAAGTGTCGTTCCACCAATGACCCATGTACTCTTATCGTCTTTTTTATTTTCTTTATTCATTTTATTTAACTTGCTTTTCCCGATTTAATAATAAAAATATCAAATACACAAACATTGAGATAATCGAAAAAAATCGTTAGCTTCAAAGCCTGTGTTAACTTGCCAAAATTGCAGATGTTAAAGGAGTATCACATGTGTTTTATCAATTCGAATGAATTCTTTTCATAATATAATATCCATGGGAAGAGCCAAGTGCATGTAAAACACTATATTTACCTGAACCCTGCGACTTGAATACCATTCCAGTTATGGTTCCTGAAGTGGGGCTGGATCCTACTTCCATGTTGGAGCGACCACTAAAATTTCCATTAAAAACACTTTTTTCGATTTTTCCTTCCAATTGATAGTCCGCTATTCCATTACCAGCTCTTTGTTCTTTTATTCTTCCGGAAATTTTTCCTGTTATGGTATAAATGTCATTTTTAATTTTGATTCTCGTTAGCGACAGTTTGAGCTTTCCTACGATTTCACCGGTTAACTGCAGCTCCCAGGTTTCTGCCTCAGTTTTTTTTATATCAATCGACTGTTTATGTGAACAGGCGAAAAAGCAAATGGGTACAAACACAAATAAAAAAAATACCATCAGATGTTTCTTTAATTTTGTCACAATTTATCCCGCTCTTTAAAATCAAATAATTATGGGCGCCAGAAAACTAAATATTTCCAAAGCTTCTATTAATAATTTCCATCCGGGTTGAAATCAAGTCATATGCTCATTGAGACGGGGTGGGGCTGTGAGATAAACCCAAGGGGTATTTTAACAACACCATAAATATCATTATGGCAGCTCCAAATTCCATGTTTTCTTCCAAAGCAACTTCAAAGAAAACGCCGTGCCATCTGGATTTATCCAACATCTGGGAGCCGGCCAATAAAACAGCCCAGATAATCACATGCACGGCCCATGATTGCCTTGCTTTTAATGATCTCAGAAAATATCGAAAGTTACTCCCGATAAAATAAACCAACACCGCTATGGTCAGCAGTACAACAGCCCCTCCAATAATTTTATCTTGAAGAGGGTATGGGCCTGTATATAATTTCCATCTGCTCACGTGCTCTGCGGTGAACAGACGGTGAAAATCCATTTCTCTCATCGCGTAAATCAGCATTAAATAACTTAATTGTCCCCACTTGAAGGCCGGGGGTATTTTGCGCAATGCGCGTTGCAGGCAGAAAATGCAGCTTGTGACTAGAACGACGGCCGTCAAGATTTGCACCAGACCGTCGTCGTTCATCATGGCCGTTGCCGTGGTTTTGTCGATGCTATACATAGCCAGAATAGCTGTGCCCATAATCAACAGGGTCACATAAGTGGGCATCCACCACGACCAATGATTTTCTTTTTCCTGAAAGGTTCCCTCAATCATGTGTTCGGTACCTCTATCTACCTTTGGCATTGCCCGGTCAATCCAGTTCGACCATCCTAGCGGTTCGAAATCTTATTTAATTCCTCAAGTGACGTTGAATCGTCATAGACACTGGAAACAACCTGATAATCTGTATTGGCGGCCGGCATCATGAAACTCACTTTGCGCTGAGGTTTGTCAAATCCCGGTTTCGGCTGCCAGTGTTCTATCCAGACCCCTTTGGGGTTATACATGGCTTCGTTACACAGTTCCAAAACGTAGAATTTGCCGGTTTTATAGCATTTTAGTGTCGACATATTCAGCCCGACATCTTCACTCTTGGGACTGGGGAGACAATAATTATCGATGCACTTGGTCACCTCAACATGGGTGTTCTTCCAGACAAATTTGCCGTTGGGTTTTTGAAACTCGTTTAATCCTGATTCTCCATTCTTGGACAGGAAAGTGGCTGCCTCCGCTACTTTTTCATACACCTCCCTGACAGTGGCTGCGCCGGTAACCAGTTCGGATTGCGCCGAAGCTAAAGACGGCGACAAAAGAATCAGAATTAAGAGAAGCTCTCATTAAATTACCTCCACAGTAAAGATAGCTCATAGTTCATAGTCTGATAGTTTGAAGGAATAAAACTCTATTTTTTTAGGCAGTAGCGAAAATCGCAGTGGGACGCGCCCTCCATGATGGTCCGGGTTCTTGATAGGGAAACGTCGGGATTAAATCCTTCGATCAGAGCATAATCCCGGGCACAGGATAAGGCCGTGCCCAACTCACGAATCCCCAGTTTCTCATATAGCTCGGCATAACGGCAGCGGGTGACGTTAAATGAAAAAACCTCCGGGGTCTGTTCAATCACATCGATTTCAAGCGCATTGTCCTTGGTCCAGGATTTGAGTGACTCTGCAAAATGCTGAAGGGTGACACCGCCCATAAATCCGGCAAGCTCAGCGCCTTGCTTATTGGCAATTCTGATAATTGTATCGCGCATCACCTGTATCACCCTCTCCCGTCCAAATGCCTCCCCCATGGCATCAAGCATCGGCGCCAGTATGCGGGCTTCTACTTCACGTCTGGTCAAAACACCGATCTTGGCATTCAAATTGTCATCAGGGACCTGGCTCATTTTTTCAGGGTGATCCTTACTATCCTTTTCGCCTGTCATGGGGAGTCTCCTTTCTATGTATAAGCTGTTGAAGACTTTACAGGAGTCACCCCTTGCTTTCAACAGATTTTTATAGCATGGTCTTCAATTATATAGAAGCTCTCTTGACACTTTACAAGTGATCGCTACTTGTTTTATAAAGAAATAGGGTGGGATTCCACCGCACCGGGATCGTGGTCAGCCCCATAAAGCATACAGCTATCTGGAAGGAGAGCAAAAAATGAGCGAATTCGGAGAAAAATTAATTAATTTGAGAACTGAGCGCGGCCTAAGCACCAAGGATGCCTGCCAGAAAGCCGGCATTCCCCAATCCAGATTAAGTGAACTGGAAAGAGGGGTGCGGATACCCACCCCGGGTCAAATTACACGACTTGAAAATTTCTATGAAACCGGACCCGATGAGCTTGCAGATTTGGCGAAATTATTTGAGGAAAATTTAAATAGTTAGCCTGAAATTAGCTATCCAGGGATGCGGATCCCAGCGATCCAAATTTATCCGTTTAAAAATTTGTCAATTATGAGACTCATTGCAAAAATAATCTTAAGTTGCCTTCTAATTGCCTTTGGCCTCGTTGGTGCCGGAGCCGATCAGCAGGCCAATACAATTTCCAATGCCGCCGGTGGGTGGCAAAAACTCGCCGACGGCCTTGAGTTCGGCATTTTTGAATCCCCCCAGCCCGCTGAAATCGGTGACTCAAAAATTCGAATCTTAAGGATCGATCCCGCACACTATGAATTAAAATTACTCAATGCCTCGGTTTCTAAAAAAGGCCGTTCTCTGTCCGCCAAACAATGGTGTCGCCAACATGGACTGGTGGCCGCCATTAATGCCAGCATGTTCCAGGAGGATTTTAAAACCAGCGTGTCATTTATGCGAACAAGAACCCACGTCAACAACCCGAGAATTTCGCGAAAAGGATATGACCATACTGGCCTTTGACAGGCTCGGCACCGGAGTAGCCTGAGGTCAAAATCATCGATCGCCAGTGCGAAGACTTCAGGATCTGGAAAAATAAATATGGCACCCTGGTCCAGAGCATTCGCATGATTTCCTGCAAAGGAAAAAACGTGTGGCAGCAACAACCCAAAAAATATAGTACAGTGGCCATAGGAGTGGATAAGGCCGACCGAGTGCTGTTTATCCATGTCGGCTCACCTTACAGCACCCATGATCTGATCAACATCCTCCAAAAGCTTCCCATCGAAATTGATAGGGCGATGTATACTGAAGGGGGACCCCAGGCCCAGCTTTACATCAAAACCGGAGCCCATGAATATGAGTTCACCGGTCATTCTGAAATAGATTTCAGCAACAAGGCAAATTCACTGTTTTCCTGGCCGATCCCCAATGCCGTGGGGATATCACCCAGAAAGGAATAGACAATGACGCAGAAATGTTTGTATGCCCTTATTAGCCCTATGCTTTGTGGTCATGATAGCATGTTCGGGTACTATGCGGGGGGTTGTGCAAAATGATGGGAACAGAGTACAGTTTAACTATTCGGATTCGCAAATCGGTTCTGCCAACCTGCAGGTGGTGATGCCAGAGGGAGAGCGCTTTGAAGGCCGTGTTGAACGGGGTACGGGACGCACCCAACCCAATTTCGGCGCCACGGCCAGCTCGGATAGATTTCAAGCCGTGGAACGCTTTGATGGTAATGCCGACGCTGTATTATCCGGCGACAGGGGAAATATCATGCAATGCCGGTTTTTTTTAACTGACGTAATTTTAGGCTTTAGAAGCGGGGGATTTGGGTTATGCCAGCTTTCGGATGGACGGGTTATAGATGTTTTCTACTAAAAACCACACTAACTTATTTTAAACAATAGAATCAGACGGTTCGATAGAACATTAGAATCCCAAATCTCAAGCACCAAATCACAAATAAATCTCAAATTTCAATATACAATGACCCAAACATTCACCGCAGCTGGACCTTGCTGCTGCATAAAATTTTTCCGGCCGATGATTATGCAATCTATAAAATTTGCTGACGAATCAATTGTTTGAGATTTTGAATTTGGATCATTGGGATTTATTTGAAATTTGGCTTTTGGTGCTTGGAATTTTCCTGGTTATATTAGAGCAAGTAAATTTCAAATATTCATCGAATCACCTTTATAATTGACCTAACCCTGGAAGGTGAAGTTATGCCATACAACCAGGAATTGGATGCGCGCATAAAAAAGATGGTATCCCGTTGGAAAAATACGACCCACAAGAAAATGTTCGGCGGGGTCTGCCACCTAATAAACGGGAACATGTTCTGCGGGGTGCACAAAGATTACCTGATTCTACGGCTCGGCGAGAAAACTTCCCGGGAAGCAATGGCCATCAATCATGTCCGGGAATTTGATATTACCGGCAAACCCATGCGGGGATGGGTCATGGTGGCCGAAAAGGGCTATAAAAACGATAAGGACTTAAAGGATTGGCTTGAAAAATCCAAAAAGTTCGCTAAAACCCTGCCGGCCAAATAAAAACTGGAGAAATCCCATGAAACACATAGTATTACTGTTCATCGGAATGCTTCTTATATCCATACCGGCATATGCAGGCGAAGCAGATGTCATTGAGGTGGAGGTTAAAAAAACGGGTGGCGATACGTACTTTTTCAAGGTGACGGTTCGCCACGCCGATGAAGGCTGGGATCACTATGCCAACAAGTGGGACGTGGTAGCACCCGACGGTACAGTTCTTGGGACCCGCACGCTCTACCACCCCCACGTCGATGAACAGCCTTTCACCCGCAGCCTGTCCGATGCGAAGATTCCAGCATCTGTCACCGAAGTCACGGTTCGGGCACATGATTCGGTTCACGAATATGGAGGAGAAGCGGTGAAAGTGGCAGTTCCAAAATAACAATACCATAAAAAGTTAACTCAATTAGCTGCTACGCTAGTCGGAAGTTTATAAATCATAAATAAACTGCCACTAAATTTCAAATTCCAAGCACCAAAATACAAATAAATTGCAAATTCCAAAAACCAATGACCTAAACATGGGTCTTACGACAAAGCAGATATGATAAGGCCCTGTTATGCTGTTCATAATCGATTCATTTAGATCGCACAATTCCACTCTTTATTCTCGAGAACTGATTCCATCGAAGGCAAATGAATCTTATTTAGGATTTTGGTTATTGTGATTTATTTGTAATTTGAGATTTGTAATTTTATAACGTCCATAAGGGCAAAGTATGCGCATTAACAAAGAACTCCTGCACACCGTGTGTATCGCGAGGTATGAAGATGGTTGAAATCCGCATATACGGAAAACTGCGCCGCTATGCACCGGATATCCCCACCGACAGCGACAGGGTTATTCGGGTGTCTCCCGAACCGAATGAAACCCTGGAGACGCTTTTAACGCGCTTGAATATACCCGTTGATAAAATTTATTCCATTTTTTTCAATTCTAAATTGCTGGCAGCCCGTTCCGGTATGGCCTCAATGGTAGGATATCCGCAGGTACGGATAAACCCCTATAACTGGGATCTAAATCTATCCGTAAAATCTGCAGACCGGATCGGTCTGTTTGGCAGGGATATGGCGGCGCTGGTCGTCTAGAATCCATCGCAAAAGGCCCACCGAAAGGATAAAATCAGACGGGTCATCCAGCTATGCTGGGAGGCCCACCGAAAAGATAAAATCAGACGGGTCATCCAGCTATGCTGGGAGGCCCACCGAAAAGATAAAATCAGACGGGTCATCCAGCTATGCTGGGAGGCCACCGAAAGATAAAATCAGACGGGTCATCCAGCTATGCTGGGAACGTCTTTTGACCCGATGGTAATCGGTACACAGAAAGGATAAATACTATGCGCAAAATGGTAATCGTCATCGGTTTGATCGCCCTGGTGGGATGCTCCTCGGCCTACTACGGTACGATGGAGAAGCTGGGCTACCACAAACGGGATCTGATGGTAAACCGCGTTGAATCTGCCCGTGATGCCCAGGAGGAGGCCAAGGAAGAATTTGAGTCGGCCCTTGAAAAATTCAGCAGCGTTTTACAGTTTGACGGGGGCAAACTTGAAGATAAATATAATCAGCTTAAATCGGCATACGATAGAAGCAACGCGCGGGCAGAAACCGTGCGGGAGCGCATCGAATCCGTAGAAGATGTGGCTGAAGCACTGTTTGCAGAATGGGAAGAAGAGTTGGGTCAATACGCCAACGCCAATTTGCGCCGCAGCAGTGCCCGCAAGTTAAGTCAGACCAAACGACAATATTCTCAGCTTATCAACGCCATGAAACGGGCCGAAAGAAAAATGGATCCGGTTCTCACCGCCTTTCATGATCAGGTATTATTTTTAAAGCACAACCTTAACGCCAAAGCCATTGCCTCCCTGCAAACCGAGCTGGGATCTGTCGAAGCCGAAGTAAACTCATTGATCAAGGATATGGAAGCTTCCATAAAAGAGGCCGATGCATTTATCAGCGCGATGGCCAAGGAATAAATCGAAGTCGGAATTAGGAATGCGGAATGCGGAATGTAAAAAATTCGATGAACAATCTGAAGGCGCAGGATATTCAAAGCGGCTGAAAAAGCTGGGCAATAAAGAGCATGCCACAGTCAGTCAACGGTTTTTTAAAACCGGTCCGGGCGAATACGGCGAAGGAGATATTTTTATTGGCATCCGGGTACCGGTGCTCAGGAAGCTGGTCAAAAGAATATAAAGATTTGCCTGTCAGCGAAATCAACGTTCTGCTGCGATCGCCTATCCATGAAGAGCGGCTGCTTGCAATATTGCTATTTGTTCATAAATTTAAAAAAGGCGATGATGACTTAAAAAAGAACATTTACGATCTGTACCTGAAATCCACTGAATTTATCAACAATTGGGATCTGGTGGATACCTCGGCCGAACACATTGTCGGCGAATATCTGATGGATAAAAGCAAGCGGCCCCTGTATCGCCTGGCCAAATCAAATAATTTGTGGGAACGAAGAATTGCCATTATGGCAACCTTTCATTTTGTCAAACGCCACGAGTTTTCTGAAACACTTAAGATCTCCGACATGCTGATTGGCGACCGCCATGACTTGATCCACAAGGCCACCGGGTGGATGCTGCGTGAAATCGGAAAGCGTGATCCGGGGACAGAGGAACTATTTTTAAAAGAGCACTATAAAAAAATGCCGCGAACCATGCTTAGATATGCCATTGAGAAATTTCCTGAGAAAAATAGACAGCGTTATTTGAAAGGAAGCATTTGAATTGGGAATTTGGAAGGCGGAATGCGGAATGAAATCGTGTAGGACTATCTGGCATCTTGCAGGAATTCATGGATTGGCCAGAAAAACGGGAATTATCGAGACGATTTGAGATTGGGGAATGGGGATTTCGGAATTTATCGGATTAAGGATTTATATAAGGATTATGCTATGATGAAAAAATACGCGATCTTGATGATGGTTATTGGCGTTTCAACACTGCTTGGGTGTGCTGGGACTCAGTCAGAAAGTACCGACACGAAAACCAGCGCCATGCAGATCACTCCCCGGCATTTAAAAGACATCGCCGGTATCGAATGGCAATTGAAAATCATGAAAATAGACAACGAATCCATTGCCCTGATAGAAGATACAAAAAATACTTTCTCCTGTGATGAAAACGGTAAAGTAGCTGGAATGGCATCTCTAAATCGGTATTTTGGGGCCTTCAGCCTTAAGGAAGATGGTGAAATTATCTGGAACAACGCTTTCGGTATGACCCGAATGGCAGGTCCGCCGGAATTGATGGAGCAAGAGGCCAAATTTATGTTAGCCCTGCCCCAAACCTCTCGAATATATTTGAAACAGGACAAGCTTCAATTAATCAGCATCGACAATTCAACAGTGCTTGAATTCCAAAAACACTAAAGTTGACGACGGGGAATTTTATCCCCGTAAGGTGCCATTTTTTTGACAATCATCCGGTTCTCAGGGTCTTTGGCCACCGTCAAAAAATTCCGGATTGACAAATAGTCGTTTGATCAAATAGGCGCCAGGCGCTGGTTTATCGGCAACCGGCTTCATTATCATTTTAAAAATGCCCGGGTTTGACCTTTAGGAATAATTTTTGCATTATACACCGAAGGTTATGGCGCCTTAGATCCACAGGAAGCCAATTTTTCAGAATTTTAATAGTCGGATTTTTCCGGCTCGCGAAATGATATGGTGGAAATATGCAAATTTTTAAAGAGTGCACCTGCTGTAAAAATCCCTGGTATTCCCGCGAAGATTTTCTGGGAGACAGCAAGCTCGAATTTCGTCGGTTATCAGGTTAATTTCAGTAGTCTTGAATTGGGCTACTTGCTTTTCAACCATCTGACTTGCCAATCGACGATCGCTGTTCCTGCAGGCCTTTTCAAGGACCTTTATGACGGCCCGGTATTTTCAGAACGCAAAACAGATTCCGATCAATGCCCCGGTTATTGTAACGACAGAGAGGCACTCGACGTCTGTGGCGCGGAATGTGAGTGTGCCTATGTCAGAGAGATCATGCAAATTGTACGCGAATGGCCTAAAGGTGACTGCCGGCCGGCCAAAGTTGCCCAGGGAGGCTGCTGACAGAAAATAATCAACAGTTGAAAGACGACTCGAAACTATCTCACCTTTTTCCGGCACTTCCGCCTTTTTCGATTGATCTACCGTCAAATTGCCCCATAGCTGCCTTCTGCGCTTTATATTCTAAGAACTATCTGCTATATCCATTCGACAGGGTTCTTGGTCGGTATGGACCTGACCCCAAAGATGTCGAACTTTACCCGAGGAGAGATAAAGCTTCATGTTTACCCATGCCATCGCACGCAAACCGGGACCAAATTTTGCGCAGGGAATCACCACTGCTCTTAACGAAGAATCTCCCAATTATGAAATCCTCGTCAGCCAGCACGAGGAATATCTATCCACCCTTCAGTCCCTCGGTCTAGAAGTGATCTTGCTCGATGCACTGCCGGGTCATCCCGATGCCTATTTTGTCGAAGATACGGCTGTGGTTGCAGCCGAAGTGGCGGTCATCACGAATCCCGGGGCTGACGCCCGCAAAGGCGAAGAAGAAACCATTGCCCCCGTCCTGGCCCAATACCGAAAAACCGAGAGGATTCGGCCTCCCGGAACCGTGGACGGCGGCGATGTTCTGCAGGTGGACAAGCATTTTTTTATCGGTGTATCCGAACGAACCAACCCGGAAGGCGCCGGTCAGCTGAGTCATATATTAGGGAAATATGGCTATACCTGCACAATAGTGACTGTCGGCGAAGGTCTGCACTTTAAATCCAGTGTCAATTATGTCGGCAAAAACATGCTGCTCATCACCGAGGATTTCACCGGAAATGCCCAATTTGAAGGCTATGATACCCTCATCGTTAACAACGAAGAGTCATATGCAGCCAATACCCTGTTTGTTAACGATCACCTCCTGGTTCCCCGGGGCTACCCGGACACACGAAAAAAGCTTGACGTGCTGGGTTTTAAAATAATCGAACTGGATACCAGTGAGGTGCGTAAGATGGATGGGGGGCTGACATGCATGTCAATTAGGTTCTGAGGTTGGCCGGTTGGCCCGTTAGCCGGTTAAACACATTGAACATTGCGAGCTAATGGCCGCCACGGGCGCACCGGCTAACGGGATAACCGGATAACCAGACCGAAAGGAGCTTGAAATGCTGCCTGAAAAGCAGAAAAAAAAGTACAAAGAGTTTTATGATGCGGCGCGCTACAATGAAATTCTGGAGCCCAAAACCACTTTAATGCTGCATCTGGCGTCCGCCATGGCCATCGGTTGCTATCCGTGAATGGAGCATTACCTTGGTGTAGCCAGGGAAGAAGGACTGACCGACGATGAAATCGGAGCGGTTCAATCGGTTGTAATGGCAGTTTCCGCCGGCAGGGTTGGGGCGCAGTTTAGAGATGCCTGCGCATTGGATTAGAATTGATTTCAATCACCATCTTAGACTCAATGGCGCGGCCAATTTTCGGACCCTGAATATAATGATAGGATTTCGTTTTGCTATGAGCTATCAGCTACAGGCTATGAGCTTTAACGTGTGACCTGCCTTGATACATCTCAAAAAGGCCTTAGTTTAGGTTTAACGTCAATACCCAAATGGAGATGAAAAATGGCTGAAGAAAGCCAACTGGATGGCAAAATAGTATTGCTGGTTGATGACGAACCGGATGTCCTGGACACCCTGGAAGATTTGCTGTCGATGTGCGAGGTGGTCAAATGCACCAACTATAAGGCCGCCAAGGATTACATGGAAACCCGGATTTCGATATGGCGGTATTAGACATTATGGGGGTGGAGGGCTATGACTTGCTGGATATTGCCGTCGGCCGCAACATCACCGCCGTCATGCTGACAGCCCACGCCTTGAGTCCCGAAAATGTCGTCAGGTCTTACAAAGAAGGTGCCGCCGCATATCTCCCCAAAGAAGAAATGATCAACATCGCTTCTTTTCTCGAAGATATTTTAAAAGCCAAAGATCAGGGCAAAAACCCCTGGACCAGTTGGTACGGAAGGATGTCATCCTTTTTCGAAAAAAAATTCGGCCCCAACTGGCAAAAAAACGACAAGGAATTCTGGGAAAAATTTCCTTTTTATTGATTGCTCTAACTAACTGTAATTATAAAATGCACTCTATTTTAGAGTGCATTTTTTTTACCATTTTGCACCCTATTTGCACCCATCTGCAAGGATTTACATAGGCGGGGCAAATGACCCGATGCTTGATATAATCCAAAAGAGGACAAAGCTAGAAATTTAATCGAGTGCGATGAAGAATGTCACAGCGGTTAGATAATCAGCCGGACGCCTCCCAATTCCCCCAAACCATATATAAAATGCGTTCCGGGGGAACCGATAAACATCAGGTTGACAGGAATATCCCACTTTACCGACATTTCCCGGATGAGGTCTGGACCGAATTTTCCGGTTAAAACCACTAATTCGATCTCGATTGTGGGATAGGCCTCATTGAGAAAATTCAAGTCTTTTTCAAGCTTTTTCGGTACTTCATTTTTATTTTTAACTACGGTCACAACTTTGACTCGGTTGGTGTGTTCATTCTGCTTTACATACAACATGGCGTTATTAAGGTTGGCCAGGTTGTCCCCCCTTGTAAAAAAGACGACTTGCTGTGAGTTAATTTTATCGATTTGGGTACGAATCGATGAGGTGGCAGATGTCATGCCTTTTATAAAAAATCTAAGGACCGAGCGTACCAGGAACAGACCGGCCTGCAACAGCGTAATGCGGCCGAGCATGACGGCTATAATCAGCACCGCCGGGATAAAATATTCCAGAAAA
>CAVXZZ010000038.1:0-457233 GCA_963766255.1 uncultured delta proteobacterium
ATTCCGGGAGTTAAGCTGGTGGAGATGGCACACAACCGTGAAAATTGTCTGTGCTGCGGTGGGGGCGGCAATCTGGAAATGATCGATGCCGGGCTTTCGGGTGAGATCGCCAAGGCCAAAATCGATGAGGTGCTGGCCACCGGGGCGGATACTGTGATCACCGCCTGCCAGCAATGTGTGCGCACCATGGCCACCTATGCGCGCCGCAATAAAATAAAGCTCGATGTTATGGATATTGTACAACTTGTTCAGCGTGCTTTAAAAAAGAACTGATGGGTTTGACAAGGACATAAAAGATCATGAACGCACTACAAGAGGAATAAAATGGATTTTGAACTGAACAGGGAACAGAAGGAAATTCAAAAAGCAGTACGCGAGTTTGTCAAAGGTGAATTTAAGAAGGATGTTATTCTAGAATTGCTCGAAAAGCACGAATACCCGGAAAAAATCTGGAAAAAGGCTGCCGAGTTGGGGTTTATCGGCATCCACTTTCCGGAAGAATATTCCGGCATGAGTCTTGGCGTCATTGAAAATATTCTCGTGTGTGAGGAACTGTGCCGCGGTGATTCGACGCTCGGGATTTGCCTATCTTTAGCGGACTTTGCCACGGAGATTATTCTCCACCATGGTAGCGAAGAACAAAAGGCCAAGTGGCTGCCCATGGTCGCGGAAGGCGAATGTCTTTCCTGTGGTGCCTTTACAGAACCAGACCATGGCTCGGATATCACAAGCGTCGGAACGACAGCCGTCAGAGACGGCGATGAATGGGTGATCAATGGATCAAAAATCTTTATCACCAACGGCGGCCCGTTGGCCGGCCTCTATAACGTCTTGTGCCAGACAGATCCAGACGCTTCGCCCAGCTATCGGGGAATGAGTGTGATTCTGGTTGAAGCCGACCGACCGGGCGTCTCCTACATGGACGTTGGTGCCAAAATGGGTATCACGCTTTCTTACACTGCTGAGGTGAATTTCAAAGATGTACGTGTGCCGCATTCGAATCTGGTCGGTGAGGAGAACAGGGGGTTTTACCAGGTGTTGGAGTTTTTCGATGAAAGCCGAATCTTAGTGGCGGCCCAGGCCCTGGGGATTGCCCAGGGGGCCTTTGAGCGTGCAATGGCATACGTGAAAGAGCGGTCTCAGTTTGGCCGAAAAATTGCGCAGTTTCAGGTGACTCAGCATAAATTGGCGGATATGGCAACCAAAATTGAAGCGGCAAGGATGTTTGTTTACAAAGCAGCCTGGAATTTTGATCAAGGTCGTATGGATCCGAAACTGACATCGATGGCCAAGATGTTTGCTGCCAGAGCCGCTATCGAGGTGTGCGATGAAGCCATTCAGTTGCTTGGGGGATACGGTTATATGCTCGAATACGAGGTTGAACGATTTTACCGGGATGCGAAAATCACCGAACTGTATGAGGGTACCAGAGAGATTCAGAAAAACACCATTGCAAGCTCTCTTTTAGGGAAGATCAAATAAGTTCTGAAAGGAGACTGATTGATGGAATTGTTTAATCTGGGAAAAGTGCCATGGGAAGAATCCCAGCTGATATATCATGCGTTAGCTAAACTGGGGCGTGAGTCCCTATGCTTAGTTTCACCGGCCACACCCTATGTCTGCATCGGTTTCCATCAGGACGTGGAGCAGGAGGTGGATCTTGAGTTTTGTGAGTCGAATAACATTCCGGTATTTCGGAGGGAGGTTGGCGGCGGGGCGGTTTTCTTAGACGGAAATCAGCTTTTCTTCCAGCTTATTATCCAACGCGACAATCCCATCGCCCCAAAACGAATTGATGCGTTCTACAAAAAATTTTTACAGCCGGTGATTGAGGTTCATCGACGGATTGGGCTTGAAGTCAAATATAAACCCGTCAACGATCTTGTCATAGAAACCCGCAAAATATCCGGCACGGGAGCTGCCGAGATCGGCGACAGTATTGTATTCGTCGGCAACCTGATCCTGGATTTCGATTATGAAACGATGTCCCGGGTGCTGAAAATCCCGGATGAGAAGTTCCGAGACAAAGTCAAAAAAACCATTGAAGATAATCTGAGCACGATCCGAAGAGAATTAGGGGCGCAAAAAACCGAACAATGGGACGAACAAGCCTTAAACTGTATGATGGTTGAGGAATTCGAAAAGTTGCTGGGTGCGCTGACACCGGTGAATAAAAATGACGAGCTTCTGGCTAAAATGAAAGGTTGGAAACATCGATGATCAATGATGCCTGGCTCTTTCAGAAAGGTAAGCGGGTTGAGGGCCGGGGGAGCGTTGGAAACATCGATGATCAATGATGCCTGGCTCTTTCAGAAAGGTAAGCGGGTTGAGGGCCGGGTGGTTAAAGTGCGTTCGGGGCTTAATGTCGTGCAGCGGATGCATAAAGCAGCCGGTGGATTAATCCGGGTAGAATTTACTATCGAAGATGGAAAATACAAAGGTGTTGCTATCTCCGGAGACTTTTTTTGTTTTCCGAGGGATTCGGTTGATCGCTTAGCGGTTTTGCTGGAAGATTGTGCAGCCGAAAATGTCTCCAATCTAGTATCCGATTTTTATCAAACAACGGAAATTGAAATTCCAGGCGTAACGGTTGACGACTGGTCGCAAGCTTTTAGGACTTAGAGATGTTCGCTCGATTTGGGGTATAAGTGGAAGAAAATAATTTCATCGATCAGATGCGTCTGAATGGCAAGGTTGCCGTCGTCACCGGAGCGGGCAGGGGCTTGGGAAAGGAAATCGCATTGGCTTTGGCTTCGGCGGGTGCAAACATCGGTTTAATGGCCCGTACGATGTCTCAGCTTGAAGAGACGGCTCGTGAACCTGAGCATTAGAATTTTCATTGTCGAGGGTGTTGACACAATAACTCGCCTTCCACTGGCCTTTTATGAACGGTTGCATAAGCGTGATCCAGATGAGTGGTTTTTAAAATATGCCGGCAAACGAGTCCGGTATGCGTTAATTGTAGTTGATTTAGTTAATCGAAGACCAATAGCAATTGTAAAGGATGAATTCGGCTTTTTATTTTTTGACGATGAGGGCCGACTCAAGGTATCTGAACACGGAGAAGAGGAAAGTTTAGCACTTGATATGCTTGATCCCCTTTTTCCTGATCAAACGAATAGCCGGGTAATCGATGCGCGGCATAAATTTGTAAAAAAACGCTATTTTAACAAATTCAGCTGGTCACCAACGGATGAAATAATAGCCGCCATAGCGGAGGCCATATTCGGGAAATTTATTTGACACTGGTTTGAGACCGTCAAATGATGCTCAAATTTAAGATTGGCAAAACAAATACATAATAGAATCAAAGTATTGTCCGGGAACTCGAAGAAGAGGTGATTGAGGCCTTAATAACGCTGAAAACACGGTCGCTGAAACGAAGTACGCTCTGAGGTGGCCAAAGGAACTCTGGATTAGATCCTGCGGAAGCAAATTTTGGCTTGAAAACAATGAATCAACCAGGCGAGGAATTAGAGGAATGCCAAGTCGGCCCTATGGAATGATTATTCCAGCCAGACAGGGGGTAACCGGTGTCACACGGCAGATGATCTTTATATACATTCTCGTGCTACTGATTGCGGGTGAAGGTTCTGTTGCGGCTCAGAATGTTCAGACCGGTCATTATGCCCCGGGCTGGAACGGCAACCTGAAAGCCGGCATGATGGCGCAGGACCCCGGATTTTACATGCAGAGCACGACCATGTTTTTTAATGCCCGCAAATTCAAAGACGGGTCGGGTGACACGGCCAGTTCAGACGAGACAGATTATGTGCTCACTTCCCTGGCACTGGCGTGGCGGCCGGATTTCAAGCTCTTCGGCGGTGATTACCAGGCGGTGGTGACGCCTGCGGTCGGCAACCTATCGGGAATACCGGTGCTGGTCGAAGGCGACCCCCAGGATGCTCCCGTGGGTCTCACCGACATGTTTTTCTCACCCATCGGACTCGGCTGGCATTGGTCCGAATTCCATCTGGTCACCGCACTGGGGGCATTTGCCCCTACCGGAAAGTATGATTTCGGTGAGAGCGACAATACTGGTTTGGGCTTTTGGACCGTCATGCCCTTCATGTTGGGAACTTACCGTACCGAAAAGGGCATTTTCAGGGATCTACCCCTGCTGGCCACGGGTGGTTTGTTTTATGAAATTCATTCAAACCAGGAAGGACGCGATTTTCGTCCTGGCGACAGCTTTACTTTCGAGTGGAGCCTCGGATTTGAATTTGCCGAGCGAACCAGTTTCGGTCTGAGCGGATTTTTCTACCGGCAGGTGAATGATCCCAGCGGGTCTGATGCAGAACCGGTGGACAAGTACCGGTCCAACGGCATTGGCTTGACCCTTTCGCACGGCATCGGTCCGGTAAACCTTAATTTACGCGGCTACCAGGATTTCGATGTGCGCAACGGGCCGGAAGGGACACTGGTCTATTTTGATGTTGCCTGGGGATGGCCCAAAAACAAAAGCAATTGAATTGGAGGACTTTCTTTAAAATATCAATTTGAGAGAAAGGAGCAGTTGTTATGGACAATGGAAATTTGCCCGAATGGACCGAAGAGCGCGCCATCGCTGCGCTGGAAGAAAACAAACAGGTGATGATTCCGGGTCTGCGGGAACAGGCCGAAGGACAAAAAGTATACGTAGAGCATGAGTTTGCCAGTCTCAAGGGGGTCATCCTCGGCAATCCGGAGTCGATGTATCTTCCCGATCCTTTTCATCCCTCGTGGTACACCAGTTTTCGGTCGCTGCCCCGGGAAAAACTGGACTGGATGGCAAGCAATCGCGGTAAGCACGTCCGTGATGTGGACCGGGGGCTTTGGGAGAAAATGGTGAAAGGACTCGAAGCGCTGGGCGACGTCTACCGTCAGGCCGGTGCCCATGTGATCCAGAACACCCAGCCGCCGCCGCCGGAAGTTATAAATTACACATCCGGCTGGTTGGGCAAGTACGGCAAGCATTGGGCATTTCACGCCCAGGCATTTGGGGAGACGTTTGGAAACGTGCTGGTGAATTTCCATGAAACCCAGCCCAGCATTCGTTATAACTGCGTCGAGTACATTGAAGCCTTCATGGGGCTCATTGAAGGCGATACCAATGCAGTGTGGCTGACCATGCCCAACCAGTTGCCCATGCCTACCGCTTTTGGCGTCGGTCTTTCCCCGGGCGACATTCGGATCTTTCCTGACAAACTTGTGGTCGTCGGCCATGGTGTATTTGACAAGTCTCACATCGCCGATACGACCAAACCCCGATCATCGGGCAACGAGTTGGGTGCGGAGGTACTGCGGCGCATGCTGAAACCATTCGGCTGGCGGGTGGAACAAATTTACTTTGACGCCAATTACGGTTACCACATCGACACCCTGATGCCCGTGATTCGAGAAGGGCTCATCGCCGTCAACGAGAATGTGCTTTTGACCGAACTGCCGGAAGAAATCCGGGATTGGGAGCAAATAAACATCGATCCGGACGAATACGTGATCGGTGCCGGCAACTCGGTTGCGCTCAGCAAAGATGCCCAGGCCATCACCGCCGGTGCGAAGAAGTATATAAAAGAGGTTGAAAAGCGAGGTGTCAACGTAGTGCCGGTTCCCTTTGACGACGTCTATCACGCCACCGGCAGCGGTATGCACTGCGCCACATTTTCTTATTGGCGTGAAGATGATTAAATGGCAACAATATTACCCTCCAAATATTTTTAAATTAAAAAAGGAGATACATTATGAGTAAAACTAACGTTGTATTGACGATTCCCGAACCTAAAAAATTCGAATTGGTGGAAAAGCCTTTTCCCAAGATCAAGGCCGGCTATGCCATTGTGAAGAACGATTATGCTGGTGTCTGTCTGGAAGGCACCCGTATCTGGACCCGGCATGATTTTGAAAAGTTTTACGGCGGCGGGCAAAGCGATTACCCCGACGGCCTGGGCCATGAAAGCGTGGGCGTCGTCGACGAGGTTATGCCCGGATCCAACTTCAAGCCTGGTGACCGGGTCATTATCTTCCAGGGTGACCATTGCGGTCACTGTCATGCCTGTCTCAACGGGCTGTCGCCCACCTACTGTTCCGCCAACACCTTTCCGCCCAAAGAAGGCATGACGCGGGTCGGCATGGCGGGGATTCAGGACTGGAATGAGAGTGAATCCGGCGGCTGGGCCATGGCCAGGTACCGCATTGCCCATGAAGCAAACCTGCAAAAGATACCAGACAGTCTGGATTTTAAATACGCCCAGGCCGGCACCTGCTCGGTGGGCGTTGGTTGGAGCAACCAGGAGCTCATGGACATGCGCCCGGGTTCCACCGTACTGGTGGCCGGTGTCGGTTTTATCACCATGGGCCATGTTATTGCGGCCTTGCACCGAAACTGCACCGTTATCGCCCTGATCCGCAACAAGTACCGCGAGGATATTCTGCGCAAAATGGGTGTGGAGCATTTTATCGATCCCAATGACGAAAATTGGCTGGAAAAAGTCAAGGCGCTCACCTACGAGGGCCAGGGCGTAGACTATTGTATTGACGGTTCCGGGCACCCCTTTTACCAGACAAAATGCCTGGAGGCTACAGTTCCCTACGCTAAAATCAACTTTTGCGGTCACATTCCCGGACAAAATATTCCCCTGGAAAACCTCAAGCACATTATCGACCCGGGCAATGCCATAATGGGACAACACGATGTCAACGCACGGGACCGTGAGACCCTGGTGCGCATGTTGTGCAACCCGCAAGTGCAGAAAAACATCGATGCCATGGTCACCCATGTTTTTCCGATGTCAAAGGCCGGAGAAGCTTTCGAGGTACAGGTCAGCAAACAATGTGGAAAAATTTTCATGCGTCCATGGGAATAAAATAAGGAGGTAATTATGCCGAACACCAAAAAAGGCGTCGTTTTGACCGGCGCCAAGAAAATAGCAATAGAAGAACGTCCCCTGCCCACTCCCGGACCGGGCGAGGGGATTGTAAAGATTGAACTTTGCGGCATCTGCGGGTCGGATCTCCACGGCTGGGAGGCCGGAGGATCCGTCTATGCCATAGGAACCCTGATGGGCCATGAGGCCGTCGGTACCGTGACAGAGCTTGGCGAAGGCGTTTCAGCCTTGAAGGTCGGCGACAAGGTCGCCATCAATGGGTTTTCGCCCTGCGGGTATTGTGTGGCCTGCCGCCGGGGACTGGATAACGCCTGTGTTAACAATCTTGATCGGACCATCGGCAACAGTGATAAGCTGGACGGGGCCTTTGCCGACTACATCTGGCTGCCGGATATCGAGATCATGGCAACCAAGATGCCGGAAAACCTCGGATTTGAGGATGGGACCTTGACGGAACCTCTGGCCACAGCGGTTCATGCCGTCCGGATTTCCCAGTTTCAGGTGGGAGACACCGTTGTCGTGGCCGGGGCGGGCCCTATCGGTCTGCTGGCTATTCAAGCACTCAAGATTGGCGGTGCGGGCCGGATCATCGTGTCGCAAAGCCCCGGACCACGGCGCGAACTGGCACTGGAACTCGGCGCGGACGAGGCGGTCAATCCCCGCGACCCCGACAATCCGGTCGGCGATCAAGTCCACAAGATTACCGACGGCGGAGCTGACGTGGTAATTGAATGCGCCGGTGTACCGGTTTCTTTCCAGCAGTGCATCGACATGGCCCGTCCCGGCGGACAGGTGATCCTCGTCGGGGTGAATGAAAAGGAAACCCCGGTGATACCCATGAAACTCATACTGGGCGAAATCCAGCTAAAGGGCTCGTTGGCATGGACCCATCATGATTTTAAGATCGCGGTGGACATGCTGGCAAGTGGGAAGATCCAGACCAAACCGTTGCTGTCCGACACGATATCGATGGCGGACATTGAAGAGCTGGGTTTCAAGCGTCTAAAGACCGACAAATCCCTGATCAAGTTATTGGTCAAGCCCTAAGAGAAGATAGAATCTGCCGCAGACCCGCGCAGACCGGCATAGACAAAAAGGAGCAAAATGTCTGCGGTGGTCTGCGGTCAAAAAAGAATATTATGGAGACAATAAGATGATACTCGCATTCGCACACCCGGGAATTGTGGTGCCTGATCTGGAGAAAGCCATCGAGTTTTACGGTAAAATGTTCGGGTTCAAAGTGATCGGAAACGAAGGCTGGGAAGACAGCGATGCCTACGATCAAGCCATCGGGCTCAAAGGATCCGCTGCCAAGGGTGTCATTATGGCGGGGCACAACTGCCATATCGAACTCTTTGAATACACCGCGCCGGAGCAGACGGTGGCTCCGCCGGAAACATTTCTGGCCCATGAAACCGGCATCCGGCACATCGCCTTCTATGTGGATGATTCCCAAAAGGAATTGGACCGGTTAATATCCCTGGGCGGTTGCGCGTTAGGCAGGTTGCCGGAGGGCGGCGGGGCGGTTTATGCCCGTGATCCCTTCGGCAATATGATTGAATTGTGTCAGATTCCGACACCCGAAGAAAGTCCGCTGAATCTGCCCGGTGTGGCCAAACTGGGCGACTATGAAGGCTGAGTGTGTATTTTCCACCCCCTGGCCGGTGAAAGAGGGGTTTATTCAAAATTGAAAACCTTGTCCTCTGGGCTCGGATTCTTTACTTAAAAGGTAAGAGCAATGAATGACGACAATGCAAAAATAAGCTGGATCCCGGCCCTGGCGGCAACTGCCGGCATGGTGCTCGTGACCATGGACATCTTCATGAAGCCGGTGGCGAAAACCGCGCTGCAAAATGAGTTCGGTGTCGATGCCGCTGCCGTCCAGGCCGCCATCTCCATATTTGCCATCATTTTTGGAGGACTTTGCATCCTGGGCGGCAAGCTTGGCGATATGCATGGCAAAAAGAAGATATACATCATCGGCCTGGCTCTATATGGGCTGTCGGCGCTGGTGACCACGATTGCCCCCAATTTCAGCATCGTTATCCTGGGATTTTCCGTGATTCGTGGGTTGGCGGCATCATTGGCTCTTCCGGCCTCCGTCGCACTCATCATTGCCTACTACACGGACGATGCCCAACGCGCTAAAGCCTTTTCGATCTATGGGGTCGGCGCCAGTCTCGCAGGGCTCGCCGCCCCCTTGCTCATGGGATATATGGCCGACAATGTATCCTGGCGGGTGCCCTTCGGTCTGGAGGTGGTAATTGCCACGATCGGTATTTTTCTCACCCTGAAAACAAAAGAAACGCAAACTATCAAAGCTAAACTGGACTGGCAGGGAATTTTCCTGACGTTTGTGGCCATCGCCGCGGTTATCCTGGCCGGAATGCTGGGCAGCCGTTATGGTTGGTGGGATGCCCGCCGTCCATTTGAACTGGTCGGAGTACCTATCAACCCGCTCAACCTAGCACCATCGGCCCTTTTGTACGGCATCAGCATCCTTTTCGGTGTTCTTCTTCTTAATCACATCTCGCGTTCCGAAGAAAAGGGAAAGCCCGCCCTGTTCAGCTTGAAACTGTTTGAGAACGGTGCCTTTTCGGTTTCATCGGCCATGGCTCTCCTGTTTTACATGCTGGTGGGCGCCTTACCGTTCATTGTCCCCATTTTCCTTCAGGATGCCGTTAGTTTCAGCGCCTCCATGACCGGTATGGTGATGACCGCTTTCATGATCGGATCCATTGCCAGTGGTATGTCATCCGGTTTCCTCATCCACAAAATCCAAGCCCGAACCCTCATGCAAATCTCCATGGTGCTCTGTGTGGCAGGCATGCTGTGGCTACTGGCGGCTTCCTCGCCAACCATGAAGACGGCAACGGTTTTGCTGCCCATGATTGTTATCGGTCTTGGCTTCGGGACGGTGACCACCCAGATCGGAAATATCCAACTTTCAACCCTCTCGCCGGAACTGCAGGGCGGTGCCAGCGGCTTTGCCGAAATGATGAAAGAAATCGGCGTGGGATTGGGAACGGCCGTCATCGGATCGATCATGTTCAGCATTGCCATCGGCGGAATGGTTGACAAGGTGGCCCTTCAGGTGAACGAAGATCTGTCACCTAAAGAGCGGGCCGAGCTTATTTTGCAGGTTGAGGATAATGCCGTTCCGGACGCTGTGGATAAGATCGTCCAGGAGAAAGTACCCAACTTCGAAGCGTTAAACCGGGCGGCTTACGTGGATGCTTTCAAGGCGACCATGGGGGTTTTGATTGCCCTGATTCTGGGCGCGCTGTTTGTGGTTTCCTTCCTGCCCAAAGTGGAGGTGCAGGCCGGTGCGGGGCACCATTGAATTCTAAACGTAAGGATAAGAATATGTCAATCATTCGTATAGCCTGTGTTCACTCTGGCTCAGAAAAGGCAAAGCATAGTTTTGAAAGGCTTGCCGGTAGTTACGACTTTGTGCCGCCGGAACAGAGCGATGCAATTGTCGCTTTGGGAGGTGACGGTCTGATGCTGCACACCATCCACAACTACTTGTCATTGGGCAAACCTATCTTTGGCATGAACTGCGGCACAGTCGGTTTTTTGTTGAATGACTATCGTCTCGACGAGTTGCCGAATCGCATCGAAGCAGCGAAGGAAATCAGCCTTACCCCCTTAGCCATGGAAGCCGCATTGGAAGACGGGCGGGTGGAAACGGGACTTGCCTTCAACGAAGTCTCTGTCACCCGACACTCCGGGCAATCCGCCAATATGCGGATCACCATCGAAGGCGTTGAACGACTCGAAAAATTTGTGGGAGACGGTCTGATTGTCTGCACCGCTGCCGGCAGCACGGCCTACAACTTTTCTGCCCACGGACCGATCATTCCCCTGGGGTCTGAACTGATTGGGCTGACACCGGTTAGTCCGTTTCGGCCACGACGCTGGAAAGGCGCCCTGCTTCCGCATACTGCAAAAGTGACCTTCGACAACCTTGATCCAGGCAAGCGCCCGCTGGCAGCCACAGCTGATTTTATGGAAGTTTTCGGTGTGTTGTCCATCACTATAGGCGAGAGTGACCAAAACAGGGTCACCCTTCTCTTCGATCCTGATCATTCGCTGGAAGAACGGGTCATTGGTGAACAGTTTGCACTTTATAGGCACCCAAGTTATCAATGTGTAGAAATAGATTTAGATGGGGTGAAAAATGCATAGTAGAAAAGTAGAAACTATGAAGAAACTCATTTGTTTATTAATAGTAGGATTATTGGCTATCAGTTGTAAAACCACTACAAAAAGCGGGCATACTGCAGAACAGCAGGTTAATGCTGCGCATTCGGCTACGGAAAAAAATAAAGTTGGTAGGAGGTAACTTCACCAGCTACCCCCTCCCTACAGAACGGCTCATGCCTGTCCGGGTGTCCCTCAATTACCGATACCTGCTGATTTATAAAAGGTTTTGCAATCTCGAAAAACCTGAGATATTCATTTGATATATCACATTTTCGGTGTGTTGAGGTAATGGCAAGATAGTACAAGTTTTGACAAGCCCGATTTTCGGATTATTTTTTTAATATAATAATCTGACATCGGATTCTAAGAGTACCAACCGCAGGTGGGCTTCAAATAGCAACAGACTATTCATTTTTTGAAATTTTGCATAAAAGGAGGTCATTCTTATGAAGCGAAAACAATTTAGGAATATGCTTTATTTTGGTGTTACGTTTGCTTTATTATTAGCTTTTGCAGGGAAATCACATTCTCTTGACTTCAACAGTTTAGCCGATCAGTCGTCTTTTCGATGTTCGGGAGGGGTAGTTTCTGTCGGGGATTCAGATAGAGATATGCGGGAAAAATGTGGCGATCCTTTAGAGATAGTAAGAATACAAGATTATGGGCCTATTTGGATATATTATCACGAGCAAACCACTTTTATGTATTACCTTGCAACATTAAATGGAAAATTACAGCGCATTGTAAGTGCACCTTGCAGCCCTGATGATGCTGGTTGCTTTGATTTAAGATAACAATGCAAATGCGCATCAATTCCCGATAACTGTTATATATCAAAGGTTTTAGAACCATCAATAAATTACAGATATTATAAACGTATCCAAACTCGAACACTTTCCGTTTTGTTGGGATACTACGTGCATATCTGTAATCCCATGGATTGACATTTTCCCTCATCAATTCTTTTTCCCAAGATTGTATATTAGGTATACGAAACCCACACTTTGGCTGAATGATGGATTTCGGCTATGAAGGGACAACCGCAAACTATTGCATATATCATCTGGCAATCTTAAATATTTTCCAATCCCTAAATTGCTGATACCTCTCCATCTATGCACTTCTATTGGCAGTAGAAAAGTTGTGATATCATCATTCCCAGATTTCAAGGGCAAAGTACAAGTATCTGCTGATATGTTAGAAAATGTCAATAAGAAAACACCTGTCCATCCCTTTAGCAAGGTAGGTTTTTCTGTAGCAAATAGACTCCCTGAAGAGCTGCGACTTAATAGCGACGGATGATCATGCTGATATACGCGGGTTGGTTACCGCAAGACTTGTGTTCGTCGCGGAGCTGCCTCTGTCTATTATCGGGAGTTTCAGGTTCCCATAGCAGAAACGAGGATTCTCCTTTCCGCAGTCACACCCCTTCAGGGAAACTGGTATAAATCATATCACTCATGGGCAACCTGCATTTCTTTGTCTATGGCCCAGATAAAGGCACTTAATTCCCGGGCAATTGCGGTTACCACGGTTTGTTTGCTTTTACCTCTTGCCATAAGCCGCCGATACCTCGCGCAAAGTCGGGTTTGTGCCTTCCAGGATATATCGCAAACACTTTTCGGTAATCCTTGCTGCCGCTTTAACAAGTATGGTCGATACACGCGCCTGCATTTTATAGGTCCATGCCGCCTCAATCAGAGCCCGTCGGACATGGCTGTTACCGGTTTTGGTAATTGGGCCTCGGCGAACGGTTTTACCGCTGGAATGCTCCGATGGGATCAGCCCCAGATAGGCCATCAGCTGTTTGGGGGTTGGGAATCGTCTCATATCGCCAATCTCCGCAGACTACAGTAGTGGACACAATAAGCGATACACCTCGCAAGGCCTGGTAGGCTTTGACAAACCGGGCCCGACTCCATTCCTCAACGTGGACTTGTATTTGCTGGGTGATCCGCTTGATTCGCTGGCTGCATTCATTTGTCGCCTCTATGTATTCCTGCAGAGTAACCTGCTGGGCGGAGTGAGAAAACTTGACTGTCGCCAGCCAGTTATAAAAGCCTTTGGTCCAGTTTCTCTTGCCGCTGTATTGGTACCCATGACGCAACAAAAATGATAGTAATCGCTGGCGTGCTTTGCGTTCAAAACGTTTGATGTCGTCTCTGCATCGAATCAGATCCCGCATAGCCTCATCCTCGACCGTGGGCACGTAAATGCTGGTTAGCTCTCCTGCGCGAAACAAGCGCGCCAGGTTGACCGCATCCCGACGGTCGGTTTTAATCCGATCTCCACTTCGCCGGGGAATCAATGATGGGGCCACCACACTGCAATGGATAATGCTAATCTTGAGAGCATATCTACCAATACCTCAGAGTTAATCCCCTGGGATTCTGGTGAAGATGTGCGCCATGCCGCAGTTGGCCAATAGTCTTGCGACTCACTCGATGCAATTCCAAACGCTAAGCATATAAAGAGCGGAACTCCACAAACAATAATCGTGTTCAAGATAAACCTGATTTTTATATTAAAGTTATTTTTACTTCCAGACATTTTACCACCTTCAATTGAAAACTTGCGATATCATAGAATATTAACAAATTGCCCCAAAGTTGAGGTATGTAGATGGTATTAACAGCGTGGCACAATTACAGATATCACCAAAACCGTCCGCCAAGTCAAGAAAATCCTAAATTTAATTTTCGGAAAATTATTTGGGCCCACTGGCACTTTAAATTATGGATGAATTTTTGGGGCCGGGAAATCCGTATCGAACTTTAAAGACTATCTTATAAAACCGCTATGAAAACAATCGCGCGTCATCCTGACTGACCACTAATATCTTGGGCTTACTTTCACACGGCTTGCGCTCCGTATATGGGAATTAGCAGCCTGACATGCCCTCCCTAACCAAAAGACACTGTGCCATAAAATATAGGTTGGTCTTCGCGAAAAACTAACGCCTTGCGTTTGACAGCCGGATTTATTATGGTTGAATATCCATCTTGAGTCACCCTGAGCTCCGATTATTTGATTTGATTTCTTGCTGCGATGGATAATTTGAGCCTTTTTATTGCATCAAACACTTATGATTACCATGATTCTGGCTATTGGAGAAATTTTAATCGATCAGTTTCCGGGCTATAAGCGCGAGGGAGGGGCACCGTTCAATTTTGCATTTCATCTGAAGCATCTCGGCCTTCCG
This sequence comes from uncultured delta proteobacterium, assembly GCA_963766255.1. GTDB lineage: Bacteria > Desulfobacterota > Desulfobacteria > Desulfobacterales > JAFDCJ01 > JAFDCJ01. The sequence continues at coordinate 14,275 of CAVXZZ010000038.1, forward strand.
GTTCGCCTGATCACCAGGATCGGTGACGATGCTAATGGTCAGCGCCTCCAGCGGATGCTCTATCGACATGGATTTGAACTGTCCGACATCCAGATTGATCCCCATCACAAAACCGGTGCGGTCAACGTTGCCTTAGACGATGCCGGCATACCGACCTTCCAGATTCTTCCAGATGTTGCCTACGACTATCTGCAACTCGATCAATTATCTGGAAATGCCGTTTGGCAAGAATCAAGCTTGGTTTATTATGGCTCCTTGATTCAGAGAAGCAAAATCGGATTCAAGCAGGTTGAGCGGCTTATGAGTCGCCGACACTCTGGTTCAAAATGCTTTTGCGATATCAACTTACGTGCTCCGCATTATTCACGCTCAACCATATTGCAGTCATTAACGTACGCTGATATTCTGAAATTAAATGATCAAGAGCTCGATGAGATTCGACACACCCTTGATAATCCAACCTCCCCGGGTACATTTGTCGAATACCTGATGTCCTTTTTCAATATTGAAATGCTAACAATTACGCGGGGGGCTGAGGGAAGCACTCTGATAACGGAAAAAAAAACCATAGATACACCGCCGGCACCGTCTATCGATGTAATTGACACCGTCGGGGCCGGTGATGGGTATGCTTCCATGCTGGCCCTTGGCACTCTTCTTGGGCTGCCGCTGGAGACGATTGCAAGCACTACCACCGATTTCGCCGCCCAGATCTGCCAACTGCCTGGAGCAGTCCCTGAAGATGCCGGATTTTATGACACCTGGAAGACTCGTTTTGTAGAATATTTATGACCAATGACAGCAAGCCATATATTCAAATGTTCAGCATCCATGGATTGATACGCAATGAAAACATGGAACTAGGGTACGATGCGGACACCGGGGGGCAAGTGAAATATGTGCTGGAACTGGGCAGACATCTCAGTGAGCGGAGTGACATCGGTCGAGTGGATCTCTTTACTCGGCTCATTTCTGATAAACACGTGTCCGAAGACTATGCTTTACCCCTGGAAAAAGTAAACGATAAGTTTCGTATCGTTCGAATTCAATGCGGCGGTCGGAAATACATGCGTAAGGAGCTTTTGTGGCCGCACCTGGACGAATATGTCGATAAAACTATCAAATTTATCAAGCAGGATGGTTCCATACCTGATATTGTGCACGGCCATTATCCCGATGCCGGGTACATCACTATGCACCTGGCCCGTATTTTCGCCGTACCATTTGTATACACCGGACATTCGCTGGGAAGATCCAAGCTGCAAAAACTGATTGGTAACGGAATGCGGGAAGACGACGTCAACAAGAAGTTCAAGATCGACCTTCGTATAACCACCGAAGAGGATATTCTGGCCAATGCGGATCTGGTGGTCACAAGTACCCGCCAGGAGATCAAGGAGCAATACGGATTATACGAGAATAAAGATGTGCCAAAGTTTGCGGTTACTCCACCAGGGATCGATATCGATAAGTTTTACCCTTACTACCACAATATGCTTTCGGGAAATGGGGTTATGGAGGACGCCATGTTTGCACAGACGTCGATGCTGAAAGAACTGAATCGTTTCTTTCTGCGGTCTGACAAGCCACTGATTCTCGCTCTGTGCCGACCTGACAAGCGCAAGAACATATCCGGTTTGATCCAGGCATTTGGGGAGGATCTCGAACTGCAGACAATGGCGAATCTGGCAATCTTTGCCGGGCTTCGAAAAGATATAGACACCATGGAGGAAAATGAGCGTGAGGTGCTTACGCAAATGCTTCTGATGATGGACAAATACGATCTCTACGGGAAAATGGCCATTCCCAAAAAACACGATTTCGAATTTGAGGTGCCTGCCCTATATCGCATTGCCGCAGACACACGCGGGGTATTCATCAACCCGGCCATGGTAGAGCCCTTCGGCTTGACATTGTTGGAGGCCTCTGCCACCGGATTGCCGATTGTCGCCACCGACGAGGGCGGGCCGACGGACATCATCCGCAACTGCGGGAATGGAATCTTGGTGAACCCGAAAAAGACCGAAGATATCGCAACTGCCGTAAAAAAAATAATCAGTGATCGAAAAATCTGGGAGGAATACTCCAGGAAAGGGGTGCTGAACGTTCGCAAGCACTATACCTGGCAACAGCACGCCGCAACCTATGTCAAAAAGGTCGGTCAACTCATCCTGAAAAGCGCGACCACCGACATGAACACGGTTACCCCGAAGGATGCCATTGGCCGGCGCCTATTGTCCTTGCGGTCATTTCTGATAACCGACATCGATCATACCCTGATCGGTGAGGACAATACCCGACTCCATGAACTGATTTCCCTGATCAAAGCGAACAGAACGGGCCTTGGTTTTGGGGTGGCCACCGGCCGTACCATTGATTCGGCACAAGATTTTTTGAAGCGGCACGGTGTCCCCTCACCGGATGTAGTCGTCAGCTCCGTGGGGGCTGAAATCTATTATGGCCACGACAACCATTTCGGTCAGGGATGGGCCACCCATATCCGTCACAAATGGAACCGGGGAAAAATTGTCACCATTCTCAAAAATTTACCTTACCTTGAGTACCAGGAGGCTGATACCCAACGGCCATACAAAATCAGCTATTTCATGGAACCCAGCAATGATCGGCTTGCCGAAATTCATAACCTGCTGTTGACCAACAAATGCCGCTACAACATGATCTATTCTCATAATAAATACCTCGATATTCTGCCGTACCGGGCTTCCAAGGGGAAGGCCATCCGATATCTAAGCTATAAATGGACCATCCCATTGCGGCACATCCTTGTCGGCGGAGATTCCGGTAACGACGAGGAAATGCTGCGCGGCGAACCGCTTGGTGTCGTCGTCGGCAATTACAGCAGAGAACTCGATACGCTAAAAGGTATTCGCAATATCTTCTTCGCCCAGGAACCCTGTGCCGGGGGCATCCTTGAGGGGATTGCACACTATCAATTCATCGACAAAGTCAAAATGGAATGTCATGACCGTTCAAAATAAAGTTCAGCTCATTACTTATCCGGATTCTCTGGGGATCAATCTACTGGAACTGCACTATGTCCTGAGGCGGTATCTTCGCAACGCGGTTGGGGGGATCCATCTGCTTCCGTTCTATCCGTCCTCGGCAGACCGTGGGTTTGCACCCCTGACGTACACTGAGGTGGACCCTGCGTTCGGCACGTGGGCAGACATTGAATGCATCGGATCGGAATTCGATTTGATCATCGATTTTATGGTCAACCATATCAGTCGACAGTCGGTTTTTTTTCAGGATTATTATGAAAAAGGCATGGCTTCCGAATATGCAGATATGTTTTTGAGCTTCAACAAGTTGAGTCCCACCGGAGACCTTAGCGAAGAAGATCTGGCCAAGGTGTATACCCGCAAGCCACGCCCCCCATATACCATGATTGAGCGGTCGGACGGGTCCCGCGAGAAAGTGTGGTGTACCTTCGACTATGAACAGATCGACCTGGATTTGAATGCGGCAAAGACCAAAGAGGTACTTCGAAATTTTCTAATTTATTTGGCACGAACCCCTGCCAAAATGATTCGCATGGATGCGTTCGCTTATTCCACCGTTCGTGTCGGCACCAATTGTTTCTTTCTCGAACCGGATGTGTGGGAATTGCTGGACTGGTTGAATGAATATCTGACTCCTTTCGAGACGGTCATGCTGCCGGAAGTCCATGAGCACTACCGATACCACCAGAAAATCGCTGCCAAAGGCTATTGGACTTATGATTTTGCTCTGCCCATGTTAGTATTGCATACACTGTATCACCATAGTAGCGATAGGCTAAAGCAATGGTTTGCGATTTGCCCTCGAAAGCAGATCACAACGCTTGACACACATGATGGTATCGGTGTGGTGGATGTTTTCGACCTGCTGACTGAGGACGAAATTGAACTCACGCTTAAAGGGCTCGACGAAAAGGGTTCCAACACCCGAAAAATCTACTCCGGACCGGAGTATCAAAACCTGGACACCTATCAAGTTAATTGCACATATTACTCGGCGTTGGAATGCAACGACGATTCTTACCTGGCAGCACGTACCATTCAGTTCTTTGCGCCGGGTATTCCCCAGGTTTATTATGTGGGATTGCTTGCCGGCAAAAACGATATCGACTTGGTTGAGTTTACAAAAAACGGCCGCGATATCAACCGTCACAATTTTACATTGGATGAAATCGCAATTGAAATTGAAAAGCCGGTAGTCCGAAGACTTCTCCGACTCATGGAGTTTCGCAGCATTTATCCAGCATTTGACGGGACGTTTGTCATCGAAGACGCACCTGACCATCAACTCGTGCTCAGCTGGCTTGACAATCCGTATCGTACGACTGCTAGAATCGATCTTAACACCTATCACGCAGAGATTGAATATTATGATGCAGACCAGATGAGGAAACGATCATTTGATGTGTAAATTGCAGACAGCCGGAGAGCTTTCTTGAGGTGCGATCTGCATAAAAACATCTGTACCTGAAAGTCAATAAAAAAGGCCCTATATATTGGGGTCGGCCTTTTCTCCTATATGCAGTAGTCCGCTTGTGATAGGGTCGTTATACAAACAATGAAAGTTCGTTGCTAATACTGAAGATTTCTCCAACATATCAACAAAAACAGACCAGCAGAAATTGTTGTGATATCGATTTTATAAGGATATTAATCGGATATGATTCTGTGAAATCAAGTCAAGCTGCCAAAAAAACAAATAACAGATGCTTTGGTAGTCGGGATGGGGAAGGATTTGGCGAAGCACGCATTTAAGGGCTGTTTCAGTTGAATAGTTGATTAAGTTGTAGGGATTCGGTCTAGTTAAATCAATTCAATAAACTCTAATGATCAGTGACACGTAACAAGCGACGAGTGGCCAGGAACCAGAGACGAGTAAAGAGTGACGAGTAACCAGAAGCCAGTAACCAGAGGCCGGCAACTCATTGCACCATCCCAACCCCCATATCATAGGCCTTGAGGTTTAATTCCTGTTTGTCGGCGGACAGATTTTCGGAGATGGCAGCTTCAAAATTTTCCCTGTCCAGGGGCAGCACACCGATGCCGGCGGCAGCTCCGATCATCATAATATTTCCCAAAATCGGATTGCCCAGCTCCAAGGCCTTTTCAGTGGCGTCCATGAACCAGGCGGCTTCAGACAAATCCGCAACCCAGGATTTAATGTCTGCCAGTTCGGGATACTGCTGCTCGCCGGATATCACCCCGATGGCGTGGATGGACCGGGTATTGCAAATAACCTTGATGCCCGGATTTCCGTAAGTCGCCAACACACGCATGGCTTCGGTGGGCTCCAGTGAGATCACCAGGTGGCACTGGCCCCTGGGTATTTGCGGAGACCAGCTGGATTCCTTTGATACCCTCAGATGGCTCATCACCGACCCCCCGCGCTGGGAGGCCCCGAATGTTTCGCCAATCGTCACGCTCAGCCCTTTGCGGGACAGCATATTGCCCAAAATCCGGGAAGCCATGACATTGCCCTGCCCGCCGACACCGGTGATAATGACGTTATAGGGTTCAAATGGAAGAGTTGCCTGCTGCATGGTTTAAGCCACCTCCTTTTTGCGGATGGCGCCCGACGGGCAGATGGATGCGCACATTCCGCAACCGACGCAAATCACCTCATCGATGCTGGAAACACGTTTGTTTTTATCCCAGTTGAGACCGGGGCACTTGAATATCCGGGTGCACAACTGGTTGCAGCCGCAATTTTGGCCGATGCAGACCGTTTCATCCACGGACACCTCGAACATTTTTTTGGCCTTTTTTTCAGGACTCAGGGCGCAAATCTGTTTTAAGACAAGTACTTTCAGCCCTTTAATGTCAAAAAGTTCAAAGAGGGTTTGGCGTGTTTTTTCCGGGTCAAAGGGGTCGCTGACCCTGACCGTGGCGCCCATGGCTTCGCATAATCTGGCCACATCAATGGCCGGCGCTTCATTTCCGGCGGCATCCACCGGAAGGCCCGGATGGGATTGAAAGCCGGTCATGGCCGTACCGCTGTTATCCAGCACCACCAGGGTGATATCGGCCCGGTGATGAACGGCATTAATCAAGGCCGGCAGGGCGGCGTGGAAAAAGGTGGAATCCCCGACAACGGCCACAACGGGCTGCTCCATGCCAAACTGGGCCAGCTTTCCAAATCCGCTGGCAAGGCCTAATCCGGATCCCATGGCATGCAGCGTTTTAAGCGTGTTAAACCCGGTGGGTAGAATGGCCATGGAATAACAGCCGATGTCCCCACACACAAACCCCTGCCGACCGTCCATCTGGAGGGTATTGTGTATCGTCCAAAAGGAGGCGCGATGGGGGCAGCCGGCACAAAATGTGAGCCCCCGTCCCGGGGCACCGGCATCAGACAATTCCACGGCCCTGGCAGAATATGCTTCCGATACGGCCTCATAGGCAACAGATAATATCTCAGACAGCGCTGTTGTCACATGGTCCGAATTCATTTCCCCCGTCTGGGGCAGGACCCCTTCCCTTTTGCCGAAAAAAGTTTTGGAGCCGATTGTCGACCCAAGTTCAGCAGCGATAATTTTAACATTTTCTTCGAGAAACGGAATGACTTCTTCGACCACCAAAATCTGGTCGGTGGTACCGAGATATTTTTCCATCAACCTGGGCGGAAGGGGCCAGGTAGTGCCCAGCTTCAGCAATCCGACCCGATCGTCAACACCCAGCAGGCTGATGGCTTCCTTGCTGTAAAGAAAACAGGCACTGCCGGTAATCAACAACAGTTCAGGGGTCTGGGGGGCCGCTATAGGCATTGAAGGAAGACGCTTCAAATTCAGGAATGACCTGTTTAAGTTTTTCCTGCTGACGGCCATGTCTTGAGGACCACCGGCAAGCTGGACATGGGGCCCTGAACCGGATCCAGGATACTGCCGTCATGCTTGAAATACGCTTTTTTTTCAATATCCGGCAGGTCGCCGAAAACGACGTTTCCGCTGGCATGGGACAGGCGGGTAACACTGCGAACCATGACCACATTTTGTATTTTCTCGGAAAGCTCAAAGGCCCATTTGATCATATCTTTGGCTTCCTGGAAATCAGCGGGTTCCAGCAGCGGAATTTCAAGCATCCGGGCAAAATGCCGTGATTCGCCTTCATTGGCGCTGGAAAGCGCACCCGGATCGTCGCATGGCACCAGCACCATCCCCCCCCGGGTCCCGGTGATCGCCAGGTGCAGCAGGAAGTCGGACCCCACATTGACACCGTTTTGCTTCATGACGCACATGGATCGCAGCCCGGCAAAAGATCCTGCCGCCGCAACTTCCATGGCCACTTTCTCATTGACCGACCATTCGACATACAGATTCTGCTGGACGGATACACCGGCCAGGGTTTCAATGATCTCGGATGAGGGCGTCCCCGGGTATCCGGCAACCACGCTCACCCCCGCTTCCAGTGCCCCCCGGGCAATGGCCTCGTTGCCCATGAGCAGATGGCGGGATCCTGCCTTGCCATGCAATATGGATGACATAGTTCCTCCGGTAATCCTTTAGAACCTAAAGGGCTTTATAATGAACATCGAACATCCAACATCGAACGTCCAACATCGAATAATGTATTCTGTCAATTTAATGGAAAAATGAGCAATGCATATCTACCCATAGAAGTTGTTCAGTTCACTTATTTAAAATTAGATCAAGCGCGCGCCATCAGCATTGGACGTTCGATGTTGGATGTTCGATGTTCGACGTTCTAATGTTTTATGCTAATTGATTAACTACGCTCCAGCTGCCAAAATAAGCCACTAATTCCAGTGTCAGTCCCTTGCAGAACCAAGTATCCTATCAACCACTTCCTGCGGTATCCGCACAGCCGCGCGCTCCTCGCCCTGATTATTGATAAACCCCCTGCGAATAAGGGTTCGCAGCGACCGTTCTTTTTTTTCCGCTGCCGCTTTGGACAGATGCGCCAGGTTTTGTGCGGGGAACTCCGCGGTTTCGATAAAGTTTTCCCGGCGGGCCCGGTCAACCATCTCAGCACCCCGTTCCGATCGTATCATCAGGGTGTTCCACCCCGGCCGACCTTCATACATGCCGACCGAAAGATCGGCGAATTCCGAGGTCATGTCCAGGCAGACAAAACAGGTGTGTGGAATCAGGGGCTTGATATCAGACAGCGGAACCTCCAGCGGTCCATCATCGGTTTCCAACGTCATGATGTTGGCCGGCGGCGGCGGTATGTCCATACTGCTGATTTTGGAGATATCCAGCCGTTGGGCCAGCAGGTCCATCAATAGCCGTGTATCAACCGACCAGTTGCAAAACAACCCCACCGCCAGGGCTACCGAAACGTCATGTTCCTGCTTATCCAGCGGATTGCTGCGCATCTGGGCCACAGCCGTCATCTGGCAGGGGGTGCCGACAACCCCCAGGCGCTTATACCCTTCCCGCGCCCCCATATTTAAAGCCGACAGGGTCGGGGAAGCCATAAACTTGGACGAGGCACATCCGGCAACCTTCTTCCAATCGGTTACCAGCCGCACAACCGGGTTCAGGCCTTTCCGATCGGTTAAGGCAGCCGCATCTATCAGCTTATTTTTCAAGGCACCGGCCATCAAAGCCGAAACCGTGCCGCCGGCCTGAAAAACGCCCCGGGCCATCTGTGTTCCGGCCCGGGATGCCAGCACCTTCCGGTAAGGTCCCAGGGGGCTGCCATCATAGTCGACATGCCATATTTTTTGGTTAAGTTCGTTCAGATCGACTTCGGCTTTGGGGCAATAAGCAAAACAGCGTCCCTGTTCCAGGGTGCAGGGAAACAGCTGGGAGGTTTTGCCCCGGTAATTTTTAAAATAGGGGCAAAGGTCGACACAGGCACCACAACCGATACATAGATCCCGTTGGTGGACGTCCTCCAATAACTCAACCGAGCCGTATACTTTGGACATAAATCTCTCCATTAGGCGGGGTAGAAGGTTATGCGATTTCGGATTTGGCCCGCCCGCCTCGCCTGAGCGGCTCGCGATGGCGGGCAGGGATTGCGGATTTCGGCTTGTCTGTTCCTCAACGCGCAACCCGCACCTCGTAACACGCAACCCGGATCCCGCAACCCGCAGTTCGTCACCCGTTACACCCCCAATTGAACTTGGATCAGGTGGATAGGTGTTTCAGAATCGTTTTCAATTCTGACAATGCCGGGCGTCGATACGGTTAGCGCCTTACCCTGCTTTAAGCTTTGCTTTTTGCCATGGACGTCAATCCCGGCACTTCCCTTTACTGCCATCAGGTGCATGCAGGCGCCGGCAGCCACCTCTGTCTGCAGGGTTGAAGATGGATAGACCCGCAATCTGAAAACCGTATGGCTATCTTTTTGCTCCAGCAGCGTCCTGCTCCCCCAGGGGAAATGAATGGTACGATGTTGATGATATTCTTTGCGGCCTTTGGCCTTCAGGCGGGCCACAATGGATTTAACATCCCGGCTGTGATGGATATCGGAAACGAAAATGGAATCGGGTGTTTCTACAATGACCATATTCTCGAGATGATTGGTGGCAATCAAACGATCACGGCCCAGAATAAAGCAGCCCCTGGTATCATTGGTGATAACGTCGCCGTCAATTACATTTGAATCCCCATCCTGGGGTAAAAAATCATATAAGGATTTCCAGGAACCGATATCACTCCACCCGAAATCGGAAGGCAACACCACCCCCCGGTCGGTTTTTTCCATGATGGCGTAATCAATGGATATGTCGGGCAACTGATCATAATCCGCCAGGGCGATGGGGTTGGTGCCATCGAATATCGAATTCATTTTTGCCAGAAGATCGGGCTGGTAGGTGCCAAACTCTTCTAATATAACCGAGGCCTTAAAAGCAAACATCCCGCTGTTCCAGAAAAAATTGCCGGCGGCGATGTACCCTTGGGCCGTCTTCTTATCCGGCTTTTCAACAAAGCGGTTGATTTTCAAGGCACCCTCAGCAATCTCCCGGCCGCCTTCAACATAGCCGTAACCGGTTTCAGGATAATGGGGTGTAATGCCGAAAGCAACAATATAGCCTTGATCCGCCAGCCGGATGGCCGCTTTGAGCCGTTCGTGAAAACTTTCAATATCACCGATGACATGATCGGCCGGAAATACACATAACACCGCATCCGGGACGGAATTCAACACATCCAGGACAGCCAGTAATATAGCCGGTGCAGTATTGCGCCCGCTGGGTTCGCAAATAATTTTACCGTCGGCCTGCAAACCGATGTCATGCATGTGGCGGGCGGTCTCATGAAAATGCTGCTGACCACAAACGATCCGCACACAATCGGCATCCAATACCGGAGACAATCTCTTTAATGTGCTTTGCACCAGGGAGTCATCACCGATAAATTTCACCAGTTGCTTGGGATAAAGTTGCCGGGATACGGGCCACAAGCGGGTGCCGGTTCCGCCGGCCAACAAGATTGCGTAGGTTTTATCTGCCAAATCCCCCATTCGATGGTCTCCTGTTTCTGCCGTTTGTCTTAGCCCCGTTATTTGCCGCCGAGGTTGTCACGGCACGACAGCGTGTTTCCACTGCATGGTAGCCGAGGAAGCTGTGAACCTCCCGGGTCAAAGAACTGCCCGCTTTTAATTTCAATGTATCCGGAAGGGCAATGATCGAATCGGTTTTATCAGGGCTATGTAAATGAAGAAATCCCGTGCAGGTGCCGGGATGCCGTTGCAGTATGGCGTGCAGATTGGAAAGGGTTTCGCGATCCGTGCGGCTTACTTCCAGCTTGAAATGGATGCTGGCCGCCCAGGTTTCTTCGGCTTTATCTATGGGAATCAATTCATCGGCCAATATTTTAACCGCCTGTTCGTCCTTTTGGACCTGACCTTGAACCAGCACGCAACTGTCTTCTATCAGAAGATCCCGCGTATTGGCAAACACACGCGAAAAAACAACCACCTCCACTGCCCCGTGCATGTCCTCAATGTTAACAAAGGCCATCAAATCCCCTTTTTTGGTGTTGATGGTCCGGACACTCTGGATGAGTCCACCAATCCGCACGGCACCCCCATCATTGATCTCCTTAATGGAGACGGCATCGGCATTGGTGAACTTATCCAGCAGGTCTTCATAGCGCGTTAAGGGATGACCGGTCAAATAGAACCCGAGGGACTCTTTCTCAAATGCCAGATACTGTTTTTCATCCCATTCACCGATTTCAGGCAAACTCGGTGAATTGATACTGGGTTGGTTGTCGCCGCTGCCAAACAGGCCCATCTGGGGATCGTTGCGCTCTTTCTGGACCCGCTGGCCGTATTCGAGAGCGCTTTCGAGCGCAGCCATCAACTGGGATCGTTTGGCACCGGTTACGTCAAAGGCCCCGCATTTTATCAAACTTTCAATAATCCGCTTGTTTACTTTTTTCAAATCGACCCGTTCGCAAAAGTCGAATAGGGATTCAAATGGCTGTTCCTGGCGGCAGGCAGTGATGGCTTCAATGGCATTTTCACCGACATTTTTTACAGCCACCAGCCCGAAGCGAATCCGTGAGCCGTCCACCGTAAATTCTACGTCACTCTGATTAATGTCAGGCGGCAAAATGGGAATATCATGATGACGGCATTCGGCAATGAATTTAACAACCCCATCGGTGGAGTGCATTTCACTGGTCAACAATGAAGCCATAAATTCCACCGGATAGTGGGTTTTCAGGTAGGCGGTCTGGAAGGCAATCAGGGCATAGGCGGCGCTGTGGGATTTGTTGAAGCCGTAGCCTCCGAATTTTTCAATCAGGTCGAACAGGTTTTTGGCGCTTTTTTCAGGAATTTTGTTCTCCAGCGCCCCCTGAACAAACCGCTGGCGGTGTCCGGCCATAATTTCGGGAATCTTCTTGCCCATGGCTTTGCGCAAATCATCGGCCTCGGCCATGGAATAGTTTGCCAGGGCACCGGCAATTTTCATGACCTGCTCCTGATAAACGATAACCCCGTAAGTCTCCTTCAATACGGGTTCAAGCTCGGGGACCAGGTATTGAACCGATTTCCTCCCGTGTTTGCGCGCCACATAATCGTCGATCATCCCGCTTTCCATGGGTCCGGGTCGATAGAGGGCTACCAGTGCGGTAATATCTTCAAAAACCTCCGGTTTTAGCCGTAAAAGCAAATCTTTCATACCCGAGCTTTCCAGCTGGAAGACACCGGTGGTGTCGCCGGCAGACAGCAGGCGGTAGGTATCCGGGTCGGACAGGTCAATTTTTTCCAGATCCGGTGGCGTTTTTTCCTGTCGGCGGATCAAGTCCAGGGTTTTGGCGATCACTGTCAGGTTGCGCAAACCCAGGAAGTCAAATTTTACCAGACCGATCTTCTCGACAATTTTCATGTCAAACTGGGTCACCACCTCGCCCTTTTTGCCTTTGTAAAGCGGCAGATAATCAACCAGGGGCCTGTCCGCAATGACCACTCCGGCGGCATGGGTGGACGCATGGCGCGGGAGTCCTTCGAGCACCCGGCAGATCCGGATCAAATCAGCCACATTGGGGTCTTTTTCAGCCAGATCCGCCAGCCGCGGTTCCTGTCTGAGGGCGCCGTCGAGGCTGATATTCAATACGTCGGGCACCATTTTGGCAATCGCATCCACTTCGCGCAAGGGGATGTCCAGCGCCCGCCCCACATCGCGGATCACAGCCCGGGTTTTTAGCTTTCCAAAGGTGATGATCTGGGCCACAAAATCGCCGCCGCCGTATTTATCAACCACGTATTTATAGACATCTTCGCGGCCATCGATGCAAAAATCCACATCGATATCCGGCATGCTTTTGCGGGCCGGATTGAGGAAACGCTCGAATATCAAGCCGTGGCTGATAGGGTCAAGGTCGGTGATGCCCAGGCTGTAAGCCACCAGGCTGCCGGCGGCGGACCCTCGACCGGGTCCCACCGGTATGCCACACTCCTTGGCGTGGAGTATAAAATCGGAAACAATCAGGAAATAGCCTGAAAACCCCATTTCCTTAATGGTTTTGATTTCATATTCGAGTCGCTCGCGGTATAGGGATTCATCGATCTCCGGATTTCTGCTTTTTTCGCGCTCAAAAACACGGCCAAATCCCTCCCAGGCCTTTTCTTCAAACAGGTCATCTGACGACTGCTCTGAACCGGTATCAAATTTGGGGAAGTGATAGGTGTCAAAATCAAACTCAAGATTACAGCGCCGGGCGATATCCACCGTATTGCTGATCGCATCCGGGTAGGAACTGAAAAAACCGTGCATCTCTTCTTTGGATTTAAAATAGAGCTGATCGGTTCTGAATTTCAAACGGTTGGCATCATGAATCGTTTTGCCGGTTTGAATACACAACAATACATCATGGGCGCGCACGTCCTCCTGGTCCAGGTAATGGCAGTCATTGCTGGCCACCAACGGAATCGACAGCCGCTGACTCATGTCCAAAAGCGCTGCATTGACGCGGTCCTGAATGTCGATACCGTTGTTTTGCACCTCCAGAAAGAAATTGTTTTCTCCGAAAATCTCCAGGTACTCCTGCGCGGCGGCATCCGCCAGTTCCATGGTGCCATCCTGAATTCGCCGCGGGACCTCGCCGTGCAGACAGGCCGTCATACCGATCAATCCCTTGGCGTGTTCTCTGAGAATCTGCTTATCGATGCGAGGTTTGTAATAAAACCCTTCCAGTTGGGCGGCAGAGGCGAGTTTGCACAGATTGCGATAACCCTCCTGATTTTCAGCCAGCAGGATCAAATGCGAAAGGCCCTTACTGTCCAGGGGCGTCTTATCAAAACGGGTTCGCGGCGCGACGTAAATTTCAATGCCGATAATTGGTTTGATGCCGGCCTTGGTGGCTTTCTCATAAAACTCGACGGCCCCAAACATCGTGCCGTGATCGGTGGTGGCCACCGAATGCATGCCGAACTCTGATGCCCGCTGCAGCAAATTGTCGACCCGTATGGCACCGTCAAGCAAGCTGTACTGGGTGTGAACATGCAAGATGGACAAAATCTGGGGATGTTGGAGGTTGTCATGGGGTATATTACTCTCTCGTGTAAAATTACGAGTTGCGGGTTGCAGGGTATCGTGGTGCGGTGTTGCGGGTTACGCGTTGCGGGTTGAAAAACAGACAATCCGATATCCGCAATCGAAAATTTTCCTTAATAAAATCCGAAATCCGCAATCCCAAATCCGAAATCGAAACAATCCAAAATCAATTATCGGTTATTCTAACCGGTAATTGGGAGCTTCTTTGGTGATAATAACGTCGTGGACATGGCTTTCTCGCATACCGGCGGCACTGATCTTGAGGAAGCGTGCTTTTTCTCTCAATTCGTCCAGGGTTCGACACCCGCAATATCCCATACCGGCCTTTAACCCGCCTACGAGCTGGAAAATATTGGCCGACAGAGTCCCTCTGTAGGGTACCCGGCCGACAATTCCCTCGGGAACCAATTTGTCATCTTCAGCCTGCTCACTCTGGTAATAGCGATCCTTACTGCCTTTTTTCATGGCTTCAACCGAACCCATGCCTCGATACATCTTGTAGCTGCGGCCCTGGTAAAAAACCACCTCGCCGGGGCTTTCCTCGGTTCCGGCTAAAAGTCCGCCGACCATGATGCAATGCGCTCCGGCACCGATGGCCTTAGTTATATCACCGGAAAATCGAATGCCGCCGTCGGCAATCAACGGCACCCCTGTTTTACTTGCAACTGACCGGCAGTTCATGATCGCGGTCATTTGCGGTACCCCGATACCGGCCACTATTCGCGTGGTACAAATCGAACCGCCGCCGATGCCGATCTTGACACCATCCACGCCGGCATTGACCAGATCTTCAGCCCCCTTGGCCGTTCCCACATTGCCGGCGATCAATTCGAAGTCATCGAAGGCGCCCTTCAAAGTTTTAACCGCATCAATCACATTGGCTGAATGGCCGTGGGATGTGTCAATCAATAAGACATCGGCTCCGACTTTAAGCAATGCCTCTGCACGCTCCAACATGTCCGGGCCGACACCAACGGCGGCTCCCACCCTCAGACGTCCCCGGCTGTCCTTGCAGGCATTGGGATATTTTTTTATCTTTTCGATATCTTTGGTGGTAATCAGTCCCGTCAGACGTCCTTCCTGGTCAACCACCAACAGTTTTTCAATTCGATGCCGGTGCAGCAGTTTCTTGGATTCTTCCAGAGAAATTCCCTCGGAAACGGTTATCAGGTTATCCTTGGTCATCACATCGGCTATTCTTCTGCCAAGGTCAGTTTCAAATCGCAGGTCCCGGTTTGTCACGATACCGATGAGTTGATCCCCGGTGGTCACGGGTACGCCGGAAATCCGGTAGTGCTCCATTAGTTCAAGCACCTCACCCACCTTTTGCTCGGGCCGAATGGTGACCGGATCAACAATCATTCCACTTTCAGATTTTTTGGCCTTATCCACTTCCCGGGCCTGACTTTCGATGCTCAAGTTGCGGTGGATAAACCCCATGCCGCCTTCCTGGGCCATGGTGATGGCTGCGTCCGACTCGGTGACGGTGTCCATGGCGGCACTGACAATAGGAATATTAAGGGTTATATTCTTGGTCAGACGTGTGCTGACATTGACATCTTTTGGCAATACATCGGAATAATTGGGAATCAATAATACATCATCAAATGAATAGGCTTCTTCAGGTGGAATTTTTGGCATTGGTGTCCTCTTTCGGGTTGCGGGTTTTTCGATTTGGGATTTGGGATTTCGGATTTAAAAGACCTCACGGACAGGATTCGGGTTACGCGCTACGGGTTGTGTGTTACGGGTTCCGCGCTAAGGAACATTCAGCGATAACTGATAATCATAAAATAAAATTGATACCATTCCTTTCATTAATCCGAAATCCGAAATCTAAAATCCGAAATCGAGAAAAGCCCCAATCCTTTCAACTAAATCAACCATTTCCCCAATCCTTTTAACTTAATCAAAAATTATTCATTATTCAATCGTCAATATTCATTCCGCAAGAGCGATGGGCATCGAATAGCAAATGGCCGCACCTTTGGCAATCTTTAATTGTTACCTTGACATTATGAGTGCACACATAATAGAAAAGGCTTTCCTGGAAAATAGAAGCCATCTCAAAAATTGGAAACTGCGTATAAAAACAGCTGAAAATTCGAATGCTTATCAATATTAACCAGCAAAATCCCCAGCAACGCCTGATCTTGAAGGTCGTGGATATCCTCAAAAACGGCGGGGTTGTGGTCTATCCAACCGATACCTATTACGGCATCGGTTGCGATATTATGAACAAAAAAGCCATCGAAAGGATTTACCAGATAAAACAACGCAATAAAAGCAAGCCGTTTAGTTTTATCTGTTCCGACTTAAAAAACATCAGCCTGTACGCCAAGGTTTCGAATTATGCCTATAAAACCATGAAACGACTTTTGCCGGGCCCCTACACCTTTATTCTGGAAGGATCAAAGTTGGTTCCTAAAATCATGCTGACCCAACGCAAAACTGCCGGGATTCGCGTTCCGGACAATCCGATTTGCCAGGCCCTGGTAAAGGAGTTGGGCAATCCGGTAATAACCACCAGTGCCACCATGCCGGATGGGACGATTTTCCATGACGCATCCCTGATCCATGAATATTTTGGAAACCGCGTCGATGTCGTTGTTGACGGCAGCATTGTACCCGGCCAGCCATCCAGTGTCATTCTATTGATTGATGATATTCCTGAAGTAATCCGCAAAGGTATGGGAGATGTAACTATCTTCGAGTGATGTCGGATGACAATATAAAGAAGCCTTATAAAAACGCTTCTGCCCCGCACCCCCGTATCCCGCTCTTGCGGGACAGGTGATACGGGGCAGAAAAGGACAAAAATCTTTTAGAGCGACTAAGATTTAGTCCTCATTGAGTTTTTCCTGGAGATTCTCCCTCAAGATTTCACCAAATGAAGATGTTGCCGGGCCGATATTGTTCACATATTCACTGAGCAGATTCTGATCCTCTTCCATTTCCATACGCTTGATGGACAGGCCGATCCGGCGCTCATCACTGTTGATGTTCATCACCCGGGCGGTGATTACCTCCCCGATATTGTACATCCCCACCGGTGTTTTGATTTTTTCTTTGCTGATCTCCGATACATGAACCAGGCCTTCGATGCCTTCCTCGAGTTCCACAAAGACGCCGAAATCCGTCAGGTTGGTAACGGTGCCGGTTATCTCTTTGCCGACCTGATAGCGCTCAGCCACGCTCTTCCATGGATCGTCCTGTAGTTGTTTGATGCCCAGGGAAAATCGTTCGCTCTCTTTTTCAATGTCCAGCACAATCGCCTGAACCATATCCCCTTTATTAAATAGCTCCGAAGGATGCTTAATGCGTTTGATCCAGGAGATGTCGGATATGTGCACCAATCCGTCGATGCCTTCATCAATGCCGATAAACAAACCGAAATCAGTAATATTTTTAATCTTGCCTTCAATGGTTGTACCGACCGGATATTTTTCAGCGATCACATCCCAGGGATTGGGAACCACCTGCTTCATACCCAGAGATATCCTGCGGCTTTCCGGCTTGATATCGAGCACCACCGCCGCAACCTCTTCTCCCACTGAGACGACTTTAGAAGGATGGCGGATTTTGCGGGTCCAGGACATTTCAGAGACATGGATTAATCCTTCTATGCCTTCCTCCAACTCGACAAAGGAGCCGTAATCGGTCAGGCTGACAACCACTCCGGTAACCTTGGAGCCCACAGCATACTTCTCTGAGGCAACCGACCATGGATCGGTTGTCAGTTGTTTCATACCCAGGGAAACACGCTCTTTTTCCAGATCGAAACTTAAAATTTTTACCGATATGGTGTCACCAACTGCAAACAGCTCAGATGGATGTTTGACCCGTCCCCAGGAAATGTCGGTAATGTGAAGCAATCCATCCACTCCGCCCAGATCGATGAACACCCCGTAATCGGTGATATTTTTAACAATACCTTCGACGACTTTGCCTTCATGAATTGATGTGAGGGTTGTGGATCGCTTTTCTTCGCGTTCCTTTTCCAGAATCGCTCGCCGGGACAGAACAATATTACTGCGTTTTCGGTTGTATTTCAGAATCTTAAACTCAAATGTTTTACCGACAAGTTCGTCGAGATTGCGGATGGGGCGCAAGTCGGCCTGGGAACCGGGCAAAAAGGCTTGAACGCCGATATCCACTGAAAAACCGCCCTTTACCCTGTTGGAAATGACACCTTCAACAGTTCCATCCTCGTCATAGGATTTTTTAATGGCATCCCATGTTTTAATATTGGCAGCCTTTTCCTTGGAGAGAACAACCCGTTCTTCTTCGTCATCCCACCACTCGACCATCACCTCAACGCTGTCACCCATTTCAGCGGAGATGTTGCCTTCTTCATCCTTGAATTCAGACAATCGGATTTGTCCCTCGGATTTATAACCGATGTCGACCAATACATGGTCCTTATCGATCGAAATAATCCGACCGGTGACAACCTCCCCCTCGGCAAAACGTTTGAAGCTCTCTTCGTAGAGATTCATCACGTTTTCCATGCTGTCGCCGGAATCCTGGGCAAAATCAGCAGACTCCTCAGCCGAAGGTGCTTCGGATTCGGCCATTAATTCGTCCTCTTCAGGCTTATCCCTGCCCTCAGATGCCTCCAAAGCACCTTCATCAGACAAATCGGTCTTATCTGTGTTTTCGTTTTCATCATTATTGTAAGCTTCAACCATAAAAGAAAATTCCCCCTTGCCAGTTTTGTTGTGCGGTCTGAGTCTTTAGCACAATCTGGTATTTTTAGCAGACTTATTGAAAAAAGCAATGATTAATTTAATAAAATGTCGATAAATCCTGACCGGCTCTATCTTTTCAAGAGAATTGTACCTATTTACCGACGTGGGAGACCATAAAGTCAACCACCTCATCAACCGTCATCCCCGTGGAATCAATAACAATTGCATCTGCTGCCGGTTTCAATGGCGCCACTTCCCGGGTGCTGTCATTGTGGTCGCGCCGCTGGATATCCCGTTCGACCTCATCCAAAGTTTGGGAACTTTTTGATTTTTGCTCCGCATGGCGCCGTTGGGCTCTGGTGCGGGTGGATGCCTCCAGGAAAAACTTCAGATCGGCATCCGGAAAAACCACAGTGCCCATGTCCCGGCCCTCAAACACGGCGGCTTTTTCCCTACCGAGATCTTTTTGTAAATCCAGCAAAAACTCTCTCACCACCGGCCGGGCCGATACGGCCGATGCCAGCATCGTAATTTCCGGTGTCCGAATACGATCCGAAATATTTTCGCCATTTAAAAAAAGACCCAACCCCTCCTTATTTCTAACAAAAGAAAGATCAAGGGTGCTGCAAAGCTGTTTTAAATCATTATCGTCTTGCGGATCGACACCCCGGATTTGTGCGGCCAGCGCCACCCCCCGATAAAGCGCCCCGGTATCTATATAGCGATATCCCAGACGGTCCGCAAGCGCACGACTAACAGTGGTTTTACCGGCCCCGGCCGGCCCGTCGATGGTGATGAGTAGTTTTTTCATTTTTTTTAAGGGCGTTTTGGTCCTTGCAGGTTATGACAACTGGATGCTCGATACGTGCTACGGGTTGGGTGCTACAAGTTGCGCGTTGAGGAACAGACAATCTGCATTCCGTATTCCACATTCCGAATTCTATAAAATTTTGTCCAGCGCTTCCAGCATCCGCACATTCTCATCGTGCAGACCGACATTGACCCGGATGCAGTCCGGGTACCCGTAAGATGTCATGGAGCGTACAATGACTCCCAACTTCAAAAGATCTTCAAAAACCTGATTGGCATTTTTGTCAACCTTAATCAGCAAAAAGTTAGCCTGGGATTTTAAATATTCAATCCCGCGGTCATCCAGGGCCGCGTAAATATAGTCCAATTCCTCAGAAACCAGCTTTACGGTATCTTTTAAAAATTGCTCGTCATCAAGGGCGGCAATGGCAGCCGCCTGGGCAAGGGAATTCACATTAAACGGCTGCCGGATGCGGTTGAGAAGATCGGCCAAAAAGGACGGCATGAGTCCATACCCGATCCGAAGTCCGGCAAGTCCGTAAGCCTTTGAAAACGTACGCAACCCCACAATAATTTTGCCCGAATCCAAATAATCGATACTGCTGGGGCATTTTGGCTCCCTGACAAATTCGATATAAGCCTCATCAATAATTAAAACGACATTTGCCGGAACGGCCGTGACAAATTCATCCAGGGCCGGTTTGGCGATCAGGGCACCGGTGGGGTTATGGGGATTGGTCAGAAACACCAGTCGTGTTTTGGGACCGATGCGCTCCAGCATACCATCCAGATCGGTGAGGCTGTCTTTTAGCGGGACCTCAACCGGCACCGCACCAGAGCAGCGAATCATTATTTCGTAAAATGAAAAAGACGGCCGGGGCAGCACTGCTTCATCCCCGGGCTGCAACAGCACCCGGGCCAGCATGGCAATAATATCGTCTGACCCGTTTCCCAGGACTAAGTTTTCTTTCTCTACACCAAAGCGTTTCGATAGCCGCTCAATCAAATGGTAGCCGGCGCCATTGGGATAGCGATGCAGTTCTTTGACTGCCTGCTCGATGGCTTTTATGGCCAGGGGGGAAGGTCCCAGCGGGTTTTCATTGGAGGCGAGTTTGACAGCATCTGAAATGCCATATTCACGTTCAAGTTCTTCAAGCGGCTTTCCCGTGACATAGGGTTTAAGTGACCGTATATAATCAGGTACCGAAAGTTTCATCAATCAAGGGCTGCCTTTCTGCCTTCCTCAAGTGCCTGCATGTTAAGCGGAATGAGCTTTTCTTTCTGGGCGAATTTATCTTTTACCGCTTGTTGCAACAACGCGAAATCAACAACCTTGCTGCGGGTAACAAATGCCGAAAGAGCGATAATATTGGCCGTCTTGATATTTCCAAGATTCTTGGCGATTTCCATGATGGGGACCTTAATGACATCTACATCCTCGCGACCGGCATCAATGGGTATGATGGAGCTGTTAATAAAAATCACACCACCGCTTTTCACGGTTGAAGCAAATTTTTCCAAAGACGGGCGGTTCATCGCAACCAGATGTCCGGGGTTTCGAATAATCGGAGAACCGATCAGCCGATCGCTGATGACCACGGTACAATATGCCGTCCCCCCCGCATCTCAGGACCGTAGGAAGGGATCCAGACAACTTCAAACCCCCCCGCCATGGCGGCCTGGGCTAAAATCTGCCCCATTAGCATGATCCCCTGACCGCCGAATCCGGCGAATTGAATTTCACTTTGCATGACTCCTCCTAAAATAAAAACAGGTTGCTGGCTTCTGGTCTCTGGTCACCTGTCTCTGGTTCCGGATCTATAGTTACCGGGTAAAAGCGTTTATTGAGTTGATTGAGTTTATATTAATGGATCGAATCCTTTCAACTTAATCAAATATTCAACTAATCAACCTAATCAACTAAGACGCCATTAACCATGCCTTTGCCTTTAAATCCAAAATCCGCAATCCCAAATCCCAAATCAATTCTCTTCAGGGGTTTTAAATACACCCAGCGGGAAATAAGGCAGCATTTTTTCTTCCGCCCAGGTGATGGCATCCAATGGCGTCATCCCCCAATTTGTGGGGCAGGTGCTGATCAATTCCACCAGGCTGAAGCAACGGCCTTCCATTTGATACTCAAAGGCCTGTTTGATGGCTTTTTTAGCCTTGTTGACGTATTTGGGTTTGGTCAGGGTTTGCCGGGTAATGAAGGCGGGTGTCTGTAAGGTCGCCAGCATTTCGGATACCCTGATTGGCATGCCGGTGTTGCCCGTTTTGCGCCCAAAGGGCGACGTGGTTGTTCGCTGATTCGGCATGGTTGTGGGAGCCATCTGGCCGCCGGTCATCCCGTATACGGCATTGTTGATAAATATGGTTGTAAACTTTTCGCCCCGATTGGCGGCATGCACAATTTCGCCCATCCCGATACTTGCCAGATCGCCGTCGCCTTGATAGGTGAAAACCATCAGGTCAGGACGAACACGCTTGATCCCGGTTGCCATGGCGGGTGCCCGGCCATGGGCGGCCTCCTGAAAGTCAAAGGTGAAATAGTTGTACATCAGGACGGCACATCCAACCGGCGCAATGCCTACGGTGCGCCCCCGAATGCCGAGCTCGTCGATCACCTCTGCCACCAGCCGGTGCGCAATACCGTGGGTACACCCCGGACAATAGTGCGTTATCGTGTCAGCCAGGGCTTCCGGCTTTTGAAATGTTTTTCCCATTTTCGGTACTCCTGTATTTGGTGAATTAGCAAAATAGATAAATAGTCGAATAGTCAAACAGTTTGTAACTCAGAATATCGGATAGTCAGATAGATCTAAATCCTTATTCCCTATTAAACTAATTTTCTAATTAACTATTTAACTTTTTTCTTGACTTCATCCATGACTTCTTCAGGTGTCGGGACTTCACCGCCGCATTTGCCGAACCAGTGAACGGGCCTCTGGCCGGAAATACTGCGATCCACGTCCTCCATCATCTGGCCCATGCTCATTTCGATACTGAACACAGCCTGGCAACTTTCTTTTTGGGCGGCTTCATAAATGGCCTTGCGAGGAAACGGGAAAAGAAATTGGGGGCGCAGCATGGCAATCTCAAGCCCGTCCTCCTTGAGCTGATCGATGGCTGTGCGGCATACCCGGCTCATGGTTCCATAACTCACAATTAAGGCCTTATAATCTCCATCGGCGTTATAGTTTTCAAAACGCGTTTCCTCCTGCTCCATTTTATCGTATTTGGCTTTAAGCATCAGGTTATGGGCGTTAAGTTCCTCGGGATTCAGATAGAGGGTTTTTACCAGATTACGCTGGTTGCTTTTACGGGTGTCCATTCCGCTGGTGGCCCATTCATCCTTGTTCGAGGGCTCTACTTTGAGGTGATCCGGAAATTCCACCGGCTCCATCATCTGACCGATCAAACCGTCGCCCAGAATCATGACCGGATTACGATATTTTTCTGCCAGCGGAAAAGCTTCCATCACCATCTCGACTGCTTCCTGGACGCTGGCCGGGGCCATGACCAGCAGCCGGTAATCACCATGGCCTCCGCCTTTGGTCGACTGGAAGTAATCCGCCTGGGAGGGAAGGATACCGCCCAATCCGGGCCCTCCGCGCATAATATTGACGAATACCGCCGGGCACTGGGCGGCCGTGATGTAACTGATACCCTCACTCATCAGACTGACCCCCGGGCTCGAAGAAGTCGTAAACACCCTCTCTCCGCATGCCGATGCCCCAAAGATCATATACGATACGGCCACCTCACTTTCACCCTGTAAAAAAACGCCGTCAACCTCAGTCAAGCGTTTGGAAAGGTATTCAGCCACTTCCGTCTGGGGTGTAATGGGATAGGCAAAGTAATTCAGGCATCCAGCCCGAATGGCAGCCTCGGCAATCGCCTCGTTGCCCTTCATCAAAACTTTACTCATCTTCATCCTCCGTTTATTTTTGTGCGGCCGTTTCTTCTTCGATCTCACTGATCGCTATGGCCACATCCGGGCACATGGTACAACAAATGGCGCAGAAAATGCAATCCTCCGGACGGGCCTGGAACGCCGGGAAATAGCCCTTGGTATTAAGCTCTTCGGAAATTTCCAGAACATTTTTGGGGCATGCATCCACACATATCCCGCATCCTTTGCACCGGTCTTTATCTATTAAATGCTTGTTTGCCATTCAAAAAACTCCTCTTGGAATTGAAAATTATCATTTTCGGAAAATTTGGATTAAATCAATTTCCAAATTTTACAGCCGCCTTCCATGGTGGAACGAGCTGCCGGGCAATGGGCAAAACCGGACAGGCAAATTGCTCAACCTCGATCAGCGCCAGCAACTCCTGAGCGACGGTGATAAACGCCAACGGCAGACCGCTTGCGGCTGATAATTGTTGAAGAAAATCATGGCCCTCATAAATTTCCTGGGCGCCAGTCTCGTCGATCAGGTTGGCATTGCCGATCAAACCCGTAACGGTCAATTTGGCGGCCGCTTCAATCTCATCTTTTATTTTCAAGCATCCCTCAACAGTTGCGGTCTGGGGACGCAAAGGATTCACCACCTGCAGCATCTGAACATCAATACCTGAAAATGCATCACCAAGGGCGGCCAGAACCGTTGCACCGGCATCATCCCCACCAACATCCAACAGGGTCAGACCGTCGGGCTGTCGAATCATACCGGCAACCGTGGGGCTGAGAATCGGAAGATCCGCCTGCATATATTCCTGGGGGGGTAAAACGACGGTGATACCCAGCGCCTCAAGCGCTTGGCGGGCCTCCCGGGTTCTAAAATAGGGATTTACCAAATCCAAATCGGCAATGCGTACGTCCAAACCCGAGCGTTTGCGGTTGACCGCCAGATTTATGGCAACTTCCGTCTTACCGCTCCCGTAATTTCCAACGATAACAACTATTCCCTTTAAACTGATTTCCAATTAAAACCCTTTTGTGTACCCGCAAAAATAATTTTTTAAATCCACGCGACCTGTGCCTTCTGAAAAGTACAGGCACGCAGACGAATTTGGTAATTTAAGGGGAATTTTATTTTATGTCAAGTCCTTTCGGGTCACCACAAAGTTGGCAATAATTTCGCATATCATCCTAAAATCACATTGTTTTGTCAAAATCTGCCCCTTCTTACGCCAAAACGCAAAGACGTAAAGATTTATATAGAAACCTTAGCGCCTTTGAGGCCCGCGCCCGCCATGTGAGCAAGGCGAGGCGGGCGGGTTTGCGTGAGGAAATTTAATTCAGCCCAGATCAATGCAGATAGGCCGATGCTGCCATAGAAGCTCTACTACCGCTTTATCCAGAATATCGATCCTTTTTCTGCTTTCGATTCGGCCGGCAGTATGTTAATAATTACTTAGGCTCTTGTCCATGATCCAGAAAACGCCACCCCGGAGAGGCAATCTTCACCGTTAAAATAAGACGTATTCCTTAAATCGTATGACAAAAGTACTAACCGGGCTTGAGAATCTGATCGACAAACCCCGTCAATGGCTTACCGATGAGCGCATCGGTATACTGTGTAATCCGGCTTCGGTGGATCGTCACCTGACCCACACCCGCCAGATAGTCGATCAAGCCTTTCCGGGGCAGCTCAAGGCATTGTATTCCCCCCAGCATGGCTTTTTTGCCGAAAAACAGGACAATATGATTGAGTCAGAGAGTATGGTAGATCCTGTTTTACAAATTCCGATTTTCAGTCTTTATGGTAAAACCCGCATTCCGGAGGCCGGGATGTTTGAACCCATTGATGTCTTGCTGGTGGATTTGCAGGATGTCGGTACCCGGGTGTATACGTTTATCTATACCCTGTCATACTGCCTCGAAGCTGCCCGCGACCATAATACCAGGGTCGTTATTCTGGATCGTCCGAATCCGATTAATGGGATTTCGGTCGAAGGCAACTGCCTCACAGCTGATTGTGCCTCTTTTGTGGGCCGGTACCCGATCCCCATGCGGCATGGTTTGACAGTCGGCGAGATTGGCACTTTGTTCAACGATTATTTTGAGATCGGCTGCGATCTGAAAGTCGTTCCCATGACGGGTTGGAAGCGCAATATGTTTTTTGGGGACACCGGCCTACCCTGGATTGCGCCCTCACCTAATCTCCCCACGCCCGTGTCAACTTTGGTTTACCCCGGCCAGGTATTGTGGGAAGGCACCAATGTGTCGGAAGGACGCGGCACCACTCAGCCCTTTGAACTGTTTGGCGCCCCTTTTATGGAAGTGCAAAAAATCCTGTCCACCTTAAAAAAGGCAAAATTACCGGGGGTGGTTTTCAGGCCTGCCGTTTTTGAGCCGACCTCGAATAAATGGCAGCAAACAGCCTGCAATGGTTTTCAAATCCACATCACCGACCCGCAGCGATACCGGCCCTATACTACCACCCTGCATTTGCTCCAGGCGGTGATTCTGCATCATCGTGAACAGTTTGAGTGGAAGGCCCCTCCCTATGAATATGAATTTGAAAGAATGCCCATTGACCTGATTATCGGAGATCGCACCATCCGCAAGCGCCTCGAAGAACTGGACCGGCTGGACGAAATCGAGGCCTGGTGGCAGGGGGAACTCAACAATTTAAGAAAATCGCCCGGAAATTTCATATTTATTAACAACCCAGGGGCAGCGCGTACAATTTGGGATTGTTTCGATTTGGGATTCAATAAACTGGTTGATTGATTGGTTGAATAGTTGATTAAGTCGGAATGTTCCGATCTGACTTAATTAACTCAATAAACACATTTCCCCAGGAGCCAGAGACAAGTGACAAGCGACCAAAAACCAGTGAGGAAAGACATGAAACAAGCGCCTGGCGATTGGCAACGCATGTGGTTCAAGACCAACAAAGTCTGGATGGCCTTGGATGAAAAGGGAAAGCCGGTTGTAAAAGATGGCAAAGTATTGATCAAATATCAGCTTAAACAGGATTATGAGTACTGGGTTAAAAAAAATAGTGTCAGCCCGCTTGACTCCCCGCCACCGAAATCGCAATTGCAAAAAAAAAGAAACCAACCCAATAAAAAATCCGATAAAGAAACACCCACCGGGGCTTCGGAACCCTGGGACGAATCGGCTTATAAGGACAAAATTTGTGTCTTCACCGACGGGGCGTCTTCAGGAAATCCAGGTCCCTCAGGGATCGGGGTCGTATTGCGCTACGAGGGGCATGAAAAGGAAATTTCTCAATTTATCGGCCAGGCCACCAATAATATTGCTGAGCTTAAAGCCATCGATGCCGGGCTATCAGCTCTAAAAAACAGGCATATTCCTGTCAGGCTGTTTACTGACAGCAAATATGCCTATGGATTGCTGATGCTGGGCTGGAAACCAAAAAAAAACCAACAACTTATTGAATCTATTAAAAAAAAGATGGGCGAATTTCAAGATTTGAAAATTTTGAAAGTAAAAGGGCATTCCGGCCACCCTGAAAATGAAAAAGCCGATTATCTGGCAACTTCGGCCATCAAGAAGGCCGGCGGTTAGGGTCTGGTTGCTCGAGGCTGGTCGCTGGCTTCTGGTCTCTGGTTACTGGTCTCTGGTTGCCGTTAACTCTTGATGCTCGATACTGGATACTCGATAATCGATGACATTCTGACTGGTCCGCAAATGCAGAACATCGAGCATCCAGTATCCGGTCGTTACAGCAACCAGTAACCAGAGACAAGATACCAGCGACAAGCGACCAGTATCCAGGGCCATTTAAAAACAAAGAGCCCGGCAAAATAATCTGCAGGGCTCTCATTTCTTATGTCCTCAACCGGCTTCTATTTTTCCTTTAAGGTTTCAATCTCCTCTTTAAGCTCTGATATTTCTTGCTTATATTTTTCTACGTCTTCATCGATGGCAGCCTCCGGTTCCACGCCCTCCTCCTGTTTCCAGGTATCTTTAAGCTCATCTATGCCCAGGTAGATAGCCAGAGCACCGCCAAGGAGAAGCATCACAGGAATGGTACCGGCAATGACTGTCAAAAATTGAGGAAACCAGGCCACAATCCCTATCAGCCCCAACAATGCGGCAATTGCACCGCCAATTAATGTCTTCATATAACATTAACCTCCTTTCATATACGTTCAATTGGCTGAAAAGTACCATAGCACAATCAGTAGCACAAGCCAATAATATATTGCAAACCAAAATCTATTCTGCTAATTTTTCTAATAGGGTTACCATTTACATCTTATTTGACGGATACAACTATGCCCAAAAAGAAAAATACACCGCCGACTCGCACCCGTAGCCCCTCCAACCGGTGGTTCAATAAGTTCCTGCACGGTTCCTACGATCACTACACCTGCCTGCTACCGGACAAAATAGGTCGATTTTCCAATCTGCTTCTTAAGCTATTCTACTCAGGGATCAAGGTAGACGACCAGCAGACCGAAATTATTCAGCAGTTGGAAGAGAACGCCATTGTTGTTTACGTATCAAAATTTAAAAGTTTTTTTGAATACCTTTTCTACTACAACCGCTATCGACAGGAAAATCTGCCGTATCCTCAGATAGGGTTTGACTACAAAGTTTATATCTGGCAGCCGGTATCGCAGTTATTGAGGATTTTTGGGGCCAAACTGGATTTTCTATTCCGGTATCAGGCATTGCCGGATCCTTATGACCGTGGATATCTTAAACAGGAACTGATTAACGGCCGCTGCGGCTTCCTGTCAATGGTCGGGAAAGAAATATTTCACCGCCGGTTTGTCAAAGCGGAAACCGATCCGATACACTACCTGATTGAAATACAAAAAAGCCTTGACCGACCGATTTACCTTATTCCGCAGTTAATGTTTTTCAGCAAAACCGCCCGCCGCGAAATTCCGACCTTGATCGACATTCTTTTCGGGCCCGAAGACAAACCGGGCAATATCAGGAGGCTGGTCACCCTGTTTAAAAACAGCGGCAGGGTATTTGTGGAGGTATCCGAACCGCTGAATCTGAGGCAATACCTGAAATCGGCCGAAACCCGAAATCAATCTACAGAATATCAGTCATTGCTGCTGCGTCGCGATCTGCTGGTTCAGCTCAATGCCCATCGCCAGAGTATTACCGGACCTATCCGCAAATCAAAAGAAGAGTTGAAAGAAAGTATTTTAACCACCGAACGCTTTCAGCGATTCATGGAAACCTATGCTGAAAACCGAAATATTCCCATTCACGAGGTTCGGCGTAAGGCAGATGCGAATATCGAAGAAATTGCCGCCAATTACAAGCCGGCTTTTATAAAGGTGGCATCGGTTATTGTCGGGTGGATTATCCGGATCATGTTTGACGGATTTACGACCAATCATGACGTACTGAATCGAGTAAAAAGTATGTCCCTGAAGGGGCCGCTGGTTTTGATTCCCAGCCATAAAAGCCATATTGACTATCTTATCCTGGATTATGTTCTTTATCACAACAACTTGCCGGTGCCCCATATTGCGGCAGGGAAAAATCTTTCATTCTGGCCGATGGGACCTTTATTTCGCAGCGGTGGCGCCTTTTTCCTCCGCCGGTCATTCAGGGGCGCCGTGCTCTACTCAAAGGTTTTTGCTGAATACATCCATAAATTGCTGGAAGAAGGTTACAACGTTGAGCAATTCATAGAAGGCGGTCGGAGTCGTACCGGCAAGCTGCTGATGCCCAAGCTGGGATTAATGTCCATCCTCATGAACGCTTTTAAAAACGGCGCATGCAAAGACATGCTGGTCGTGCCGATCTATGTCGGATATGACAGAATCATCGAAGAAAAATCCTATCTGCATGAACTCGGAGGGGGCCAAAAAGAGCCCGAAAACATACTTCAGGTATTGCGAGCCCGCAAATTCTTAAAAAAGCGCTACGGTAAAATTTACATCCAATTTCATGAACCCCTTTCCGTCAACCAGCTGTTGAGTCAGCAAAATCAACAATTGGACCAGATGAAAACCAAGGAGCTAAATGGCTTCATTCGAAAATTAGGTTACCAGGTTATAAATGCCATTAATCGCGTTACGGTGGTTACGCCGCACGGATTGGTCGCCGGTGCAATATTAAATTTCGCAACAGAAAATTTTTCCAACAGTGAACTACATTCCGTCCTTGCAACTTATATGAAATTTTTGGCTACCCAGAACGCTAAACTGGCCGACACCCTGGTTTCCGATCAACAAGGGGCTTTTAAAAAAGTTGTGAAGGCTTATATCCAGAGAAAGTTCATCGAACCACTTTCCAAAGGCAACGACGAAAAAGATGCCGATAAAGAATACTTAATCAATGAGGGGCGCAGGCCGTATCTGGAATATTATAAAAACACCTGCATTGCCTTTTTCATTCCGGCGGCCTACACCGCCATGGCAATTTTGGAAAAAGACAGTTTCCGGTTTTCCGCTTCCGATCTGCACCCGGGCTATGGTTTCTGGCAAAAGTTTTTTAAATATGAATTTGCCTATGATGTTGATATCCGCTCCGAATTCCATGTGCGCAAATGCATCAAGGCCTTTATCGATGATGGCATGGTCATCCCTCACCAAACCCTGCCCGACACCTATGATGTCACTCCCGTCGGCTTTCGTAAATTGAAGATATTCGCCTTGTTTCTTAAAACCTATTTCGAGTCATATTGGATCGTACTTAACTTCTACCTTCGCAACCCCCAGGACTCGGTTAATCCCAAAGACCGGATAAAGAAAATAACGGCAAGGGGCAATCGAATGTATAAGCGCAAAGAAATCGATCGTAAAGAAGCCCTGTCAAAAGTTACCTATCAAAATGCCATAGAAATGTTCTCCAGCCGGGGGATAAGGGGATCCGATGACACGGAAAAAATTGAACCATATGCCGTTGCCTTGCAGGATGCCCTGAAATATCTGCAACCATGATGGCAACCGTTCAGAGTTCAAAGGTTCAAAAATTGTTGAATCCTGAGCCTCTGAACCCTGAACCTCTCATATGAAACTTCGGGTAGCCGGAACAGCGAACCGCAGAATGTCGAAGGATGGTTTCGCTTTGCTCGGTCTTTTTTAAAAATAGACAGAATACATCGCTTCGACATTCGACATTCATTATTCGATATTCGATATTCGCTTTTTCGGAGTTTCTTTTCCGATTAGACTGGCAGCTTCATCGCCAGTAGCTGCGCTGAAATCTAAACCCTGAACGTTGAACCTTGAACTATGAAAGCATTAATCTTGGCGGCGGGGTATGGTACCCGGCTGCGGCCTTATACCAACCATACCCCCAAACCCCTGTTCTCGATTGCCGGCCGTCCCCTGCTGGATATTATCATCGATAACCTCCAAAAAGCCGGCTGCGAAGCGGTTATCATTAACACGCATCATTTGCATCGGGAGATCGAGGCTTTCGTCGCTGCCCGCAGCTACAGCTGTCCCGTCACGACCCGTTACGAACCGCAAATCCTCGGCACAGGCGGCGCCATCAAGAATGTGGCCGATTTTTGGGACCACCGGCCCTTTATGGTTATTAATGCCGACATAGTTGCCGATATTGACTTAGCAGATGTATACCGGACCCATTGCCGGCAGCATCCCCCGGCCACCCTGGTGCTCTGCGACGATCCCGCCTTTAACAGTGTTGCAGTGGAACAGGACAAATGGATCAAAGAATTTCAAAACAGTGGCCGGAATTCCGGCCAACCGGCTCAACGGTTGCTGACCTTTACGGGCATCCAGGTTATAGAACCCCAGGTGCTAGACTATATACCGGAAAAGACTTCATCGAGCAGCATCGATGCATTTAGAAAAATCCTGGCAGATGACAAAAAGCTGCAAGCCTATATTGCCCCAAAGGGTCGATGGCAGGATATCGGGACACCGGAACGCTATCGGCAAACGGCTTTTGAAATCGCCCTGCCCCGGGCTTTCAGAAAGGCTTTTGGTGATATCCCCGGCCTTCGGATAGAAAAGAAAAAGCTTCAGGGCGACGGCTCGGAAAGGCAATGGTACCGGCTACAAGCCGGCCGCCATTCCTTGATCCTGGCAGATCACGGTATCCGTGAAAACCGGTCGACATCTGAAGTCGATGCCTTTGTTCATATCGGACAGCACCTGTACCATCAGGGTGTCGCTGTCCCCAAAATTTATTTTTGCGACACCTTCTGCGGACTGGTTTTCCTGGATGATCTGGGCGATGTCAACCTGCAGCAGGCCGCCCGGTTAACGACCCATCCGGAATTTCTCCTCCGTCTTTATAAATCCGTTATTGATCAGCTGATTAAATTATCACTGGGCGGTGGAGAGAAGTTTGATCCGGCCTGGACCTATCAATCTGCGCGCTATGATAAGGAACTGATCATAGAAAAAGAATGCCGCTATTTTCAGGAGATGTTTTTAAACAGGTATCTTGGACTCGGAGCACGATTGGAAGACCTTGCAGCCGACTTCACAACACTGGCTCAAAAAGCGCTGCAATATTCAAACACCGGTTTCATGCATCGGGACATGCAGTCGCGCAACATAATGATAAAAAACCAGCAGGTTTACTTTATCGACTTCCAGGGTGGGCGTTTCGGCCCCATTCAGTACGATCTGGCCTCCCTGCTGATCGATCCCTATGTTGAATTGCCGGATGTCATCCAGGCCCAATTGCTCGATTACAGTGTTGACGCATTATCAGAGAAGACCGCCGTGGAACCGGAAAAATTTCGCCGCTGCTTTCATTACTGCTCCCTGACGCGAAATCTTCAAATCCTGGGCGCCTTTGCCTATCTGAGCAAAATCAAAGGCAAGCATTATTTTGAGGATTATATCCCGGCGGCCCTTCAAACCCTGGGATCCAATCTGCATGTTCGCCGCCGGGATGAATTCCCCGCCCTGACAACCGCGCTAAAAAAGGCTTATGGGCAGCTGCAACAGACCGGCATACTGGCGTAGGTAACCAAGTGTACCAATCAATAAATAACAAATCATTTGATAAGATAACGGGAGGAATCCAATGAGGACAATAAAGGTGATGGTTAACGGACTGCCGGGAAATGTGGCCCGGACAGTTGCCGTATACCTATTAAAAGACGATCGGTTTGAACTGGTGCCCCATTCGCTGACCGGCCCGGAGATCCAGGAATCAGAAACCATCATCGACAACATCTGTGTGAAACTCATCCAGGCTGATCAAAGAGATTCCCAAATCGAGCAGATTAAGCGATCCCAGGGAGAATTTCTGACGGTGGATTACACCCACCCGTCAGCGGTCAATTCCAACGCTGATTTTTACTGTCGTTTCGGGTTGCCTTTTGTAATGGGTACCACCGGCGGCGACCGCCACAAACTTCAAGCAACGGTGGAATCGTCTTCCATTGCGGCAGTCATTGCCCCCAACATGGCCAAACAGATTGTCGGCCTCCAGGCCATGATGGAATATGCCGCCGATAATTTTCCGAACTTGTTCAAGGGCTATGCCCTCGAAGTCAAAGAAAGCCATCAACGGGGCAAGGCCGATACCAGCGGTACAGCCAAAGCCATGGTCGGTTATTTCAACAAGCTGGGGGTTTCTTTTTCAACAGATGAAATTGTCATGGTGCGGGATCCACAGGAGCAAAAAACGCAATGGGGAATTCCGGAAGAATATCTTGCCGGGCATGGGTGGCACACCTATACGCTGGTTTCCGAGGATCAGACGGTCCGATTTGAATTCACCCACAATGTCAACGGTCGCGAGGTCTATGTTCGGGGAACCGTGGATGCAATTTTATACCTGTCTGAAAAAGTGCAAGCCGGTGCCCGGTGCAGCATGTTTACCATGATCGATGTCCTGAAGGGCAGCTGAGTTTCAGATCTGATGGCTTTTTGCCAGCAAACCCATAAAACGATAAATTAAAATATTTTCAATATGTTATAATACTATTTTTTCCAAGATATTCCTATTCCTGATTGACACTCAAGGCATATTCATCTATGCTTAATAGTGTTACCTAAATTGTTGAAATTTAATAACTAAAATTGCCAACGAGGCCTGGATGAGCGAATCGGATGACAACCTTGTTCAGCAGATGGGCGGTGTCGGCTCCCCTGAGACAGAAGCAATCTCACCCCAGGAAACCGTAAAAGAAGCGGGTGCCGCCGTTCAGTCCTCAGAACAGCTGGATCACTGGCGCATGCTGCTGGTGGATCTGGTTTACCACCTCAACGGCGCCTTTCGCGACGCCCACTACTGGGAGGGTGTCATCTCTGATAAAGACACCCTGGGCGAATTTGTCAAAATTCTTCACGAACTCCAGCTAATACCCCAAAATGACGGAGCGGTGCGAATTGAACACCGCGGAAACCCCGGAATGAAAATTCCGGAAAAATCAGATTATATCATTCGATTTGGTGACCTCCGGGTGGATATCGCCGCCGTTTCCGCCCTGATCAAACGCCTCGGTATTCGGGTCAAGCATATTGAGGGGCGTTTGATTAAATCATTTGAGAGCTTTGCAGCCCGGGGCCTGGCTACTATTATTATTACCATTCCGGATGGAACCGATGAATCACTGGAAAAATTGCGTACTTGCATGCGGATTGTCTCCTGCTTTAATAAAGCGGTACAGGATGATGCCCCTATCGAGTATGTCAAAAACGACCAGAAATTATCTTTGGAACTGGTTTTAAACGAATCCCAACAGCCCGACCCCAACCTGACCCAGCTGGCCGCCTTAAATGATTTAAGCCCTCAAAACATGGATGAAATGATACAGAAGGTTGTGGCGTTGATGCAACGCCCGGATTTTGCGAGATCCGGTCAGCAAGCGGCCAATGTTTATCAGACCATTTTTAGTATTAAAAGCCTGCGCCAGAGACTGGTCCGACCGATCATCGAGTTGAACAGTGAACGGGGTCCGCAAGCCGAAAGAGATCAAAAAGGCGGGACCGCAGGGACCGGGGGCGGGGCAAGCGGTCCCGGTGGCCCCCCCGTCCAAATGGATCCGGCTGTGCTGAAGGCCGATGTGGCCAAGTTTGTAAAAGAAGCCTATGGGAATTCTCCTGAGAAAGCCCTGCAGGTGATGAAAACCATATACGGCAGCGATTATCACCAGCTTGACCTGACAAGCCTCGAGGGGCGGCTTGAGCTGATAACCGATCTTTTAACGTCCCTGGAGAACAGCGATAAGGGCCAGGCCTTAATGGAAGATGTGCTGAATCGAATTCAGACCGGAGTGGATCAGCTGCCAAAGGCGGTACTCGATGAATTGATTATCGATGGCGCTGAAATTAAAATCTGGGAAGAAGACCAAGAAAAGGTCATTGGAAAGTCCGGTGATAACCTTTTAGATATTATCGACACCTCCAAAGAACGTTCCGCCGCCCGAAAAAAAATGCGGGTGGCCCTGCGCGCGGATGGAAAGTTTACCGATAAAGATTATGAGCAGTTGTCCAAGACCTTTAATATCAGCATCCAGGAGGCTGAGGAAATCGCCCGGTTGTTGAAAAGCTGTTTTGACGGTCAGGGAAATTTCCAGAAAACCCATTTTGAAAAGAATGTGCCCGGATTTGCGGATCACCCCAAAAAGATATTTGAAATCCTGTGGGACTTTCTCAGAGAAATTCCGCGACGCAGCGATCGGGTGCCGTTTCTGAATTCATTGCAATTACTGGTAAAAGAGATTAACCAACCCAAGCAGGCCGCTAAGATTCTGGTTTCGGACTTTATCCTGGATCCCGGTGATGTCAGTTTTCCGGACAGAAATGCCCTGATGCTGGCCATTCAGTTTCTGCGCTCCTACAACAAAGAAGTCAACATGGATATTGAAATCACTCCGGAAGAAGTGCTGATGGTCAATAAAGGACTGGATCCGGCGGTGAGGCGTTATATGACCTGGAAAATTGACGGGGAACAAAAACGGTTTGCCCAAAAGATCGCCACCATCCGCAAAAAGCTCATCCAATCATTTGAACAGGCGGGAACCGATACCAAAGTACTGCCGATTCGATTTTTATTGGCCCTGGAGAGAGAAGCCCACATATTCCTTGCGCTTATTGGCGGGAAAACGGCCACCGCTGTCATCCAGGAAGCACTCAAGGTTTACGGCAACCCAGCCTCCCGGATCTTTTTACTCAAAGAAAGCCCCAATTTTCTGGCCGCTCTGCTGCAGCATCTGGGCATATTGATCCGGGGTATCGGGCGGGTCGGCAACGAATCCGATTTCGCCCTGCTCGATGATATCCTAAAGCGGCAGCAGGGCTTTATGAACCTGTCAGAAGAACCGCGGCACATGGCCCTGGTAAGGCGAACCCTGGGCGCAATCGATTCAGCCAAGCATGAGATCAGCACCAGGAATGCAGAAGGACGAATGAAGAATGAAAAATGAAGAATGATGGAAGTCGCTTCGTTCCATCGCTTTTATTTTTGCCTGAAATTTAAATGATAGCATTCCTTAATTCGACATTCGTCAATCGACATTCGACATTCCAGGGCGTTAATCGACAAGCCCCCAAAACTTATCAATTTTAAACGATATCTTTATTTCCCCTGCGCGACAACTTCATAGGCCTTGGCCAGCGCCTTATCCAAATTCTCGGGCTGGTTCCCCCCGGCCTGGGCCATGTCCGGCCTGCCGCCACCACGGCCGCCAACCTCGGCGGCAATCTCCTTGATAATGTTGCCGGCGTGGTAACGATCGGTTAGATCCTGGGTAACCACGACGATCAACATCGCCTTGGAGCCCGCGGTGCCGCCCAGCACAACAATGCCGGATTGAATTTTATCTTTGAGTTGATCGGCCAGATTTCTAAGGGCCGCCGGTGTGTCCACGGAGACTTTTTGGGCCATTACCTTGGTGCCGTCAATGGACCGGACGGCGTCCGTCGATGTCTCGGTGGCTGCAGTAGCCAGTTTGGTTTTCAACTGCTCCACTTCTTTTTCAAACGCTTTTATATCGGTCTGCATTTTTTTGACTCGCGCCGGCACGGCCCGGGCTTTATCTTTGAGCAAGTGAGCCGTTTCGTTTAACACCCGCGCCGTCTGCTGGGTGAAAGCCAGGGCCGATTCTCCCGTCAGGGCTTCGATGCGCCTGACGCCGGAGGCAATGCTGGATTCACTGACAATTTTAAAAAGCCCGATATTGCCGGTTTTTGCCGTATGGGTCCCGCCGCAAAGTTCCCTGCTGAAATCGGTCAGGGCAACAACGCGTACACGGTCCCCGTACTTTTCTTCAAATAAAGCCGTTGCACCTGATTTGAGTGCGTCTTCGGCATTCATTTCAGCAGTATCGGTCGGAATATTCTGGCGAATACGCTGGTTGACAAGATTCTCGATGGTCTCCAGGGCATCGTTATCTATCAGGGAAAAGTGGGTGAAATCAAACCGCAGCCTGTCCGGGGCCACCCGGGACCCAGCCTGTTTAACGTGATCCCCGAGCACCTGCCGTAGTACGGCGTGTAAAATATGGGTGGCGGTGTGATTTAAGGCCGTGGCTGCCCGTTTGGCCTCATCCACCATCAGGCTGACGGTGTCCCCTTTGCGGACGGTGCCGGAAATCACCCGGGTCTTATGGATGATGAGTCCGGTGGGATCTTTGACCGTGTCCAGAACTTCCAGCTCAAAATTCTCTCCGACAATGCTTCCGGTGTCGCCGACCTGACCGCCGGATTCGCCATAAAACGGTGTGGTTTCAGTGACAACTTCAATTTCCTGTCCTTCAACTGCCGCGGTGGCCTCCGCACCGTCGGCCACCATAACCAGTATTTTAGAATCGCCGCTCAGGGAATTGTAGCCCACGAACTCAGGCTTAATACCCTGGGCCGACAGGTTTTTGTAAGCCTCACTGATACTGTCAAAGGCCGCCACCGACCGGGATCTGGCACGCTGCACGTCCATGGCCTGGTCGAACCCGTCCATATCCAGTTCCATTTTTTCATCCCTGACAACATCCTGGACGATATCCACCGGGAACCCGAACGTATCATAAAGCTTGAAGATGATGTCGCCGGGTACCTGGTTCCGGCCGCGGGCCCTGATATCTGCCAGGGTATCATTTAATACCTTCATGCCCGTATCCAGGGTTTCTAAAAACCGGACCTCCTCATTTTTGATGATGTTGGTTATAAAAGCGGATGCTTCGGATAATTCAGGATAGGCCGGCTTCATGGTTTCAAACACAACCCTGGCCGTTTCGGATAAGAAGGGTCGGCTCAACCCGAGGTTGCGGCCGTAGCGAATGGCCCGGCGCATAATGCGGCGCAGGACGTAGCCACGGCCCTCATTGGATGGCATAATGCCGTCGCCGATCAGAAAAGCGGCTGCCCGGCTGTGATCGGCGATAACCTTCATGGCCACATCGGTCTCATGGGAATCCCCCAGGCGTTTTTCGGCCAGTTCTTCAGCCTTGGCGATGATGGGCCGGAGGAGGTCCGTGTCATAATTGGTGGGAACATTCTGGAGAATTGACACCATGCGCTCTAAACCCAGGCCGGTATCAATACTTGGTTTTGGCAACGGCGTCATCTTGCCGGATTCATCCCGGTTAAACTGCATGAACACCAGGTTCCATATTTCAAGATAGCGGTCACAGTCACAGCCGGCGGTACACTCCGGCCGGCCGCACCCGAATTCTTGGCCGCGATCTATTAAAATCTCCGAGCACGGTCCGCAGGGCCCCG
This sequence comes from uncultured delta proteobacterium, assembly GCA_963766255.1. GTDB lineage: Bacteria > Desulfobacterota > Desulfobacteria > Desulfobacterales > JAFDCJ01 > JAFDCJ01. Next base: position 52,329 of record CAVXZZ010000038.1, read on the forward strand.
TATCCCCCATGGCCCAGAAGTTGTCTTCTTCACCCAATCGCACAATGCGGTCTTCGGGCAATCCAATATTTTTTTGCCAGAGATTATAGGCGTCGTCGTCATCAAGATAAACCGACGCCCATAATTTATCTGCCGGCAAGCCATACCCGTTTGTCAGAAGATCCCAGGCAAATTCGATGGCGCCTTCTTTGAAATAATCGCCAAAAGAAAAATTGCCGAGCATTTCAAAAAATGTGTGATGCCGGGCGGTATAGCCGACATTTTCCAGGTCATTGTGTTTACCGCCGGCCCGAACACATTTCTGGGAAGTGGTTGCCCGGACATAATCTCTTTTGTCCTCCCCGAGGAAAACACGCTTGAACTGCACCATTCCAGCATTGATAAACAACAGGGTGGGGTCTTCCTGGGGTACCAGGGAAGAACTGCGAACAATCCGATGGTGGTGCTTTTCAAAATATTCAAGAAATAGTTTGCGTATGTCGTTTCCAGTCATGGATGTCTCCGTTTGCGCGTTGCGGGTTACGCCTTGCGGGTTGCGGGTTGCGGGTTTCGAACTTGAGACATTCCGCATTCCGAATTCCGCATTCTATTTTGGTGCTTTTTCACACTTCAGCTTCTTCGGCTTCCTTGCCGGTTTCCTTGCCGGCTTCCTTTTCGGCAAACCCCAGGGCTTCTCTGCATTTTTGATAAATATCATCGTACATGTCCTGGTTTTCAGCCAGAAAGCGTTTGACGTTTTCACGCCCCTGCCCGATTCGTTCGCCCTGGTAAGAATACCAGGAACCGCTTTTGTCGACGATGTCGGCATTGACGCCCACGTCAATCAGATCACCGGTTTTGGAGATGCCTTCACCGTAGGAAATATCAAATTCTGCTTCCGTAAACGGTGGCGCCATCTTATTTTTAACCACCCGCACCCGGGTTCGGTTCCCCACAACCTCCTGGCCGTCCTTGATGGCTCCGATGCGTCGAATATCAAGCCGGACCGAAGAGTAAAACTTCAACGCATTGCCGCCGGTGGTGGTTTCCGGATTGCCGAAGACCACGCCGATTTTCATTCGAATCTGGTTAATAAATATGACCGTGGTCATGGTTTTGCCGATCGTGCCGGTTAATTTTCTCAGGGCCTGGGACATGAGTCTGGCCTGCAGGCCCATGTGGGAGTCGCCCATCTCGCCTTCAATTTCAGCGCGCGGCACCAGGGCTGCAACGGAGTCGATCACCAGGATGTCAATGGCACCGCTTCTGACCAGCATATCGGCAATTTCAAGGGCCTGCTCGCCGGTATCCGGTTGGGATACCAACAGCTCATCGGCGTTGACACCCAGGCGTTTGGCGTAACCGATGTCAATTGCATGCTCAGCATCGATAAAAGCCGCAACTCCGTCATTTTTTTGAGCCTCGGCCACCGCGTGCAGGGCCAGGGTCGTTTTTCCGGATGCCTCCGGCCCAAAAATTTCCACCACCCGGCCACGGGGAAGTCCCCCGATCCCCAGGGCTTTGTCCAGGGACAGGGCGCTGGTGGAGATAACCGGCACCTCCATCACGGGCTTGTCACCCAATTTCATGATGGCACCCTTACCGAACTGGCGCTCCACCTGGGTCATGGCGGATTCCAGGGCTCTTTTTTTATCCTCTGCTGTAGACATGATTTCCTCCCGTGTTTTGAATGATAAATGTCGATTGACGAATGTCAAATGGTGGAAGTCGCTTCGCTCCTCCGATTTGAATGATCAATTACGAATGAAAAACTGCATAAGATCGCTTACACAAACCCTTTTATCCCCATCATTTATATATAAAAAGACAGGATTCCTTAATTATTCATTCGTCATTCGTCATTCCGAGATTGGTTTGTTTCAATTTAGAGTAAACTGCGCCCGATGGCTGCAAATCGCTTTTAAATAAAAAAACCTGATCACAAATGAATTTATCTGAGTTTAGACTGGCATATTGCCTTATCATTTGGCGGATCACCTCCGGGCTGGCGGACTGGCTGATGCGGCCCAGGGTTAGATGGGCCTTGAACGATCTTTTGTCTTTGGGAAATTCCGCTCCGGCCAGCTCTTGCTCCAGCCGGCTCTGCAAAGCCAACAGCGATCGAATGTCGCCCCCAAGGCCCACCCAGATGACACGCGGGCGTTTGATTCCCGGGAAAACGCCGATTCCTCTGATCGCCAGTGTGACCGGCGGGAATTCAACGGCGGCAGCGGTCATCGCAGCGCCGATTTTGTCAATGCGGTCGGGGCTGATATCCCCTAAAAATTTAAGGGTCAGATGAATATTTTCGGGTCGCACCCAACGGGCCCGAATTTTCAACCGCTTCAAATCCTGCTGCACTTTGTGCAACAGCGCGATAATCGCCGGCGGCAGCTCCAGGGCAATGAAAGTGCGAATGGTACCGGACATGTTAGTTTTCGTCGTTATTTTTTCCCATAATTACCAGACTTAAACCGAAAAGGAAATATTCGCTCCCCTATCACATGTCCGGTAAATTCAAAATCCGAATCACGAAATTCGAAACAAATCTAAAATCCGAATGCTCCAATGACCAAAACAACTGCGACAATCGCCATCACCTCGATCGTGTTCCCGTTTGGGAGATTTGAATTTTTCTTTTTCGAATTTGTTTCGGATTTCGAATTTCGATATTCGAATTTATTTGTCTAAATAGGTAATCCTCACAATTATAGTGACTATTAATACAATTTGCTAAACTGCTTTATTGAAATTAGCACCGTCATTTCTCCGGCAGCGTAAACTGGGGTTCTCCGAGGAGAAAATTCCCCTGGGCAATCTTTTTCTTCAGGATATCAGCTATCTCACGGGCCTTCACCAGGCTGGACAGGGGCACGGTTGGTACCTCCTGCCCCTTGAGCTTGATAAACCCGCTTTTTAACTCGGCGTAACTGACCTGTCCGTAGCTTTTGGCAACACCCTTGGGGTAGTCGTTGCCGTAATCGACAATTTGAGTAACGATATCTTGATCGGAGATGCCCGTATAACCGGCAATTTCTTCATTCAATAGCGGAATTGGGATCCCTAACCCCACTGCCAGCGAACAGCCGTATCCCTGCAAACTCATTCCCACCAGCCATTGGGGACTCATCTTTTTTAAATCCCCCATCACCCAGAGCGTTCCGGCGGGCGATACCGGCACCCCCTTTTTGTTTCTTTTGACCGATGGTTTGTGCTGGGTGCCGTGCCAGGTTACATAGCCATCACCGCCGCCTAAAAAAATCCGGGTACCCAGCCCGATGGTTTTATAGTAAGGATCATTAAACAGGGGACTGAGCTGGCCGGCGGAACAGTAATTGGCATTGGCAGCTTTGGGTTTCAGGGCCCCCATGTAAGTGTAGATCGTTTTTTTGGTAAAATTGACCGCGCAGTTATAATTCTGATAACCATTTCTCGGGTTGCAAAGCGTTGCCTGGGGCAGGGTGCGCAGGGAAATCTCTTTTTCTTCCAAACGGTTGGGGTAACAGTCGGTACCATAGCCTGTGGCTTTGAGCTGAACCTTTTTCCCGGCAACCAGATCCTGAATAACATGACCGCCCCCGTAATTGAATTCTCCGGGATAAACTTTATTGAGCGGGTCATCCTCAACCGCTTCAGTGGCCCCGATGTAACAGTCGACAGCAGCCACACCGGCGTAGGCCGGAACCTTATTTAACCAGACTTTGGAAGCTTTAATGCCTGGCGTCGAATGGCCAAAATTGATAAATGCGCCGGATGAACACATGGGGGCGAAGGTTCCGGTGGTCACCACATCCACCTGACGGGCAGCTTCGACCGGCCCTTCGTTTTTGACGATATCTATAATCTCCTCCGCGGTGACCACAACAACATCGCCGGATTTGATTTTTTCGTTGATTTCCCGGATGGTTTTATTGATTTTATGCTTTTTCATGTCCTGTCACTCTTTTCTGGTAAGGGATTGGGCCCACTCTATTTTGGATGTCACATTGTTTTGGATCCATTTTATATCCCACCATTCGACGGGATTAACGAAGGTATCGTTGATCAGCATACTAAAGTGAAGATGATCACCGCCGGCCATTCCGGTACTTCCGGTGCGTCCCAATTTGTCGCCCTTGGACACATGATCCCCGGCTTTAACGGCGATTTGGCTTAAATGGGAGTACATGCTGAACAGTCCATAACCGTGATCCAGAATAACTGTCTTGCCGTAAATGCCCAACCCGCCAGAGGCGGACGCCAAGGCAACAACACCAGCGTTGCCGGCCGGCACCGGGCTGTTGGCAACCGATGCCAGGTCGACTCCCAAATGAACCTGCTGATCTATGGGGTTGCCCTTGTAAAAGTAGGTCCGGTGATCCGCAAATCGCGCCCGGGTGGCGGATTTTGGCAGCCTTAAAAAACTGCCCTGCCAGTGCCTCTTGGGATCGGGGTTCTGGCATGCAGCGGCAATCTTCATGTAATTTGCTCTTCGAAGATCCCGGTTTATTTCAAGAAATTTATCCACCGGGGATTTTGAAGCCCCCGGAGAAATCTGGGACGAAAATTCAGGAATTTTACGTTTTAAAAATCTGTCCGATATGTTGATTTTATCTTTCCTGAACGTCTTGTGGCGAATATGATAGTAGAAGCCGCTTTCGGTGCTATTGCCGGCCGGATCGACAGCCCGGACACGGATGTCGGTGTCGCGGCCCTGCTGATAACCGACGGCAATATAGGTGATATACACAAGGGGGTCGGCGAAAGCCCCCCCATGGCCTGGATAAAATGTATCCCCAACCTGAACGCCGCTTTGGGGACAATTTTCAGAGGTGCGAAAAATCACCAGCCCTGCCCCACCCTGATTGATATTATGGGCACGGCTCAGCACCTCTATCTCCGGTGGCTGGGTGTCAATTACCACGGTCTTTTCCAAATAGGTCTTGTTACCTATCCACCAATCCCTCCAGGAGTAATCATGAACCACCATGCGCAGAATGGCTTCACCATCGCTGAATCCCAATTTCTGAGGCGCTAGCGGAATTTTTATGGATGTCTCCTTTAGGCTCCCGCCCCTAAGAAGGCCTGCCGACTGGAAATCGGTATCCTGCAAAACGACTTCTTTGCCGTCCTTGAGAAGCCCTACCCAGAGCCTGCGTAAACCGCTTTGGGTATCGGAGACCGCCAGGGTGAGTTCCTGGGATGTACCGATATAAGGTGAGACCAGGTCCAATTCCAATGTTGGCGGCTGCCCCTCAAGGCGAACCAATAATAACCAGGCCACAGGCAGGATAATAAACAGACACCCGATGGCGATGGTCCACAATTTTATATTTATTTTTTTCGCTTTCAAAAGGTAAAAATAGGTCCTTTGCCCTGCAGTGGATTTAAAACCTCTATAAAAATAGAAACTGTTTTAATACCAGTTAAAGTGTTGATAATCAAGGCCTGTTTTCGTTTCTTGACATTTGACAGCGTGCAGGATAAATATTCAGGTTAAGAGGTACGCGGCGCGCGGTGGGCGGTGCGGGTTGCGGGTTACGAGGTGCGGGGTAGAAGGTGCGCGGCTACCTGGCTTCTGGTCTCTGGCGGCTGGTCCCTGGTAACTGCGAACTCGAGAGCGGCAGCTATCAACCAGGAACCAGTGACAAATAAACAGTAGCAAGTGAACTATTTAACTTGAAGCTGTTTCAAAATTGTAGGTTGCGTTCAAGGGCAAGGCGTCGATTCGGTTTAAAAGCGGAGCGTACACGTAGTACGCGAGCATTTTAAATCGAATCGCAACGCGGCCATTGGACGCAAGATGCAATTTTGAAACAGCTTCTAATCAACTAATTATCTAATTTAGCATGGTTAAACCCATAAACATAGACAACCTGACTATCGGAGGGGGCTGTCCCCTGGTTCTGATTGCCGGTCCCTGTGTAATCGAAGATTATGAGATGACCCGGACGATTGCCGCCCATCTGAAGGAAACCACTGATAGATTGGAGATGCCCTTCATCTTTAAGGCCTCCTTTGATAAGGCCAACCGAACCTCCGTCACCGCCTTCCGGGGTCCGGGATTGACCGAGGGCCTTAAGGTGCTGGGAGAAATCAAAAGAGAATTTGACATTCCAATCCTTTCCGATGTCCATCGCATCAGCGAACTGCCGGCAGCAGCCCGGGTGCTGGACATCATCCAGATCCCTGCTTTTCTCTGCCGCCAAACCGACGTCATTATCGAAGTGGCCAAAACCGGCAGGCCTGTGAATATCAAAAAGGGCCAGTTTCTGGCGCCATGGGACATAGCCAATGTAGTCGAAAAGATCACCTCAGCAGGCAATCACCGCATTTTGATTACCGAACGGGGGACGATGTTCGGCTATAACAACCTGGTTGTGGATTTTCGCGGATTAATGATCATGCGCCAAACCGGCTTCCCTGTTATTTTTGACGCCACTCACAGCGTGCAACTGCCGGGCGGCGCCGGTAAAAGTTCGGGGGGACAACGGGAATATGCTCCCATGCTGGCCAGAGCAGCGGTTGCGGCCGGGGTCGACGGTATTTTCATGGAGGTTCATCCCAACCCGGAGCAAGCCCTGTGTGACGGACCCAACGCCTTAAAGCTCGACACCATTTATAATCTACTCTCCCGGTTAAAGACCATTCACCAAACCATCTCATAACCCGGATAAACCTTAAGAAAGAATTAACCACAAAGGCACGAAATCACGAATAAAAAGAAAAAAAACAATTTCGTGTTTTCCAATTTTCGCGTTTTCGTGATAAAAAAAGCTTTGCAACTAAAATAAAAGCAATTTCAACAAAGAAAATAAGATGAAAGATACAGCCCTTCTGGAAAAGTTAAAGCATATTCAGCTTCTTTTGCTGGATGTAGACGGCGTGCTCACCGACGGCAGTATTATTTATAATGATGACGGCAGCGAAACCAAGAGTTTCAATGCCAGGGATGGGTTCGGCCTCAGGCTGGTGATGTCCGCCGGCATCAAGGTCGGCATCGTAACCGGGCGAAGCTCAAAAGCGCTGCGCCACCGCTGCGACAACCTGGGAATCGGCCTTTTATTTGACGGCGTCGGGGATAAGGCCGCAATGCTTGATGAAATTGTCGCCCAAACAGGGATTGGCTCTGACCACACTGCTTTTGTGGGCGATGATTTACCGGACCTGCCGATAATGAAACACGCAGGCCTGTCTATCGCGGTGGCAGATGCCCATGAAATTGTGCGCCAAAAAGCCGATTGGACAACTCTGGCGCCTGGCGGGCATGGTGCGGTTCGAGAAGTATGCGAGGCCCTGCTGATGGCCAAAGGGGTCTGGGAAGAGATCACCGCGCGGTATTAGGATATTGGGACGGATATTTGGCAAATGTCTACAAATAATACGAGGTGGCAAGTTTAAAAAATGGTTTCAGGTGTCAGGTTTCAAGTGTCAGTAGACATTCGGAAACCAAAACCAAAAAATAAGGATTAAATGTACTGTCTATATGCCCTGTTTTGACTATTCCGGATCCAGTCAGCAGTGCGAATCCTGACACCTGGCACCCGAAACCTGACACCTTTATAAGGAATCATCTATAAGGAATCATCTTGCTTGGGTTAAAGAAATATAAAAAGTTAAGCTTCATATTGTTAGCGGTGATTCTGGTAACTATCGGGACCATTGCGGCAGTCTTTATCGGATACAAGCAGGTGGTTACCGCCCCTGAACAACTGCTTTCCTCGATAAAAGAAGGCGCCAATCTGTCACTGGGAAAAATTCGACAGACAGCCACCCGCGACGGCAAAAAAGAGTGGAGTCTTGAGGCCGGCTCGGCGCATTATATAGAAAATGAAAAAAAGGCTGTTTTAAAAACTCTGTTTATCACCTATTTCCTGAAAGACAATCGTGAAGTCTATCTGGAAGCGGAAGAGGGAATATTACAAACAGATACAAATGACATTGAATTTTCAGGCAATGTTGTGATAAGAAATGAGGATTACCAGTTGAGAACCAAGCGATTGAGTTACGAACACGAACGGCGCCTAATTTTTACCAAAGATCCGGTGCAAATTTCAGGCGAAGACGTGCAACTATCTGCCAAATCATTAGAATATGATCTAAACCTCAATAAAATTATTTTAGCTGGTAATGTCGCAGCTGCCGTCTCCCGGGATTTCGAAGCCATTAACGATATGGGACCCAGTCGATAGCCGCCACTTATCGTCAAGATAATTATACGCAAGTAAAAATTAAGGATTTGGTCTTTTTATGAAATTGCGCTGTAATGGTTGCAATTTTAAATCATCTCAACTAAAATAAAAGAAATTCGGCTATACTGGCACCCAATTTGCAGGACGGCGATGACTGGATATAAACCGAGATAAAGCGAAGCCGGCGTATAAAATGGCACTTGAACTAAGACAACAACTAAAATTAACCCAACAGCTGATCATGACGCCCCAGCTCCAGATGGCAATCAAGCTACTGCAATTGTCCAGGCTGGAGCTCATGGATACGATTCGAACCGAGTTGGAGGAAAATCCGGCTCTCGAAGAAGTGCCGGAGGGCACCCCCGCCGAACAGCTAGCCGAACAAACGGATACCACATCCGATGATGCCTCAGAAACCAAGGAAGTCACCATAGAAGAAAAACTCCAGGAAGATATCGACTGGAGCAATTATCTGGATGAGTATAACACGCCGGGACGGGTTCAATATGAAGCCGAGAATCGCGATACCCCGAAGTTTGAATCCTTCATTGCCCATAAAGAGTCTTTGAATGATCACTTGCTCTGGCAATTTCTGATGACCAAACCCCAAAAGGAGGAAGAAAGAATTGCCAGCCTGATCATTGGAAATTTAAATAAAGATGGTTATCTTCAGGTATCGACTGAGGAAATTGCCTACACGAGCAATTGGCCCCATGAAAAAGTGGAGGAAATCTTATCCGTTATTCAAACATTTGATCCGGTTGGGATTTGTGCCCGTGATCTGCGGGAATGTCTGTTGATTCAGGCCAAGAACCTGGGGTTGGAAAATACGATCATCACCGATATCATTGATAGTCATCTGCCGAATCTGGAGAAGAAAAATTACAAAGCTATCTGCAAGGCGCTGAAGAAAAGCCTGGATGAGGTTGTTTCGGCCATCAATGTCATCAAAATGATGGAACCCAAACCCGGCAGGCAATTCAGTGAAGAAACACCTCAATATATCAATCCGGATATTTACGTTTATAAACTTGAAAATGACTTTGTCATCATGCTCAATGATGACGGCATGCCAAAACTCAGGGTCAATTCTTTCTACAAAAATTCCATCGGTCGTGGAAAAAAAGTCTCCGGGGATGCCGAAGATTACATCCAGGAAAAAATGAGATCCGCCGCCTGGCTGATAAAGAGCATTCACCAGCGCCAAAAGACCATATACAGAGTAATGGAAAGTATTTTGAGCTATCAACGGGAATTTTTCGACAAGGGAATTGCCTTCCTAAAGCCCATGGTGCTCAGAGATGTCGCCCAGGATATCGGCATGCATGAATCAACGATTAGCCGGGTTACGACCAACAAATATGCTTTCACCCCCCAGGGTATATTTGAGCTGAAATATTTTTTCAACAGTTCCATTCGACGGATGCATGGCGGGGCCATTGCTTCTGCCAGTGTCCAGGATAAAATCAGGCAAATCATCCAGGGTGAGGATCCCAAAAAACCCTACAGTGATGATAAGATCGCCCAGATTTTGAAAAATGAAGAGATTCACATCGCGCGTCGAACCGTCGCTAAATATCGCGAGATGCTGAAAGTTCTGCCATCCAATAAACGCAAACAACTATAGGGAGGTCTAAGAGAATGCAGACATCCGTCACGTTTAAGAATATTGATCCCTCGGATCATTTAAAAGCCTATGTGAGTGACAAACTGGATCGTTTCGATAAATTTCTCGACAATCCGGCCGAAGCCAATGTTGTGCTGGCGGTCGAAAAATTTCGACACATTGCTGAAATTAACATTGCCGGTGATAAACTTACCATCATCGGCAGCGAAGAGACCAACGACATGTATTCCGCCATCGACATGGCGCTTGACAAGCTTGAAAAACAGATTAAAAAAAGTAAGCAGAAAATTAGGGAGCGCAGAACGGCATCAAAAAATCGCAGTCTATCCATGCTGGAAGAGGCTGATACTCTGCCGGATGATGACACTGAAAGGCAGATAAAAATACGAAACATTGAATATAAACCGATGGATATTGAAGAAGCCGTTTTGCAGATGGATTTAATAGAAGATAATTTCCTGGTATTTACCAATGCCAGAAGTGACCGCATTAATGTATTGTACCGACGCAGAGATGGTCACTACGGGTTGATTCAGCCCAATTCATGATTATTGTAACATTCCACAAGCGATCCACCTTTGCGCGGGGGCGGTATCACCTCCGCCACAGGATACATAATAGTTGAAAACATGAAAATTTGCGACGTCTTACAAAAAAACACGATCCTGGCAGATTTAAAGGCCCAGAACAAAAAAGGCATTCTGGAAGAACTCGTGGCTCCGGTATCTGAAATAGCCAACGTCAACCAGGAGGACCTGGTCAAGGTCCTGATGGAAAGAGAACGGCTTGGCAGTACCGGCATCGGGGGCGGTATCGGCATTCCCCATGGGAAAATGAAAGATATTGATTCGCTCATTCTCGGGTTCGGCCTCAGCCGCAAAGGTGTCGACTTTGAGTCCCTGGATGGTCAACCCACCCACATCTTTTTTCTATTGATCACCCCGGAGAATTCGACGGGTCTGCACTTGAAACTGCTGGCCCGAATATCGCGGATCCTAAAAGACGACCCATTCAAGAGCAGATTATTAAACGCCACGAGTGGTGATGAAATATTAGACATTATTAAAGAGGAGGATGAGGATTTTTAGCTATTTTTAGCGATGTAAAGTGAAAAATATACGCATATGCATAATCACCGGGCTTTCTGGCTCGGGCAAGAGTACCGCGATGGCGGCTCTGGAGGATGCTGGTTTTTATTGTGTCGATAATATGCCGGTTGATCTACTGCCGAAATTTCTGGAACTGCCCATAGAGCGCGATTCCGAAATTTCCGGATTTGCACTGGTGATGGATTTACGCGAGAAAGGCTTTCTTGACAAATACCAGTCCATCTTCAATGAGCTGAAACAGAAAGGTTACAATTTCGAAATTCTCTTCCTGGAAGCAATGGAAGAAATCCTGGTTCAGCGATACAGCACAACACGGCGACAGCATCCTCTATCACCTGGAAAAAGCCTGCTCGACGGTATCCGGACAGAAAAAAAGCGGCTCAACGACTTAAGAAAGGCAGCCGACTTGGTGATTAACACCTCCAAGTTCAATGTCCATGATCTCAAGTCAAAAATTCTCGATATTGCCCGAACAAGTAAAAACCTTGTGCCGATGCGCATTAATGTGCTTTCCTTCGGTTTCAAATATGGAATCCCTTATGATGCCGATCTGATCATGGACGTGCGGTTTTTAGTGAATCCGTATTTTATTCCGGAATTAAAAGAACTGGACGGAGAAACGCAAGAAATAAAGGCGTTTGTCCTGGAACACCCGGAGACGCGCACCTTCCTGAAAAAATATCTGGCGTTCCTTGACTATTTAATCCCTTTATACGAGAAAGAGGGCAAGGCCTATTTAACCATTGCACTCGGATGCACAGGCGGCCGGCATCGTTCCGTCGCCATTGCCAATGCTGTATTTAAACACATCGGCGCAATGGGAAAAACAGTGGGAATCAATCACCGCGATCGCACCCAGTCATAAAATAGCCCAAATAACCCGACAATCCTGACAAAATTTCGAATCCAACATGAATAAGGTGATATATGATCGGTATTGTTATCGTAACACACAGCCAGCTAGGGGACGCATTGATTGGGGCGGCGGAATTTATTATCGGCAGCCGACCGGCGTCAATCGAATCGATTTCCATTGACTTGAGTGAAAATGCAGAAAAATTGCGCGGAAAAATTGACCGCGGAATTAAAAAGGTAATGGGGCAGGAAGGCGTTATTATTCTCACCGATATGTTCGGGGGCACTCCCTCCAATTTGAGTTATTCGTTTTTAGAAGAAGGCCATATTGAGGTGCTGTCGGGCGTCAACCTTCCCATTCTAATCCAGGCTGTTAACATGCGAAAGAAAATGGAGCTCGACCAGCTGGCAGCCAATCTGGAGATATTTGGCAAAAAGAGCATCTCATTGGCCAGCGGAATATTAAAGGGCAACAAGCGGGGCTAAACCGTGAACGGGTGGCATCTTGAGCACATCAACCATGCCGACCTTGAACCGATTCTTGTGATCGAGCAAAATTCGTTTCAGCGGCCCTGGGGCCGCCTGTCCTTTGAAGGGGAATTGCGTAACCACCTCGCCTGCAATTTTGCGGTTAAATCAACAGAGGTGGAAACCAGCGGGCAGGTTATTGGCTACGCTTTCTGGCATCTGGTAGCCCATGAGGTGCATGTTCTAAAAGTTGCCGTCACCCCCGCCTGGCGCGGCCAGGGGATCGCCTCCCGGCTACTTGAGCGATGCTTCACTTTGAGTGTTGAACAGGGCGCCAAATCGGCTCATCTTGAAGTTCGCCCTTCGAACATTGCGGCGATTGAACTTTATCAAAAACTCGGTTTTGAATGGGTCGGACGACGACCCCAATATTATACAGATTCCAAAGAAGATGCACTGTTGATGATGAAAATTCTAAAGGAGGATCTATGAGCATAAAACTAGGTATAAATGGCTTCGGCAGAATCGGACGCATGGTTTTGAGGGCCGCTTTAAAGCATCCGGATGTGGATGTGGTGGCGATTAACGATCTGACCGATTCGGAAACAATGGCTTATTTACTAAAATATGATTCGGTCCACGGCCAATTGCAAATGGATGTTTCGGCCCAAAAAGACAGCATCGAAATCGATGGGAAATCCATCACCATTCGATCTGTAAAAGATCCTGAGAACATTGGCTGGGGCGATCTGGGAGTGGATATTGCGGCCGAATGCACCGGTATCTTTCGCGATCGGGAAGGGGCGACCAAGCACCTGACCGGCGGTGCGCGCAAAGTTATCATCTCCGCCCCGGCCGGCGATCCCGACATTACAATTGTCATGGGAGTTAACTCCCAACAGTATGATCCCCGGCAGCATCATATTATTTCCAATGCCTCTTGCACCACCAATTGCCTGGCACCGGTTGCCAAGGTGCTGCTGGAAAATTTCGGACTCAGCAGCGGATTGATGACAACCATTCATTCATATACGGGTGATCAGCGCCTGCTTGATTTCCCCCATAAAGACCTGCGCCGGGCACGGGCAGCCGCCTTGTCCATGATCCCCACCACCACCGGCGCCGCCAAGGCCGTTGCCCTGGTACTGCCGGAGCTGTCCGGCAAACTAAATGGTCTGGCTATTCGAGTGCCTACACCCAACGTGTCCCTGGTGGACCTGGTGGCAACGGTTGACAAATCAGATGTTACCGTCTCGGATATCAACGAGGCCTTAAAGCAGGCTTCCGAAGAATCGCTGTCCGGAATTCTGGGCTACAGCGAAGCCCCGCTGGTGTCCATCGATTATAACGGATCGTCCCTGTCCTCCATCGTGGATGCACCAACCACCTATGTGGTCAACAATATGGTCAAAGTGCTCTCCTGGTACGATAACGAGGCGGGGTACTCACACCGCATGGTGGATCTGGCCGCGATGGTTGGAAAAGAGCTGTAGCTGGGTGCTACGATAGAGGAGCGCTACGCTCAAGGATCGGCCTGGCGGCCTGAGGATCGCTTCGCTCGAGGCAATCTGAATTAGCTCTGCTCTGCGAGTTTTTGCCTCAAGCCCCGAAGGGGCGATCCTCAAAGCCACGGCAAAGACGTGGCTGCTCCTCAAGGCCCAGAGGGCCGATCGTTAAACTGGATAGCAACACAAACTTCTAGGTTTGAAACCTAAACAGCTAAGCGTTAGGAGGGACGAAAAATGGATACCCGCACCCCGCTGATTGCCGGAAACTGGAAAATGTATAAGACAACCCCGGAAGCCGTGGCTACCGCCCAGCGTCTTGTGGAACTGGTGGCCGATTCGGCTGAGGTGGACATTATGATTGCGCCGGTATTTACAGCCCTCGAACCGGTCTCCCAGATAGTTCGGGACAGCCGGGTGGCCCTGGGTGCCCAAAACCTGTACTGGGAAAAAGAAGGCGCCTATACCGGAGAGATTTCGGCTGACATGCTGGTATCGGCCGGGTGCCAGTACGTGATTATCGGCCATTCCGAACGGCGCCAGTATTTCGGCGAGACCGATGAAACGGTCAACAAGAAAATTCGGGCCGCTATCGACGCCGGGCTGATTCCGGTGCTTTGCGTGGGCGAAACCGAGGCGGAACGGGAAGCCGGCCAGACTTTTTCTGTGCTTGACAAACAGGTAAAAAAGGGGTTAGATAAGTATTTTGCTAAAGATCTCGGCACCCTGGTAATCGCCTACGAGCCGGTCTGGGCTATCGGTACCGGCAAAACCGCTACCAAGGAACAGGCCCAGGAAGCCCATCAGCATATCCGGTCCCTGGTTGGCCAGGATATTGACGAGGCCCTGGCCCAATCCGTCAGAATCTTGTACGGAGGCAGCGTCAAGCCGGCCAACATCGCCGAACTCATGCAAATGCCGGATATCGACGGCGGCCTGGTCGGCGGGGCCAGCCTGGACGCCGAATCTTTCAGCAAGATTGTTAAATTTAAATAACAGATAATTCAGGTATTGAGGAATTATGGAATTTAAAATCGGATTTATTCCGTTTTAAATCCCGCATTCCGAAATCCCAAATCCGAAATCAAAATTTTTAAGAAAAATTTACTATGTCAATATTACTGATTATCATTCACATTATCGTTTGCATTGCGCTGATTATGATTGTTTTGCTTCAGACCGGTAAGGGCGCGGACATGGGAGCTGCTTTTGGCGGCGGATCAAGTCAGACGCTGTTCGGCAGCACCGGTGCTTCAACTTTTTTGAGCAAGGCCACGACTGCGGCCGCCATCATATTTATGCTCACCTCACTTACACTGGCTTACTTTTCCAGTCATCGTTTCGGCGATCAATCGGTTGTAACCGATGCCCCGGCAACGGTGGAAACCCAGGCGGCACCGGCCACGGCCACCCCACCGGCCACGGAAAGCAGCGAGGCGCAGCCGGCCAAAACAGCTGAGTAAGCCGATATTATTTAAAATTTTATGTGCCGAAGTGGTGGAATTTGGTAGACACGCTATCTTGAGGGGGTAGTGGGCTACGCCCGTGCGAGTTCAAATCTCGCCTTCGGCACCAATTTTTTAGGCACTTAAATTCTTTTAAGTGCCTTTTTTGGTTCGCAGGTTTATACCGCCAGGGGTGATCAACGAAATCCAGAGAATCATCCTCTCCCGCCCGTTCTTCGCTATTCAAGCCTCGATCCCCGATTTTATTTCGATCGAGTGGTTTTGATCTCAAATTAGTTCAGCTAAGAGTATAATCCACTTGATTTTATACAGTTTATTATATAACATCAAATAGTTAGCCTGGTCCGACATCAATTTTCCTGAAACCTTGGCTCAGATTTTCATTGAAAAAGGAATAAGATGGAAATGGCATGGTATATATTCAATAAGTTCTGTAACATGTTTCATAGATACTCATCTGATAGGGGTTGTAAAATGACCGATAAAAATTTCGTTTTCCATGACAACTATAGCCGTAACAACGATACTGAAAAAGACCAAATCGAAAGTTACGAAAATATCAGATATGAAACGGCCATTGAAGAACTCCAAAAAAAACATTCGAGGGTTTTAAAAATAACAGCAGTGGCGTTTTCAATTCTCGTCATCATTTTAATTGGTATGATTTTTAAAAACCAACAATTAGCAGGAAAAAATCAGGTCCTGGCCATTGAGAAAAGACTTGATCGACTCGATACCGAATTTACCTCACTCAAAATCTTTATCGCATCGAAATTGGATCAAGCTATCAAAGAAATGGAGCGCGACAGAAACACCACAACGACACAAAATTCATCTGCGGCAGATACACCAGCGCCCGAGGAAGCGGAGATAGAAGATATAAAACCGAAAGTTCACAAAGTCCTGCCGGGTGAATCCCTTTCTCGAATCAGTCGGTATCATGGATTAACTGTCCAACAACTCCGCGCCTATAACAATCTGGGCCCGGATTCGATCATTCACCCTGGAGAGGAGTTAAAATTAACCCCCTGAAGCTAAAACCTGCAATCCTCAATATCGATTGACATAATATAGCTGTAAGCACCAATTATTTAGGCACTTAGATAATCCCCAAGTGCCTTATTTGTTGGACGGCTCGTTTTTCATACGGCTGTCAGTCAAATCAAGAGATCATCTATCCCTGCCCTATTCTTCCACTAAGGTAAACTATTGACAACCGGCTCCACCCCGGTTTAAAAATTCGTTTCATTTAACCGAGAATAAGTCATTACCCTCACACATCATGCTCGAAAAGATAAAGAAGAAAGAGCGGCCGGATTAAGGAGAACAGACAGGCATGACAGAACGGATTAGATTCATTTGCGACAGCACGGCTGATTTTCCCGCAGAACTGGAGAAAGAACTGGGCCTGCATATTCTTCCCGTACATATCGTGGCAGATGGCCAAGATCACATTCACGGCCAGACGATCAATAACAGGCAGGTCATCCAGGCGCTTAAACAGAAGCGAGACATATTCACCAGACCATTCTACCCCCACGAGTGTGCCGATTTCTTTGAAAGGTGCCTGGTAAGATACACCCGTCTGGTCTCGTTTCACCTTTCAACGGAATTGTCCGGCAATTACAACAGCGCCGTGGCCGCACTAAACCTCATGTTCGAGGATGAAGCCCGTCGTATCAAGGTCATGGATCTTCGCGGAGTCAGCGTCAGCCTGGGGATGGTAGTCAAAAAACGGTTGAACTGCTGCATGAAGACGACGACCTGGACACCCTGGACGCCCGCCTTCAGCCCTATATCAGAGATCTTTTCATGGCGTTTACAGTGCAAGATCTGCTCTGGTTGAAAAAAGGCGGGCGGGTGAGCTCATTTGCCGCGTTCGTGGGAAGCATGCTGGACATCAAGCCCATTATCCGGCTCGAGAATGCCAAATTGATCCCCAAAGATCGGATGCGAGGCAAGAAATCCGCCTTGAAACGTCTGATCGACATGGCTGAAAACCAGTACCGTCAGTTGAACGGCAACTAGGATATCTGGGTGGCCTATGCCGACAACCTGTAGGAAGCCCGGATCACGCGCGACCGGCTTGCCGATCGTCTCGAGCGTCGGGCCGAGGACATTCTCATGGCTGAAGTCGGGGCCACCATATCGGTCCACACCGGCCCCGGAGCGGTCTGTATCGCCATGTCTCCCCGAGCCATGTAATACGAGCCATACAATCTAGGCGCGGATAAGAAAGGTGCGTTTTGGCCGATTGACCTTGAATGCCCATTTTTCCACAGAAATTCATTTTTTAAGCCAAAACATCGACCCGATTTTATCCTTTAGTCTGGAATACCAATTACTTATTGGGGTCCCACCTCCTAAGCCCCGGATTCTCGGACTCGAATGTAGCCAATCTCCTTATAAATTTCCAGGTTGTGGTCTATTTTGTTTACATAACGCTTTTTCCGGGAATCTTCATAAGTTACTCGGGTGGATATCATTAGGGGCTCGTTGCGAGCGAAGTATGATGCGCTGGAATCTAGAAAAGTTCTTATCTCTTTTTGGGGCGGCAAGAATTCGAGGCACTTGAACAGCGCTAAATCGGAAATCTTTTTCTCCCCTGCCACGCCGACGATTTCTTTATCGAATTGCGTATACACTTTAAATGCCGGTCGTGCACCAATATTCTTGACGGCAATGTAAAGCAGTCCATCGTTGAAAATGAAGTCGACGATGACCTCCGGTTTTTGGCAAAAATAATCCTTCAAGCATCCTATCAGATCTGGAATTGTCTTCATTTTATCTCTCACAAGAAGTCAGATCAGAAATCATTGGACTACTCTCCGCTTTCGATGGTGAGGCCCTCATGGGCGACTTCAAGGGTCTCGATTGCGACTTCATTCCCGGTGGCTTTTAAAGTCGGCCCTTCAATTTTAACCGGAAACGCATTTTTTGCCTTCCAGACCATGGCCGGTTCGTGCTTTTCATTCAGCAGACTGATCACAAGATCCCTTCTTTCCACCTGATTAAGGCTGATGGTCTTGAGCCAATCAAAGAACTCGTTGTCGCCGGCGACAATTCCTCTTTTAAGGGTGATATTACTGTATTTGGGAATCCCCGGCATTTTAGTAGCTGAATACTCCGGACTAATTCCTTCCCGATACTCGATGACTTGAACCTCGATTTCTAACCCGGATACCTCGGTAAAACCGAGTCGAGTCCCGCCCCATTCAACCTGAAAGTGGTATCCCGGCAGTGGATATTCAGACATAATGTCCTCCGTTGCTTAAATGTTGAAAACGGCACCGATTTTTGAAATTGCCCTAGCAAAGATAATATGCACAAAATTATAAATATAAAGGTCTGATCCAATTTTTAAATTAAATTTAGGAGGTTAAGTAAAGGATGCCCATAAATTTATCGCTTTCTAACCTTAAAAAATCAACCCAATTCTTAGCTTTTTTCAATAATGCTTATTGCTATCCTTTGTCCGACTCCAGAACCCCTTCTTTTAAAAATTTTAAAGCCGCTTTTCCGCTGTCAATGATTAACTGGGAGTCAAAGGAGTAGGTAATCATCTGCATCCCCTGTTTCATCCAGTACTGCAGCTCATCCAGGCTGCCGATATGATTGCCTGAAATGATATTGGCATTTTTGCATGCTCCACAACCTGCCCGACCGCATGTTTAACCTCCGGATGGCTCCCCTGCCCCGGATCGCCCATGTCCAGGGACAGATCGTTGGTTCCCATCATGCAGACATCAATGCCGGAGGTACCCGCGATGTCCGCGACATTGCCCACGGCCTGGGCGCTTTCAATCTGTGCGATGAGCAGAACCGCATCATTGCACCCCTGATAATAGGCGGCCGGGCTTTCGGCCTGCCGGTGCTCTTTAGTGCGAAAGATGGGCACGGCCGCGCCCCGGATGCCCTCGGGCGGGTATTTCCGAAGCTGACCAATTGCCCGGCTTCGTCCGCGGTGTCCACATGGGGCACCCAGATGCCTTCCGCCCCCATATCCAGGGCCTTGGCCACATAGGCATAATCCAGCCGGGGGATCCTGACGACCCCGGTGATGTCAGACTTGCGGGTATACTGCAGGATATCGGCAATCGTCTCCATATCATAGCGGGCATGCTCCATGTCGATGACAAAGTAATCGAACCCGGGGATTTCCAAAACATCGACAATGCCCAGATTCAAGGTTTCCTTGATCATGGTTCCAAAACCGAATTGGCCATTTTTCAGTTTAGCTTTTACGGCGTTTTTTCTCATACCCCTTTCCCCTTTCATTCAATATCCACCCGGCGCTGATTGGGTTTGTAGGCCCTATCCAAGAATAGTCAATACTATTTATTAACAGTTTAAACGAGTGTTTTTGCTCCTATCGCGAAATAAATGAGGCTCTAATTTAGATTGAGAAGGTGCAGCATATTGTGTTAGCATTACCTTCATTATTTGGTCTTTACTTGCCATTTATCTCGTGAGGAGAAAATTAATATGCCGCAAGAGAGCTTGGATCGAGAAGTGTCGGCCCAAAAAAATGATTACTGGGTTGAATTGGATCGCAAATATCGCGCCCAGGTCAGGAAAACCTGCTCGATTGTACTGGAAAAAGGAAAGGGGGTAGAAGTCTGGGATGTCGAAGGCAAGATGCACCTGGACTTCGGATCAGGCCAGATGGCAATGGTAGCCGGGCACAGCCTCCCGAAGGTTCTTGAATCAATCAGGGTGAAAATAGAGCTGCTCATGCAAAACAGCATGCGGGTCTTAAATGTACCGCGGGTGCAGCTGGCAAAAAAGCTTTCTGAAATCGTCCCTGACCCACTTGCCAAGTCTTTTTTTCTATCCACCGGATCCGAGTCTGTCGAGGCTGCCCTGCGGGTGTCTGGATGGTGCTAAAAGGCGTTAAAATGTGACCCTTTAAAGGAGAAGCGCTATGCAAAAAACGAGTGGAAAGTATTATATGTTTTCTGCTTTAAGGCGACAATATGCCGACCGGATCCCAACGACGGTTCTGATTGGTCCCTACTGCTGTAAAATGACCGGCTATAGTATTAAGGAAATTCTGACCGATCCACTAAAAAGCGCTGAAGCACACCTGGCATTTTACAAACGCTTCGAACCCGACAGCCTCATCGTTTACAATGATATATACCTGGAAGCAGAAGCCATTGGGTGTGAGCTTGAGTTTTTTGACGACCGTACATCGCATCCAAAATCAATTCTGCTGCAGGATAAATCCCGCCTGGCCAAACTGAAGGTGCCGGACCCTGCCCGGGATGGGCGTATACCCTATTTCATCGAGTTATGCCAAAGAGTGTCCTCGGAGATAAAAAAGTCGGCCACCATGGGTCTGGGGCACTCCGGCCCCTGGAATATTGCGATGCACCTCAGGGGAACTGAAACGCTGCTAATGGATACCTACGACGACCCGGCTTTCGTCCATGAACTGATGAAGTACAGCACAGAGGTGGTTCGAGCGGTGGGGGATGCCCTGATCGAAGCCGGATTTTCCCCATCCCTGGGAGAGGCCGCCGCATCCTGCAGCCTTATCTCACCTGAAATTTACAAAAATTTCATTAAGCCGTATCATCAAGAGCTTTGCCAGTATTTCAAATCCCGCAAAGCACTTATGGCGCTGCACGTATGCGGCTATATTGATCCTATAATGGCAGATATTGTCGATACCGGGATCAGCATACTCAGCCTGGATGCCCCCTCTTCTTTGGAAAAGCTGGTTGAAGTGTCGGCCGCCCGATTAATCGTGATGGGCAATGTGGCCACAAGCCTTTTCAGTTCCGGAACCCGGGAGGAGATGGAGCACGCCATCCGTGACTGCATTGAGACGGCGGCCAAGGGCAGCGGATACATCCTTTCCTCCGGGTGTGAAATCCCCTTTGACTCCACAGAAGATCGAGTTGAGCATTATTTTAACTATGCCCGCCAATACGGCCGGATGTTTATGTTGAGTTTGAAGGAGCGCAGGCCGGAGCTTTTTCAGGACTGATGGCTATGGAACGGTAAAAGAACCTGAAGGGCGACCCCGTAAGGGGACGGGGTTGTTTTTGTGCTTTTCTATGTGCTGCAGATAGATGGAACCAGCACAGCGTACCCGGTATTTTTTTAGTCAAAGGTCAGGGTATCAGACAATTTTTTCATCCAATTGCGAGCCTTTTCAGCGAATACTTCATAATGCTCAGGCTTAAGTCTTAATCGCTCGAGCACTGAGGAATACGGCATATTAAGTTCCTTATTAACTGGCTCACCGCCATCATTCGAATGACACATCAAGTTCGCTAAATAGACAATTTCCGGGTGCAGATTGGAATTTTCCAAACCGTCCGGGTAGTGGTGCCACCGCACCGCATGAATAAGATCATCCGGGAATGACCATTTGCTTAAGATTGAGGCCCCAATTTCAGCATGATCCGTATTAAGGACCTCTTTTTCGGCGAACACAAATGGCACACCATCGGCAACAAGGTTGTCGATTTTTGGCTGCTCTGCTTTAACAAATTTCCCAGGGGAGAGTCCGTATCCTTCGACCGCAGCATCCATTGTTTTGTTCATACAGGCACCGACTGCAATTTTAGAAAACCGCTTGACTCCCAGCAGCATAACTGCATTTTTTAAGGTACTCACTTTTGCAGGTATGCCAAAAAAAGCAGAATTTGCTAATCGAAGAACATTCGCGGCAAGCCCCGGATCGTGACGCAAAATTTATTCTATTTCATCGATCGACACATCTTCCTTACTGATGAGAGCCCTGAGCTTAATGGCCGCTTTAGGCATGCTGGGAAAAACCGCCACTTTTTGAAGAATCTTTTCCGGTATATCGCTATGGGTCTGTCTCTTTTCTCCTGAATTGGCCATATCAGCTTTTTCCTATTAGTGAGCAAAGGGGTATTATTGAACCAGGGTTCAGTGATTCGGTAATTCTATTATAACATATTTCTATGGGATTTGAATTTAGAGTCATTCACAGTAGGGACGCAATAGTGGACGGCATCTTTATTATGCAAGGACGTAAGAGGAGACACCCAAGAAAACATTTGGAAAAAACAGGTACCTAAGATCAACCATAAAGGTGCCCTAAAAAATAATTCATCTGTCGGTACCACCAGGGCCAGTCGTGATTAACGTCATGGCCCCAATAATCGATCCAGACCGGGACGGATTTTTGCTTGAACAGGTCATCCAGGTAACGGGTATCTTCAATGGCTTCATCCTCCCAGGCGCCCTGCCCCACACACACTATAATCCGGCTCCGGCGGTATTGTTCCAGGTACCACGAATCAGTCAGGTCCCGTAAATAACTTAAGGGGGAGTTGAAATAGACTCCCGGCATCTCGTCTGCGGTCAGTTCAAATTCGGGTCGATCAAGACGGTAGAGACCGCTAAGGGCAATGGTTCCTTCGAAGACATCCGGATGCTTTAAAAAAAAGTTGACCGCATGGTATGCCCCCATGCTGCAACCGTTGGCCATCACCCGCTCTTGCGGTGATTGGCAATGGTTGCGGATAAACGGAATAACCTCTTCCACGATGTAACGATCGTAGGCCTCATGCCGGGCATTGCGGTTCCATGGGGAGACGGCATAATTGTACCATGACTCTTCATCGACACTGTCCACGCAAAACAGCTTGATTTTGCCGGCATTGATAAAGCCTGCAACGGCTTCGATCATTCCCATCCCCTCATAATCAAAATAGCGGCCCCGGGAGCAGGGAAAAACGATAAACGGTTTACCGTAGTGACCGTAAACCTTCAGGGCCATATCGCGATTCAGGTGGTTGCTCCGCCATTGGTGATGTTCGATATGCATCGCGCCGTCCTTTCTACCCCAAATATATTAATCATCTGTCTGGTGAATAAACCGAACAATTGCCAGCATTTCATCCAGGCTTTTAGATCTGAATATATAACCGATATCGCCCAGGGCACTGCTGAAAACACCCGGGACGCTTTCGATCTGGACCATAAAGGTGCCATAACGCGCCAGGATGTCTCCATGGCTGTGCACATAGGGCTGGTTGAATTTGCGGCTGGCATAGCAGCAGTGATAATCCCGCGTATAATTAACATCCGTCCGATTATGAACCAACAGGTCGGCCCAGATCTGGTAAATGTCAATATCACAGGCGTAGTTGAACATATCGGTGGTATAACCACCTGGCGGCCGCATATTGACTTCCAAAGACACATACTGGTCGGCCGCTGTCTGGAAAAATTCGATGTGAAAAAACCGCTCTCTGACATTAAAGGCCCTGAGGCACTCACGGCCGATCTTTTCCAGGCTGGCAGGGATATCGCGCAGCGAATAGTAGTATATATGACGCGCTTCATTGACGGTTTCCATAATTCCCTGGCTGAAAGTGTGGGCGGTATGGAACACGGGGTTGCCGCTGCGGTCCGCCAGACCGTCAAAGGAATAAATGGTACCGGATATGAATTCTTCCATGATGTAGTCGGTGTCGGGCTTGGTCTCGAAAAAACTTGCGAGATCCTGGTTGCCGTTCAGCCGGTATGTGGCGATGGCTCCGACCCCGTCATCAGGTTTGGCTACTACCGGATAACCGGTTTCATGAATGAGGGAGTTGGCATCATCCACGGTGTGGACTAACAGTCCCCGGGCAACCGGAACGCCGGCCTCACGAAATTTGGCCTTCATGCGGGATTTGTGGCGAATGAAATCTATTTCTTGGCCCCCTACCCCAAAAACATTAAAATCGTCCCTAAGGCGCGCCTCGGTGCTCAGCCAGTATTCATTGAGGGAATCCAGGCGATCGATTTTGCCGCAGCGGTGGGTAAAAAAGCCACAGGCCCGCACCAGCGCATCGTAGTTGTGCATGTCATTGACCCGATAATACTCGGTCAACCCGGCGCGAACTTCCTGAGCCAAGTTATCATATGGTTCGTCACCGATACCCAGAACAGTGGCTCCGGCTGCTTTCAGGCTCTGGCAAAACCGGTGGTAGTGGGGTGGAAAATGGGGAGAAAGAAAAACAACGTTCATAGATAATTCCTTCAATCAGGGTTCTGCTCAATGATGGCAAAAAAATCGGAATGGCAACGCCCGAAATCCTTATTTTTTCTTTCCGCTAGTGATCCTGATTATCTTTCTTTAATACATAGTCTTCAATATCAAACATATCCGCTTCATTCGGCGAACGGAAAATATATCGTTCGGTTCCCATGGCCTGCTGGAAAATAGGCGGGTTCAAATCATGTTCTACAAGGCAGTGACCGAAGGCCGCAAGAATCTCATCATGGCTGTGGGCATAGTGCTTGTGTTTGCGCCCGATATAGCAACAATAATATTTTTTATGCGCCGAAACAACCGCCCGGTCGCCCGCAATCATGGCGGCATAAATACGGTAAAGGTCATCATCGACACTATAGTTCATCATGTCCACAATCGCCCCACCCGGCGGCCGGCAATTAATTTCAATCGGCAGATAAATTTCGCCTATTCTGAAAAATTCAAAATGGAAAAATTTGCGGCGGATGTCAAATGACTTTACAAGTTTGCGGCCGTTTGCGCGCAGTTCATCGGAAATGTGACGGTCGACATAAAAAAACGTGTCTTTTCCCAGAACGTATTCGAGAATACCATCACCGTAAACTAAAGAATTCTCAAAAACGATATTGCCGTTGTAGTCGGTCAACCCGTCATAGGTGACCATGTCGCCTTTGATAAATTCCTCGATAAGATAGTCCGCCTTTATTTGCGACAGGTGCGATTTGAGCTGGTCTTTATTTTCAACCCTGTAAATACCGCCGGCGCCTACTCCTTCGTCCGGTTTTAATATCAGAGGGTATCCCAGTCTATGGGCCAGATCCATCGCCTGCTTGGTATCCGCAATCCGCCCCCCCCTGGCGACCGGCAACCCGAGGTCTTTGAAAAGCTGCTTCATTCTGGATTTTTTCTTCAGCCGGGGCAAATCCTGTTTCTTGATACCGTCAATGCCGTATTTTTCATTGATGACGGCTTCCAGGGTCAGCCACTGCTCATTGTGAGATTCCACCAGGTCAAAATTTCCCGGATGCCCTGAGGCGTTTTTTTGCCTTAAAAGTTCGTCCACGCCCTGGTGTACAGCATCAACATTGTTCAAATCCGCCCGAACATACCAGGATAAAGCCGATTGCAAACTTTCAGGCATGAAATAAAAATCAGCCTCACCCAGGCCCCAGACGCTAACGCCCAGGGAATGCAATTGCTCGATGAATTGAGCATAATTGGGAGGAAACTCAGGAGAAATATATAGAAAATCCATCTATCACCTGATCGGCACAAATAATGATTGATCTGCTTACTGCATTCTAATTTACACTTCAGGTGAAACCCTAGTGGCAGGATTAAGCTCAAATAAAATAAGGACACTATTCGAAAAGTAAATAGATAGAAAAGTTCCAGCGCCAAAGCAGGCAGCACCGGATTGGGATCCAATCATTTCTGAAATAAGCCGGTGTTATGCGGGTAAAAATAAAGTTGCAAAAAGACTATTTAGTTTCCACGATTTTTTTGTGCGGCGCAACCATTTGGGTTTTGATCATTTTTCTGACCGCCTCTTTGGTCTCAGGATCTTTGACAGCTTCGATCATATCGAAGCCGAATTTAAATTTGTCGGGATCGACATTGGGAAAATCATAGAGCCCATGTTTTTCGTAATATTCATGATCGGCGATGAAAGGAAACCTTAGCCTGCCCCATATGTCGTCCCGGAAAATCTTCCTGCCGCCAACACCACGAAACGTCATCGGTCGAATGTATTCTTTGGCCGCGTTGCTGACCAGTTTGCTTGCTAAACCCTGCAAAAGAGCATCGATGTCTTCGGAATCTCCGAACTCATCGGTCACAATGCCGGCAAGATTGGCCTGATCCATTTCAGACAGCGCTGAAATGATCTCTTTTAAATTGGGTATCTGACTTAAGGGTCCTGAAATTAAACAAGCAAACTGTTTTCCGGCATGGGTCGGCATATGGGTGTTGAAAAACCTCCGGTCAAAAAACTGTTTCCAGGTTGAAGATAAATACCTGTCTTTTATTGTACCTGCAAAAACCAGGATATCAGCAGCCTTTACTGTGTCATTGTAAAAATCGATAAAATCGTCTTTGCCCCTATAGGCGCATCGGTTGTCAAAACCGCATTCAATACAACCCAGGCATCCCCCGATAATGTTTATCTTGCTCAAATCCGCCAATTCGACTTCACCGGCAAAGGAATCCATGAATCGCCGAATCATCCTATTGAGATTGGTATCCGTCTCGCTTGAATCTGTTAATACAAGTATTTTCTTGCCCCCTGAATCAATCCGGGTGTCCGGTTTACCCGGTGTATATCCAAAATCCCGCCAAATTACTGGATTGAAGGATTTAGATACGGGAACTTGATTTTGGACGGCATCAATAAAATTCTCAGCAAACTGCAGCAATTTGGCTCTGTGCTCCTCATCCAGAAGGTCGTATATGTCCGGTGAAAAAAAATCCACATACTTCATATTCAAATCATCGCAGATGGAATGCATGTAGTTGTTGCCGGTACTGTCATAAAAATGGATCGAGGTTGTGATGACAGCAGTATATTTATCCCTAAAGGCTGTTTCAGCTCCCCTTTCCCATATAAGCTCAATAAATCGTTTATACTGCGACGGAATAAGGCAGACATAAATGGGAACCGACCACCAGACGGCATCCGAGTCCCTCACATCGCTTACAATCTTCTCAAAAGATTTTTCTTTTTTTTCTATGGATTTTATCTTCTGTGAAATGTGATGGACACTTAATTCAAGCTCGGGGTTTTTTTTATGGATATACTTTATGTACTGAAGGGTTACGCTCAAATCACCTTTGGGGCTACCGTTTAGAATCGTTATTTTCATTTTGTATCCTTAATTATTAACAAGATTTGGAATTGTTATAAAATTGGAATCCGTTAAAAAAAGTATGCTGATATTGAAAACGACAACAAAAGCTACTGTGACACTATAACCGACCGAGTTAAAATATGCAACTATGCAGGTGGCTTGCGCACCGGGCGATTCATGCTTATTAATTGACATTTTAGACAAACATCTATATCAATAGCCGCAAACTTATTGAAAATGTCTCTAATCCATTCATTCCAGAGGACCTGCAAGGCTCGGCAGGCAGCTGAATAAAGCCGGACCATTAAGATTCCCAATGCTCCCAGAATTATCATCCCGGAAAATATTAATCCTTTTCATTTTCACGCTATATTTTCTATTGCTCGGTCAAAAGCTTATGCGGTTGGGGATCCACGGCGACGGTATCGAATATGCTGCGGTGGCCATGAATATGGCCGACGACGTGGGGACCTTCTGGAAGCCTTATCTGGATGACGCTATTCACCCGGTTTTCCACGAGCACCCACCCCTGGTATTCTGGATTCAGTCTATTTTTTTCAGAATCTTTGGCGACGGCCTTTATTTAGAAACCTTTTACGGGGCGCTGGTGGGCCTGGTTATTATGGGGTGTATGGCACTGTTCTGGCTTCGGTTTCGGCGCGATTTTCGGCTATCTCCGCTGGGCACATGGTGGCCGATGCTGCTGGTTGCGTCGCTGCCCATCTATACCTATATCATGCAGACCAACCGCCTTATCTGCACCTATACGTTTCTGGCGATCCTGACCACCTACGCATCCTATCGCAGCATGACCGGAAACCGGCACATGGTCCTTTTCAGTCTATTGTCCGGGGTGTTAATTTATTTGGGATTTATTGCCAAGGGGCCGGTGGCTTTTTTCACATTTGCGGTGCCGGCCATCGCCTGGGTCGTACTCAAAGCCAAATTTTCAAGGGCCGCTTTCAGCACCCTGCTGGCAGTGGCCACTTTCGCACTGGTTTTATTGGCAACCTTTCATTTCTTCCCTGAAAGTGCGGATTTTTGGAAAGGCTTTTGGAAGGCGCAGGTCGTGGCCAGCCTGAAAAGCGAACGGGCGGCCGGGGACACCCACTGGTGGCTGGTCGAACGCTGGGCCGCTGAAATGGCCGTCCCGGTTGCAATCGCCGGCTTCTTCATGGTCCTGACAAGGACATCGTTTCGGCAAATTCGATTTAACCGGCATGCCTTGTTTTTCTTGCTCATTGGGCTCGCAAGCAGCCTGCCGTTTTTACTCAGCACCCGCCAGCACAATCGCTATATATTCCAGTCCTATCCGTTTTACGTGTTAAGTCTGGCTTTTGCAGCCGACAGCATCGCAGCCGCAATTGAATCTAATTTAAACGACCGGCCGAGACTGCATGCTGCTACTGGTGCAATTGCCCTAATCTTCTTCCTCGCGGCCCTTACCGGCATGCTTTATAAAAAAGATCACATCAGGGGCCGAGAACCATTTTATAAAGATATCTACATGCAAAAAATTGAGTTGCCTGCGCGCACCACAATCTCGGCCTGCCCGGAAGCAATGATTTTCAATGACTGGCTGTTTGCCGATATGATGCGGGTTTACAAAGTCAGTTTAACACCTGACATGGGAAAGGAATATTATCTTATCGCCAAAGACAGCGGTTGTGCCGTGCCCGAAGGTTACCAAAGGATTAACCAGGAACCCACCCTCAAATACCATCTATATAAAAAAGCGCTGCCCTAGCCTTTCCAGAACCTCTTTGTGGCTATACTTCTGCCCGGAGTTGACATTTTCCTCCTAATACTTGGGTTTCGAAGATATTTGGCTTGAACTCGCAATCTCGCCCCGGCGGTATTTGTGCGGCAAGAATGTGCTTGACAATCACAGAAAATTAAGGCAGGAAAACAGAATATAACCTGCTAAAATTAATAATAATTTGACAGCTTTCCACCGATGGTTCATAAGCCGCTGTCAATCGGGGGCCTTAACCCCACCGAAGCCCGGGAGTCATCATGACCTTTAAGCAATTAACCGTATTAACCGGAAATTCCGTATCGCATTTGAGCAAAGTTATTTCTTATTTAAGCGGCGGCGGGGTGAATATTCGCGCCCATTGCCTGGTTGATAACGGCGACGGGTTTTGTAAATTAAGAATGGTGGTATCCGAACCGGAGAAGGCAATCGAAATTTTGCAGCAGGAAAAATTGACAGCCGTGGTTAACGATGTCGTGCTGATTGAAACCGATGACAAACCCGGTGGATTAAGCAGAATGCTTAACCTGCTGGAAAAAGGCGATATTCAAATAGAATACTCCTATACGGCAGCCAGCGAATCACCCGGAATTGCCATGATGGTGTTCCGTTTTTCAGACAATTTAAAAGCAGTAAAAATATTGGAAAAAAACGGTCTCAAGCTGATAACATCCAACGATTAGAAGCTAGTTCTCAGATAAAATACCCCACCCGCCCCTGTTCCCTTGAAATTATCCCCACGGTAAACGCGCCAAGGTTGCATTTCCTGAAAGTTATGTTTATATTTTGATTCTATGAAAGATCACAACGAAAAGATACCCAACCCCAAAGAGTTGGAAAAAGAGATCAGTGAGTTTTTGGCCAAAAAGTTTGGTGAAAACGTTAAAATTGTATCCCCCATGGTGATGACCCGGGAAGCAGCCCTGGACCAAACCAAGGAAGCCGGCAAATCAGGCAAAAAAATCAACTTTGATTTAAAACCCGAGGAGCTCATTGCCTACCTGGATCAATACGTCATCAAACAGGATAACGCGAAGGCCGTACTGGCGACTAAAATATGCACCCACTTCAACCGCATCCAACGCAGCCTGGAATCCGATGATCCCATCGACCACATGGTCGGCAGTATCAAGAACAATGTCCTGATGGTCGGCCCGACCGGTGTCGGCAAGACGTACATAATAAAATTGATTGCCGACAAGATCGGTGTCCCCTTTGTCAAGGGCGATGCCACCAAATTTAGCGAGACCGGTTATGTCGGTGGAGATGTGGAGGATCTCGTACGGGATCTGGTGCGGGAAGCAGACGATGACATCGAACTGGCCCAGTTTGGAATCGTCTATATCGACGAAATCGACAAAATCGCATCCAGCCGCAATTTGATTGGTGCGGATGTATCACGCACCGGCGTACAACGAGCGCTACTCAAACCCATGGAGGAAACCGAAGTCGATTTAAAGGTGCCCCACGACCCCATTTCAATGATCCAGGAAATCGACCAATTCCGTAAAACCGGTAAGCGGGACAAACGGTCCGTCAACACCGGCAACATCCTATTCATCATGAGCGGGGCGTTCACCGATCTGGCACCGATCATCGAAAAGCGTCTGTCTAAACAGGGTATCGGATTCGGGGCGCGAATTCGTAAATCCGCTGAACAGCTTGATATTTTGCAACACGTAAGATCAGAGGATTTGATCGCATTCGGCTTTGAGTCTGAATTTGTCGGCCGCCTGCCGGTGCGAGCGGTTTTTGAACATTTAACTGAAGACGATCTTTACCAGATTTTAAAAAACCCCAACAACCCCATCGTTCTGGGCAAAAAGCTTGATTTCGCGGCCTATGACATTGAAGTCAAGTTTGAAGATCAGTTACTGCGTATGCTGGCCAAGCATGCGTTTGCCGAAAATACCGGAGCCCGGGGACTGGTCAGCGCTGTTGAAAAAGCGTTGCTTGATTTCGAAAGAAAGCTGCCTTCGTCCGGCATAAGCAAATTCCCCGCCACCAAAGCTATTGTCGACCATCCGGCAGCTTTTCTAAAAACCATCACGGCTGAATCCAAAAAACAGGCAACCCACCAGCGTTTTGACCGCCTGATGCAGCAGGAAAAAGAAAGTATAAAAAATTACCTCAAAGATAATCAAAAAAGCATGGCCGAAAAATACAACCTGACAATGACACCGTCCCGAATCGACATTGTTGCCGCCTGCTACACTAAAAACACGCTGGACATCAGCAGGGTGATTAAAAAAATTAAATCCCATTATGATGAAGTCAAAAAAATTGAACTGACCTTTTTTAAAAACCATGATATTAACATTGTGCTTGAAGAAGACGCCATTGATTTTATCATAGAGAAGCTGATAGAGTCCCCCTTCGAGTTCAAAGATGTCAATGAGAAAATAGATCAGGACTTTCAGCACGGCCTCAAGCTGGCCCGCGAGAAAACCAACCGCAACCGATTTTTCATTACGCGACAAGCCCTGTTGGATCCGGAAGGGTATGTCAGCGAATTGATCCGGGACCAAATTTAACGATCTTAAGGGCCCGCCTCCGACAGCAGCACCGGTCGGAGGCCCATTCAGGGAAAAATCTATCCGGATGTTCTGCCCAATTTAATCCAAAGGAGATAAATCAAATATCATGATCGGAATATCAAAGCTATATTGCGGAACGGTAGAGCCATCCGACGCTCTGCGCTATGGACGTGATTCCGCTAAGTTGCCCTCGCACCTCCTGCAATTTAGTGAAGACAAGCGCCCCGTGGTTGTCTGGAATATAACGCGGCGGTGCAATTTAAAGTGCGTTCACTGTTATGCGCATGCCAAAGATATCCCCTTTGACAATGAATTGACCACCGACCAGGGCAAGGAATTAATTGACGACCTTGCTGCCTTCGGCTCTCCGGTCATGCTGTTTTCGGGCGGGGAACCCCTGGTCCGCAAAGACCTGCCTCAACTGGCAGCCTATGCCGTAGAAAAAGGCATGCGGGCGGTCATATCCACCAACGGCACCTTGATCACCCCCAAAATGGCACGCACCTTAAAAGAGATCGGGCTGTCCTATGTCGGCATCAGCCTCGACGGAATGAAGGAAATCAACGATCGCTTCAGGGGCGTTAGCGGCGCATTTCGCTCGGCCCTGGAAGGGATTAAAAACAGTCAGGATGCCGGCATCAAAGTCGGGTTGCGCTTTACAGTCAACAAATTCAATGTCATGGAGATCCCCAAGATTTTCCAACTTCTCGAAGAAATGGACATCCCCCGGGTGTGTTTTTACCATCTCGTCTATGCCGGGCGCGGATCCGAGTTGGTAAAACAGGATTTGAGCCACGAAGAGACCCGGGCAGCCCTTGATCTCATCATAGATGAAACCAAGCGGTTGCATGCGGCCGGCAAGCCCAAGGAAGTGCTGACGGTGGATAACCACGCCGACGGCCCCTATATTTATCTCAGGTTGTTGAAAGAAGATCCGGAACGGGCAAAAGAGGTTTTGGAGCTGCTAAAATGGAATGAAGGCAACAATTCCGGTCGGGGGATTGGATGCGTCAGCTGGGATGGTGAGGTTTATGCCGATCAATTCTGGCGCCATTACAGCTTTGGCAATGTTAAAGACCGGCCCTTTTCAAAAATCTGGATGGACACTTCCGAGCCGCTGTTGGGCAAGCTGAAAGAAAAGAAAAAACATGTCAAAGGACGCTGCGCCACCTGCAATTGGCTGGATGTGTGCGGGGGAAACTTCAGGGTGCGCGCGGAAGCGGTCAGCGGCGATGTTTGGGCACCTGATCCGGCCTGCTATCTGACGGATGAGGAGATTGCTTTGGCCTATGGTACCACCAGTTGTGAATAGGACCTCATTAGATAGATTTGTCGACTTTAAGAGTCCTCGATTCAGGTAGTGGAAGAATGCCTAAATGCCTAAAATGCGCTAAAATGCCTAAAGTTGAGGAATTCTGTCGGTTTTATATAAAAAGACGGAGCGCAGCGACTCCACAATTTTAGGCATTTAGGCATTTTAGCGCATTTTAGGCATTGTCCGGATTATATGTGGCAATTAAATTAACAATAGAGCAAAATGTCATTCTTATATCGTCACCTGAAAACAAGAAAGGCATCTTTATGTTATTCCCGGACTATAGACCCAGACGGCTGCGGCACTCGGAAGCCTTGCGGCGCATGATCCGTGAAACCAGTTTATCTGTCAACGATCTCATCCTACCGCTATTTGCAATTGGCGGCCGGGATACCCGGAACCCGATTTCGTCGATGCCGGGCCATTTTCAACTGTCCGTCGACAACCTGCTTAAAACAGCCAAAGAAGCTTATGATTTGGGGATCCCAGCCATCGTTCTTTTTGGGGTCCCCGATAAAAAAGATTCACTGGGCACCCAGGCCTACGCCCAGGACGGTATCGTTCAAAAAGCAACCAGAGCGGTCAAAGATAAATTTCCGGAACTGGCTGTTATCACCGATGTTTGCCTCTGCCAGTACACAGATCATGGGCATTGCGGCGTGGTCGAAGGCGACACCATCGATAATGACGCCAGCCTGGATTTGATCGCCCGCACCGCCCTTTCCCATGCCAAGGCCGGGGCCGACATAGTCGCCCCGTCGGACATGATGGATGGCCGGGTGGGTGAAATTCGCGAGATCCTTGATGAAAACAACTTCAGCCGGATTCCCATTATGTCCTATGCCGCAAAATATTGTTCCGCATATTACGGGCCCTTTCGCAGTGCCGCGGATTCGGCTCCCAAATTTGGTGATCGCAGGACGTATCAAATGGACCCGGCCAATGCTTTGGAAGCCATTCGTGAGGTCACCATGGATGTTGAGGAGGGTGCGGACATTATCATGGTCAAACCCGCCCTGGCCTATCTGGATATCATCTGTCGGGTGCGCGAAGAAATCGATCTTCCGGTAGCCGCCTACAATGTCAGCGGTGAGTTCTCCATGATTAAGGCCGCCGAAAAAATGGGCTGGATTGACGGATCGAAAGTAATGATGGAAACCCTGACGGCCATCAAACGCGCCGGCGCCGATATGATCCTGACATATTTTGCCATTGAAGCAGCCCAGGCCTTGCAATCTTGATTGATATGGTTTTATGGCAGCTGAACACTCACATAAAACTTCAAGGGTATAAAACAGCGAGCAGATTGAACGTCGAACATCGAACGCCCAACATCGAACGTCCAATATCGATGACGCTGCGCTTTATCTATTTTAAAACAAGCGAATCACGCTGAAGTTGTGGGTTGTTCAGTATTTTTTAAATTGACAGAATACATTATTCGATGTTGATTCGATGTTAATCTTTTAGGAAACAATATCAATATGAAACACCAACACACAAAACCCAATGACCACGCCTCTCACCCCCATAAAAAAGACGGGGAATCAACCCTGCGCCTGGTTGCCTGGGAGACCACCCGCAATTGTAATCTTGACTGTGTTCATTGCCGGGCATCGGCCACCACCGGACCTCACAGAGGAGAACTGGACACTGCCGAAGCCTTTCGGCTGCTGGACCAGATCGCAGAGATCGCCAAACCCATCATCATATTGACGGGTGGCGAACCCCTGCTGCGTGACGATATTTTTGACATCGCCGCCTACGGCACCCAAAAAGGCCTGAGAATGGTCATGGCACCCAACGGGACCCTTGTGACCGAACCCATCGCCCAAAAACTGGTGGATTCCGGCATCAAGCGCATCAGCATCAGCCTGGACGGGGCCACCCGGGAGAGCCACGATAAGTTCAGAAAGGTGGACGGTGCTTATGACGGCGCCTTGAATGCCATGAAAATTGCCCGCAAAATCGGGTTGGACTTTCAGGTGAACACGACCATTACCAAAACAAACCTGGATCAGATCCCCAAAATCCAGCAACTGGCAGTCGACCAGGGAGCTGTCGCCCATCACATTTTTTTGCTGGTTCCCACCGGTCGCGGAAAATATATTGTCGACACCGCAATTAACGCCGCCGAGTATGAAGAAACCCTGAACTGGTTTTATGACCAGCGGGATAAAACCCCGCTGGAGCTCAAAGCCACCTGTGCCCCGCACTACTACCGCATCCTCAGGCAAAGAGCTGCAAAAGAGGGCAAGTCGATATCCTTTAAAACCCATGGACTGGACGCGGTCACCCGTGGGTGCCTGGGCGGCATCGGGTTCTGCTTTGTCTCCCATCGTGGCGATGTTCAACCCTGCGGATTTCTGACCGCTGACTGCGGCAATGTGCGGCAACAATCCTTTGGCGACATCTGGAAAAACTCCGAAGTATTAACGAATCTGCGCGATTATGACAAACTCACGGGCAAGTGCAATCCCTGCGAGTTTAATAAAGTGTGCGGCGGCTGCCGCGCAAGGGCTTACGAGGCCACCGGCGACTATCTAGCGGAAGAGCCACTGTGCAGCTATATTCCCCGCAAGGCCAAGGAATGACAAACCTATGGAATGACGATTGACGATTGGCAAATGACTCTCGTCCAATTCACCCCTTGACTTTTTATGCCAACAGCTGGATAATTTCCAGTATCGTGCTCGCCAGCTTTCGATTCGAAACATCACTCCTATTAGTATTTTGGGGTTAATTTTATAAATCGATAGAATTCCTTCATTATTCAATATTCATTTGTCAATCGTCATTCTACGATAGGGGAAGTGCTATGAAAATAAAAGCCTTGATGGTATCCAACCCCATAACCATATCTGCCCATGCATCCATCAGTGACGCCATCGAGCTGATGAAGATCAATTCAATCCGTCATCTGCCGGTGGTATCGGAAGAAAATTCACTAGAGGGCTTTTTAACGCTGGCTGATTTAAAGCAAGGATTGATCCCATCGATGCTGGGAGATTTGAATTTACAGGATTTGATGATAAAAGAACCCATCATGGTCCGCCCGGAAGATGATGTTGAAGTTGCCGCCCAGCTCATTTACAAGCATAAAATAGGCGGCATGCCGGTGGTAGACAACCGCAAACTGGTGGGAATTATTACCGCCACGGATATTTTGAGAACCTTTATTGACATGATGGGAATTCTCAAATCCACATCCCGCATCGATGTGGTCGTTGGCGATCAACCGGGGGGATTCAAAAAAGCGCTGCAGATAATAAATGATAAAGGCGCGGATATCATCAATGTCAGCATGACAGGCGAGCCAGCCGGTGAACGTGTCTACTATTGCAGGCTTGCGGCGTGCAAAACGGCTGGTATCAAAAAAGCCCTGGAGAAGCAGGGCTATGAGGTGCTCGCAGCGTTAGATTAGGTTTAATCGAAAACCTCATTTAATGCCCCAATACTGAGTAGCAAGTTTCTTTGAAATGCTCACAAAAAATAGCTCATGGCCCGTAGCTCATAGTAAAAAGGATTTAAATCATTTAGACTATCAGCTATGAGCCATGAGCTATCAGCTATTTTAGAAACCACTTCTAATTATGATACACTTTGGCTTCCCGCCATTTGCGGCCAATCTCCTTGACCACTACCGGCTTGGTGTCCACGCATTCAATCAAACTTAACGTTACCTGCCCCACCTCCGGCAGAGAGCAGCTTGCCATCCAGCAGCGCCCATTGAAAATAATAAATCGATCATTCAGCTTCAAGTGGTGACGAACCTCGATATCCCGGCCTTGCTTGCGCAAATGGATCAGCTTCCCGTCAAGATTGGTCGCTATGTCCTGCTGGCTCTGGCCGATGAGCAGTCGCACCGGGGTTTTGACCAGCTGGATACTATCAAAGGTGGCCAGACCGATTTCGGTGTCAAGAATCGTCAGGGGCGTTTTAGCACTGCCCAAAAGCTTGATAAGCTGGCTTTGTTCTTTAATAAACCGATTGGCGGATTTGGACCCTATGGTGGACTTCTGGTGGCCGATGATGATGCTCTGCAACTTTTTTAGCTGGGGAAGCATGTGCTCGTCAAAGACGTTGACCTCCCAGGTGGTGTTTAAAATCCGATCTTCGCAGCGGCGCAACAGTTTCGACAGGATATCTTCGAGAAATCTGCGGTGGTTTTCGCGGGATGTATCCGCCATCAATCCGGTGACGAGTTTTTCGTGATTGGGATTGACGCCCAGATGGTCGATTTCAATGTTAAACCGGCCGCAAAGCTCTTCAAGCTCATAATTGCCAAAATATTCCTTAATGGCATCTGATAATATTTCGATACTTTCTGCATCCATTTTATTTCTTCTTTTTTAATTTTTTATACACATACGGCAGTGAATCAATGCTATTGTCAGTATTAAATAAAAACCCCTCATATTTTTATTTCTATAAGTGTTTTCGGCCTTTTATGTTTAGCCTTTAGTTTTTTCTTTGTGTTTACGGTTTATCAGGGTTGGGGTTAACCGAATCTATACGCATCAGCTGCCCATCGGTCGACAGACGAACAGCCCCATTGAGATCGGTGCGAAAAAGACTGCCCCCCAGATCCTTGTACCTTTCTAAAATCTCAGGATGGGGAAAATTAAACCGACCGTTGCGGCTGCAGGATATAATAATCACCTCCGGCTCAACTGCATGTAAAAGTTGCTGGCTGCTGGACGAGCGGCTGCCATGGTGGGGAGCAATTAAAACCCTGCTGGCTAACCGGCCACCGGCAAGGTCAACCAGCTCTCGTTCCGCCGGCGCCATGATATCACCGGTAAACAGAAAAGATGCCTCACCGTAAGACACTTTTACAACCAGGGAATTGTTGTTGGTGCTGCGCCATTTATCCGATTTTTTGTGGTCCATGAAATCCTGGGGCGGATACAAAATATCCAGTTGAACACCGTTGATCAGGTGTTCGCGCTCCATGCGAGCGTAGGCCGGCGTAAAAATCCCCCGCCTGGCACAAACTTTCATCAGCTGTTGGTACCCCATGGTAGGGCGCGGCTCGTCATTGGTCCACAGGGTTTTGACATTAAAATGATCGGCCAGGTAGATTAATCCGTTAAGGTGATCGCTGTTGGGGTGTGAAAGAACCAGCAGGTCGACTGTTTTAATTTTCTTTTTCCACAAAAGCGGCGCAATAATTCTTGATCCCACATCAAAACTGGAATTATCGGAAAATCCACCACCGTCGATCATGATGGTATATCCCCCGGGAATTTCGAGCAGGGCAGCGCTGCCATCGCCAACATCGATGACCGTGACCCTGAGGTCCGAATGCCAGAATCGCTGATAAAGCCAGTAGCCACTATCGGCGCCCAGGATGAGCAAAGTCAATATCGCCACCATCTGGGGCAATTTTTTGGAATATGCCCCTCCGATCCGATTTCCCGCATCCATCCTCAAAATTCTGTTTAAATTTAAAGTGTTAGCGGGGAGCGCAGCATCAAGCCTGGGGCCATTGCCATCTAATAAGGAGGTGGAGGCCGTCTGGGATTGCGGACCGCCAACCGGTGGCGGGCGGAACATATTTAAAAGCGCCCATCCCAGAGTATAATAGCAGATAATTTCCAGCAGGCCGGGGGTGATCGTTGTGACCGCCGCAAAGGGTAAATCCGCAAAAAATCTAACGATATCAAGTGCACCTGCCAGTGAAACGGCGCCGGCTTTTAGGCACCAGGCCGCCAGGGTCGTGCTCAATGGTGATATAAAAAAGGATAGCAGGCCAAAGGGAATGGTGATAAATCCGACCAGCGGAACCACCAGAAAATTAGCAGCCAGTCCCACCAGAGAAATCTGATTAAAATAAAATGCTACCAGTGGCAAACTGCCGCAGATGGCAAAAAAAGAAACCAGAAAAAAGGTAACCAGCCTGACAGCTAAACGCATTTGCCAGTTACTTTTTTTCCTGACCATTTGCAGGAAACTGACATTTTGGATGGCCGCAAATCCATAAATGATTGCGAATACGGTGACAAAGGAAAGCTGAAAAGAAATGGAAAAAAGCGAGGGCGGATCGACAATCAGTATCACCAGGGCAGCCAGGGCCAATGTGTTCACAGAATCCTGCTCTTGGGCCAGCAAAAAGGTCATTAAAAAAACAGTGACCATTAATACGGCCCGCTGGGTAGATGGTGAGAATCCGGCTACCACGCCATAGGCAACCACCGGCATCAGTGATAGCAGGGCAGCCGATTTACGGGTCCATGCGCGCCACAAAAGGGGTTTGATCCACCCCATCAGCCAGTTTAAAAGGGTAAAAGCCACCGTTGCCACAATTCCGATATGAAGCCCGGATATGGCAAGCAGGTGAGCGACCCCGGCTCGATTAAACTGTTGCCGGGTGGTATCAGATATTTGGGTACGGTCTCCTATAATCAGCGCCTTTAACACCCCCTGGACCTCAGGGGTTCCGGAATTTTCAACCAGATCGGCAAATGTGTTGCGCACCCGATTTATCGTTT
The DNA here is from genome assembly GCA_963766255.1 of uncultured delta proteobacterium. Classification (GTDB taxonomy): domain Bacteria; phylum Desulfobacterota; class Desulfobacteria; order Desulfobacterales; family JAFDCJ01; genus JAFDCJ01. Next base: position 91,467 of record CAVXZZ010000038.1, read on the forward strand.
GAAAAACAATAGACGGCGGTGAATTTTCCACAACCCTTATTTTGTCGCCTCTAACGTAGGCCGTGGCCAAAATGCCCTTGAAAGCCATATGCCGCTTATAGTCAAAGCCGCCGGGGTTTTTAAAATTTGTAATTGATCGCATCCGGGTTTTAAATCGGATTTTATCCCCGACATTGATATCCGGAAGGTCTCCCACGACGGTCACACGCAGCAAACCGGAAACCGCATGGGTATGATGACCTGCGTCCAAAGATGCAACCCGCATATCAAATCTGGTGCGGTTTCCAATTTGCCAGGGTTGATTGTCGATTTGCCCGAGGATATCCCAATGGCCGGTGTCCGCATATTTTTGGATATGATTGTTTTGAATCCGGGGAGACAGCCAGGGTTGGATAGACAGGTAGCCCACGGCGGCAAAGAGCAAAACCGGCATGAAAAAGGCCGACTTGCGGCGATAAAGACACATCAGACTGAATCCGCCGCCAACAACTGCCAGTATACCGAAACCGGTTGCAAACCCCGCTAACCGGCTCCCCAGCAGGATGCCGCCCATCAATGATATCAGCAACGGTATCAGAGGTCTAAAATAAACACGGTCATTCATTGGGATACTATTTCACCCGCATGATGGCGGCACCCAAATCGGCAAACTTCTTTTCGAGTGACTGATAACCCCGATCCAAATGATAGACGCGACTGACTTCGGTGGTACCTTCGGCAACCAGACCGGCAAGGATAAGAGAGGCGCTGGCCCTCAGATCGGTGGCCATCACCGGGGCAGCTGATAATTTGGGGGCACCTTTGACGATGGCGATGTTGCCGGATACCTGAACATCGGCACCCATCCGTTTCAGTTCGCTGACGTGAATAAAACGATTTTCGAAAATGGTTTCAGAAATCATGCTGGTGCCATTGGCGATACTCATCAGCACCATGAATTGGGCCTGCATATCGGTAGGAAACCCCGGATAGGGTTGGGTTTTAATATCGACACTTTGGATCTCAGCGTTATGACTGACATGAACGGTTTTTCCGTCAACTTCGATATCAGCCCCGGTAAGCCGCAATTTGTCTATAAGGGCCCCCAGATGATCGGGCTCTGAATTTAATATAGAGATACTGCCCCTGGTCAGGACAGCGGCCATCATAAACGTGCCCGCTTCGATCCGGTCCGGAATGATCGTGGCCTCAACCGGTTTTAACGATGAGACCCCATTGATGGTGATAACCGCAGTACCAGCCCCCTGGATATCGGCCCCCATATTAATTAAGGTGTCGGCCAGGGCCACAATTTCAGGTTCACGGGCAGCATTGCGCAATACAGTGGTGCCCTTGGCCAGTGTGGCCGCCATCATCAGATTTTCGGTCCCCGTCACCGTGACCACGTCAAAATAGATATCGGCGCCTTTTAAACGACCGGCAGATGCCTCCACATAACCGTGCTTCAATTCTATTGAGGCGCCCAGGGCCGCCAGGCCTTTTAAATGTAAATTTATAGGTCGTGCCCCGATCGCACACCCCCCCGGTAATGATACCCGGGCCTTGCCCAATCTGGCCACCAGCGGTCCAAGGACCAATACGGAAGCCCGCATTTTTCGCACCAGATCATATTCGGCCTCATGCTGGATCGGGCCACCGGCATCGATGCGAACCGTATCAGCCCGGGTTTCAACCTTGGCCCCCAGATTTTCCAGCAGTAATGCAGTGCTATGTATATCCTGCAAAAGTGGCACATTGGACAGGGTATTGATGCCGTCATTGAGAAGGCAAGATATTAGAATCGGCAAAGCGGCATTCTTCGCCCCGCTGATGGGCACCTCACCCTTAAGCCTGCGGCCCCCTTCGACAATAATTTTATCCATGGGATTCCTCTTAAAATAGAATATTCAAAAAAAAAGCGCCCTTCCCAGAGTTGTTCCGGGACAAGCGCTTTTGGCGTAAATGATGTCATGGATTTAGTGATGATCCGCCCCATGCCCATAAAAACTGTCATAGGCGGCTTTGATAATGCAATAGGTCAGCCCCAATCCCATAATTGACAGAGCATACCACAGTCCGCCCATGAATAGCATATGTCCCGCATCCCAAATCCATTCAAAATTAAATGGAAACATTAAGTTTTCCTCCTATTTCCAGGATAAGCTCAAAATTAAAATAAAATTCAATATTATCGCTTTTCTTAAATCCGCAATCGCTTGCTAGGCTTCAGCTGGTTCTAAATCCCCATCCGGAGCCTCCCCCGGCTCTTCTGCTGGTGCTTCCGGTTCCGCTTCGGCCACTTCAGCCACGGGTGAATCCGGCGGATTTAACTCCAGTTCCTGGGGAAATATCGGCAGATAGCGATATGAGATCGATATCGCAATCGTACCCAGTGCCACGGGCAGCAGGGTGGTGGCGACCTCCTGCCAGCTGGGCCAGTACAGGGCCCAAGTTTCAAATGTCAATACTGGAACGGCCAACACCTGCAGAACCATGACCCAACGATTGAGGCAAACCCCCACCACCGCCAATATGACGGCCAGCCACAACGTGGCCTGGGTTTTGCGGCCCTTATCGGTGATCAGAATCGCGGCCGGAACAATACCGCACAGCCCGATTTCCGCGATCAGGATCCACAGTCCGTACCAGGAACCCGGGTTATTGGTATAAAAGTCCAGAAAAACGACGCCTTTTGAGGGCGCCGTTACCGTGGCCCAGTAAATGGTATCGATAATCTTGGCCGTGATATAGGTGGCCAGCATCCAGCCGGAGATTTTGGCCAGCAATTCGATGACATTGTCTTTGACCAGTTTTTTGCGGGCGGCGGTTTCCGTGATTTTGGTAATCAAAATAGTAAAGCACGGACCACAGGCGGCCGCCGACCAGGTGAATAAAAAGAAAGTCCAGGGCCAGACAAAAATACCTTCCCGAAATCCAAAGGGCCGGCCGAACAGCACGCCGGGGACACCGCCCAGCGACCCCTGGTGAAAAAAGGACAGAAAGGCACCGGTGGCGGCAAACACGGCCATGATTTCGTGCATATTGTGGCTTAAATTGTGGAAAAATGGCACTCTATCGATCTGACGATTTTCCAGTATCATGGGAACGTACTCAATGGTCAGAACACCCAGGTAGCAGGTCAGGCAGAAGGCCACTTCGGTAAGCATGGAGTGAACATTGGCGTGCCAGAATATAAACCAGCCCCGCAAAGGCTGTCCGATATCGAACCCTAAAATCATCAGGGCCGATACATAGCAGTAAAACCCGACGAGGACGGCAAAATTGACGATGTTCTTCAATTCATCTTTACCGGCAATGTAACGTAAAAACCCGGTGAAAAAGGCGCCGCCGCCCAGGGCAATGATTCCAAGGTCAGCCCAGATCCACAGGGCAAACCCATAGGCGTTGTTCATGTTGGTTTGGTTCAGACCCTTGAAATACACCAGCACCATGGCCAGGACACCCCACAACAATACAACACTGACGGCTCCGATCCACAGTAAAAATTGCCAGGTCGGACAGCGTTTAACTCCTTGGGGAATTAATGCAGAATCCATAAGTTCAGTGCTCCTAATTAAATCGGGTTATGAATGTTTAAGCTTACCTTCTTCTTTGAGATAATTGTCGCCGGCCCGTCGAACCCATTCACGGCTGGAAAGGTAGTAAACCTTGGTGTTGACGCCCAATCTTTCCAACAATCGGAAGGCCTTAGGGTTTTTCGGTTTGCCGCCGTGCCGGTTGTCGGGCTGGGCAATTTTATGCACGGCGTGGTCCGGGTTGTTCAGATCGCCGAAGGTGATGGCCCCCGCCGGACAGGCCTGGGTGCAGGCGGTCTGATACTCGTTTTCCGCCAGTTCCCGCCGCCCTTCCATATAGGCCTTTTCCTTGGCCCCCTGGTAGCGATGGATACAAAAACTGCATTTTTCAACAACGCCGCGCATGCGAACGGAAACATTGGGATTCAGGGATTTTTCCATTCCATCCGGCCAGACCGGGTCCCACCAGTTGAATTGGCGGACATGAAAGGGGCAGGCCGCCATGCAATAGCGGCAGCCAAAACAGCGGGTGTAAATCTGGCTGACGATGCCGGTATCCATATCGTAGTCCGTGGCCGTTGCCGGACAAACAGACACACAGGGCGAGTGACCGTGGCTACCTTCGCAATGCTGGCAGGGTCGGGGCAAATAACATTCTTCGGTATCCGGAAAGGCTTTGCCGTTGGTTAAGCGATAGACCCGCATCCAGGCAACGCTGAGCAGTTTGTCTGTGTCATCTTCTCGAAAAGGCACATTGTTTTCTGCCATACAGGCAACCGTGCAAGTTCCGCATCCGGTACATTTATCCAGATCAATGACCATTCCGAACTTTTTGGCATTTTCAAATTTCATCAGAACCCCATGTAATTGATTATTTTCTTTTTACTATTGCCGATATAACCGCCTCTCTCCGGGCTGCAGGCTCTACGAGCTGGAAGCAGGCGAAACAATATCTAATAGATCTAAGCTTTGCTGAGTTTGGCCCGAACGCCCCAGGCCGCATCAAGGCCGGTGGCCGTGTCTTCCAGCGGTTCGCTCAGGGTATTGTAATTGACACCTTTGCCGGCCAGAAATTTATCAAAGGCCGTGTGCCCCAGTCCCCGGGGGATAGCGATAACGCCCGGCATGATACCGTCAAAAAAGTAAATTTTAACTTTCGCCTTGCCCAGGGGGGTGGTCAGGGTGGCATATTTTCGATCCGACAGACCCAGCTTTTTGGCCGTCGCCGGATTGATCTCTACCAGCACGTCGTTGCCCATTAAAACCGTATCCTCAAGCGATTTTACGAGAAAGGGCGGCGATCCGATATAGCCGCAGGCAAGCCGCATGGTATCGTAGGGTACCAGCAGCAGCGGGTAAAAAGACTCATCACCGGAGACGCGCACCGAATGATAGACGGGCAATGCATTGATATCGCTGTTGCTGAATTCAAATTTGGATGAATCGGTTTCAAACTCCTGGGTTTGAGCGCTGGACGAAAATTCGGAATCAACCCAAAACCCCTCTTCGAGCAAGGTGTCCCATTTATCCGCCAGGGACTCCTCCAGGCAGGCAGCGTATGAATCCCAGGCAAAGGCTTCGGCCACGGTACCCCCCAGTTTCTGGGCCAGTTGAATAACAACGTCACCGGTATGCCTGGTGTTGTAAAGCGGCTCCACCACCGGTTGAACAAGCCCAATAAAGGGTCGGGGCAATCCCCGGGCAAAAGGCACGTCCTCGTAACGCTCGAGAAATACATGATTGGGCAAAATCAAATCTGCTTTGGCCGCAGTTTCGTCCATGTAGGACGAAAAACTGACCACCAGCGGTATCTTGTCAAAGGCTTTGGCAACCGCCTCGGTATCGGCCATGCTATACAGTGGATTGGCGCCAGAGACAAAAAGCACCTGGACCGGTGAATCCTGGCCGGAATTCAGTATTTCCGGCAATCGATTCAACAGGTAACGGGTCGATATAAATTTCCCGCTGCCGGCACCGTCAGCGCGTGGCTGCTGCATGCCCCTGGAGGCAACCGCATCCATTTCGGCATCGGGCCAATTGATGTAGTCCGGCTCGGGTACCGCCACGATACCGCCGGCTGTGTTGATGCTGCCGACCAGCGCGTTTAGAATATGAACCGCCAGAAAATCCTGCAGGCTGCCCGGACTGTTTCCGGCCCCCCGGCCGCAAATAGCGAGCGGTTTGCGGGCGGCGGCAAAATCCCTGGCCAGGGCAGCGATGACGGAGACATCGAGTCCGGTCATTTTAGAAACAATCGCAGGTGAAAAACCATCGGCAACCAATTTTTTATATTCGGCGAACCCGGCCGAGCGGTTTTCAACAAAATCCCGGTCAAACAGGCCCTCATTTATAATTATGTTGGCCAGGCCCAGGGCCAGGGCGCCCTCGCTGCCGGGATTGACGGCAATCCATTTGTCAGATTTAGCGGCGGTCTTGGAAAGGCGCGGTTCGACTTGATCCAGGCGCCCGCCCTTTTCCCTCAGGGCGCTATTGCTGCGGAACATATAAACCGGCGATTCCCATCCCTCAATTAATCCACTGCCGAAGCTTAAAACAAAGTCCGAATCCTGTATATCAAATCCCGGCATGGCACGGATTCCCTGGGTCAGATACAGGGCCAGCTCATAATTGTCCTGGATCGAGGGTGTTCGGATAAAGTTGGGAGAACCGTATACTGTTAGAAATCTATTCAGCAATTCCGGCATGGTTCCGCGGTCCGAATCACAGATGCAGGCCAGGGAATGCGATTGCCCGTTGGACCTCAATTCACCCAGCTTATCGACAATCTCGGCCAGCGCTGCATCCCAGGAAATACTGCGCCACTTACCGTTTACCTTCTTCTTGGGAGTCTGCACCCGTGTAGGCCCGTACAACAGCTGGGCCCCTGATGCGCCCAGGGTGCACACGCCGCCGTCGTTAACCGGATGGCCTTTGATACCCTCTATTTTGACAACCCTGTCGTCAACCCGTCGCACACTGATGCCGCAACCTCCCGGGCACAGGGTGCAGGTGGAATTGACATAGGTGGTTTCCCCTTTTTGCGGAACGGGTGTCCAGGGCCAGTTCTGGGACCAGATGGAAAGATCATCGGTCAATTTCCAGGGTAAGGGCGTAAGGGCCGTTCCGGCGGCACCACCTATAACAAAGGATAAGAAACTGCGTCTGTCTATTTTCATCGAATCATCCCCGTATTTATTTAACCTACTCGTTGTCAGGCTTTGGTATCAATGGGCTTAACAACTATCGAGATTTTCAGCTTCTCAAGGCCTACTTGTGGCAGACAAAACAACCGCCGCGCAAAGTCTGAACACTTCCCTGGTTGACGTTTTCGCGCACATGGCATTCGGAGCAATCATCCATTTTCATACGATCCCACGAATTAAATTTGATCCCCGCGATGTTTTTGCCCCATATATCCCTGCTGTAACCGGAAATCCGATTGGATTCATAGGGCTTTAAGCTCTCTGACTCGCCAATGTGGCCATGGCAGGTGACGCAATCCATCTGGCCCATCTTCACATGGGCCACATGGGAAAAAAATACGCAATCCGGTTGCCGGGAATAAACCAGCCACGGTACTTCTCTTTCTTTGAGAACATACTGGTTGACAAATTTCGCTTCCTCTTCACTTTCCCCCTGCACCTCTTCATGGCAGTCAATGCACTGGGCCAGCTTCGGTACCCCCGAATACGTGCCGTCTTCCCGGAAAAAATGACAGCTTTCACAACCGTCATCAACCAGTTCGTTGTGCAGGACATGATTGAATTGAATGGGTTGCTGCTTTTTCGGAATACAGTAATTGAGGGAAGATGACCCATCCGAGCACCAGGCTGGCCACCAGCCCGAGTATGAAAAACAGGGTAATGGGGCCACCGGCACCTTGTCCGGGTTCTGTTGGAGGGGTAAGGGACGCTTGGTCCTGAGCTTCTGCGGAAATCTCGTTCGCTTTATCCTCTGTGCTCATAGAAACTCCGTTGCGCTAAAGTTGGTAATTAAACACGCCTACATAGACAAGCATGATATTTTGATTCCCCACCTCGGGAAAATAACCTGCGGTTTAGTACCTTATTGGTCCAAATATTGTCAAGCAAAAATCAGGCTTAAAAGCTATCTCAAAAAGATCCGTAACTGTGCAGTCCAGGCAGCAAATTAACGCCGAAATAGGTAAACAGCACCGCCGCAAATCCACCAATGGAAAGAAGAGCCGTGCGTTTGCCGCGCCAGCCTCGCATCAGGCGAGCATGCAGCAAGGTGGCGTAAACAAACCAGGTGATCAAGGACCAGGTTTCTTTCGGATCCCAACCCCAGTATCTCCCCCATGCGGAGTTGGCCCAGACAGCGCCGGTAATAATTCCAACCGACAAAAAGAGAAACCCCAACATGACCAACTGGTGGTTTAATTCATCAAGGACGTTGGCATCGGGCAGAAGACTCATCATCGAACCCGTATCATCGGCGCTTTTTTGTTTCACCAAATACATCAGACTGACGCCGAAGGCGACCGCAAACGCGCCATATCCAATAAAACAGGCTATCACGTGGGCGATTAACCAGTTGCTTTTTAACGCGGGAATCAGCGGTTGAATACGATCGCTGATGTTGGGCGACAGGGAGGCGTAGGCCATCGCCAAAAATGCAATGGGGGCCACAAAGGCACCGATGACCCGATTGCCGTACTTACGCTCGATTACAAGGTAGATTAAAACAATGGTACCCGCAAAAAATACCAATGACTCATACAGGTTGGACAAAGGCGCATGGCCAAAGCCCAGCTGGTAGGACTCCACCCAGCGCATGGCGATACCCATGATATTGCCGGCCAGCCCGATGAGAGCAACCCAGGTGGCCGCCTTGCTGACGGATTGTTTCTTAAATATCCAGGCGAAAATATAGCAAAACCCCGCCAGGCCGTAAACAAAGGTGATTATAGACAAGACACCTGAACTATTCATTATATTTCCTCTTTCTTATATTCAAAACAATGACGGCTGCGCCGGTCGGCGGCTAGACCGCGGGGGCCGATTTGGCAAGTTTAGCCGCAGCGGCCTCAATTCTGGTTACCATGGCGGCCTTATTTTTATTGGCTGTACCGGCCACGGTAACCTCGGTTTTTTTATCGGAAGCTGCCAGTTCCACAAAAATTTGCTGATGCGACATAAAAAATGTAATGTAACATCCTATAATCATTAAAATAAATCCTGAATACACCACCCACACACCGGGATCCCGGGTCACCTGGAGCCCGGTGTAGAACCGCTGCGCCTGCTCGACCACAGCTATCGTAACCTCGCCTTTGCGCATTTTATCAAAACTGGGAAAGCGCAGCGGTAAAATGACCTCCACCGGATCTCCGTTGGGGCGCGTCAGGATGCCGACATAGGCCTCCCCGATATCATGGCCTCTAAATTTGGCTGACCGCCGCAATTCCTTGAGAACAAATGTCCCCAGTTTTTCAGGAATGGTCACCGGTTGATTGACACCGGCGTTGCGGTTGTAGACCATCCCGGTTTTCGCACTGGTAAAACTCAAGACCAGCTTGTCTGAAGGCAGCTGCCCGTAACTGGACTGAAACATGTTGACGCCTTTGTAACGCAGCGGATCATTGACAATGATATCCTTTTTAACAACCTCACGTCCCTGCTCCAGGATTGTTAAACTCGAGCGGAATTCTTTGGGTGCACCGGTATCGTAAAAGCTGACGTCAAAATCATCACAGCGGATTTCAAAACCGAGTTGTAATACCTGCTCCTGACTTCGCAACCGAATCTGGCTGACGCTTTCGCCCTCCGGGATATTGACCCACCCGTCAAAGCCAAAAATTGAGCCGATCAATCCCCCGATCAAAAGCAAAACCACACTCAAATGAACCGTATAGACGCCAAAGCGGGTCCAGCGTCCTTTTTCACCAAAGATGGCATAACCGGCATCGGTGGCTTCAATGTGATTGTGGCGAAAATGCCGCTTGACAAACGCCAGGCAGACCTCTTGAAGCTGATCCGCAGAACGGTCATCTTTAAACGTCTCTTTACGTTTGATATTCCTGAAGCGGGCCAGGCTGAAAGTTGGCTTTTTGACAAACAATATTTTCCGGTTGGCAGATATTCTGTCGATGGAGCAAACGATGATATTGATGGTCAGCAAAACGATCAGGAGCTGAAACCACCAGGAATGGTACATGTCAAAAAGACCGAAGATGCCAAACAGCCGGTATAAAGAGCCTCCAAAGGCCTGAAAATAAGCGGCGGGCTCCTGGTTTTGCGGAATCAGGGTTCCGATTATCGAGGTTGCGGCCAGGGTTAAAAGAATGACAATGGTCAGCCGCACCGATGTGAAAAAGTCCCATATTTTATTGAGGGGATCTGTTGTGATCGCCTGGTTGCCCATAAACTGTCCTTTCAAAAAAATAAGCTTTATTTCATACCAGATAGATCGACAACAGGCAACAGGTAATTGGGAATTGAGATTGGGGATTTGGGATTTCTTTGGTTGCTGGCTTCTGGACGCTGGTCTCTGGTTACTGGTTACTTGTCACTGGTCATTTGCTGATAGCAAAAAAGGTTTCAGGTGTCAGGCTGCAATTCGTAATCCTCTATCCTGACACCTGAAACCTGACACCATTTACCTTATACCAGTTGGCGCCAGTAGCCAGACGCCAGGAACCAGCCGCCAGCTACTAGAAACCAGCTACCAGTGACCAGAAACCAGCGACCAGTATCCAAAACCCTGAATCCTTGAACTTCGGAACCTTTGAACCTTAAAAAAAAGCCTTCAACCACAAATCACAGATTGGTGGACTAAAGGCTTTTTTTATCGATGACTGCAGGCAATCCGGATAACGAAATTACTTTTGTACATACAGACCGCGGGATTTGGCGTAGACTTGACCTTTTTTAGACAGCTTGTAAAGGGCGTTGCTCAACTGCCTTGCGTCCAGTTTGGTTCTTTGCTTCAATTGAACAACGGTAACGCCTTTTTTATTTCGCTTTATGGCGTCGTATACGGTGTCCAGCACGGTTTTGCCCTTGGCCGCTGCAGTCTTTTTAGCGGTAGGTTTGCGTGCCGGGGCAGCTTTGCGCTTGACTGCTGTCTTTTTGGCAGGTTGGAGTTTATCGACTTGTTTAGAAATTCGCTCCACCTGCTTGGAAAGAGCGGCCAACGATTTGGAAACCGTTTTTAATTGGCTTTGTAATTTCGGCATGGGTATTTCCTCCCTTGGCTTTTACTTCAGCATTTTCTTCTCGGGTAATATCTTCTCGAACAGTAAGACAGCTTAAACTGAAAGTCAACTCGGGGGGGAGTAGAAGTGGGTTCCAAACCTCGGAGCACGCCCAAAGGAGGTAATCCTTCAAGGGGGCTTTCAGTGCAATAAATTTCGGAAAAACTTGATATATGCCGGCTGTTGACAAAGCACCGGGAATGTGAAAAGAAGGCCACTCACCCTGTATTAATAATAGAGAAATTCATAGAGAAATCTTCTAATGCCAGAGCAATCTTCGCTTCCCAACAGCGGTAAATTCCGCATTCAGTATAAAACCCAACTCAATGCCTCGCAGTATGAAGCGATCACTTCCACCCAGGGGCCGCTGCTCGTAATTGCAGGGGCCGGCAGCGGGAAAACCCGCACCCTGACCTATCGGGTCGCCCGCCTGGTGGAAGAAGGGGTTCCACCATCCTCAATTCTTCTTTTGACCTTCACCCGGAAGGCAGCCCACCAGATGTTGGAACGGGCTACCGAATTGCTGGATAGCCGCTGCGGCAAAGTCGCCGGCGGTACCTTTCACTCTTTTGGCAACAGCATCCTGAGAAAATATGCTTCCCATATGGAGCTTAACCCGGGTTTTGCCATAATGGACCGCGTCGATGCGGAAGCCGCAATCAGCATTCTGCGCAAGGAAATCGATGCCGGGAGCAAGCATCGATCATTTCCGCGCAAACACACCCTGGCCAATATCTTCAGCCGGGCAGTCAACAAAATGACAACCATTGAAGATGTCGTCTATGACGATTATTCGCATTTGTCCTCGGATATGGAAGCTATCAGCCAGCTATTCCATGGCTATCAACGCCATAAAAGGGAACATCAGCTCCTTGATTTCGATGATCTTCTCGTATTCCTGCAACAGCTTTTAAAAAGTCACCCTGACATCCGCGAACGCATATCTTCATCCTTTGAGTATATAATGGTCGATGAATACCAGGATACCAATAAAATTCAGGCTGAAATTTTGTATTTACTGACCGGCGCTCATCAAAATATTATGGTGGTTGGAGATGATTCCCAGAGTATCTATGCCTTCAGGGGGGCCAATTTCAGAAACATCATGGAGTTTCCGAAGATGTTTCCCGATACCCGCATCATCACCCTGGAAGAAAACTATCGCAGTGTTCAGCCCATTTTGAATCTTACAAACCTCATCATCGATCAGGCGACGGAAAAGTATTCCAAAACCCTGTTTACCCAAAAATCTGGCGGGTCTACGCCTGTACTTGTGAGCGCCCGGGATGAAAACAGCCAGTCTTTGTTTATCGTCCGCAAGATCCGGGAGCTGATGGATCAAGGGGTCGCCCTGAACCAGATTGCGGTGCTATTCCGGGCCGGTTTTCATTCATTTGATCTTGAAATCGAGTTGAACCGGGAGCAAATGCCCTTCATCAAAGTCGGAGGGTTCCGGTTTGTCGAATCCGCCCATATCAAAGATGTACTGGCACATCTGCGCGTCATATCCAACCCCCATGACCGTATCAGCTGGTACCGGATTTTGCTGCTTGTTAACAAAATTGGACCCACCACCGCCCAGAAAGTGTTTGATTCCATAAAAAATGAAGGGGCGGGTTACACCGGTCTGCTGACGGTAAAGCCAACGACCGGTGCTCTTAAAGGATTAAAGCGGCTAAAAGACCTTTTTTCGGAAATCGACAGCACCCCCATGTCGGTTGCCAAATTGGGGGAGGCCATTATCCGGTACTATCTGCCTATTTTAAAAGAGCGCCATGATGACCATCCCAAGCGGGAAAAGGATCTGGAACAGCTGCTGGCCATCATGGAGCGCTATGGTAATCTGGAAAATTTTTTAACCGATATGGCCTTGGAGCCGCCGAATACCAGTGTTGGCGATACCTTTGCCACCGAAACAGCCTCAGCGGATCGCCTGGTTCTGTCCACCGTCCATTCGGCCAAAGGACTGGAATGGCACACCGTATTTATTATCTGGGCCCTGGACGGCCGATTTCCCTCCGCGCAATCCATATACAAAGAAGATGATCTTGAAGAGGAATTGCGCCTGATGTATGTTGCCGCCACCCGGGCCCGGGAAAAATTGTATTTTACCTACCCGGTACAGATCTATGACCGCAGTGTGGGGGTGATGTTAAACCGTCCCTCGCGCTTTATCGATATGATGCCCGATGACATCCTGGAGCAGCGCTGGGCGTAATCTGTTTACTGATGCTCGATGCGGGTCTCTTGTTTCGGGTTGCCTGGTGCGTAGTGGGAAGTTCGGGTCTCTGTTGCGGTTTGCGCGGTGACAACCGGACAAATCCGAATTTGAGTGCATCTATCAGATCACTCACCACTGGTTGCTGGGTATCGGTCAGGTTTTTACCCCGCACCGCGTAACACGCAACCCGCAACAAGCGACCCGACCAGTGACGCGTAGCCTGAAATCACCCAAACTATTGCTCTGCCACTGCGACCCTATATGCCAAAATATCCATTGATTCGGAGCCGTTCCCATGATATGTCCCCCCTGAACGATTGCAAACATCCTGGCTACGCAAAGTTGTCCATTGAGACCACCCCCGGTTCGACTGAGTTAATGATGTAACGTTTCCAGATAAATGACTCCAGAATATTATATCCTCATAATTGGCTACATTTTCGGATTCTACATGGCCTGGAACATTGGCGCCAACGATGTCGCCAATTCGATGGCATCAGCCGTCGGCGCCAAGGCGATCACGATCCGTCAGGCCATTTTTATTGCCGGGATCTTAAACATTGTCGGGGCTGTTTTCATCGGCTCGCATGTCACCAATACCATTCGCAAGGGTATCGTTTCGACGGATATTTTAGCGGATCCCCACGTGGCCCTGATCGGGGCGCTGTCCGCCCTGTTGGCGGCAGCCCTCTGGGTCAGCTTTGCCACCTGGAAAGCATTGCCGGTATCAACCACCCACTCCATCGTGGGGGCGATGATCGGCTTTGGTATCATGGCCGGCGGATTTTCGGTCATCAATTGGGCCAAATTGGCCGCCGTCGTTATGAGTTGGATCATATCGCCGGTTTTTAGCCTGGTCATCTCCTTTTTAATGTTTAAAACCATCGTCAAATTGATTATGATTAAAAAGGACGCCTTTGCCAGGGCGCTGCGGCTGTCGCCGGTGTTTATCGGCCTGGCCGCTTTTGTAGTGGTTCTGTCCTTTCTGTTTAAAACGCCACTTGGCAAAACCCTTTCCATGGACACCTGGACCGCGCTGCTGGTGGCACTCATCCTGGGTGGATTGGTCGGCTATGCCGGCAAGGCCCTTATAAGAAGATTTACCGCCAATGATGAAGACGACGGCACCGAACAGGTTTTTCGCAAAATACAAATCGGGACCTCCTGTTACGTCGCCCTGGCCCAGGGTGCCAACGATGTTGCCAACGCCATCGGGCCTCTGGCAGTCATCTATTTTTTGGTAAACACCGGCACGGTCGGCGGCAAAGTTCCGGTACCGATCTGGCTTCTGGCGTTTGGCGGGGTCGGCATCGCCTGCGGGATTGGCATGGCCGGCCACCGCGTGATGGATACCATCGGCACCAAAATCACCACCCTGACCAACACGCGCGGTTTTGCAGTGGATTTCGCAGCGGCTTCAACGGTCTTGCTGGCTTCCAAAATGGGGCTGCCGGTATCCACAACCCATGCCGCGGTAGGCGGTGTATTGGGCGTCGGCCTGGCGGGCGGCATCGAAGCCGTTAACTTCCGAATCGTATTTCAGATAATGCTTTACTGGGTTCTCACGGTCCCTGCAGCGGCCGTCACGAGTATGATTTTATTTAAAGTGCTGCAGTTGTTTTACTAAGAGGGGGCACTATGCGAATACCGTTTATTTCAATGTTTATGGCATCACCGTTTGAGGGATTGCTGGAGCATGCAGAAAAGATCAAAGAATGTACCTGGGCGTTCCAGCAGGCCATTGAGTGTCATATCACCGACCAGTGTGAAAGCTTCGAGGAATTCAGGAAAAATGTCGACGATTTTGAAAGTGAGGCGGATGCCATTAAACGGCGCATTCGCGGACACCTGCCCAAGGGAACCCTGATGCCGGTAGATAAATTTGAGCTGTTTCGATACCTTCACGAACAGGACAAAGTGCTGGATTCGGTTGAGGAGGCGCTGGATTGGATCTCCTTTCGGTCTGAGCCCGGCATACCGACTGCGCTCCATAAGGACTTTTTTTTGCTCGTAGATGCCGTGCTGGATCCGGTGGAGGAGATGTGCCGCATGGTGGCGGAGGCCAGGAAATATTTTACCAGTTTTTCAGAAAAACAACGGCGGGTGGTCAAGGACATCATCCATACCCTGCGCCTGCAGGAACATGAGGCCGATAAGGTGGAAGATGGGATCAAGTCCAAGGTGATGAATATGCAGATCGATCCGGTCACCGTCTATCACATGATCCGACTAGCCGAAACCATCGGTGCCATCGCCGACCATTCTGAAAACGCCGGTGACATGATGCGGGCCATGCTGGCCAGATAGGCAAATGTCGAATTACGATTGACGAATAAAGGATTGCTGCCAGCTTGAGAAATCTTTTCCAAATAACCTGCCACCAGGGTGCTTGAAATATTTCTAAGGCCAGTCAATCACAGGGGGAAATAAATAAGAACGATAGAGCGAAGCGAATTCCGGAATTAGACATTCTTCATTCGTCATTATTCAATTCTTTAAAGGATCATTCCAAAAAAAAACCCCACCACATAAAAACTACAAATATGATGATTGAAACAACTGCCACCAGATAACCCAGCCAGTCTGGCGGTTTCTCAGCAAATCCCAGCTTATCCACATCGCCGACTTTTGCCTTGCAGGCATGGCATTCTTTAGCATACAGCGGCAGGTGGGCATAGCAATCCGGACATTTTTTTGTGGCGTATTCAACTTTTGTCTTGCTGCGGGATGGTCTCTTAGAGCTCACCATGTCCTCCTGAGTGGACGTTAGAAGTGGTTTTGAAGCTAAAGAAGATCCTCCTCGATGACTATTTCACTACTTTTTTTCCTTTGATCCAGCCATGCTTGAATAGTTTTAAACCTCTTTTGCTGCAGCAATCGATTCTGGATACCTTCTTTTTCTTTGCCAAAATCAACCATGGATGGTGCTTTTTTTTCTTTAAATTTGATGACGTAAACCCCTTTGGGGCCATCGATTACTTCCTGGGGCAGATTGTTTTGCGCTGATAATTCAAAGGCAACGCTTGAAATGCCGCGTTCAAAGCCGATGTTAGGGATGGAGTCATTGCGTTTAAAAAAGCCGGTGCTTTGGGCTTTGAGATCGAACTCTTTTACGGCCGCGGCCATATCGACGCCGTCCTTCAGGGCCGCCAGCAGGGCCTCGGCATCCATTTTTGCTTTCTCAGCTTTTTTCTCCTTAATCAGATCAGCCCTGACTTTTTCCTCGACGGCGCCTAATTCGGGAATTTGAGCCGGACGCCTCTCGATGATTTCCATCAGATAATATCCGTCTCCAAAATCCTGGATTTCACTGATTTCACCTTCCGGCAATTCAAAGGCTGCCTTGGCAAAGGCCCCTTTATTCTGGACACCCTTGGCGGGTCCCCCGGGGTTTGAAAAAAAATCGGTGGAGTGGACCACATGCTGATTCTCGGCGGCAACGGCTTCCAACTTGTCACCCTCAAAGGTGGCATCGAAAACGAATTCGGCCCCGTCGTAGGCAAGCTGTTTAGCGCGTTCATCGGTCAGTTTTTTGCGGATTTGGTCCTTGGCATCGGCCAGAGTTGAGACTGTGGCTTCATTTACCTTTTCAACCTTAATAATATGCCATCCGAACCGGGTTCGAACCGGGTCACTGATGTCTCCTGCTTGCATACTAAAAGCTTTATCAGCAAACGGCTTTACCATTGCTTCGCGTCTGAAGCTGCCCAGAAGACCACCTTTATCTTTACTGGGGCCTTCGGAATATTGCTTGGCAAGTTCTGCGAAGTCCTGTCCTGATCGGGCCTTTTTTAATATCCCTTCAATTTTTTCTTTGGCCTTGGCCACCTCCTCGTCAGCCGCATCCTGACCTACTTTTATTAGAATATGACGGGCTTCAACCGTTTTGGGATTCTGAAATTCATCCGGGTGCTCTTCGTAATATTCGGAAATCTCATCCTCGGAGATCTCAACTTTGGCAACGTAGTTACGTGGCTCAAATTTTAAGTAGCGCACTTTCAATTGCGGTTCAGTCTTATAGGCGTCTTTGCGGCCATCAAAGTATTGCTGAATTTCTTGGGCCGTAACAGCGATGTCAGGATAGCGATTCGGTTCAAATACCACAAACAGCAAATCGACCATGGCGTTGTTCCAATTATACCACTCAACCGCCTCATCGTCGGAAACTTTAACGCTGCCGGCAATGATGTCGTTAAGTTTTTCAATCAGCAGCATATCCCTTTGACTGACCTCAAAGCTTTCAGGGCTCAAGTTATTGCGGTCCAGGACCAATTTGTAGAGACGCGGATCAAAAACACCGGCCGTCTGAAATGCGCTGATGCTCCTAATGGACCGGGAGAGGTCATCGTCAGAAACTTGCAAATCCAGCTCGGTGGCCGCCTGGCGCATGAGCCTCTGGTCCACGAGCTGGTCTATGGCCTGTTTGGGCAGCTGCAGGCTTTTGATCATTTCTTCATTCAAATTATTGCCGAATCTTTGTTGGACCTGTTCAATTAATCGCTTATAAGCAAGGCGGTATTCTTCCGCCGTAATGGTTTCACCATTCACGCTGGCCACTCTGCCGGAGCGTCGGGAGGTTGCCTGATACCCCCCCCAGAAAATAAATGTGACCGCTATCCCGCCTAATAATACTTTTATCAGCCAACTGCCTGCATGTTTGCGCATTAAACTGAGCATTTGATTCCTTTCTGCACCACCCTCTTTTGAGATGGTTTCAAGTTAGAATAAGGGCTAAACAGTATTTATCTCATATCTTTATGGTAAATTAAAGCAAAATTTTGAACAAATTAAATATTGACACTCTCATTGGCATTTGTTAAAAAATTTTTTGTAAATGGGGCTGTAGCTCAGCTGGGAGAGCGCATGACTGGCAGTCATGAGGTCAGGGGTTCGAGCCCCCTCAGCTCCACCAATCAACAAAAAGGTTAGTATCATCAAGCTAACCTTTTTTTATTGGCTTTTATGGGCGTGTGCTATAATAAACATTCGTGACTGGGGCTGGGCTGAATTGCCGCTCGAAAACCGGTTGATCTCCTAAAAACAGGATGATCCTGATCATGTCACCATACCGTAAACGTATAATTTTCAAAGCCCTGGGCTTGCTTCTGGCAGGATGTGCGACGGTGATGGCGATACCGACATTCACCGTTTCAGCTGCAGGGCCTGACCGGTCAGATGGGCCCCCGCCCGGCGGCATGTCGGTGCCAACTCAAAAATCTCCGGTCCACCTCTATTTTGCAGGCCGCAACAGTTATTTTTTAATGGCAGAACAACGGGTGGTCCTTCATCCGGCTGATCCGGTAGGCTTAGCCGGTGCCATCGTTAAAGAATTAATAAAAGGCCCCCAAAAAAGTCTACTGAAAACAATTCCGGCTGATACTCGGCTCAAGGCACTTTTTATTACCCCTGACGGCACCTGCTATATCGATTTGTCGGCCGCCGTCCGGAAGAACCATCCCGGGGGGGCCAAATCAGAGCTCCTGACCATTTATTCAATGGTGAATTCCCTGGTTTTAAACGTACCCCAGATTGAGCGTGTCCAGATCTTAATCGACGGGAACCAAACCACTACCCTGGCAGGACATATTGACCTGCAGGCACCGGTTAAAGCAGATATGCTGCTAATACGATGAAAAAGAAATCAAAAATCAATAACATTAGAAATATCGGTATCATCGCTCACATTGATGCCGGCAAAACGACCGTGACGGAGCGAATTCTGTACTACACCGGCCGATCCCATAAAATCGGCGAGGTCCATGATGGCGAAGCGGTTATGGACTGGATGGTTGATGAACAGGAACGGGGCATCACCATAACATCGGCCGTCACAACCTGTGAGTGGGATAATTTCGAAATTCACATTATCGATACACCGGGTCATGTGGATTTCACCATTGAAGTCGAGCGCTCACTGCGGGTCCTCGATGGCGTAATCGGGGTTTTCAGTGCGGTGGAAGGCGTCGAACCCCAGTCTGAAACCGTATGGCGGCAGGCGGACAAGTATGGGGTTCCCAAAATGGCTTTTATCAACAAACTCGACCGGATAGGAGCCGATTTTCTGGGAACGGTCGATATGATGCGGGAGCGCCTAAAGGCCAATCCGGTCATCCTGCAACTGCCGGTCGGCCAGGGCGAGGATTTTACAGACATCATTGATCTGATCGAAATGAAACAGATCAGATGGGACGAAGAAAGCCTGGGGGCCAGCTATCATCTTGAGGAGATCTCAGACGAATACCGCCAGGAAGCTGAAACATACCGGGAAAAAATTGTAGAAGCCGCCGCAGAATACGATGATGACGTGATGGAGGCCTATCTGTCGGAAGAGCCCATTGACTCGCCTAAAATTCTGGAAGCCATCCGCAAAGCCACCGTGAGCCTGGAACTGGTCCCCGTGTTATGCGGATCCGCCTTGAGAAACAAGGGCATCCAACCCCTGCTGGACGCGATTGTTGAATTTCTGCCCAGCCCGGTCGATGTTCCCCCCATAAAGGGCGTCCACCCTGAAAGCGGCGATATCATTGAATGCCCGGCAAAAGATTCCGCTCCCCTGGCAGCTCTGATATTTAAAGTATCCATGATTGAGGGCCGCAAACTTTCCTTTGTCAGGGTGTACAGCGGAAAAATGAAAGTCGGCGAAGAGCTCTACAATCCCTTTTTGAAGAAAAAGGAGAAACTGACGCGTATTCTGCAAATGCACGCCAACAAGCGCGAGCGGGTGGAAACCGTGGGAGCCGGCAGCATTGTGGGGGTTGTCGGGCTGAAAGATTCAGCCACCGGTGAAACGCTGTGTGCCGCCGATCATCCTGTTTTACTGGAAAAAATAGAGATATATGAGCCCGTTATCTCGGTGGCGGTAGAGCCCAAGACCCACGCCGATCAGGAAAAAGTTGAAGCGGTTCTGGAAAAATTTTTGGCTGAAGACCCAACCTTGACCGTGCGCCAGGATGAAGATACCGGCCAAACGATCCTGTCGGGGATGGGTGAGCTTCACCTGGAAATTATTACCAGTCGTATGCAGCGGGAATTTAACACCAACGTCAATGTCGGCAAGCCCCAGGTCGTCTATCGGGAAACCATCGAAAATCCCGCCGAGGCTCCCGCCCTTTTCGATAAAGAAATTGCCGGACAGCGTCAATATGGTGAGGTCACGTTAAGGGCAGCACCGCTTGCCAGAGGATCCGGTACCCGCTTCCGGTCTGAAATTTCAAACGATGAGCTGCCGCAAGTTTATAAAGACGCGGTTGAAAAAGGGGCGATGGAATCCCTGGAGAGCGGCGCCCTGATGGGGTATCCGGTAGTAGATGTTGAAATCACCTTCCGCAGCGTTAATCACAAGGATTCATTAAGCACCGAACTGGCTTACACGGTATGTGCATCCATGGCTTGCCGGGAGGCCCTGGCGAAAGGCGCACCGTTTTTATTAGAGCCCATCATGGACGTGGAGGTATTCGTTCCGGAGGCCTTCATGGGCGATGTGATTGGCGATTTAAACGCACGCGGCGGAAAAATAGAGTCCATTGATCACAAAATGGGTTCCCAGGTCCTTAAAGCCACTGTTCCCCTGGCACAAATGTTCGGTTATTCAACCACTCTGCGTTCAGCAACCCAGGGCCGCGGAACTTTTTCGATGCATTTTTCCCATTTTGACCGCAGCTGACAGGGCGGTTGGCCCATATGCCGGTTGGCCGGTGGGCCCGTTCGGCATTTGACGGGGTAAAGAGCAGGCCATGCCATGAACATGGCACCCCGGGCGTACGGGCTAACGGGCCAACCCGGATTACCCATCCCCTTTGGATTTGTCCTTTTCGGTTTTACCATCCAGTTGGCCCAACCAGTCTTGAATCTGTTTTCGCTTTTCATCATCCGGGGCGTGCTTCAAGGCCTGTTTCAACTGAATCGTGGCATTTTTGTAGTCTCTGCTCCGCAGATAGAAAACACCAAGATAGTAATACGCATCACCCAGTTGGTTCTGCTTTCCCAGGCTTTGACTCAGGAAATAATAGGCCTCGGTGTACTGAGGAAATTCACGCGTCACTTTTAAAAACCTGTCCGAAGCATCTGCCAGGTTGCCCATTTCCATCTGGGTGCGCCCCAGATAAAACTGGCATTCCGGATCCCCGGGAATCATGGTGCAGGCGGTTCCCATGGTTTTTAAAGCCTGCTCGTATTTCCCGTCGAGGAAATATATCCAGCCAAGATCTCTTAATATATAAGGGTCAAAGGCTCTCTTGGTCAATGCGGTCCGCATCTGGGAGGTGGCTTCCTTAAGATTGCCTACCCTGGTCAAAATCAACCCATAACGGTAATGTGCCATGGGATCCTCCGGATTTCTTTCAACGGCGTTCCCAAGGCTGCTCAATGCGGTTTGCTCGTCGATGTAGCGGGTCTCCACGCGGGTATGAACCCGGTTAAAATCTTCCGGTTTGACGAGGGGAATTGGTTTAAAATTTTCGTTGTAGCTTTCAAGCCAGGAGCTGATGAAAGCAATCCGGTCTTCCACCGCCGGGTGGGTCATTAGATAGGTGGGAACCTGATCGGATCCGAACCAGGACTTGCTGCGAATTTTCTTCAAAATTTCAAGCAAACCACTGGCGTTGTAATCGGCTTTGGTGAGAAATTCAACACCGAGCTGATCCGCCTGCATTTCGTTTTCGCGACTGTAAGCCAGCTCGGCAGTTTGCCCGGCTGCCATTGAACCCATGGTAACCGCACCGGCCGCTTCGCCGGCGCCGCCGAGCCCCATTAAAACGCCGGCGGCCACCCCGGCCAGGGTTGCCATGCTGAGCTTCTTGGAGCGCTCGATCTTCTGAGAAATATGCCGGCAGTAAACATGGGCGATTTCATGCCCCATGATACCAGCAAGCTCTTCTTCCTCCTGCATGGCATTCAACAACCCGGTGTAAACAAATATGTGGCCGGCCGGTGTGGCAAAGGCATTGTAAACATCAGCTTTAATCACATGGAAATGGTATTTAAAGGGCTGCTGGGGCAAGGCCGCCAGGATCCGCCTGCCGATTTTGTTCACATAAGGGCCGATCACGGGGTCATCAATAACGTCAAAGTGCTTGTATATCATCGCCATCATCTTGCGCGACATCTCTTCTTCTTCTTTGATCGTGATACTGAAAACCGCTGGTGAAATGAGACTGCCCAGGGTGACCAGGACCATCAGCCCAATAACGATAAATTTCTTAATAGGTGGCATAACGCAAAGATAATGCCACATTTTTATCCTCTTTTCAAACACCAAATTATATGTTAGATCAAAGCGACAAAATAATGGGTTTAGCATCCTAAGGAATACTGGGAAATATAAGTAATGGCACGCATTATATGCATCGCAAACCAAAAGGGCGGCGTCGGCAAAACGACAACGGCCGTCAATCTATCAGCGTCTCTGGCGGTGTCTGAAAAACGCACACTTCTGGTTGATTGCGACCCCCAGGGGAATGCGACCTCGGGTGTGGGAATCGACAAAAGCGCCCTAGATAAAACCCTTTATCATGGTATGCTCGGTCAGATCGGACCGGAAAACCTGATCATGGACAGCGAAATTTCCTCTTTGAAAGTGATTCCTTCCAATGTTGAATTAATCGGGTTTGAAGTCGAGATGATGGCAAGTCCCGAGCGAGACATTGCACTGAAAAATCTCCTGGCCAATTTAGACGGCGCCTTTGAATATATTATCCTGGATTGCCCGCCTTCACTAAGCCTTTTAACGGTCAATGCGTTGACCGCCGCTGACTCCCTGCTGATCCCGCTGCAGTGTGAATTCTACGCCCTCGAAGGTTTGGGCCAGCTCCTGAGAACTGTTGAACGCATCAAGCAATCGCTGAACCCCGAGCTCGATATCGCCGGCATTCTGCTGACCATGTTCGACAAACGCACCAATCTGTCATACCAGGTTGCGGAGGAGGCCGAAGAATACTTCAAAGATCTGGTATTCAAGACCCTGGTTCCACGCAATATCCGATTGGGCGAGGCGCCGAGTTTCGGCAAGCCCATCCTGCTCTATGATGCGACTTCGACGGGCGCCCGCAGCTACATTGAACTTGCCAGGGAAATCATGTTGACCGAAGGTGATGTATGCAAAGAGACAAACTGACAAAAACTGTCGGCGCTAAATCCGGCACACGCAAAAAAATGGCCCTCGGCAAAGGGCTGGGTGCCCTTATTCCGGAGGTGGAGACCGGCCGAGACGAACAGAAAGACTTTTTTTTCTGCGATATCGATCTCATTCGACCCAACCGTTTTCAGCCCCGTTTAAATTTTCCAGAAGAAGACCTGCAGGAACTTACAGACTCAATTAAAGCCCAGGGTATTCTGCAGCCGCTGTTGGTGCGCAAAGATGATGACGGCTATGAATTGATTGCGGGCGAAAGGCGCTTAAGGGCTGCCAAGCGAATCCGCTTAACCCAGGTGCCGGTGGTAATTAAGCGCGTAAACGATAACCAAATGCTGGAAATGGCCATTGTCGAAAATATCCAGCGCGAAAACTTAAATCCCATCGAAGAAGCTGAAGCCTATCACCGCTTAATCACCCAGCTGAATCTGACCCAGGACCAGGCCTCGGCCCGGGTGGGCAAAAGCAGATCGGCGGTTGCCAATTTCCTGCGCCTGAGGCAACTGCCCGAACAGATCAAGGACAGCATTACCGACGGTTCGCTGAGCATGGGGCATGCCAGAGCGATTCTGGGTGCCGCAGCATCATCCCAGCAGCTGGCCGCCTGGCGGGCAGTCATCGCCAAAGGGCTGTCGGTCAGGCAGACCGAGACCCTTATACGGCACTTAAAGTCAGAGAAAAAAAAGCCGCGTGTATCCCGTAATCGCACTGAGGAGATATATTTATCCGGCCTGGCTGAGGATCTGGCCCGCCACTTCGGCACTAAAATCATGATTAAAAAGACCGGTCAAAAAGGGAAGGTTGAAATTGAATTCTACAGCAATGACGATCTTGACCGCTTGATTCGACGCCTTAAAAGAAGCAAATGACGATTGACGACACCGATGTCAATTCACATTATAATAGACGGTTATAACCTTATTCGCCAATCGGGATATTTGAGCAACCTGGACCTCCAGGACATCCAGTTCGGACGCCAGGCCCTGGTGGATATGCTGGCGGTGTATAAAAAGATTAAAGCCCATCGCATTACAGTGGTATTCGATGGTACCCGGGCGCCTCAGTTTTCACAACAGCGGGACCAGCAAAAGGGAATATCCATCATTTTTTCCCACAACGGCGAGTCGGCCGATGCCGTAATCAAGAAAATGGCAGACCGGGAAAAACAACAGGCCCTGGTGGTAAGCTCCGATCAGGACATTGTCCGATCAGCTGCATCCAGCGGAGCAGCCACAATCAGTGCCCTTGATTTTGAAAGCAAACTGACGATGGCTGCCGGCATTGCCGGAACGGAGCCCAACCGGGATGACCATAACGGTTGGAAGCCGACCACAAAAAAGAAAGGCCCCAGCAAACGCCTGTCTAAACGGCAGCGCCAAAACAGGGCCAAAACCAGCAAGCTATAGGCCCGTCTGCAATGAAACGAATTTGTGTTATAGATGGCCAGGGTGGGGGAATTGGCAGTGCCATCATAAAAAGACTTAAGGACGCTTTTGAAGAAACCATTGAGATAGTCGCCCTGGGGACCAATGCCATCGCCACCACCCAGATGCTTAAAGCAAGGGCCAACCGAGGCGCGTCAGGTGAAAATGCCATTGTTCAAACGGTTAAAACCGTGGACATCATCGTTGGGCCGATCGGTATTATTATGGCTCACGCCATGATGGGCGAGGTCACCCCTAAAATCGCTGAAGCCATCGCGGGCAGCCCGGCCAAAAAAATCCTGATTCCACTTTCCCAGGAAAAAATAGAAGTCGTTGGCGTATCCAATCGCCCGCTGCCCAAGCTTGTGCAGGAGCTTATCGAAAAACATATAAAAATTGGATAACCGTTCAGGGTTTAGGGTTCAGATGTCCCGGGTTGCGGTCAAATCTGAACCACAGTTTCTCAGAGTTCGGTAGGAAAAAATGGGACGATAGAATAAATTGAGAATTGTTGGTATAGATAACCTTGAACCCAGAACGTTGCTCTGAACCCTTGTATGGAGAGGAAGAAATCATGTGCGAAGCAAATGCCTATCTGCTCGAAGGCCAAAAAAGCACCTTGATCATGGAGTCTGTTGATACCATCAAACCCCAGGAAGACGGCGTTCAGCTGGTCAATATTTTTGGTGAGCAAAAATTCTTAAAAGCCCAAATTCACTCCCTGTCTCTGATAGATAATAAAGTTTATTTAATACAAAGCCCCTAGCGCAGCAAAATCAAATGAAAATACTCATCGCCAAAACCTCCGGATTTTGCATGGGGGTACGTCGCGCTGTAGAAATGGTCCTGGACGCACCCGACCAGAATACAAACCCGATATTCACCTATGGGCCGCTGATTCACAATCCCCAGGTTTTGAATCTGCTAAAGTCTAAAGACATCTCTGTACTGGATGAGATCCCTTCCCAGGGAAGCGGGACGGTATTGATCAGAGCCCACGGTGTACCGCCGTCAACCAAAGAAAAACTCAAAGAAGTCAATTTTAATGTCATCGACGCGACCTGCCCGCGGGTGATAAAAGTCCAGACCATTATTCGCAAACATGCTAAAAAGGGTTTCGCGGCCATCATCATCGGTGACAAAGATCATCCCGAGGTCATCGGCCTGCTGGGCTATGCCCGGGATAAAGGATTCGTAATTGGCAGCATGCAAGAGCTTGAGGCCCTTCCGGACTTTGAAAATGCCATCATTGTTGCCCAAACAACCCAGAATACCCAATTTTTTGAATCCGTAAAAACCTGGGCTGCCACCCATCACCCCCATTATAAAATATTTAATACAATTTGCGATTCCACAACCAGGCGCCAGGCCGAAGTTAAACGCCTGGCCGAAACGGTCGATGCTGTGATTGTAGTCGGCGGCCGCAACAGCGGCAATACCCGTCGATTGGCTGAGATCGTGCGCGAATCCGGCAAGCCTGCTTATCACATCGAATCCGAAACCGATCTGGAGGACATCGATACCGATGCCCTTGTGGCCGCCAGACATGTCGGGATAACCGCCGGTGCCTCCACCCCCAACTGGATAATTAAAAAAGTTTATCGGTCCCTGGAAGCCTTACAGGTCAGGCGCGAACAGAGTTGGCGCCGAATATTTTTCGGGTTGCAACGGGCGCTGTTGCTGACCAATATTTATGTATCCCTGGGAGCAGGGTGTTTGAGCTATGCGAGCCTGAAGCTGCAGGGATTCAGCCAGCTGTTTCCGTATGTGCTCATATCCATGCTTTATGTTCAATCCATGCACATTCTGGCCCATCTGACCGGAAGCAAGGCTGATCAATACAACGATCCGGAAAGAGCCGCCTTTTACAGTAAATACTCCATTCTGCTGACAATCCTGGCCCTGGCCGCCGGCAGCGCAGGCCTTGTGATTGCCTTCACCCTGGGACTTTTTCCGTTTCTGCTGCTCCTGATATTGAGTCTGCTCGGACTATCTTACAATCTCAGGTTGGTTCCCCATAGAATTTTTTCGTTTAAATACAAGAGATTAAGAGATATTCCGGGATCAAAAACATTTATGATTGCCGTTGCCTGGGGGATTGTAACAGCCCTTTTGCCGCCGCTTTCGCTGTCCGATAAAGCCCATTGGATCACAGTGTTAATCTTTTTGTGGGCGGCCGGAATTGTATTTGTGAGAACCGCTTTTTTCGATATCCTCGACATGCAGGGGGATCGCATCGTCGGCAAGGAAACCATCGCCATCTTGCTGGGCGAGAAGCGGTCACTGCGCCTTTTAAAGATCATGCTGCTGGTCCTCATCGCGGCACTGGTGCTGTTGAGCGCATTCCATCTCATCTCTTACCTCGGTTTTGTGCTGGTCGCCAGTCCGATCACACTTCTGGCTCTCCTTTTAGCCTACGAACAGGGGATTTTGCTGCCCAGCGTCAAACTCGAGTTTTTAGTTGAAACCAATTTTGTTCTGGCCGGGGTAATTGCCTTTTTGTGGTCGCTGTTGGGGCTATGAAAGAATTTCGGAATTCGGATTTCGGAATTCGGATTTCGGATTTTGGTGGGGAGGATGGGCAGCCTGAGTTAAAACCGATTCGGCGTAAATTTTTGATTGTTGTAATGATTCGATGATGGGAAAGATATTAAAATAGAATTTATTCCTTCTATACGATTAACTATTAACCAATAACAGATAACCCCAATTGAATTTAATTCAATTGGGCCTGTCTTTGAATTTTGGTTCGGTGCCCGAAAGCAGCCGCTTAATGTTGTCTGCATGCCGGATAAAAATAAATACCGACATAATCGCCGCCCCGGCTGTTATTTCCCAGGAAAGGGTGGAAATCCATGCAGCAATCGGCAGCACTACCGCCGCTGCCAATGAGCCGGCCGATACGCGGCGGGACAATAACAAAAAAGCTATAAAGGCCGACAGGGCGGCGAGACAGGCCAGGGGAGCAAGCATGACAAAGCAGCCGGCAGCGGTTGCCACACCTTTGCCGCCGCCTTTTAACTTCATGAAAATGGGATAAAGGTGGCCGAAAAATGCAGCCAGGCCGACAATGGTTGGATAAAAATCATTGGTGCCTTGATAGTGCCCGGCCAATATCAATGCCAAATAAACTGGAATGGCCCCTTTGAGTATATCGCCGGTAAAGGTCAACAGACCCAGTGCGGGTCCTGCCACCCGACTGACATTGGTGGCACCGATGTTCCCGCTTCCCTGCTGCCTGATATCGGCTGAAGTAAACAGCCGGGTCAATATGACGCCCCAGGGGATGGATCCCAGCAGATAGGCAATCAGGGGAACACACCATAAAATGAGGATCGGTTGATCGCCGATGGTCACTGGTAGTCACTCCGCTTTTATAGGTTCATATGCAGTTTGATACGCTTATCAAAATTAGGCCCCCAAATACCGAAGGCGGGTATAGGCGGTTATAGAAAAAAACGTTCAAATAATGCAACGGTTTTTTGATACCCCCTGTAAACCCTGAAGAGAGCCCTATGGAACCGGTTAAAATCCCCATCGAAGATGCCCTGGACCTGCACACCTTCCTGCCGCGTGATATCCCCGATCTTATCGAGGATTATCTGGCCGAGTGCCTGAAAGCCGGACTCTATTCGATACGGATCATACACGGCAAGGGTAAAGGTGTCCAAAAACGACGCGTTCAAGGGATTCTTCGGAAAAACCTGCTGGTTTCCTCATTTAAGGATGCGCCGCCGGAGGCTGGCGGATGGGGGGCTACACTGGTTGAATTAAAAAGGAACTTCCGTCAGAACGGAATAAAAGAGAATAAATAGAGGAGGCAGGCACGTAACGCCGCCTGCGCCGTTGATAGAAATCACCCTGGGGCCGTCGAAATCATTGGAACCCAGGCCATCTTTAATCAGGCCTCTTTCATGATTCCTTCGATTTTTTCAGAAAGGGCCTGCATATTAAAGGGTTTCTGGATGAATCCCTTACAGCCGCGTTTGAGGACTTCACTGGTCTGCTCGTCGACACCGTAGCCACTTGAAAGCAGGACCTTTATCGCCGGGTCAATCGCCTGCAGTTCATTGTAAGTATCACCAGCCCCCATACCCGGCATGATCATATCCAGAACAACAAGGCCAATTTTACCCTTATTAACTTTGTATAGGTCTATAGCCTCCTTGCCGCTGGTAGCAGTCAACACGGAGAATCCAAGTTTTTCCAGCATTTGCTTGCCAACCCCGATAACAATCTCTTCGTCATCAACGAGTAAAACAGTCTCGGTCTCATCAGCCATTGGCGCCTTGCCTTTCTTATTTTCGTGAAAACCTTAGAAGCTATCTTCAACTTGAAATTAAGTTTACCAGATAGATGGAAAAATTGCAAAATTTTCGATTAAATTTCATTGGTTGAGATGATAAAAGCAAGGGCATCATACAGTGATGTCGAGAAATTGTTGCCGGCGACGGCCAATATACTGAAAAGATATGCTCGGATCAAGGTCGAACCCGAAGGCAGGATGAAGCTTTCGACAGGCGAGCAAAACCCTAAATTGAGATCCGCAATTCCCGGAAACATTTTAGAATAAATTGGGCAACTCGTTTTTGCACGACCTTATGTGCAATTCTAAATCTATCTGAAAATGTTAACCACATGATTGATTTGAATGATCGTGATCTGACACGTCGATCTGGAGGTTGATTGATTTCATCATTTTAATACTTTTTACAACCCAGTAAGCAGAATAAAAAAACCAAATCAAGAGCCACACTTTGTATTTTTTCCAGATGCCTTTCATTTGCGTTAATCCAACCGTTTTAATCCCACGACCGCTTATACCATACAGCGGCATAAAACCCCAGATTGGGAGGGGGGTTCAAGGCCTGCCCTTCCGCGAAAACCCAATTACCTTGAACCCGCTCCCGTTCAAATAGTTAAAAGCAAATTGTGTGCCATTGAATCAAAAGAAATAATTCAATGTATATTTAAGATGTTAGGGATGGCTTTGGCAATGATGGCGACATCAGTTGAGAAAGTTTTTTTATAGAATTGGGAAGATAAGTTCATAATTTACTATGTTGGCGATAGCACCTAATTAAGCACCCTTTCAGTCACAAGATGATACAACTGCCAGCCCAAAAGTGAAAATACCGCCATCAGAATGATTACAACGATTGCAGTAACCAGGGGTTTGCCGGATTTTAAAGATCCAGGATGGTTAAGTTCCTGGGGTTTATTCTGCTCGGGCATCAGTTGGATCGATTCGAATTCAGGCGTTAAGGCAATCTCGGATAGCGATTCGAGACCTCGGGGGCCTGGTTCATGGAGCACAAATTCTGCCTTGGCGCCAAGATCCCTGAGATTTTGTGCGATTCTTTCTCCGTTTTTAACAGGGATATTTTTACTGAGAACAAATGGCGTTATCTTGATTCTATGGGCCAACTTTTCAGCAGGCACATTTTTTACTATTCTTGAAAGGTAGGAAACCACCATTTCTTGGGTTTCTTTGGTGGGCAAGGAGTGCAGAACCAACTTGCCAAATTCACTCTCATTGACTGTTCCGTCCAGGCTGTCCACATTAATTCTCCGTTACAATATTCTTTAAATAGCCGCCGTCGTGCAGACAATATTTCACAAATTTTTTTTCGGCATCTCTTAAATCGTTATCGGTATAGTGGTTTAAATTTTCCGGGATGCGAAAATTCTTGCGACACTCGCTAATCAACAATCTTAGACCGGTAGGCGGACGATGATCCTTTTTCATGGCTGCACCTCACATAAGAAATATAGCATTAAATATGCCAACACCAATTCTACTAAAATTATATTAAATTTTAGTAGGTTATTAAATTTAAAAAATCTGGTGAGGTATAAAAATCTGAAAATAATTCATCAATACTGTGAAATATATTTCACACCGGGAGATGCCGTCCCCGGAGACGGACAACACCTCCAGAGGTTATCTGCACCGGCGGGGGTGGAGTTGCCATATAGTCCTGCTTCATGTAGAGTTGCCGGATGGAGCATCCTTCACCCTATCGCCTGACCCTGCTCGTCTGTTCGGCGGAAATATTGGGCCTGGCATCGATTGCGGTCTTTCCGGCCTTGCTGCCGACCTTTCAGGTCGAATGGGACTTGAACAACACCGCCGCCGGGTGGATCAGTGCGGCTTACTACGCCGGCTATATGATTCTGGTACCGGTGCTGGCCGGCATCACCGACCGGCTCGATGCGCGCAGGATTATGGGGCTGGGAGCGATTTTAGGAGTTGTGTCCGCCCTGGGCTATGCATTCGGTGCCCGGGGATTTTGGTCGGCGCTGACATTGAGGTTCTTGGCTGGCGTCAGCCTGGCCGGCATTTACATGCCCGGACTCAAAATTGTCAGCGATAACACCGAGGGGGCGCTTCAATCACGGTTTGTGTCCTTTTACACCGCAAGCTTCAGCATCGGGGCCAGTCTGTCTTATCTGCTGGCCGGAGAGGTCAATAGCCTGGCCGGATGGCGCTGGGCCTTTGCGGCATCTGCCTTCAGCACCGTTGCCGCCCTGGCCATTATTGTGATGTTCATTCCGCCAGGCAGGGTGCGCAGCATGCAAAATCAGGCGTTGCTGTCAGATTTTGGAGTTGTTTTGCGATCCCGACCGACCATGGCTTATGTCCTGGGGTATGCCGCCCACATGTGGGAGCTTTTTTCCATGCGCTCCTGGATCGTTGCGTTTCTGGCCTTCAGTATTCAATTGCAACCGGCAGGAGCCGTTATTTGGAGTCCGACCCGGATCGCCTTTATCATAAATTTGATTGGGCTTCCGGCCAGCATTGGCGGCAACGAATTGTCCCGGATTTTTGATCGCCCCAGGGTTATCGGGGCCGTGATGATCGGATCGGCGGTGCTCGTTACGTTGCTCGGGCTCAGCGCCAGTCTACCCTATGCTGTGGTGGCCACCATGGCGATTCTGCATGGCATAACCGTCGTCGGTGATTCCGCATCCCTGACCGCCGGCGTCGTGGCGGCTGCGCCGGCGGGGTTCCGGGGCACCACCCTGGCCGTGCATTCCACCATCGGTTTCGGGGCAGCCTTTTTAGGCCCGCTGACTGTCGGTATGGTTCTGGATTTCTTCGGAGGCGGCCAAACAGGGTGGGCCATGGCTTTTGCTACCATGGCCGCCGGGTGTCTATTGGGACCGATCTTTTTGACCCGGGCCGCGGATCAGCGATGAACCAAAATTCTGTCCCGGCTTAGCTGGATGACGCACCGATCCCAATTATCAGAGGAGGGTCTATTTGAGTCGGCTTCTATTTCGCAGTGTAGGAAATTTCCTCCGATACACTGCTTTCGCCGGTTTTGCTGACGGCAGTGACGACCAGAAAGTAGGTCTTTCCGGGCAGGAGATCTTTTAAGGTGTGGGGGTTTTTTACGTTTGCGATTTTCTGGCCGTTGTCCTTCGTCACCCCGGGTTGGTTGCGCCAGTAGATATTATAGGCGATCGCGCCCGGAACGTTATCCCAGGTTAAAGTTGCCTGTGCATTGGCCGCAGAAAGCGTTTTTTTCGCCGAGGCGTCCGGCGCCTGCTTTAAAGGTTGCGCTTTTTCCTGCTTCACGGCGGGCGGCGGGTGCGATGGTGACGGCTGTTCAAAGAGATCTTTAAAGTCAACGACCCCGGCTGCTCCCAGGCCGGCAAATGACATCTCTTTTGATTCCCTACTTTCACCGGCCTCACCGACCATCGTCACAACAAAATAATAGGTCGTGTTGGGCGCTAAATCCGTAATGGCAATCGGATTGGCGGCATCCGGAATTTTATGCCCGTTGTGCTTGGTTACACCGGGAAATCGACTCCAGT
The DNA here is from genome assembly GCA_963766255.1 of uncultured delta proteobacterium. GTDB lineage: Bacteria > Desulfobacterota > Desulfobacteria > Desulfobacterales > JAFDCJ01 > JAFDCJ01. The sequence goes on from CAVXZZ010000038.1 coordinate 123,799, forward strand.
AAACGTTGTAGGAAGCTGCATCCGGGACATTGTTCCACTGCAGGATTACCCGGACCGTGTCTGCCGTATCCGCCGTTTCATCGCTGTCCCGATTGCCGGCCAGGGGGATATGGCCATACCCTCCGCATCCTGAAAGTGCCGGCACCATGGCGACTGCAAAGAAAATCAGAAGCCCGTATAGGCCTAATCTTGCAACAATGACTGATCCTTTTATCTCAAACAAAAAAACCTCCAAGTCTGAAAACCGGTTTTACCATTTATTTAGGGGGCCGCAGTGAAATAATCAAGAAATATCTTAGATGCGCCCATCAAACGCCGGCACCACTTTCTGTTCCAAAAGCGCCAGGCCAGCAGCCAGATTGGCCGCAAGCATGGATTTGCCGCCACCCCCTGTGGCGCCTCCCACCGCAATAATCTTTTTGGTAATTTTATTACCGGATAGGACATCCGGTTTGGTTTTAGATTCTTCCACCGGCAGGATCACATTGATTAGAGAATTGGTTGAAGATGGATCCGCGGGTAAAGGTTTGGCCTGTTCAGAAGGCTTAATGGAAGACACGGCCGGCGTTGGCTGCGGTTGCTTCACAGCTCCGGCCGCCAATGGAGCGGGGGCGGGTTTCGCCTGTTCAACCGGCTGCATGGGAGCCACGGTCGGCGTTGCTGGAACGGTCAACGGGAAACTTTTTTCCGGCCTGGCGGAATCGGTAGAAGACGTCTCAGATAGTGAATTTGTTTTTTCCCGAGGCTGCTCGGCAGACGTTTCGGTTGGCAATTTTTCTTTATTTTGATCAAAAATAAAAGATGCACCTCCTCATTTCAGATTGATCGAACCCAGGGGAATCTAACGTCCCCCCTTTCAAAGGTGGGTCGGCCATGTCTTAAATCGATATAGATCAATATGGAAACGCAAAGTTTATGCCATCAAAAATGATACTGGATTCTGCCATTAATTATATGATTATGGTTGGTTACGGGGATAGCGGACATGGGGCTGGACGGGATTGAAAGTCAAAAGATTGACATTGGCTTCAATACTGGGCCCGTTGCGGGTATTGCTTTGGCTATGACCTATCCTGACATGCAGGTTTGGCAGGGTGATATGCGAAAGCCTACTCTTCTTCGCCTGAATCCATTTTTATAAAATTACTTCGTTTCTCTTCAAGGCGTGAATATAGCTTGCTTAACATCTCGATGGTTTTATTCAATTGGGCATTGGAAGTTTCTAAATTCCGAATTTTATTCTGCAACCTGCCGATGGTCTTCTTCAGCTTTCGATTTGCTTTCTGAGTATCATACTTGCTTCCCCGGGAAGCCGAGGCTTGTATCTTCAGAATTTCGACCTCTTGATTTAAAGCTTGAATCGCTTTGGATTGGGCATCGGCTATGGCTGAAAGCCTTTCAAGCTCAATGATCGCCGCCAGCAAAAGCCGCGGGTCGACCCCATTTACGAAATCCGGATCGAAAAGCGCATAGGTTTCCAGGTGTTTCAAGGCCAGTTTGTAGTCGCGATTTGGATTCATCGGGCTGAAATACAGGCTTGCCAGATATAGATGTGCCCGTTGCTGAATATCCAAATGAAGATCACTCTGGATCAGTTGATGGTATTTATCAATTTCACCAGGATATTCTTCAGGCTGGAGCTCTGAAATGGACGGCACATACACCGGCGGCGCACTGGTTTCCGGCGTATTGGCACACCCAAGAACAACGGCCGTAATCGCGCAAAGAAGCAGAGTGTGGAATGTGTGGCTGTCTGTTCTCATTTGTCAGATTCCCGATGACTCGTTGCGGCTTTTAAGGCTGATCAATTTAGCATTTGTCTTGGTTTTGGGTTCGGCTTCTTCGCGCTGATCGACAACATAATTGCTGCCGGCAACGGCCTTGGCCCGTTGTTTTATTTCAGCCGAGATCTCACCAAACTGGATATAATTGACCACTTGACGATGGACATTGGTCACCACTGCAATCGAGATTGAGGCCAGGGGAAAAGAAACGTTTTGTCCCTGGCGGTTTTCACCAGTGATATAGCCGCGCTGCCGGTCTTCGGCATCATAGATGTTGGGAATTGTATTATCAAAGGTTTTAACAATTGAGCGACAAATTCTATCGTAATGATTGGGGGTTGTAATCACCACGAAATCATCGCCGCCGACATGTCCGATAAAATCGTTGGTGGAGCCAAGTTCGATAACCGCTTTGCGTATAATGGCGGCAGTGGTTTTGATGACTTGATTGCCTCTGGCATAACCGTAGCGATCGTTAAAAGATTTGAAATTATCTATATCCAGCAGGCAGAAAGCAATTGGTTGTTTTAATGCAATGCGCTGATTCAGCTTTTTTTCGATAAAGACACCACCCGGCAGCCTGGTAAGCGGGCTGGTATCCAAATTTTGCTGCTCAAGGCGCTTTAATTTTTTAGCCATATTAACAAAAGCCGTCGACAGATCACCCAACTCATCTTTGTTCGGAATTTTTGGTTTGTAATGGAATTTACCCCTGGCGATCATGGAAGTGGCCAGCTTCAATTCCCTCAGGGCAGTGGATACATTTTTTGTTATCAACATGGCTGCCGTTACCGAAACGATAAATCCTATGATGCATAGAGCCGCTGATACGTTAAATGCCAGATCACCAATGGATGTCGTCACTTTGGTTTTATGTTTCTGATCGCTAATGGCATCAGCAGCCATGGCCCTGATGAGAGCAATGATTTTCTCCTGGTGCATTTTTATCTTTTCTTCATAATCTTTGGAAACCCGGGCGCCTTCGCTCTTGGACCGGGTTAAACTATTACTTAAAATCTCATTGTATTGGATATGTAATTGAACGATGCGATCGATGAGCAGTTCCCCCTGATCCGATCGGTTTGCTATTTGCTCTGCAATCTGTGAAAATTCCGCTTCCCTTGCCCGGTAATGCTCCAAATTTTCCATATTCCGCAAAATTCGATAGCGCTGGGCGTAAAACTCCTGCTCCAAGATAAGGTCTATCATTTTTTCCGATGACTTGATAACCGGCAGGTCTTCGTTTAAGATACTGTTATTGATCGCATTTATCCAATTGAGATTGATAAGGGAGTAGGCGGATATGATGACAAGAAGTACTAAAAGGACGCCATAGCCAAGCAACAGCTTGCGCGATATGCCGATACGCAAAAAAGTAATTACGAATAAACTTGAACAAAGGATTTTACCTCAATTCAATTATTCCCAATGGCGGCAGATGAATTTTCAGTATACTTAGCTGAAATCACTTGTTTTAATTTTTATTTGAGGTCCTGTTGATGCTATATCACAAATATCATTGTTTTCAAACACCTGCAGCAATTTATCTTTGGGCGGGCTCAGGGGGTGAACCCAGGGATGGTGAACTTGACTTGACCGGTTTCATTCCTATCAAGCATGACGCTTCATATTTAGGCTCAACCGCAATCCACATAACCACCCGTAATTAATGTTAATTTTCATTATAAATTTCCTCTTGACAAAGCCCCCCTGCAAAAATATTATGAGCATATGCTTATTAATGTATAGTTTTTTACTCGGAAATGGGTCGCGTGTTCAATTATCAGGAATTTGGTCACTACCCCGATTCGGATCCCAAGAAAAAGAATGCGGCAAGGGTTCTGACTTAAGAATCAATCAAAGGAGATATTCATGCCAGAAGATGTTATTAAACTTGGTGGTAAGAAAAAAAGTATTTTCATAGATAAGGTCAAGGAGATACTTCCCGATGAAGGCAATCTAAATCTATGCTTGACCTGCGGAGCCTGTTCCTCGGGCTGCCCCGCTACGGGCCTTGGAGGGATGGACCCGAGAAAATTTTTACGCATGGCCGCCCTCGGGATGGACGATGAGATCTTAAAATCAGATTGGGCCTGGATGTGTACCATGTGTCAACGCTGCGTCTATGTGTGCCCCATGAAAATAGACATCCCCCAGCTGATTTTCAATGTGCGCGCCAGTTGGCCCCGCGAAGAACGGCCCAAAGGGATTCTGGGCTCCTGCGATATGGCCCTGAGAAATGACAGCTGCAGTGCCATGGGGGCATCGCCGGAGGATTTTACCTTTGTGGTTGAAGATGTCCTGGAAGAGTACCAGGAGGCCCAGCCCGAATTTAAAGAGATGCAGGCACCGATTGATAAACAAGGCGCCTATTTTTTCCTGAATCAGAATTCGCGGGAACCGGTGACAGAGCCTGACGAGATGGTACCGCTGTGGAAGATTCTGCACCTCGTGGGAGCCGATTGGACCTACGGCAGCAAAGGCTGGGGCGGTGAAAATTACTGCATGTTTCTGGCCGAAAATGAATCCTGGCAACACATCGTCCGGACAACCGCCAAACAGGCTGACGACCTGGGATGCAAAATATATCTAAATACCGAATGAGGGCACGTAACCTTCTCAGTCCTGGCAGGACTGAAAAAATTCAATGTCTCCCACAACTTTGAAGTTAAAAACATTTACGAATACTATGCCAAATGGATCCGGGAGGGCAAGTTAAACGTCAACTCCGACTGGAACAAAGATCTAAAAATAAAGTTTACCGTACAGGATCCCTGTCAAATTGTCCGCAAAACCTTTGGCGACCCGATTGCCGAAGATCTTCGCTTTGTAGTCAAGACCGTTGTGGGTGAAGAAAACTTTATCGAGATGCACCCCAACCGATCCAACAACTACTGCTGCGGCGGCGGTGGCGGATTTCTGCAATCCGGCATGAAAGAGGCCCGGCTGGAATTCGGCCGTTTAAAAGACACTCAAATTCAAACAACCGGCGCGGCTTATTGTATCGCCGGCTGTCACAACTGCCATGCGCAAATACACGAACTCAGCGATCACTATGGCGGAGGATACCATGTGGTTCATTTATGGACCGTGATTTGCCTGGCGCTTGGCATTCTCGGCGAAAACGAGCGGGAGTACCTGGGACCGGATTTGAAGGATGTGGCCGTATACGGTGCTTAACACCGATCATTGGTTAATGGATAGCATATGGGAGTGTTATTGATATTTTACAGATATAATCAAAATATGGCCCTACCTAGAATCATAAAGGCTCATTTTGAGGGTCAAAACTGACCATTTAAGAGGTCCCATCCTCAGATACCGCCGGTAAAAAGAAAAAGCTTCAGGGGAATAATCCTGAAGCTTTTCTTTACTGGTGCAAAGATAGCCCATCGGGAAATAGCGGTCGAACATTGCAGCCAACGCACTCATGGAGTTGATATTTATTGACAATTCAATTGTTGTCAAAATATAAAGATAGCATACTTTCAGTTTGCGGCAATTCACCAGAAATTTTACGCTTAAATATAGGACCTAAAAAAGAACCAACAGATGGATAACCGAATAGAAAAACGTCATCACCAACGTATGAATCACAATACGAGGGTTACCCTCGAGTCGTTGGAGATCGGGATGGATAATAACACTCGAATGCTCAATGACAGTGATAATGGTTTATATTTTGAGTCAGATCAATTCTTGCCGCCGGGAACAGAAATTTTTATCCGGATAGAAAATTTTTCACACGACCCAACAGAATCCCATAGATGTCATCATGCCAAAGTTGTCTGGGGCAAGAGGCTGAACAATACCCCCCATACCTATGGTTATGGCGCCAAATATGTTAAAATTTCCAATAAACAGAATTCTTCGGAAACTGATTCGGATCAGGAAAAAGATTTGAGGAGGCATCCAAGAAAATATTGCGCCAAACCGGCAACTTTCGGGTTTGAAAATAAATTTTACTGTGGATTCATCAGCGATATCAGCCGCAATGGATGTTTCCTTGAAAACTCTGAAATTCTTAAATTCGGGCAGATATTAGATCTGGTCATTCCTGGAACCAAATTTAGTGAGAACAATAAGCTGAAAGTTGAAGTTGTGCGACTGAGCCCGATTGGGGTAGGCGTCCGATTTAAACGCATCATTAAAAAAACTCCCAAAGCGTAACCTTGCAGGGTTGAAAAATTGGGGTCGAACCAAGAAACAAGCAGAGAGGCTGACGCCCAAACAGGGATAAAAGTCATCACTGCCGGACTGAATGAAGATGAGGAGCAAAATTAAATGGCGGACAATTTTGATGACAGAGGCGCCAAACGAATTGCTTTAACAACACCGCTTCAGGTTACGGATCTGACATCTGGTGATATATTCGAGGCAAAAATGCTTGACTATAGCGAAAATGGACTCTCCTTCGCATCAGATGGTTTATTCCAAAAGGGTACGCCGCTTTTTTTTGGTATCCTCTACCCTCCCGATTACGTCACCTCTCGTATATTGGAATATTATAAGGGAAAGGTCATGTGGCGCAAGGACTCAAAGCAATCTCCTTTGAGCTACGAATACGGGATCCAGCTGGTTTCAGAATCAAGCGACCAAGATGGGAATGCCGACGATGCCGCGGCAACAAAAGAATCAAGAAATCATCCAAGAAGACCCTTCTCCAGGCCGCTGCGATTTGGCATCGAAAAAGATACTTATAACGGCAGTACCAAAAACATCAGTGCATCCGGCGTCTTTATCGCTACAAACGAAAAATTAAAAGTCGGGCAGTTATTACAGCTAAACCTGCCTCTCAAAAAAGGTGAGATGGTAAGAACCATAGGTCAAATCGTATGGATAAACGATGAGGGCTTCGGTTTAAAGTTCATGAAAATAAAATGACCGGTACTTTTCTTAGAAGCTATCTCAAAAAGGCGCACATTTGAGATAGCCGCTGCTATATTTTGCGCACAACGAGACTCCCGATGGAGTATCCGGCACCAAAGGAGCATATGACTCCGAGATCGCCGGCAGCCAGGTCCTGATGGTACAGGTGAAAGGCGATCAGTGAACCTGCGGAGGCCGTGTTGGCATAACGATCGAGGACTACGGGTGCTTCTTCAAAGCTAGCTTTCCGTCCCAGTAGTCGCTGGGTAACCATATTATTCATATTGATGTTGGCCTGGTGTATCCACCACCGCTTGACGTCGGGGATGGTGAAACCCAGGCTTTGTAAATGGTCGCGGAGATGCTGTTCGGCCATGGGGCAGACCTCCTTGAACACCCTGCGGCCGTTCTGATGGAAGAGTTTGTCGGGACCGAAGGGGTCCACATCGTTGACGCGGCTGAGATACCCCATATTGGAACGAACATTACTGGAAAACTGAGTCATCGCCCGGGTTTGAATGATTTCATAACTGTGGGATGCCGTGCAGGTGTCTGCCCGTTCCACGATCGCCGCGGTGGCAACATCTCCAAAGATAAAGTGGCTGTCCCGGTCGCAATAGTTGACCTGGGGTGAGGTCAGCTCCGGGTTGATCAAAAGAACGCAGCGGGCTGTACCGGCGGTCACCATCTCATAGCCTCGATGCAGGGCAAACGTTGCAGCCGAACAGGCTACCAGCATATCGAAGGCGAATCCTTTTATCCCCAGTTCGTTTTGCACTTCAATTGCAATGGCCGGATAGGAGCGCTGGGTATAGGCACATGAGACGACAACCGCATCGATGTCCCCAGGGCTTTTACCTGCGGCTTCGATGGCGTCCCGGGCGGCGTGCAGTGCCATCTCCGCCTGATCTGAAAGCGCCTCCTCAGGCCGTTCCGGTATCAGCGGGCGCATCCGCCCGATGTCCAGAATCCCCTCCTTAACATAGGCAAAACGTTGCCGGATCCCTGACGCCTTGACAATAAATTCCACGGAGGACTGGGGTTTTGCCTCGAGTTCGCCTTTTTCGATTTCCAGCGAGTGCTCCGCGTTGTAGTGATTCGCCCAGCTGTTATAAGAGGCAACCAATTCTTCATTGGTGATGACGTGCTCAGGTGTATACAGACCGGTGCCGCTGATAACGGCGGAGTATTGTTTCGCTGATGACATGAGTATCCTTTTTGTTTAGTAGATTTCGATAATTATTGATTTGCTTCTTTTCTGATGATTCTATAGGTTTCTTCGTAAATATTTTTGCGCGGTCCCACAGCTACAATGTCAATGATTTGTTTTGAGGATATACGATAAATTATCCTGAATCTGCGAAGCCGATAACTCTTTAACCACCCCAGATCATCTTTGAGAGACTTAGCTGACTCAGGTTCAGTCACGATATGCCGCAGCCCAGCCCTGATTTTTCTATTCAGCTGCGGCTGACAACCTCTGATTAGAGCTACGATCTCTTCAGGCACTCTGAGCCTTTTTCGAGTAGTGTCTTTCGATGCCATGATTTATTCGAACAGTTCCTCTAAAGTGTATATCCTGGGTTTTTTCTTTAAAGCTGCAATGCCTTTTTTTATCTCGGTCATCAAATCTCCATCGGATTTTATCGTAATTGTTTCCCGCCAGCCTTCGAATTCATCGGGGCTCACTAAAACCGCCGCTGGTCTTCCATTTTTAGTGATGATGACCTCTGCGTCAGTTGACTGAACTTTCTCTATAAGTTCACTTAGTTTCATTTTTGCTTCGGATAAAGACAGAGTTTCCATATTTAGACCTCAATTATAGTCGACCAAAATTCTGATCATAATTTAATAGACTATATTGAACATATCAAACAAATAAAATAAAAAAGCCCGGGCAGGATTTACCTGGGCTTTCTATATGTGGTGCCAAGGGACAGAATCGGAAGGAATCACCACCCTGCCCTATTAACCTACTGAAATAAAATTACTTTTTAAATCAATGCCATCTGCTAAAGTGCCAAGGTTGTGTAAGTTCTATGTACCTTTCATCCCAAAGATTACCCGTTAAAGCAAGTCTAAACTTCAAATGAATCAGAGTGCGAACATGTTTTACCCAGCAACCTGCGGTTGCGATTTATTAACAGGTTCACCGGAAGAAGATTTATCACCGACCACCAAACGCCTGACCCGTTCCCTCTACAACTACCTCGTGCTTGATTGGATCCCCGAAGATCAGCTGCTTCAGATCAGTTCATTCCCCCCAAAATTCAAATATTTTTATCATCCCATAAAAAAGCTTGACAAACTAAATTGTTTTATTTATAAATATTTTAATATCTAAACTTTCTGGTCGCTATGACTGATCATTCGATCTAAGAAATGGAGGGTAAATGAATACCAAAAATTCGGAAAAATTAATTCCGAGAAGTTTGATTGCGTTCCTATTTCTTTGTATTCTCTTGTTTTTAAATATTTCGGGTCTATTGAGGGAAATATTGAATGGAATTTAGACAAATAGTTCAGTGCCGGATAGATGGGAAGAAACGATAACTTCATTTCAACACTGTGATACTTTTTTGATCTATCTCTTGTTTCTTTTCTTTTTTCATTGGAGTGTTTAATAGAACGACCTTTAGCCATATTCTTCCCCTTGCGCTTGTTTATGCAACTTAAATTATCGCAACAAATCAAAGAAAAATAAAGTATTTTAAATAGATAGCAGCTTAATATAAATAGGCAATTAATCCAGCAGCTTAAACATCATTGCGATGTAACCCATTTATTTTCTTGACAATATCAAGGCAAACTGAAAAATATGATAAGGCCTGTTTATCAAACCTTCAACACTTAAAGAAGTCACTCAATGACCCTCACAAAAATCCATATTGTTGAAAACATCGCAGAACAAATCGGATACACAAAGAAGATCTCTACCGAATTAGTCGAGACAATTCTGGAACTCATCAAAAGCAGCCTTGAAGCAGGTGATGATGTTCTGATCAGCGGGTTTGGGAAGTTCGGTGTCAAGGACAAGAAGCAACGAAGAGGCAGGAATCCTGCTACGGGTGACGATATGATTCTGAGGCCTCGCAAGGTTGTAACCTTTCGGTGTTCAGGGAAATTGAAGGATAAGATCAATAAGCAAGAGCAGGTTCAAGGAAACGAATTGCCAGCAACCTACGGTTGCAATATGATTACAGGTTCATCAGTGTGACGATCTTGTTCACAAAACGCAGCGAAGATGCTTGTTGCTGGGTAACCCCTTAAATGGCCTTAGCCCTCTCTTTCAAAAATATCAAAGCATCTGCCCACCTCCCGAATCCCATAGCCACTGTAATTTTATTTTTGATATCACGAATGACATAGCATTTGAACTGCCATATTATTCTGAACTGGCTGTTCAAAAGCCGACTTATGTCAGCTTGAGTAATCTGGTCATACTCAGAATTTTCAAGCTGCGAACACTTCGGATTGCTCTTCACTTTGTACACCACCTTTCAATTTTAGCCGGTATATTCCATGCGGTGTTTCAACCTCATTGCCCATTATCATTTCCTTAATAGCCGGGGTAACCTTCTTATAGGTTCTGTAAAGTTGATCCATAAGATTGATTTCAGAGATCTCATCCCACTCGTCACCTATATGATATTTAGCCTCGTACACAGGCATTGCAAACTTCAACATCCCTCTGGATCCTCGCTATCAGCTCATTTCAGAAATCAGTCTACAAACAAAAAAGCCAGGTCACAAAATTGGTTACCCGGCTTAACATTCATCCCTTGGCAACCCAGCCACCTTGTATCAAGGCCCGCAGCTTTCCGTCACAGCTTCACAGCTGTTTTGGCTTTATCGTAGATTTATTTGTGTCTGATATATATTCAGTCTACCAAAAACCAGTGCATTCGTCAATTGCCGATGGTTAAATTCACACTGAAACCTCATCCAAGTAGCCGATTTACCCAGCAACCTGCAGTTACGATCTGTTAATATGTCCACCAATCTGCAAATGATTTATCCAATAGCGTGTTGCAAAACGATCCTGTTCGCATGACGTAGCGAAGATGTTCGCTGCTGGGTAATCCCTGTCTGGGCTAAATACCTTCCTATTCCTGAACAATTCCACTTGCCCATACACTGATAAGCACGAACCTTTGAATATCGATTTTCTGATAAGCAGAAGGAATTCTGAGACTGTTTGGACTTTTAACAAAGAAGACTTGGCCCGGCAGGATTAGCCTTGTACCGTTCATTATCTTTTTGACACTCAGATCGATTTCCAATATTCTCTTTATAATCCGACCAGTATGGTCATCTATGAAATGAAGGAAGGAGAATATCTATGGAAAACGGCATTAAAAATGAGGAGAAAACAGCAATCAGCAAATCCACCGTTATCGTAGGAAACATCACTGCAAAAGAGCATTTGATCCTAAACGGAAGGGTAAAAGGGAACATAGATATTAAAGGGTATAATCTGTTTATAGGCCCAAGTGGAAAATTAGAGGGTGAAGTTCTTGCACAAAATGTAAGAATTAGAGGTCATATGCGAGGTGAAATAACAGCAAGTGGAACAGTCGAGATCACCAAGGAGGCAGATTTTTCAGGTAAGATTCAGAGTAAAGGGGTTTCTGTTGAGCAGGGCGCTTTCTTTGATTCATCTGTAAAATTAGGTCAAGGTTTGGCAAAAACTGAGAGTCTGCAAAAATCTTCACCTGAAAAGCCATAACCTGAGATAGGTTACCCCTGCCTTTGGCAGTATTTCCACACCATCCATCTTACATATTCAAACAGGCTTAATCCATAATCTGCAACACTGTTAACCCGATACGAAATCTTGCAGATTTCTGGGTAGTCCATATTTGGTTCTCATACAGGAATGCTGATTTGATGTGTTCTGGACTGATAATAATTTGGAGCGGATGCTCCGAGGTATAGAGTGCTGATCGGGAAAAGGGTGGCATCACTGTTACCCCGGCATCGATTGTGAAAGGATGATACGCACTATAGTGCACCAACCAATCTTGATGTTCTATTAATAATATAAGCATTTTGCTGGAGATTTCAACGGGTAGACCTTGCCGGGTAACGAGATTTAAGTATTCATCCAATAATGCCGATATTTAATATGTCGAATATTCATTCAAGAATATAGGTAGGAGGTACCCCCAATGATGATACCCTGTGTATCTTGCCAATCCATGTTTCGGTTAGAGGACATTTATGTAAAAGAGTTAGGGTCTAAGGTGAGGTGTTCCAAATGTCATGAAATTTTCATGGTCTTTCCACCAGAGCAGAATACAGAATCTCGCTCAAAACCCAGCACTTCAAATGCCGATATGGCTTTTGTTATTCCCTATGTTAAGCATTCTCTATTGGATGATCTTTTTCAGGGGCAGAATAAGTCAAACGATATGGTTGCTTCCACAGTGAATACTGAGAAATCAGATAACTCTTCCAGTGAAATTACTGAACCGATGGACAGTTTTGAGGAACTTGAGGAAGATGAACTTATCGAGTATGTTGAACTACCGGATCTCTCTGAAATAGAAAATATTGTTGATTCGATTTTGGATGAACGAGATCATCTAAATAACATTTCTCCTGATATTCAAGCCAAGTATAGCCTCACTCAGGATCTGAATTTTAGTGGAGTATGAAATTGCAAATTAGCGTACTTTCCTGAAGGCAGTTGAGCATATTCCCCCGGATTACCCATTACAGCATCCAAGGAATTAAATTGGCATTACCCGACTCACTACTTGAAACTAAATTGTATAATCGCCACTTGTTTTACCTTGAAAGTGACAGCTAAAAGCGATTAAAAAAATGGAGTGTCTTAGGCATTATTTTTATTAGATTTCATTGATATATATTCTATAGAGGCATTGTATGCTCCAAAAAGAACTATTACCTTTTTCCAGATATTTTGTAAGGCGTATCATTAAGCATATTGACATTTTGATGCGGAAAAATGAATTTCCTCTAATGGTTGTTGGGTTACTAGCATGATGGGTTTAGGTCTCTCATCAAGCGGATACTATCATTGCGTTGTTGGAGCTGGTATTGATAGAGTTTTCGGATTTGATATTGGTAGAATGGATTTACCGCGATTTAACGATAAATTGAATGATCAAAAATCTATTTTATGTGGATTTTGTGGCCTGTTCAAAAATACAGAAAAAATAGCAGGGGCAAAGCAAATAATGTCAGAATCTTGGGAAAAATCTTACAGTAAATACCAAATTCGACCTCCTGAATTATCAGTCTATAATTGAACAAACTATATCTATCACACTATTTAAGCTTTTAAACATTTGATACTTCCAAATCCGGTGCTGAATTGCATGTATCTGCTTCTATGTAGGTATCCTTTGTCAAGCACTTTTTTTTGCCGAAGTTTTACATTTTTAATTCCGTCTTTCCCCAAATGTAGTTATTGGCCACTTATTAACGGAACTGTTGTCTGTGCGAGAATGGGCCATAATATGCGCGCCGGAGCACAGGCAACATTCCCACGAGTGGCCACCCCCATTTTTTTTCTGTTAACCAGTCCCCCCGTTGGTCTTTGTAAATAACCGGTTGTCTCCTTAACAGCAATGTGGACATGGCAGCTTCAGTGCTGATGGTTAACTGATTGGCCGATTCGCTGAACACGTTGCTTTGAAAGCGACTTTGACCAGCTTCTATCCGTGCTGACGTCTTGGTCAGACAGCGTATGTAATGGATATCAGAAACGGGCATTACCACCGGGGGACGAAGAATTTACTGCTCATTGCAACTGATAGTCCTTTAAAACCATCTACGGAACTGCTACCGTTTCATAGCCGTAGTGTTCCGTTGCAAAGGTATCAACGGTTAATTGATATAGGGTTAGGCAGTCCAAGTAAACAAGTTTTGTTTGGTTCTTTTGTAGGCTTGTTTTACGAATTCTACCCCAGAAGTTTCCTTTGTAAAATTCTTCCCATTGTCGGGAGCATAGTTTTCCATTAGAAGATTTTCAGCGCACTCTTTGATCACGGAGGATTTTATCTCTTTTAAATCTGTTGAGTAACCAATCATCAAAGCATGATCACAAATTGTATTAATAACCCTCAGTATACCGCTTGAATGTTGAAAAATTTTGCCAATTGCTCCTGAGCTGAATAGTTTTCTTTCTGTTCCTGCAATCTTCAGGCGGTGTTTTATATATTCATTGGTTTCGTTTTTAGTTAATGATCGGAGATGACATAGTATAGGGGCTTTCTGTTTTGTATCATTTATTGGTGGTCCTTTGATCAATCCAATTAGCGGATTTTGCCCAGCCAAAATAATATTGATCAAATGTTTGTTATCCCGTTTAATTTTTGCCATCAGATATAGATCATTGAGCAAGCTTTTTGTTAACCGGTGTGCTTCGTCAAGGAATATGAGCATTCTTTTTTTGGTCTTAGAGTACTCCTCATCTATATAGCTAAAAAAAGATTTCTTATCTTCAAAACCGCTGGGTAGGTTCAGAGAGTCGGCTAAAAAGTATAAGAAATCCGCACTCTCAATATCGGAGTCACCAATCTTTGCGATTTTGAACTTGTGGTTATGAATGCCAGCAAGGAATTTAACCAGTGCTGTTTTACCAGTACCGACATCACCAGTTAGAACAGTGATGCCATTCCCAGTTTCGATTCCATAGTTCAGAATAGCAATCGCTTCGGATTGCCCTTGACCAAACCAGAAAAATTTTGGGTCGGCAGAATCCTGAAAAGGCTCCTCGTTCAAACTGTAGTATGGAAGGTACAACATATCAATCCGATGCTTTCTGTGAAAAAATCGATAAATACCTATTTGATCTTTAACCCATTCTATTTATTATTATCGGCACAGAATAGAAATTCTAAAGTATGATGGCATCAAAGAAGGGCTATACAAGATCGAAGGTCTGGATGACCATATTTAGAGCTCGTTTTCATACACCTCCCTGATCTCATCCGCCTGGATACAAAGATATTCAAGCGTTTGCCTCTGCGTAGAATGATTGAAACAGACCATCAGCCTTGGCAAATCAGTGCCAAATGTTACACGGCGGTGGTAACCCCAAGTTTTTCGCAATGTGTGGCTTCCGTAATTTCCTTTAGGATTGATCACCTTACCAAACTTTTTTGCTAACGCCTTCACCTGAGCAAGTCCATCTAATTAAAATTCTTTAAAAAACTTTGATAATAGGCTATTATAATCTTACACCAAAATTGAGAGGATAAATATGGGCACCCATTTAATAGAAGTTGATGACAGAGTCTTCAAGTATCTTCAAAGCCATGCTGAACCACTCATTGATACCCCAAATTCAGTTCTAACTAAACTTTTGTTCGATGAAGAAAGAATAGTGATCCAGACAAAAAAGCCCTCCATCTCAGTAAGCGGATTACCGAAATCCTTAGCTTATGTTCTGGAAGTTATTTGTGAAATAGAAATGAACGGGCATTCGAGGTTAGAAGCAACAAAAATAGTTGCTGAAAGGAACGATACTGTTCCAACAACGGTCATGGATAAATATGCCAGACAATTAAATTTGAAGGCCATGGAAGTTGATGATCTTTTAAAGGAGCCGGGCTTTATTGAGTTTAAAAATATCTTAGCAAATAAATATTCAACCTATAAAGAATTGATTGATATATATTTTGATACCATGATAACCCAAGGCCCCCGATTAGAGGATGATACGGTTTCATTGGAATAGCAAATTAGAATTAAATTTTAACCTTGTCATTTAAAACTGCATAAAAGATCGCTTTATCTATGTCGTCATCTATCTTCGATAACGCCGTATAAACCTCCTTATCAATTGATATATAATAATATCCATCCTTTTGTTTTGATTCCTTTTTGAAATTACCACCCTTTGCTGATTTTTTTAATAAGTTACACAAAAGTAGATTCTACCGATATAGTCGAAACCCTGCTAGAAATAATCAAACGATCCCTTGAGTCCGGTGAGGATGTTTTGGTAAGTGGTTTCGGCAAATTCTGTATCAAGACAACAATAGCTTACAGAAAAACTCTGTAAGCTATTGATTTTACTGGTGCCGAGGGACAGAATCGAACTGCCGACACGGGGATTTTCAGACCAAATAAAGTAGATTCAGAAAACCAACCATTTCAGTCTATTATCTGATTTCACTGGTTTTTTTGTGCCCGGAAAGGTGGGAAATGTTAGGGATTTTTAGGAAAAATGAGACGTGACGGGCACGCTTTAGGCACATATTTGAATTTCGACCAAAAACCGTGCGCACAAGATCAAACAACTAATTTTTTCCAAACGCTTAACCGCATCAGCTTAAAGCTCCAAGAGCTTTTTCGACATGCTATGCAATTCAGAGTTCGCCAGCGCAACCACCTTCTTCTTTACAGTCCGTGAGTAGTATTCTTGTTCGGTTTTATTTAATGGTAATCCTTCCAGTTTTTTCTTGAATAGTTCCTTCTGCTTCGGTGAAAAAACTTGTGACAGTGCATACTCCAGAGAGAATTCTAAATATTTTTCTTTTTTTCGTCTGTCTTTCTCGGCCTTTTTCTCAAAATAG
The DNA here is from genome assembly GCA_963766255.1 of uncultured delta proteobacterium. Classification (GTDB taxonomy): domain Bacteria; phylum Desulfobacterota; class Desulfobacteria; order Desulfobacterales; family JAFDCJ01; genus JAFDCJ01. Next base: position 140,006 of record CAVXZZ010000038.1, read on the forward strand.
AGTTCAAAAAGTCCTTTCAAGCGTTGTGGATCGAGCTCGACATTATTAAATTTTAGACTGCGATCATGGGCTAAATTGTTTCTCCAAGTTTTGACCAATGCTTTCTCTTCTTTGGAAAGGCCCTTTTTTAGTTTGTTCCACCATGAAAACGACAGGTGATAATACGAGAACAGAGACCCGGCCAATAACACCAACCGGTGAAAGTGGTCTTTTTGTTCCTTTTTTGATAATAGCTGTTTGACCTGTTCTGGCGCGAACTGATAGCTTTCAGCCGCATTTGCAAGCAACACGGGAAAACCTTCCCAAAGTCGGGTTTCATGGCTTTTGACTACCTCTGCCATGGTTTCGTTGACATCCGGTTCTTCGCTTGTCTCAAACATTGGAAAGCCAAGCTTCGATAAACTTGATAATAGTTTTCTGTCAGTCATAAAGCCCCTTCTTTCGCATCAATTCCAGGAAATGATCGATATTCGGCCTTAATCGATTTTCCCCCACGTCGAAACTAACCAATTCATAAAAATGGTGTATAAGTCTTTCTATATTAATTTCTTCTCGTCGAGCCTCAGCCAAACTCAAGCAGTCTTCGAAATCAACATTGGTTCCTCGCATCAACTTACTTGATATCAAATCATAATCGTTTAAGATGCCAATATAAAGATGCGAGAATTCCATCAGGATGGAGTGCCGCCCTTCCTCAAGAGGTGAATCCAGCAATTCGGTTGTGTGAATGAGGTTGCCACAAAAAATGTCGAACTGGAAATCCTCTCCATCCCGTTTCCATCCAGAGCCAGTCACCTTTTTGTAGCCTAACGCCTTTAATTGCTTTATCAGGTATCCATGCTCTCCTACCTCGGGGGCCATGAAATCGACATCTTTTGTCGAAGGCTTCACCCCGATCAAGGTCATGGCTGTACCGCCACAGGCAATCAGGTGCACCTTACGTTTGAGGAAATGGTTCCACTCTCCCAGAATATCGAGTAGCCGATTTTTATCTAATCTATATCTCATTTGTATTTATATATACATAATAATGTACTTAAATATGCAATTATTTGTCTTAATATGTACAATATTATATAGTGTTTGTCAATAGACACGCGCTAATATCCTAAGAGACAAATGTCATCTGCCAAGACAAGCAGCCCCCGAAAAAGTTAAAATCTGAATCGCCAGTGGTTATCCTGTTAACTATAAATTCTCTGGAGTCCTACCATATTCCTGGTCGATCTAAATACTTGACCTTTCCTGTCATTCGGTTAATTTGTACTTTTTCATGCAAAATATTGCCTTATTATATACAAATAATAGTACATAATAATACAATTTTTAGTATAGCTACTAATGTTTTGTGGCCTTGCTAAACTTGCGACATCTGCGGAGAATTTTGGAGAATTCTCATCCTAAAATACTTCCTCAAATAACCTGATTCTTTTATACGCTACCATTCGTATCTCTGCCGGTCATAACATCGCCGACGTATCCCGCCAACTTGGCCATGCATCGATCAAAATAACGGTCGACACCTATTACCACTGGCTCCCAAATCAGGCTTCAAATGAAGTTGCAGACCTCGATACGATTGGGAAAAACCACATCAATCCGCAACCTATCCGCAACCAAAATAAAAAGGGCTTAGCTGCTGTTAAGCTAAACCCTTAATATTGCTGGTGCCGAGGGACAGAATCGAACTGCCGACACGGGGATTTTCAGTCAATCACCCCGGGCTTCCTAACCTCCTCAATTCACTTAAGTTATTGAAATTATTGAATCTGAATTTCCATATTTTTGCCGATTGTGTGTGATTTTAGCAGATTTTGGAAAGATTTTCCCACACAAAGTCCCACACAGAAAAAAAGATTTGTGCTACGAAATATGGCAATCCATCAGAGCCGGCCCTGCCAGGCATATAAATCAAAAGGGCTTCAGTAAGTCACCGAAATCCAGTTAAAGAGAGCAAGAATGGTACAAAGGCCGGATCTGCCAGATAATCAATGAAAACAATAAGTTACTAAATTTATGTTAGTTTATGTTAGTTTAAACGAGTTTTTGAACGCTCCTGGCCGCATGCATATAATCGCATATTATCTCCGGAAGCTGTTTTTTCAAATCCAACAAAATTCATTGACTTTTAAGCAAAAATGTTGTTTTGTCAAAACGTCTGCAGATATTTATAAATGAGAACGTTTTGACATGCAAAAATCTTCAAACAATACCGAAAATGCCATTATGAAAATGGCTCGCAAAACGGGTGTGGTTCGTGCCCGCGAAATCAGAAAAGCTGGTCTACATCCAGAATATCTACGAAAACTCTGTACAAGCGGGCATCTGATTCGTACAGGTCGCGGACTGTATGTTCTTGCTGACGGAGATTTTACGGAACACCACAGTCTTGCCGAAGCTTGCAAACGGGTGCCTCACGGTATTATTTGCCTCCTCAGTGCCCTGAGTTACCACGAAATCGGCACCCAAAATCCTCACCAGATTTGGATGGCCATTGATCGGGCCATGCGAAAACCCAAAGTCGATTACCCGCCAATCAGGATTTTCCGTTTCTCCGGTCCATCACTAAAAGAGGGTATTGAAAAAATACAGATCGAAGGCGTATCGATCAGAGTCTACAATCCTGCTAAAACCGTAGCAGATTGTTTTAAATACCGCAACAAAGTGGGCATTGATGTGGCCATTGAAGCCCTAAAAGAGTGTTGGCGATCCCGGCGGTGCACAATCGATGAACTTGTTCACTATGCACGGATATGCCGGGTACGAAATATCATGCAGCCCTATATGGAGGCTATTGTTTCGTGAGTCCTTCGAAAACCAAAAATTATGTTGCGTCAGTTCATCAACGCCTGCTCAATTGTGCCAGGTCAAGCGGTCAGGATTATATTTTTGTCCTGCGAACATTTGCCATGGAGCGCTTGCTCTATCGCCTGAGCCGTTCTCCATACGTTGACAACTTCGTTTTAAAAGGTGCGATGCTTTTCAAGCTTTGGAACGGAGATTTCTATCGTCAGACTCGTGACATTGATGTGCTTTCATTTAAGTCCCAAACTATTGATTCCCTAAAAGCCATTTTTAAGGATATTTGCCAGATTTCATTTTTCGATGATGGGCTGACTTATTTATCCGACACGGTGAAGGTTGAAGAGATCCGCGAGGATCAACAATACGGAGGCTATCGCCTAACACTGATAGCCATGCTTGGAAAAGCGAAGATTCATTTGCAAGTTGACTGTGGATTTGGTGATGCAATCACACCCGAGGCTTCTGTCCATGATTTTCCGACTCTCCTTGATTTTCCGGCACCCAGACTTCGAATGTATCCCAAAGAAACCGTGGTTGCTGAGAAGTTCGAAGCTATTGTAAAGATTGGTGAGGCGAATAGTCGTATGAAAGACTTTTATGACCTTTGGGTGCTGGGATGTGATTTTTCTTTCTCCGGGGCTGTCCTTGCCATGGCTATTGAAAATACATTTAACCGAAGACGCACTCATTTTCCTATAGGAAGTCCCGAGGCTTTCAAAGCAACCTTCATTCAAAACCCTATGAAGCAGACCCAATGGCAGGCCTTTGTCCGAAAGACCAGATTTGTCAAAGTAGATAAGGATTTTGGAAAGACCATCGATTTATTGAGGATTTTCCTTCTGCCGCCACTTAAATCAATTCAAAAATCAAAATCATTCAAAATGACTTGGCCGCCTAATGGGCCATGGCAGTAATGCGATTTACCATCCAAAAATTCAGGGAGCAATGGCTACAATCATAAGGAAAGTGTGGCGCCAAGTATTTACAACACCTTTTATGTCCGACTGTTCCACAGGATCCTTGCAGACGACATTGGAGAGGATCTGGCGGATGAATATATAGCATCCCGCTACGTCAGCCAGGAAAGCCTGTTTCGGCTGATTGAGGAAAACAGCGAGATGATTGACGATCGATCTACACCTGAAATTGAGACGCTGGATAACATAACTTCAGCAGCATTCAAGGAAACGGTGGAAATGTTGTCGACGCTTTTCGATTCAACCGATATCAGGAACTGGCATTGGGGGGAAATACACCAGATAAAGTTCGATCATGTATTGGGAAAATCCGCCATGCTCAAACGCCTGGTCAATTACGGTCCCTTTCCATTTGAAGGTGACAGTGAAACAAATAATCGAGCCAGGTTCTATGAAACCAAACCACCCTTCATCGCCAACCTCGCCTCTGCACCCAGGATTGTCGTCAGGTTTAATCCTGAACCGGAAGGTCACATGATGCTGATTACCGGTGAAAACGAGTACTTCCTCAGCCAGCACAATACGGACATGACCGATGCCTGGTTGCGTCATGAGTTCTTTTCAGTTGAAAACAGTGAGGTTGTGTACAAGATGCAGATAATGTCAAAGTGATCCTGAAAAAAAGATACTGGACCAGGCGATCGATCTTCCGCCATTTGGATTGCTCATCCCCTTCCCTCCCCCAATCCTCTTATTGGCTTTGTTCTTGAGAGGTCTTGTGCCCGTTTTGTTCCGCAAAAAATCTGAAGATTTGCAAACTAATTTTAATTCCTTTATGTTGGAGATACCTGCACTTTTGAATGCGTACATTAATTGCTGATCTCATACAGTAAGCTGCAATTTAAAATATATGTAATGAAGGAAACGATGGTGTCAAATCTTGATTAGTGATTTACTTGCGGTTCCAAAAGTAAGGTAAATTCTAAATTTCAATTTGGTTGGCGATAATTACCGGGCCAAAACATAAAAAGCTCCAGAGCAATATCTCTGGAGCTTCTTATTATGGTGCCGAGGGACAGAATTTTAATCGCCCCAGGCGATCGAACTGCCGACACGGGGATTTTCAGGCCAAAAAGGATTAAATTTAATAAACCAATAATTTCAATTTATTATCTGATTTCAATGGTTTTTTTTCATTCCCATATAGTTGGAAACCGTTAGGATATCTTAGTAAAAATATGATGTGGCGGGCACGGTTTAGGCACAAATTTAAGTTCCAGCCACACATTGGTCATAACGAGACCAAGCACACTTATTATCTGTTAGGAGTCTAACCGCATCAGCGCATAGCTCTAAAAGCTTGTTAGACATGATAGCTGAAGTTGCCAGGCAGCTGGGGGTTTCTACCTCAGCCATCTCAAAAGATCTGTATCGGACGAATCAATAAGTATACTTAGTCAACCACGTTCCCTATTTGCTCTATTTACCTATTTACCCTTGATCATTTTCTGTTTTCATTTAATAAAAGAAGTAATACTACTGGTAGGGGGATTTAGGCGTTGAGGCTGCTCCAGAAAGGCGGTTTTTCCCGTTAGGTGACCAGTCGAGTAATGGGACTCAGAAAAGGATACTGCATGCAAAATTTTATGGACCCTAAAAGTGTGGCACTGATCGGCATCAGCCGCAAGAGCGGAGTGGGCGCATTCAATCTGATGGAAATCATGTCCGACTTTGGATATACGGGAAAAATATATCCGGTGAATCCCAATTCCGCGGAAATTCTTGGGAAAAAGGCCTATCCAAGTGTAGCAGCCGTGAAAAAGGACATCGATCTGGCCGTCATCACCACGCCACGCCAAACCACCCTGAGTATTTTACAAGATTGTATTGCGGCAAACATAAAGGCGGCGATTGTGGTCAACCAGGGCTTCAACGATGCAGATGGCCAAGGCCAACATATGCAGCAACAGATGGTAGAATTGGCGGCAAGAGATGGGATCCGCATTCTGGGCCCCAATACCCTGGGCATCATAAATAGTTTTGCCGGTTTTACAACCTCCTTTATGCCGGTGACAAGGCAGCAAGTCGGGGTGGGCCTCATCTGTCAATCCGGAATTCATTTTGTCGGACCGAATAAGTTCAGCGGTATGATCGGCAAAGGCATCGATCTTGGCAATTCCTGCGATATCGGTTTTTATGATGCGTTAAAGTATTTTGCCGAAGATCCGGATATACAGGTCGTTGCCATCCACATGGAAGGTCTTAACCAGGCCAAGGATTTTCTGACCCTGGCCGCCAGGGTGGTAAAAGAAAAGCCCATCATCGTGCATAAAAGCGGCCGCAGTGAAACGGCGGCCAAAGCCGCTATGTCGCACACCGGCAGCCTGGCCGGCAATTATAAAATTCTTCAAGCAGCCTTGAAACAAAACGGTGTGACACTTCTGGAAGATAGCGGACAGATGCCCTATGCCGTTAAAACCCTGCAGCATCTTCCACCGATGAAAGGGGATCGGGTTGCGGTCATCACCTTCTCAGGAGCAGCTGGTATCATAATCAGCGACAATTTGGAAAAAAACGGCTTTCGGCTGGCTTCCTTGGGCTCGGGGGCCATCGATCAGTTGGCCAAACTCTCGCCGGACTGGATGCCGCTTTCCAATCCCCTTGATATCTGGCCGGCAGTTATGATGCACGGTGCTAGCAAAGTCTATTCGCTGGCATTGAAGGCGGTTTTGAAAGATCCGAATGTAGATGGAATTATCTGTGTGGCGATTGCCCCGCTGCCCGAGTTTTCCTTTCTGAATGTCTCCGAAGCACTGAACGATGTGGTTCAAACATCGGCGCAGGAAAAACCTGTCATCGGCTGGATTTACGGGCCCAATTCGAAAGAGGTGCAAATGCAATTTGAATCCGCGAACAGGATCATGATTTATCCAACTCTTGAACTGGCCACCCAGGCGTTGGCCTGGCTGAGAGATCGCTATAAAACAATCGCCCGTTATGACAGGGAGTTTATGCAAAAGACCTGAGTGTCGGGCTATTCTTTTAATCCGTTTCGTTTCCATATTATTGTGTATTAAATGATTTTCTTAAAAGAACGAAGACAGGTTTTAGCTCGTCTTGCCAATTGGCTTTTAGCTTTAGGGCTTGCATCATTTTTACCCCTGAAGGGCGCAATTGCAAAAGACAAAAAGCAAAACCAGGGGGGCGGTATGAAACTTCCACAGCCAATAATGGAAGGATCGATCTCCGTGGAGCAGGCGATCCGGCAAAGAAGGACTATTCGAAACTATAGATCCCAGATATTACAGGTGGATCAACTGGCCCAATTGCTTTGGTCAGCCCAAGGTCTTACGGGAAGCCGCAGGTTCAAACGGGCCGCCCCCTCGGCCGGGGCCCTGTATCCCATGGATGTTTACGCCGTGGTGGGGCAAAACAGTGTAGCGCAAATAGATGCCGGTGTTTACCGCTACGAACCTAGAGCGCACATGTTGGCATTAGTGACCAATCATGATTTAAGAGGCCGTGTTGCCCGAGCCGCCATCTCACAGATGTGGATGGCCAGTGCTCCGATCAATCTTGTCATAACCGCCGAATACAGTCGCGTGATGGGCAAATACGGGAAAAGGGGTGTTCGATATGCGCAGATCGAGGCGGGCCATATTGGCCAAAACCTTTTTCTACAGGCTGAAGCGCTGGGTTTGAAGGCCGGGATTGTCGGGGCATTTCATGATAAGGAGGTTGCTGAAGTAATGAATTTACCCCGCTCACACGAACCTTTACTGATCATGCCGATAGGTTATGCCGCCTAAACTCAGTTATATCAGTTTGTGGTGTCTGGACAGTCGGATGGAAATGATATGGCATCAATCCCACGCATTGAAACTTTGGGAGCGCCTTTGACTAATGGGGCTTATGAGGAAGAAATGTTGATTGTATCTGGCCCGATTTAGAGACGAAATTGGCTGTTTAGTAAATATTATCCAATACCCGAATCTTACAAACTTCAAACACAAATAGCTCCAGAGCAAAACTCTGGAGCTTTTTATGATGGTGCCGAGGGACAGAATTTTAATCGCCCCAGGCGATCCAATGCGCCTGAGGCGCACAAGCTGTCGACACGGGGATTTTCAGGCCAAAATTTCGAAAACTCAAAAATGTTGTAATTACAAGCAGTTGATTCTATTTTTATTTTTCAACCAACTTTTGGTTTCGTTTGGAACTGTTTGGAAACATTTGACCTTGACGGGCACAATTTGGGCACAGTCCAGTTTCGGTAAAAGTAATGATATATTTTTCTTAAACCGCCCTTTTGGGCATCAAAATAGCCGCTTTAAACCCAAAAAAGGGCGCTATTTTTAGCATAGATCACTAATTATCATGCGTTCAGCGTGGTCCGACCCCAACTCCGTAGTTCTGACACCAATTTTCTTTCCTTCTAAAAATCTTTAGCGGGAAGACAGGCTTCATATATCCAAAATCCACTATTTCCGGCCGATTATAGCCAATTGCAAAGTTGACATTTCAATCTTCGTTCTATATATGGGTCTTTATTGGATGGCGCCGGTAGGGGCTTGGTGACGCAACAGCAGCGGCACAATATGTTGTTACCCATCCCCAGACATCACACAACCCTATCAACTTTGATTTTTTGCTTGATTCGCTTTCAAAAAGCGAATTCTTATCCTTTTTATCCTTTATCCTTAAACCGACTGAGGGTTTCTACGATGCGAAAGATTACAATGCAGGAAGTTGAACAGCACAATACACCTGAAGATTGTTGGGTTGTAATAAACGGTATGGTCTATGATTTATCAATCTTTCAGAAAGGCCACCCCGGAGGAGCAAAAATAATAACTGAAAATGCGGGAAAAGACGTGTCCAACCTGTTCAATGCAGTACACCCGAAGGATATTGTCCAAAAACTCCTTTCACCTGAAGCGTGTCTGGGAGCTCTTGATGAAACTACACTTGACCCGATAAAGCATGTCGTTGCCGCCGAGGAAAAAGCTCCCTCCAGAGGGTTGCAGCAGGCAACTGCATCGGCTGCAACCACGGGTCAGCAGGTGCAACCCTGGGAAAAGCCTCCGATTGACGCCATGTTGAATTTTTTTGACTTTGAGAGCGTTGCGGCCCGCACGATGACGGAGGAAGGGTGGGGGTATTACTCCTCCGGTGCCGATGATGAGATCACGCTGCGCGAAAACCATACCGCTTTCCAGCGCATCTGGCTCAAGCCGCGCATCCTTGTCAATGTAAAAGACATTGATATGACGACTTCCATACTTGGTGTGAGATCCTCTATCCCCCTGTATTTCAGTGCTACCGCACTCGGCAAGTTGGCAGATGATGACGGTGAATTGGCTATTTCGCGCGCTGCAGCAAACACCGGGGTAATCTACATGCTGCCCACGCTATCCTCTTACACCTTGGATGAGATGCTTGAGGCACGGAAACCGCACCAGGTGCAATTTGCTCAATTGTATGTGAATGCGAAAAGGGAACGCACTGAAGAATATGTCCAGCGACTTGAGTCCGGTGGTGCCAAAGCCCTGTTTGTTACGGTTGACGCACCGCAATTAGGACGTCGTGAAAAGGATATGCGCAATAAATTCACCAAAAACGCCGATGTTCAAAAAGGTGATGAGGTTAACCGCAGTGAGGGTGTTGCCCGGGCCATCAGTGAATTTATCGATCCGAGCTTATGCTGGGACGATATCACATGGCTCAAAAGCATCACAAAATTGCCTATCATCCTAAAAGGTGTTGGGTGCGGACTGGACACAGTCATGGCATATCAAATGGGGTGTGCCGGTGTTGTTTTATCCAACCACGGCGGTCGGCAATTGGATACGGTCCGGTCCGGAATAGAAATTTTGCCGGAAGCAATTGATGCGCTTGCTAATCATGACTCGAACTGGAGATCCGGTTTTGAGGTGTACGTGGATGGCGGCATCCGCCGCGGAAGCGACATTTTCAAGGCCCTGGCCCTGGGCGCAACGGCAGTTGGCATCGGGCGCCCGGTTCTCTATAGCCTCGCATCTTACGGCCAGCCCGGCGTTGAAAAATTGTGCTCCCTTTTCAAGGCTGAATTGAGCATGGTGATGCGACTGATGGGCACGCCGGCGATTGGAGATATTTCAGAAGATCATGTTCTCTACAATAATTTAACGGCACATATACCTGCCCAGGCCCGTGATCATCTGCAACTCGATATCTATGAACCTCTGAGGCCGGCCGCAAAAATTTAAAAAATCAGGAAGCTATTCAGCAAAAGATTTCCTGAATGAGTGCTGCAGAACATGTGCATGCGGTGCCGGCGAACCTGGGGTGAACCTGGGGGACGTTGTTGACTAAGAACCTGGGGGACGTTGTTGACTAGGTTGACTTATTTAGCTTTTAAGGACAAACTTGCCAATATAATCTTAAATTTCCAAACACCTCCCAATCCATTGAGATCAACGAATTCAAACATAAAAAGCCCCAGAGAAAAACTCTGGAGCTTTTTATGATGGTGCCGAGGGACAGAATCGAACTGCCGACACGGGGATTTTCAGTCCCCTGCTCTACCGACTGAGCTACCTCGGCGGATGACACGTATTCTCAGTTTTAAAACAACACTTTCTATTCCAACCCAAATCCTTTGTCAAGATTTTTTTCCCATATCACCATAAAGGTATTGAACCAGAGAAACAGCGGCAATGGTTGCGGTTTCGGCCCTCAATATCCGTGGACCCAGTCCGGCGGAAATAAATCCGCTATTTTGGAGCCGCTGGATCTCCTGATCGCTGAAACCGCCCTCGGGCCCCAGCATCAGCAGAATTTTTTTTACGGGGTTATCGTTCGATGAACGGTCTGCGGTCAGCGGGCTGGATTCATTTTCCCAGAAAACAATTCTCAAATCACAATTTTGGCTGAAATCCAGCATCTCTTCAAAAGAACGTGCACCGGCAATCTGCGGGGTATCGACTCGCCGGCATTGTTTGACAGCTTCGGTGGCGATCCGCTGCCACCTCTGGGAGCGGGCTTCAAGTCGTTTGGCATCGGGTCGTGCAATGGATCTTCTGGAAAAAAAGGGAACCCATTGGGTCATACCCAGTTCACAGAGCTTGCGCACCAGATCGTCCATCTTTTTTTCTTTTAAAAAGGCCTGGGCCACAATGATTTGAACACCGGATGGAACAGCCAACCTGGCCTTGTGCTGAATCTCAACTGTCACTTTTTTGGCTGATACCCTGACAATAGCCGCCTCATACTCAAAACCGGTGCCGTCAAACAGCTTCAGACCGTCACCCGGTTTGAGGCGCAGCACATTTTTTATATGATGGGCTTCCGATCCGGTGAGCGACACCTCCGGACCCGCCACCAAAGAAGGGTCAATGAAAAAATAGCGCATAGGCTTTTTTATAACCGAATAATAAATCCTGCAAATGATTTTTCACCGCCGGGCCATATTCCGATTTTGGCTTTCTTGATTTGCATCGCCCGAGCAGTTGCAGGCCGATTTCAAACTCCTTGACACTCAGGGTGCCATATGATAATTTTCCTAAAGATACTAATAATTTGAAAATCATTTCGCTATTGCATAAAGCGCCCCTTTCTCCCCAATGGTGATAAAATGAGCGAGAAAAAAGATCCCCATCTGGAAAATAGCCCGGTGGATTTCGATGACGACGATGATATCATCGAACTCACCAATGAGGTCATTGTAAAACCCCAGGAAAATGACGAAATCATTGATCTCCAGGGCAACAGCACGGCTGCCCCTAAATCCCCGGCAGAGATTCAGGCAAAACCTGAAAAAATAGAGCCGGAATCCGATGAGGAGGATGATATCTTCGACCTGGGGGGAACCCCGGAATCAGAATTCGAAACAGAGGGGACGATTCTCGATCTGGATGAAGCGTTCACAGATGATGAAAGCGACATGGGAGAAGATGACATTATTGCCTCGGCGATTGAAGAGTCTCTGGGCGCCGACGATGAGGATCTCCCTGAAGACAGGATCAATCTGGCCGACGAAACCGATACCCGGGCTGCAATAGACGGTGAAGACATCATATTGAATCAAGAGGACGCTAAACCTGAAGCCGTATCCGATCCTGCAGCAGCGGCTGCTGAAAAAGATGAGGGCGGGTTTGAAACCGAGGAAGAAATCGAGCTTGAATACGAAAGTGATGAGGACGAATATGATTTCTTTGCCCTGGATGACAACAAACCCCTGGAGGAACTTGAAACCATCACCATGGCTGACGAAGATCCTGATGACGCCGCAGATGAGGATATCGACTTTGACCCGGTGGCAAACCTCGACATTGACTCCGATGAAGACGATACGATTATCGCCATGGACGCCGAAACGCCTGCGGAGCCTAACCTTTTGGCATTTGATGATGAAGAAACATTGGAATTTGGGGACGCCGGCGACCTGCCGGACTTGACCGACGAAATGGAGTTTAAATTTGACGATGAAGACGACGAGAACGGACTTGCCGACTCCGATGATCAAATTTCCGATGACAGCGATGACATAATTGCCAGGGCGGTCGAAAAATCCCTGGCACCTGATGAGGTGACCGCCCAGATCGATCTGGCGATGGAACCTGAGTTTGAATTCACCGACGACAATGGCATTGAGGCCGAAGAAGATGAACAGTCACCGGAAGAGGACCTGGCCGCAATAACGGCCGATAAAATCCGAGAACTGGCCGCGGTCGATGACTTGCCGGATATAGACGACGATATTGATCTGGAATCTGAAGATGAAGAAGACCTGCCAGACCGCGAAGATAGCGGCAGCCTGGAATCTGAAATTGATGCCCTTTCTATCGATGAATTGGAGGACGACACTGCCGAAGAAGAGGACGTTATAGAAATTACCGAATTTGATGAGCATTTTCCCGCGGAAGATGAGAAAAAATTAGAACATGCCGGCGTTTTCGATGCAACGGATTCAGACGAGGATGAATTTCTCGAACTGATTGAAGTAGAAGAGGACGATGCGGCCGCGGATGAGGAAGTCATAGAATTCAGCAACTCCGAGGATCAGATCAACGAAGATGTAATTGATAACTTTTTCAGCGAATCCATAGAGGATGAGCCTGTATTTGAATACGATGAGATTGAACCGTTCGAAGATACACCGGCATTTAGCACCGATATGGCAATGGCCACCGCACCGCCTGCCGACGATGATGAGGAATTTGACTCCGGTCTTGATTCCAGCGAAATATCACAGCAGGTCGATCGGCTGGATACATTTTTATCTGATGACCTGGCCACTGAACCTGCAGTGGCCTCACTTACCGGAAACCGGCTGCCTGATGATCCAATCGCGGAGCCTGAAGTCGCCTCCCTTCCTACAGAAACCCATGCCGAGGAAAAAACCGGGGATGAAGACCGGCCGGCGGTTGAGGAGCCGGCTGAATCTTTATCGGTGACGCCCGAGCAAATTGATTCAATCTTAGAGCAGGTCATAAAAGATAAATTCGGTGGGAACATAGAAAATATCATCTACGAAGTTATTCAAAAGGCGGTTTCCAAGGAGATTGACCGGCTGAAAGGGGCGCTGCTTGGCGGCAGCGGTTCCGGCAGCGATGAATAGAAGTAGTCTTAAAACCCCATCTAACGCCCAAATACGGCGTTGCCACGCAAAGCCCCATTCAGCATCGATCTTAGCTTTCAAAGGTGCATCCGAGTTTCTTCGAAATGCTCACATACTAAAGTGTATGCTGCGCTTTCTCATCAACTCGCGCCTTGTCTTTGGGCGTGATCTGGGGTTTTGCAACTACTTCAAGAAGTGGTGTGTTGGAGGCGGCAATTATTCCACGGATTTGAAATAATCGTTTAGATTCTAAAAAGCACTGGTAAATTTACGGGGATTTGTTTATAATCCCTTTTTTCATTTTGGGCCGGCGATAAAATATATGAATCGTTGATGGAAAAACTCCGCAGCAGAACATTGATAGATTCTAAAAAGGGGATGAAGGAGCGTTAGCTACATGGGTAACAATCAATTTGACATAGGTTACGAACCGCACAAGGTCGAAAACCGCTGGTATGAGTACTGGGAAAAAGAACACCTCTTTGCCGCCAAGGACCAAAGCCCGCAGGCGAGCTATTCCATTGTTATCCCTCCGCCCAATGTCACCGGCGTATTGCACATGGGACATGCGCTAAACAACACCATGCAGGACATTTTATGCCGCTACCGGCGCTTGAGAGGCGACAACGTCCTGTGGATGCCGGGTACGGACCATGCCGGAATTGCTACCCAGAACGTTGTTGAGAAAAAACTGGCCCTGGACGGCACCGACCGGCATCAACTGGGCCGGGAAAAATTCATAGAAGCCGTATGGCAATGGCGTGAAAAATACGGCAGCGCCATCATCAATCAACTAAAACGCCTGGGGGCTTCGTGTGACTGGAAGCGGGAACGCTTCACCATGGATGAAGGACTATCCCAGGCCGTGCGCAAGGTGTTTGTCCAGCTTTACGACGAGGGCCTGATCTATCGCGGAAATTACATCATTAACTGGTGCCACCGGTGCCACACGGCGCTGGCGGATCTTGAGGTTGAACACGAAGATCATGACGGTCACCTGTATCATATCCGCTATCCCTACCCGGATGGGTCCGGCGGTATCGTGGTGGCCACCACCCGCCCGGAAACCATGTTAGGCGATACCGCCGTTGCGGTTCACCCCGAGGATGAACGCTACCAAAAAATTGAAGCCGATACGGTTATCCTGCCTTTGCTGAATCGGGAAATTCCCATCATTAAAGACAGCTATGTCGACATGTCATTTGGCACCGGGGGGCTGAAAATTACCCCGGCCCATGATCCTAACGACTTTGAAATCGGCGCCCGCCACAACCTTGCCAATGTGAAGGTCATCAGCGACAACGGCGATATGTCTGCTGAAGCCGGACCCTATGAGGGGCTGGATCGATTTGAATGCCGCAAGGCGGTGGTAAAAGACCTTGAACAGCTGGGCTTGCTTGTCAAGATTGAACCCTATCAGCACAGTGTGGGGCATTGCTACCGCTGTAGAACAGTTGTCGAACCCAACCTGTCCAAGCAATGGTTTGTGCGTGTCAAGCCCCTGGCTGAAGAAGCAATCACCGCGGTTGAGAGCGGTAAGACCCGAATCATACCGGACATGTGGACCAACACCTATTACGACTGGATGAATAACATCCGGGACTGGTGCGTATCACGCCAGATATGGTGGGGACATCAGATTCCGGCCTGGACCTGCGGTGACTGCAGCGAAATTATGGTGGCCATGGAGGCCCCGCAGAAATGCCAACAATGCGGCAGTCAAAATCTGGTCCAGGAAACCGACGTCCTTGACACCTGGTTTAGTTCGGCATTATGGCCCTTTTCGACCATGGGCTGGCCGGAGGAAACACCCCTTTTGAAAACCTTTTATCCCACCTCGGTGCTGGTTACCGGATTCGACATCCTCTTCTTCTGGGTGGCCCGTATGATGATGATGGGCATCCATTTCATGAAGGATGTCCCCTTTAAAGACGTCTACGTGCATGCCCTGGTGAGGGATGAAGCCGGTAAAAAGATGAGTAAGTCAAAAGGCAATGTGATCGATCCCTTGGACGTTATCGAACGCTACGGTACGGATGCCTTCCGCTTTACGCTGGCAGCTTTTGCCGCCCAGGGCCGCGATATCAAAATGTCTGAAAAACGGGTCGACGGCTACCGGCATTTTATCAATAAACTCTGGAATGCCGCCCGGTTCGCCCTGATGCATCTCGATCACGGATACCAGGAGATGGATCGCCAAAGCCTCTCTTTGCCGGACAAATGGATTTTATCCCGCCTGCAGCAGGCCACCGCCGACGTCACCGCCGCCCTGGACAGCTACCGCTTCAATGAGGCTGCCGGAGCAATTTACAATTTTGTGTGGCATGAATTTTGTGACTGGTACCTGGAGGCCATCAAATCGGCCCTTTATGATAAAGAAGGGCCGGAAAAATTAGAGACAACCCGTGCCGTGCTCTGGCGGGTGTTACGCGACACCCTCGTGCTTTTGCACCCCTTTATACCATTTGTAACCGAAGAAATCTGGCATCATATGCCCGGGACAGAGGGCTCGATCATGGAGGCAGCGCATCCGGCCGATGCTGCGGAGACATTCCAGTACCCGGAATCAGAGGCTAAAATGACGCTTGTGATGGAAGTGATTACCGGTATCCGGAATGTGCGCGGTGAGATGAATATCGCACCGTCTTTATCTTTACAGGTCCAGGTTCAGTCCGAGGATGAACCAACAAGGCAGATTATCACCAGCCACCAGGATCTGATCATCAATCTGGCTAAACTTGACTCGCTGACGGTTGAAAAACTCGGGCAGAGACCAAAATCTTCGGCAACTGCGGTGGTCAGCAAGGCCTCGATTTTTGTATCCCTGGAAGGGATAATCGACTTTACCAAAGAAAGCAATCGCCTGGAGAAAGAAATAAAAAAATTAGCCGCCGAGCTGGGAACAGTGGCTAAAAAGCTGGGAAACGAAGGTTTTTTGGGCAAGGCACCAGCGGACGTTATTGAAAAAGTGCGGCAAAAGCAAAGCGCTTTGATGGAAAAACAGCAAAAAATCCAGACGAACCTGGACAAAATAAAAAAGGCGGAGGAATAAAGCGATTTTGGATTTGAGATTTCGGATATTGGATTGAAAGAAACTTCAGAAGTTGTGCGTTGCGGGGCGGATAGTCAAATAGACTGAAATCCTCTATCCTAATCAACTATTTAACTAATTTCAACCGTCATTCCGGAGGGGCGTCTGCATACAGCATGGACACCATGTTGCGGCCCTTTTGTTTGGAACGATACATGGCTTTATCGGCTCGCTGGATGAAGGAGGATAGTTCTTCTTTGGGTTGATATTCTGTGACACCAATGCTGATTGTCAGTTTGACTGCTTTTCCATTTACCGGCGAAAACCGTTCAGCCTCCAGCGCAGCTCGAATACGCTGGGCAACGGTCCCGGCTTCCTCGCCGCCGGTTTCCGGTAAAATTACGGTAAATTCCTCTCCTCCGTAACGGTAGGCGGTATCATTGGCCCGCAGGCAGGATTTAATGATCTGGCTGAAACGAACCAGGATTTTATCCCCTTCAAGATGCCCGTAACTATCGTTGTAATCTTTGAAGTGATCGAGATCCAGCAATAGCAGTGCAAGTGGATGTTTGTAGCGATTGAAGCGATCAACCTCCGTCTCCAGCTGGGAATAGAAAGACCTGGAGTTGTACAGTTTGGTGAGACCGTCGGTGACGGCAAGCTTTTGCAGCTTTTCCATCATCCGGATGCGCTCATTGGTGAGGTCGCGCTCTTTTAGCACGCGCTTTAATCGCAGCAAAAGCTCTTCGAGACGAACCGGCTTGATGACAAAGTCGCTGGCACCAATGTTAATGGCCTCTTCATAGGAATAGTCGTCGCTGTATCCGGTCATCACGATAACATCGGAATCCCGGTCCTGTTTGATAATTTTGGTCAAATCCAGGCCGCCCATGGCGGGCAGGATGATATCCGTGATAACAACATGAAATGATTTTTTTTCTAACAGTTCCAGTGCTTCCTCTGCGCAGGAAACGGCAGCGGATTCATAGCCTGCGGTGGTGATGTACTCATTCATGGTACTGCGCACAGCAACATCATCATCAACAATCAGGATCTGAACTTTGGATTTTGCTGGAGCCATAGGATATTCCGATTTGACAGTAAGAACTGGAAGCCGACTTGACAGCAACTTGAAAAAATTGATAAAAGACTAAATTTATTGATTATTATGGTTAATTATATCTGGAATTAGCCCGGGTGTCAACCGTCTTTTACAATGGGGAGCAACTCATTATTAAATGATAAGGTTAACGGTAGCTGGCTACCGGTCGCTGGTCACTTGTCACTGGTCGCTGGCCACTGGGTTACTGGTTACTGGGTTCTGGTCACTGATCTCTGGGCTACCGGTCGCTGGTTACTGGCGGCTGGTTTCTGGTCACTGGTCTCTGGTTAGTTGTTGCCGGCCGCTTGTCACCGGATTCTATGCTTTTAGCTGAGAGATTCTCGATAAATGACAGAAAATTCTGAATTACCGGAATTGCACTATCGAAAATCGAGAAACACATATCCAGCATCACGTCGCGACTGAAACCAGCCATTCGAAACCGGGGACCAGTGACAAGTGACCCGTACCCAGTGACCAGAATCCAGTGACCCGTACCCAGTGACCAGTACCCAGTGACCAGAACCCAGTGACCAGAACCCAGAACCCTGAACTATGAACCTTTGAACGCTATCAAGAATATGCAAAACATAAGAAACTTCAGTATCATCGCCCACATCGATCATGGCAAGTCGACCCTGTCAGACCGCCTCATTCAAACCGCGGACATCGTATCCGATCGGGAATTTCAGGACCAGATTCTCGATACGATGGACATTGAAAGAGAGCGGGGAATCACTATTAAAAGCCAGACCGTGTGCCTGCCCTATACCGCAAAAGATGGAAAAACCTATAATTTAAATCTCATCGACACCCCCGGTCATGTGGACTTTACTTACGAAGTTTCACGATCGCTGGCTTCCTGCGAGGGGGCCTTGCTGGTAATCGATGCCAGCCAGGGGGTTGAGGCCCAAACCCTGGCCAATTTATACCTTGCCATGGAACATGATCTGGAGATTATCCCCGTCATCAATAAAATAGACCTGCCCTCCGCCGATATCGATCGGGTATTAAAGCAAATCGAAGAGGATCTGGGCCTCGATCCGGACGACGCCATTCAAGCATCGGCCAAGGAAGGCTGGGGTATCGAGGATGTCCTTGAGGCGATTGTGAATCAATTGCCGCCGCCGGCCGGTGATCCATCCCAACCGCTCAAGGCGCTGATTTTTGATTCGCACTACGACGCCTATCGGGGCACCATCGTGTACTTTCGCGTTTTTGATGGAAAAATCAGCGCACGGGACGTTATCACCTTTATGTCCAACAACGCGTCCTACAGGGTGGAGGAAGTAGGAATATTCCAGCTTGAGATGATCAAGCAAAAACAGCTTTCGGCCGGTCAGGTAGGCTATATGGTCGCCGGAATCAAAACGGTCAGCGACACCCGCTGCGGGGACACGATCACCTTAAAAAATGCACCCTGTGACGCGCCCAAGTCGGGTTTCAGGGAAGCCAAGCCGGTGGTCTTCTCCTCTATCTACCCGGTGGCTTCGGATGGATACGAAGACCTGGTAATCGCCCTTGAAAAATTAAAACTGAATGATGCCGCCTTGATCTATGAAAAAGATACTTCGGTTGCGCTGGGATTTGGTTTTCGCTGTGGGTTTTTGGGCCTGCTGCACCTGGAAGTCGTCCAGGAAAGGCTCGAGCGGGAATACGGGCTGTCCCTTATTCTCACCGCCCCTTCGGTTCAGTATGAATTGACCATGAACGATGGGACGGTAACGATCATCGACAACCCGTCGCTGTATCCTGATCCGACCCTGATCGAATCGACCCGGGAACCTTTTATTCGTGCCGCCATCATCGTGCCGGATCGCTACATGGGTGCGGTGATGAAATTGTGCCTCGATCGGCGCGGCGTTAACAAAAATTATCAGTATCTGACCAGCGATCGGCTCGAAATGATCTTTGAAATACCGCTGGCGGAAGTCATCTATGATTTCTACGACAAGCTTAAATCCGTCACCCAGGGCTACGGCTCTTTCGATTACGATATCATCGATTTCCGGCAGACCGACCTTGTTAAAATGGATATTCTGATCAATGCAGAGCGAGTAGATGCCCTGTCTCAGCTGGTACACAGGGAAAATGCCGTGGCCCGAGCCCGCCTGGCATGCGAAAAACTGCGGGATGAAATTCCCAGGCAGATGTTTAAAATTGCCATCCAGGGTGCCATCGGCGGAAACATTATCGCCCGCAAGACCGTATCCGCCTTTCGCAAAGATGTCACCGCCAAGTGCTACGGCGGCGACATTACCCGCAAACGAAAATTGCTGGAAAAGCAGAAAAAAGGCAAAAAACGGATGAAGATGGTCGGACAGGTCATGATCCCCCAGTCGGCTTTTTTGGCGGTGCTGAAGACGGACACGGACTAACCTTCGAATTCGGATTTGGGATTGCGGATTGCGGATTGATCAGTATTTACACCGCGCAACGTGCAACACGCAACCCGAAACCCGTAACTCGTGACGCCAACTCGCAACACGAAACTCATAACCCGTAGAAATGGAACAGAGACTATGAAACGAATAGCAATTCTTCCCGGTGACGGCATCGGTCCCGAGGTCATGCAGGAAGCGGTTAAAATACTTGATGCGGTTGGCCATAAATTTAGCCTGGAGCTGGAATATGAATTTGGTGATGTGGGCGGAATCGCCTATGACAGGCATGGCACCGCCCTTCCGGATCAAACCTTAAAGCTGTGTGAAGCCAGCGATGCGATATTGTTCGGTTCAGTCGGTGGGCCCCAATGGGAAGCCCTGCCTCCCGAAAAGCAGCCCGAACGGGCCGCCCTGCTCCCGCTGCGCAAGCATTTCAAGCTGTTTTGCAACCTGAGACCGGCCAAAGTCTTTAAAGCACTGGTGGAATCCAGTCCCCTGCGTGCGGACATTGTGGGCAACGGGTTCGATATTCTCTGTGTCCGGGAGCTGACCGGCGGTATATATTTCGGTCAGCCTAAAGGCAGACAGGGTCACGGGGCTGATGAAAAGGCCTTTGACACCATGGTGTATAGCAGGCAGGAAATCGAAAGAATTGCCGAGGTAGCCTTTACGTCTGCGCGAATCAGGCGCAAGCGGGTCACATCGATAGACAAGGCCAATGTGCTGACATCCAGTGGTGCTGTGGCGCGAGGTGGTCACCGAGGTCGGCAAAAAATACAGCGATGTAGAGCTAAACCATTTATATATCGACAACGCCACCATGCAACTGGTGAAAGATCCCCACCAGTTTGATGTACTGTTATGCGGCAATATGTTCGGGGACATCATCTCGGATGAATGCGCCATGCTGACCGGATCGATGGGGCTGCTGCCGTCGGCCAGCATCAACGAGAAAAGCTTCGGGCTGTTTGAACCGGCGGGGGGCTCTGCGCCTGATATTGCCGGACAGGGAATCGCCAACCCGGCCGCTCAGATACTGTCTGCCGCCATGATGCTGCGATACAGCTTTGGATTCGAGGAGGCCGCCCTGGCCATCGAGCGGGCGGTTGCCGAGGTGCTCGATGCCGGGATCCATACCGCGGATATCGCCGTCGATAAAGGTAAGGCCGTCGGAACGGCCGCAACGGGTGACGCGCTGGTAGGTAGGATTCTTAAAACTTAATCTGAGGCTTAAAACCAAATAACGTCTGTTGTAATTATTAAAAAGGCCGAATTCCTTACTTCGAAATTCATTATTCAATATTCGATATTCGATATTCTCTGTTTATCTCACTCCCCTGGATCCTCCCGGCTTTGCTTCAGTCCGTCCTCAAAGCGTTTCTTCCCATACCAATTCACCTGGCGGCATATTCCCCGGATAATCTGGACCTCCTTGGCCCTGAGCTGCATGCGGGTGCAAAAGTGACGCAGGTTGTTCATAAAATAATCCGGATTATCCGGATTGATGAAGCTGATGCGCATCAGCACGTCTTTGAGCTGGTCATACATAGCTTCGAGCTCATGCTGGTTGGCCAGGCGTGGTGCAAACTCACCGGGTTTATCCTGACTGAAGCGAAACAGCTCATAACACACGACCATGACCGCCTGGGCCAGGTTGAGAGAGGAAAATTCGGCCGTGGGTATATTTACCAGGATATGGCAGGAGCGGATATCCACGTTGGAAAGACCGCGGTCTTCAGGTCCGAACAGGATGGCAATCCGATTTTGATCGGACAGGGGCACAAGCTTTTGGGCCAATTTGGCAGGAGAACTGATAACTTTGCGCTGACCGCCCAACCGGGCCGTGGTGCCGACCACGTAATTGAAGTCGGCCAGCGCCTCCTTAAGGGAATCATATACCTCCAACTTTTCAACCACCACTGACGCCGCGTGGGTTGCCATCTTATTGACTCTGACCGTGTCATAGTTTTGAGGATCCACCAGAATCAGACGCTCGATTCCCATGTTGAGCATGGCTCTGGCCGCGGCCCCGATATTCTCAGGATACCGCGTACCGGTCAAAACGATGGCTATATTGTTGAGGTTTAGTTTCGTGGACATCAACGAATAATTTCAAAATGATTGAAAAAATACGATATCTCAAACAGGGCCGTTTCCGGAGCATCGGAACCGTGAACGACATTTTTCTCAATGTCGGTGGCAAACGCTTTTCTGATCGTTCCCTCGGCGGCTTCCTCGTGATTGGTGGCTCCCATCAACTCACGATACCTGACAATTACGTTTTCTCCTTCCAGGACCATTACAACCGCCGGACCTGAGCTCATAAAATCGGTCAAACTCTGAAAAAACGGTCTCTCGCGGTGTATCGCGTAAAAGCCCTCAGCCTGCTGTTTGGTCATATGCAGCATCTTCATGGCAACGATGTCCAGGTTTTTCTGTTCCAGCATCCTGACAACTTCGCCGATAAGGCCGCGTTTTACCCCATCGGGTTTAATAATCGATAATGTTCTTTCCATGATACTAAAATCCTTTCGTTTTGGTTTCCGGTGGCATAGCAGATGCCGGGGAGCAAGTCAACCATCGTCAGTGGTCGGTTGTCCGTTACCCGTCGCTTGATTTGCCTTATCTATTGTCATATACAGTTGACAAAGAAATGGTCAAATTTTAATATTTAGTCATGAAATTATCGGAAGATCGAAAAAGGGAAGAACATTTTTTTTTAATGAATTGGATTCTTATTTTTAGAAAAGCCTTTGGACAGGATTCACTGGATAATTTTTTCTTCCTCATTTTCCTGAAGAAAATGAGGAAACCCAATCCGTAGAAAAATTCCGAATACTTAGCGATCTTATCCGCTAAAGAAACAAAACGAATTGATTTGATTGAATAGGAGCGAGCATGCCGATTTACGAATTTTACTGCGAAGACTGCAATACGATATTTAATTTTTTCTCAAAGAGCGTTAACACCACCAAAAAGCCGAAGTGCCCGAAATGCAAGACCAAAACGCTGTCCAGGCAAATGTCGGCCTTTGCGTTTACCGGCAAAGCCAAAGAAGACGGCGATATAGACGACCTGCCCTTTGACGAAGGCAAAATGGAGAAGGCCATGAATATGCTGGCCGGTGAGGCCGAAAATATTAATGAAGATGATCCCCGCCAGGCTGCCAATCTGATGCGCAAATTGACGGATATGACCGGCATGGAGTTGGGGCCCGGGATGCAGGAAGCTCTCAAGCGCATGGAGGCCGGCGAGGACCCCGATGCCATCGAAGCTGAAATGGGAGACCTCCTGGAAGATGAAGAGCCTTTTCTGATGCCCGAAAAAAAAGGCGGGAAAAAAGGAGCCAAACGGGCAGCACCAAAACGGGATGAGACACTGTACGACCTCTAGATAAAATATTTCAGGTGTCAGGCGACGGGTCACTGGCCGCTGGCAGCTGGTAACTTGTCACTCGTTACTCGTCAATTGTTACTCGTTACTTGTTACTTGCCGCTCATCACTTTTCACTGGTAATTAATGGGTAAACGACGGAGGGGGTGCCATGGACAAAAAAATAATAGAAAAATTAGAAATTTCACAGGGGGATATTACCCTAATGGATGTGGATGCCATTGTCAATGCGGCCAACAAGTCCCTTCTGGGGGGCGGCGGGGTTGACGGCGCCATTCACAGAGCGGCGGGGAAGGGCCTTCTGGAAGAGTGCCGAACTCTGGGCGGGTGCCCTACCGGTGAAGCAAGAATCACCGGTGGATATAACCTTGCGGCTCGACATGTCATCCACACGGTGGGCCCGGTTTTTAGCGGAAAACCCCGGGATAAAACCCTTCTGACCGGATGCTACCGGAACAGCCTGCGGCTTGCTGCTGACAACAGCCTCACATCTGTTGCCTTTCCGGCCATAAGCTGCGGTGTGTATGGATACCCTATTGAGGAAGCCTGTAAAATTGCCGTGGACACCACCTGTCTCTTTCTTAAAACCGCCCCCTCCATTACCCGGGTGATCTTTATGCTATTTTCGCCAAGAAATTTGAATGTATATGAGGAATATATCCACAGCCTGGCAAAAAATAGTGACGAAATATAAGTGACAAGTATCGAACGGCGAACATCCAGGATCAGTTAATTAGTTGATTAGTTAAATAGTTGATTAGTTTAGAGGATTTCAATCTATTTGAATAAGGGGCCCGTGTACCCCTCAACCCGTACAACTTCTGCAGTGCATTTCAATCCGGAATCGAAGGACCCGCAACGCGTAACCCGCACCTCGCAACCCGCATCCCGCAACCCGAACCGCGCATCACGCACCCCGCAACCCGCACCTCGCAACCCGCAACATTGCCCATTGACAAAACGGGTCCCCGTTATTAACATTAAGATAATTTTGACGATCAGTACCATTCCTGCAGGTTGAATCGCGCTGATCATATTTCAGTTCAAGGAGGAAGTTATGGTAGAAGTTACCGAAGCAGCTAGCCAGCAAATCGGAGAATATTTTAAGGATCGGGACGTCGCACCCATCCGGATTTTTTTAAATGACGGCGGATGAGGCGGTCCGTCACTGGCGATGGCTCTGGATGAGCCCAAAGATACAGATAATGTCTATGATGTTAACGGTTTTCAGTTTATCGTTGATAAGGATTTTTATGAAAAAGCCAAACCCGTGACAGTTGATTTTCTGGGATATGGCTTTAAAATCAGCTCGAGCATCGAATTTGGACCGGCGGATTCAGCCTGTGGATCCTGCGGCAGCGGCAGCAGCGGCTGCGGTTGATTATTTAAAAACAATGGCACAAAAAAGGCAGCGCCGCAGGCGTTGCCTTTTTTTGTTTGAAACAGCTTCTACTGATTGGAAATCACTTATGGTTGCAACACACCAAAAGGTCAGCTAATTTAGACATCATGACAGATTCTGACGGGGCCAGCATCTCGCAAGAGATAATCCGCTATCACGAAGAAACCAAGCACCATTATGATCGCTACGCCCGATCGTCAGGTCATATGGACTGGGATAATCAACCCAATCCCTTTCGCTTCTATGAAAACACCAAATCCATTGGCCTGCCATTCCTGAAAAAAGATCCTCCTGCCCTGTTCGCGGATCTGTATCGGCGAGGCAACAATGCGTCCCAGGGACTCGGCATTTTAAATATCGCCGGCTTTCTTGAGTTATCACTGGGATTATCGGCCTGGAAGGCGGCAGGAAAATCCCAATGGTCCCTGAGGATGAACCCATCCAGCGGCAATCTGCATCCCACCGAAACCCACCTCATCCTGCCAGAAGTTGAAGGGCTCGACGGCGGAATATATCATTACAATCCCTTGCTGCATGCCCTGGAACAGCGGGCCCTGGTTGACGATACCCTTGGGCAGGACCTATCATCCCATTTTGGATGCCCCGGCTTCATGATCGGATTTAGCAGCATATTCTGGCGCGAGTCCTGGAAATACGGGGAACGGGCCTTTCGATACTGCAACCATGATGTCGGTCACGCCCTGGCGGCGGTCAGTTTATCAGCCAATCTGTTCGGCTGGAAGGTCTCTTTTTTAAGCCAGCTATCAGATCAGGAACTGGACGCCATGCTGGGTTTTGGCAAAACCCGGTTTGATCCTCTGGAAGAAGAACACCCGGATCTGATGTGTTGGGTGCACCCCCATCCCTCCCCGGATATTCCACGCAGGTTGCCGGAACCTATCCTTTCTGCCTTTAAGGATGTTTCATTTAAGGGGCGGCCCAACAGGCTGAGTAAACAGCCCGTTAATTGGGAAATCATTTATAAAACGGCCGATTTGACGCGCAAGCCGGTGACCGCTGCGAAATGCTATGAGTTCGCCGATCTTTACAGGTTCCGGGAGAAAGCCATTGACCGGCCGGCTGCTGAAATCATCCGGCAGCGAAGAAGCGCCACCGCCTTTGACCGCAAGGGGTCGTTGACCGGTGAACAATTTCTGTCAATCCTTGATAAAACTTTGCCCCGCAGCAACTGCGCCCCCTTTGACGTTGAACTCGGGGATCCGGCGCTGCATCTGCTTATTTTCGTCCACCAGGTCGAGGGGCTCACGCCCGGCCTTTATTTTTTCATCCGCAATAATAAAGCGCTGGACCCCATCAAAAGCATGACACGGTCAAAATTTGCATGGGATCCGGTCGAAGAAAATTTTCCTTTGTTTCTGCTTGAAAAAGGCAGTTTCCGACAGCAGGCCATGATGGTCAGCTGCCACCAGGAAATTGCCGGTCACAGCGCCTTCTCGCTGGGAATGATCGCCGACTTCAAAGACCGGGTCACCAGCAACCCCTATGCCTACCGCCAGCTGTTCTGGGAAAGCGGCATGATCGGCCAGGTTTTATATCTGGCAGCGGAGGCTCATGGCCTTCGGGGCACGGGCATCGGGTGTTTTTTTGACGATGCGGTCCACGATATATTGGGTCTGGCAGATAACCAGTATCAGAGCCTATACCACTTCACCATCGGAAAACCGGTCGATGACCCGCGTCTCACCACCTATCCGCCCTACCACCATTTGACCCGATAGAGCGTAAACCCACAATACCAGTTTACAATGATTTATGGCTAACCCTATGGGCTACTATCAAAAAATGCCTAAAGTGCCTAAAATGCCTAAAATTAAGGAGTACTGTCTATTTTAGATCATTAAGGTCCTAAATTCCTTACACCGGTAACCGCTGAAATCCATATAACCATTGGACCTCGCTTCAAACCTGTCGGTAATTCACCAGATCACAATCCTCATTGCAAACTTATACCTCAGTGCCTATATTTAGGGCTGCAAATTTGAATCCAATATTATCGACAGCATACCTCAACTTTAGGCATTTTAGGCATTTTCAAATTTTCGATTAAGGCCCAACATGCTTTTCAACAGCTATAAGCAGGAGAATTATCATGTCCCCCAACCACCTCATCAATGAAAAAAGCCCCTATCTCATTCAGCACGCCCACAATCCGGTTGACTGGCATCCATGGTCCGACGAGACCTTCGCCAAGGCCGAAGCGGATAATAAACCTATTTTCCTGTCCATCGGCTATGCCACTTGCCACTGGTGCCATGTCATGGAAAAAGAATCATTTGAAGATGAAGAAGCCGCAGGCTATCTCAATGACACCTTCATCTGCATCAAGGTCGACCGCGAGGAACGCCCGGACATAGATGCGGTCTATATGGCCGCCTGCCAGATGCTCACCGGAAGCGGCGGATGGCCGCTGAGCATTTTTATGACCCCTGAAAAAAAGCCATTTTTTGCCGCCACCTATCTGCCCAAAAACAGCCGTTCCGGACGCGCCGGGCTGATCGATATATGCCGGCAAATAAAGAAACTGTGGGTGGACGACAATGAAAAAATCGCGACTTCGGCCGCCGGCATTGCCGGCAGCCTTCACAAGGCCTTTGCCTTTACAGCCGCCGACCAGCCCGATGCCGCCCTGCTCGAAACGGCCTTCAACCAGATCAGATCGGGATTCGATCCCCAGTTTGCCGGCTTTGAGCCGGCCCCTAAATTCCCGACCCCTCACCGGCTGCTCTTTTTACTGCGCTGCTACCACCGCAACGGCGATACCCGGGCCCTGGATATGGTCGTTAAAACCCTAACCGCCATGCGCCTGGGAGGAATCTGGGATCATGTCGGCTTCGGTTTTCACCGTTATTCCACCGATAGCAGATGGCTTCTGCCGCATTTCGAAAAAATGCTCTACGATCAGGCCATGATCGCCACCGCCTATCTGGAAGCTTTCCAAATTACCAGGGATCCTTTGTTTGCTGAAACAGCCGAGGACATCTTCACCTACGTGCTGCGGGACATGACCTCCCCGGAAGGCGCCTTTTACTCCGCCGAAGACGCCGACAGCGAGGGGGAGGAAGGAAAATTTTATGTCTGGACAGCGGCAGAATTTCACAGCGTGCTCAAAGATGCGGATTCGCAACACTGGGAAACGATATTACGGTTGAGTCCGGAGGGAAATTTCATGGATGAGGCGACCCGGCAAAAAACAGGGACCAATATCATCCACCTGACAGCACCCTTAAAAAAATGGGCTCAGAAAACCGGCGTACCGGAGGATCAGGTTGAAGCCGAGTGGATCAGGATTCGCGATCAGCTATACCAGGAGCGTGAGCATCGGATTCACCCGCTTAAAGACGATAAGATCCTCACCGACTGGAATGGCTTGATGATTGCGGCCCTGGCCTTGGGGGCCCGGATCTTAAACAAACCCGAATATGAAAGCGCCGCCCGCAGGGCTGCTGAGTTTGTCCTGCAAAAAATGAAGGACGCCAAGGGCCGCCTGTATCATCGTTTTCGAGACGGCGAACTGGCGGTGCCGGCCCATGCCGGCGATTATGCCTTTTTAATCCACGGGCTATTAAGCCTCTATCAAACAACATTCGATCTAATATTTGCTGAGCAGGCCCAGGAACTTCAGCAAGAAATGACCGCCAGGTTCTGGGATGATGAAAACGGCGGATTTTTCTCCACACCCGCCGGAAACGTCGAACTTCCGGTACGCCCCAAGGAGCTATATGACGGCGCGATTCCATCGGCCAACTCGGTTGCCCTCTTCAACCTGTTGCTTCTGTCCAGATTAACCGGTGATCCGCAATGGGAAAACCGGGCCCAGGCTCAGATCCGGGCTTTTGCCGGTACGGTAAAATCTCAGCCCTCGGCCTTCACTTATTTTTTGTGCGCCCTCGACTTTGCCTTGCGCCCCGGAGAGGAAATTGTTATCACGGGCGAACCGCAGGCAACCGACACCCGGGAACTGTTGGCAGCCCTGAATCTTAATTTCGCCCCCAACAAAGTGGCAATCGTAAAGACAGAACAAAACGCCAAGCAATTAAACAATTTTGCGGGATACACTGACGGACTCGAGGTAATTGAAGGTAAGGCTACGGCCCATGTATGCCGCAATGGTTCCTGCACCGGCTCGACAACGGACGCGCAAACCATGCTCGATAAAATTCTGGGAAAACAAGGCGTGTGAATGCGGAATGCGGAATGATTTTAATGCAGATTTGGTATTTGGAATTCATCCGATTTCGGATTGAAATTACCTACAGAATTATTGGGTTTCAAGGTGTGGGGCGGTTAGTCAAATAGAGCGAAATCCTCTAACCTAATCAACCATTTAACTTATCAACTAATCAACTAATTTTGGGCTCGGCAACCCCAACGACAGATATAGGAAAACTGATATATTTACATGAAGACTTATGAGATCCAGGCTTTTCGCAAGGCTTTAATAAAATGGTACCTGGCCAATAAGCGGGATTTGCCGTGGCGGCATACACATGACCCTTACCGCATCTGGGTATCAGAGGTGATGCTGCAGCAAACCCAGGTTGCCACGGTTGTGCCCTATTACCATAGGTTTCTGCATCATTTTGAGGACCTCAAAAGCCTGGCCCGTGCCGATTCACAGGAAGTGTTAAAAACCTGGGAAGGCCTGGGGTATTACGCCCGGGCCCGTAATCTTCATCGTGCCGCAAACCTGGTACTAAAAGAACACAGCGGTGTTGTTCCCGACGGCTGGGCAGAGTTTCGCAAATTGCCCGGAGTCGGGGACTACATTGCCGCAGCGGTTCTGAGTTTGGCCTTTGAGCAACCCTACCCGGTTGTGGATGGCAATGTCAAACGCGTATTGGCGCGCCTGCTGATGATTAAAGACCCTGTTAATAAAGCTTCAAAAACTAAAAAGTTCCGGGGGACAGCCGATCAACTGCTGGAGCGGAAAAAGCCGGGGACATTCAACCAGGCCATGATGGAACTCGGGGCGATGGTGTGCAAGCCTCAACAGCCGCTATGCGGCAGCTGCCCGGTGCAAAAAAATTGCCGGGCGAATCAATCCGGTGAGGTCTTAAATTACCCCATCAAACTCAAAAAGCAGCCAACCCCTCTATATCGGATCGCTGTGGGGGTGGTTTATAAAAACGGCCGGGTTTTAATCACCCGGCGAAAACCATCGGGCCTGCTCGGCGGGTTGTGGGAATTTCCGGGAGGAAAAATCCAAAAAGGCGAAAGCCCCGAGGCGGCATGTATCAGAGAAATTAAAGAAGAAGTCAATCTTGCCATCAAGGTGGATTCGCATCTAAGCCGGGTCAAACACGCCTACACCCATTTTAAAATCGTCATGGATGTCTTCTGCTGCTCTTATGTTTCCGGCAGAGTCGCGTTAAGCGGCCCTGTGGATCATCGCTGGATAAAGCTTCAGAAACTCGATGATTTCCCGTTTCCCAGGGCCAACCACAAATTCTTTGATGAATTGAAGAAATACAAACCATAGTGGATTTCGGATTTCGGATTTACCCGATTTGGAACTGTCTCGATTTTGGCTCTCGGATTGGTCTGATTTTCACAGCCTAACCCGCAACGAACAACCCGGAACACAGACGGACGGCCAGTGGCCAGGAACCAGAAACAAGTAACGAGTATCGAACATCGAGCTACCAGAGGCCAGGGACCATTTACCAGAAGCCAGTGACCAGTGACGAGTGACCAGTAACAAGCAATAAGTGACGAGTATCCAGAATCATGCCCGACATCCTTCTCATTCAGCCGCCGATCAGGGACTTTTACCTGACCGCCAAACGAACCATTCCATACGGGCTGACCTGCATTGCCGCCGCCCTGATGGACAGCGGGTTTGCGGTGTCCATCCTGGACGGCCTGGCCACTTCGAAATCGCGTATCCGCGACCTTCCGGCAGAATTGCGTTATTTGCAGCCCTACTACGGACGACCGGATCGATCGCCATTTGCGCTGTTTCATCACTTCAGGCACTACGGCTACAGTTTCGACACCATCGGCAAAAAAGCCGGCGAGTCCGGCGCCTTTCTGGTTGGTGTTTCTTCTTTATTTACGCCCTATGTGGAGGAAGCGATCCGCACGGCTGAAGTCGTTAAGTCCTGCCTGCCGGATGCCAGGATCGTAATGGGCGGTCACCACCCCAGCGCCATGCCGGAATCTGTGATGGCTTCGGCGGCGGTTGATTTTGTTATCCGCGGAGAGGGTGAAGTCGCCATGCCGTTATTGGCAAAGGCACTATCAGAAGGCAGCCGCTATGATGCCATACCGGGCCTCGCATTCAGAACCAACGACGGCACCGTTCAGATCAATCCAGCTGCCCGAATGCAAAATCTGGATGACTATCCGCTGCCGGCAACCGGGCTGGTAAACCAAAAATTCTATCGTCGTAAAAACGGCACCAGCACGGTCATTGTTGCCAGTCGGGGCTGCCCGATGAAATGCAGCTACTGTTCTTTTGGTGATCAGCCGCAACCAAATTACCGCAAAAAAAGCGTTGGAGCCGTTATCAGGGAAATCGGGCGGTTCACCGACCAGAACAAATCCGGTTTTATCGACTTTGAGGATGAGAACCTGTCTTTGGACCGTCGCTGGTTTTTGAAGCTTTTAAAAGAAATTGCCGACCGCTTTGGTACGGATCGGTTTGAACTTAGGGCCATGAACGGACTGTATCCGCCAGCGCTTGATGAAGAAGTCGTCCGGGCCATGAAAAAAGCCGGTTTCAAAACGCTCAATCTGTCTTTAGGATCAACCTGCAAACAGCAGCTCAATCAATTCAAGCGGGCGGATGTGCGGCCTGACTTTGAAAAGGCGTTGGATTGGGCCGAGCGGCATGATCTGGAGGCCGTTGGATATGTGATCTGTGCAGCTCCATTCCAGCGTGTTGAAGATTCAATCTCGGATCTGCTTTACCTGGCCGGCAGACGGGTGCTGGCAGGGGTATCCGTCTTCTACCCCGCCCCGGGCAGCAAGGATTTCGAATTGTGCACCGAGCACGGACTTTTGCCGGATCATTTTTCCTGCATGCGGTCAAGCGCTCTGCCCCTGTCCCACACCACCAGCAGAAAAGAGGCCGCAACCCTGCTCAGGTTGGCAAGAATCCTCAATTTCATGAAATCCTTGCTGGATACGGACCTTACCATCCCGGATGCATCGCCGGCCAGGATTCGGATAGATAATCCTGACAACCGTGTCGAAATTGGCCAACAGCTTGTTGGAAAATTCCTTGATGACGGCAGGATACGGGGAATATCGTCCCAGGGGGAGGTTTATGATCACCTGATTTCAGAAAGCGTCAGCCGCGAATTTGTGGCGGGGTTGGCGAAAATCCAGCTTAAGGGGGCCCGATAGACTTTCTGGATTCCCGCCTGCGCGGGAATGAGAAATTGCCATATTCGTAAATAAGGAAACGACCTGTGAAAAAGCAAACTGATCCACGAATGCATTCGGCCGAACACATCCTCAATCAAACCATGGACCGGATGTTCCAATGCGGCCGGTGTTTTAATGCGCACATCGAAAAGAAGAAATCCAAATGCGATTACCGTTTCGACCGGGAGTTAACCCCTCAGGAACTGGAGGAAATCCAGACCCGGGTCAACCGGGTCATTGCAGACGATCTGCCGGTCACTGAAGGGCATGTTTCCCATGCCGAGGCCTTGAAAAATTATAATACCGACAAACTGCCGGAAAATGCCGGCGACACCATACGAATTATTCACATCGGAGACTACGATGCCTGCCCCTGCATTGGAAGCCATGTGGAATCTACGGGTAGTATTGGGGGATTTAAGATAACTTCGGCCAGCTTTGACAACGACGTTTTGCGCATCCGGTTTAAACTGAAACCATCTGATAATGATAATTAATTGGCTCAGAATTCATCCAAACACACAATTTATTTAGGAAGAATTAAAACAGCTGCAGCCTCTGCCGATACACATCCGTCACCGTTTTCGGATCAGCGGTAATAACGATGTTCTCGCGGATCCACGCCGGTGCCCTGCCCTGCTTGATCATCTCGTTGATTTGGTCGTCGATCCCATTCCAGTATTCACCATTTCCCTCGGTGTCGAATAAAATAACCGGCACCGGATCCAGGATCGCAAGTTTCATGTTGCACAGGGTGATACCCAGTTCTTCCAGGGATCCCAGCCCGCCTATGTTAAAAATTGGAAACGAGGCGATTTCAAACCATTTCTGGCGACTGTGCCGGCAGGTTGCCTGAAAAACCTGGCAAAAATCAACATCAGTTGTCATTGACTGATCGGTAATATCCAAAAAATTGGCACCGGAAAGGATACCGCGTTCCCGGGCCAGGGTATTGGCCTGTTCCATCACCCCGCTTCCGCCGCCGGTGACAATTCCAATGTGCTTTCCCCAGAAGTCAATAAGGGCATCCATGAGGGCACCGAGTCGTTTTTCGCCCGCTTTGGAAAGTGTCTGGTTAGATCCGTAAAAGGCAAACAGCATCGATTTATGAAAATCCGCATTCCGTTCCGGGGCGACAAAATACCCCATCCCGTCACGCATGGTGTGCTTCATTAGCTGCCGGTTCAACCCCGAAACCCAGTAAACTTCCAGGCCGAAGGCATAGTATTCCTCCAGCCGATGGTGATCCTGCTGGGATAAAAACGGACCGTGTTCACAGGAAGGCTCATAAAAATATAGTGCTTTGAGTTTGCCTTCACAGGTCAAATTGATAATGTCGCGATGCTCAATGATATTGGGAAAATATTTCAATGCCAGTACGGCCGGGCCGCTATTGACAACCGCCTCAATTTTTGATGTCGCATACACGTGAGCACATTCGCTATGGGGTGAAAAATCCCGTCTGGCCAGAGCGCACATGGCCCGGGTTACCTCACAATGTTGGCCGGGACCATTTAAAAAGATCTCGGCTTTATCCAGCGCTTCGGTATCGCCCGGGATAAGGGCCAATGGCTTGTCGATAAAGTCACAGGTGGAGTTGTCCAGTTTGCTAAAGCGCTTCTCTAATTTACGCAGCTGAGGATAAGAATAACAGCTGTCTTTCCGGGCGGTTTTTTGCGGCCGGCGGCCCTTTCGTGATCTGGCAGCATGATATATCTTGGCCGAAATCAACGGATTGACGATGGGGTGATCGCTCTGATTGACAATTTCCAAATATATTCGAATGCCCCGGGTTTTGATGGGATCCAGGACGGTGGCCGGTAAATTGCGGCCCATGGCAAAGCCACTTTGCAATACAACAAAGTGCTCATTGAGATACATGGAGCAGGTGGTTACAACGCCCTCTCCCGCTGCAACGGTGACCGAAGACGCTGCCTCACGGACCTGATAACGGTTGAGAAGTTTGCGGCCGTCCTCACGCAGCAGAATTCGACCGAGAGTTTGTTTGTCCAGGGGTTCTTTAAACCGGCACACGACTTTATGCGGGGCAATGACGATACTTCCATCGCTTGAAATAGTCGTCGAGGCCGGCAGCTTAATCTCAGCACGATCAATGGCCTCCAGGACCTCGTCGGAACTCAGCAAGGCTTCAGGATCGCAGAATACCAGCCGCCCGACAGGCAACCCGAGGGTAAACAGGTCTTTGATCTCCTCCAGGCCCGGATATCCGGCGATGACTGCGGTTGCCACCAGGGTCAGGGTAATCTGACGCCCCTCTATACTGTCCGCACTGGGTGGGTCACATTTGATTTGGATGCCGAGACGGGCGATCCTGGAACGTTCGCTGAAGACAATATGCTCCGGCTGATTTTTAAGCTGGTCGATCATTTCCGCGCTGAGCCCAAAAGTGGTCTCGAAGGTCATCGACCGGCTATTGACATCAAGTACCCGGGAAATAACCCCGTCTTCAGATTGCAGCAGCCCGCGAAACATATGATTGTCTTTAGGTGTCCTGGCCATAGCCTACCTCATTTCGTATCCCGCAAAAACCGGATCGGGAATTATGATCAATGGAAAGTTTGAATATTATCATTGATTTGAAAATTACAAATAATAGATCGCACCCAATTCGGAGGCAACTCCATTGGTGTGGTAAAATAGTCGCTGTATTTGGTAGCATTAGGGAGGGTATTTTTGCAGAAATCCCGATTCAGAATGAGACCTACCGGTCACGGATTTCTGTTTCTGATGAACAAATAGTTATGCGGTATTATGATCAAACGCTGGTCGTTGGACTGGTATCATCAAACCCCAGGATTCTCCAAAAGATTCTCGATAATTTTGATCAGCGAATTGTTGACAGCGTTCCCCTCTTTTGGCTGACAAAAACTCATCTCTTTGGCCGTCATATTATCGAGTACCCACCCAAACCCCAATTTATCAAAAAATATGATCGTTTCCCTTTCCATTTCCCAATTAGCCTCCGTGCGCAATCCTCTTCTCCTTTCAAACAAAGATCTGGTATTTAACTCTATAACTTTACTAAATAATCAGCGGATTTTGCCTTAGGGAAAACGTTTTGAGCGGTTTCTTGCTCCGACTAATTATATATCGTCACTTTGGGTGAATATCTTTAGCGATAGTTCAAAATACGAGAAAATGATGCCGCATCTTGTCATATCAGGTGAATAATCATATATTACTATCCATGACAAATTCCGGGAATCATAGGCCAGGAGCACCCCCCGGCAACAAACCGCCAGGGGGCCTGTTTATCATGGACCTCGACGGCACTTTGCTGAGATCGGATCGAACCTTTGCCGGTCCTGATCTGGAGGCTCTGAAAATGCTGGGAAACCTTAATGTCGTCCGAGCCATCGCCACCGGTCGATCCCTGGCTTCTTTCAATACGGTGATCGTACCGGATCTGCCGGTGGATTACCTCATTTTTTCAACGGGGGCGGGGGTTCTGAGATACCCAACCCGTGAAATTATCCGCAAAGTACAGCTCGACCCCTCCAGGGTGACCCGGGCCTGCGATGTTCTTAGTGCTCACCGATTGGATTTTATGGTGCATCGCACCATACCGGATAACCATATGTTCGCCTATTTTCGCTCAGGCGACAGCAACCCGGATTTTGAGCGACGAATTGAACTTTACCAACAATTCGCCGTCCCCCTGGAGGGTGCCGCGGATGATTTCGGCCCGGCAACTCAACTTCTGGCGGTTGTGCCTCCCGGCAATGCCGGCCCCACCCTGGAAAAAATTCGTGCCGAACTGACGGATTTTAATGTGATTCAGACGACCTCGCCACTGGATGGCAGATCTACCTGGATCGAGATTTTCCCATCTTCAGTCTCGAAAAGCCAGACCGCGGCCTGGCTGGCAGATACACTTGGAATTGACAACCATTCAATTGGGTCGGTGGGAAATGATTACAATGATCTTGATTTACTCGAGTGGACTGCAAGCAGCTACGTGGTCAACAATGCGCCGGCCGCTATCAAAACCCGCTTTGCCAGCGTTGCCTCTAATAACGAAGGCGGCGTGGCAGAAGCCGCCCGGTGCTGGATGGAAAAGCAGCTCATAGCTAATAGCTGATAGCCGATAGGAGAAGGATGACAATCTTATATCAAGGATTAACGCAGAGCTTAGCGCATGGCGCATAGCGTCGATAATTCGGAGAATTCTGAGATTTCTAACGCTATGCCCCATGTGCCATGCGCTTTGCTGTTAAATTCGAGATCAAAAATCCCAAATCGTTTAAATCCGCAATCCCAAATCCCAAATCGAACTATGCCGCCACCTTCTTCAACGCCTCTTCGAATATGGACAGGCAGGTGTCAACTTCGCCGGATTTTACGGAGAGAGATGGCGAAAATCGGATACTGTTTTCGCCACATCCCAGCACGAGAAGCCCCATTTCAAAGGTCTCTTTAATGATCCGGTTGCGCCAGGTGGTTGCGGGTTCTTTGGTTTCGCGGTCTTTTACCAGTTCAACGGCCACCATCAGGCCTTTACCGCGAACATCTCCCATGCATTCAAAGGTTTTCTGCAATTTCTCCAGGCCTTTTATCAACCGATTGCCCTGTTTCTCGGCGTTTTTCATCATATTATTTTCAAGCAATTCAATGGTCGCCATCGCCGCCTGGCAGGAAAGCGGATTGCCGCCAAAGGTGGATGCATGGGAGCCGGCTTCCCAGTTCATGATTTTTGCACGGGCAATCATGGCACCGAGGGGCAGCCCGGATGCGATACCCTTGGCCAGCGCCATAATGTCCGGCGTGACCCCGAAATACTCCATGGCAAACATCTTGCCGGTGCGCCCCATACCGGATTGGACTTCATCGGCAACATACAGAATGCCGTATTTTTTGGCTATCTTATGCAGTTCTCGGTGAAATTCCGGGGGCGGCACGATGTAACCGCCTTCGCCCTGAATAGGCTCTACAAAAATCGCCCCCACTTCTTCGGCAGGTACCGTGGTCCTGAATAGGGTATCTTCCACCCAGCGCACACAGTACAAATCGCATTTGGGATAGGACAGGTTGTAGGCACACCGGTAACAGTAGGCATAGGGAATGTGGGTGATGCCCGGCACCAGTGGATTGTAATTTCTTTTCTGAACCGCTTTGCTGGCGGTCAAAGAAAGGGCCCCCATGGTCCGGCCATGGAAAGCCCCGAAAAATGCAATATTTAATTCCCGTTTGGTGTGCCAGCGCGCCAGCTTGAAGGCCGCTTCCACCGCCTCGGCCCCGGAATTGCCGAAATATACCTTTTTGGCCGACCGACCGGGGGCCAATGTCGCCAGTTTTTCAGCCAGAAGGATCTGGGGTGTGTAGTAAAAGTCAGTGCCTGACATGTGCAGGAGCCGATCCGCCTGGGACTTAATGGCTTTAACCACCCGGGGATGGCAGTGACCGGTGGAGTTGGTGGCGATGCCGGCGGTAAAATCGAGAAACATGTTGCCATCCACATCATGGACCCAGAGCCCTTTGGCTTTGTCGACAACTAGGGGATAAACCCGGGTGTAAGAAGGGGAAACAAATGACTTATCCAGTTTGATCAATTGTTTGGCCCGGGGTCCGGGAAGCGATGTTTTTATGTGCGGTGTTTTCATGTTGAATCCTTTCTCGAATAAAATCACAATCGGTTACCAGAAAATGTCAAATCGACCCACCAACAGGCGCAAAAGGTCATTATAGTCTCTAATTACAATAGCTTATCGCGCTTTTCCCTGGACGTCAAGAAATGATTTGGTATCCGATTTTTAGCCGCAAGGCTGAATCTGCTTTCACAATTTATTGCGGGCATTTTGCGGACGGATATAAAAAAATTCTAAAGTTTAGAGCCTATTTGGCCGATAATGATAGCGCACTCTTCAGCTTTCAGGATCAGTGCAGCTAGAAGTCGTCCAATAGGGTACTGTCCTACAAATAAGTTGCAAAATGATTGAGCAAATCCAAAATACTCAAAATATAGCCTGTGTCAGCGGCAGCTGCTCTCCACGCAAGGAACGCGATCAACAGCCGGAGATTCACACTTCCGGGGCTAAAGACACGGTCCGCATTTTCCAGTGACGGCCGGGAGCAGCTCAAGGGTTTGCTGAAACAGCCATCGGGCATCAGCGGTGAAGATAATCCTGGGGCTGAAGAAAAGAAAGAGGTAGATAAACTCAAAAAGAGAGATCAGGAAGTAAAGGCTCACGAACAGGCGCACATTGCGGCCGGATCAGGAGTCGTCATCGGCGGCGCCAATTATGAATACCAGCGCGGACCTGACGGCAAGATGTGTGCCGTGGGCGGAGAGGTTAAAATTGACACCTCCCGCGAAAATAGTCCCGCCCAGACCATCAGCAAAATGCAGCAGGTCACAAGAGCCACCCTGGCGCCGGCGCAGCCTTCAGCCCAGGATAGAAGCGTTGCGGCCCAGGCTGCCCAGGTTGAGGCGGATGCCCGCAGCGAACTGGCAAAAGAAAGCAGAAACAGTAAAAGAAGAAGACGCCTCCGACCCATTTACAGGCCAGGCATCAGAGTCCGGCTTAACCGGCGACACCTCCCCAGGGGCAAGTACCGCGTACAACCCTGCGTCCCGCGGATCCAACATCAATATCGTAATTTAAGCTGTGTAAAACTTATGTAAAACCCTTCCCGTTGTGTTGACAGGTAGTCAAACATCTTTATACAATATTCATACGATTCGAAAAAACCAGCGTGGCGACAACCAGTTTTCAGTCATCGTTATCCAAAAAAATACCCAGGAGCAGCACGATGAATATTGTCAAAACCATCTGCCTTTTGATCACAATCGCACTGGCGCCCGTCTCTGGGTGGCCGGCCCCATCCGATCATGAAATCGTTCGCAGACAGGCCCAGAAAGCGTATCAGGACGGCAACTGGAATGACGCCTATCAGCTGTTTCGCCAATTGAGCCTTGAGACTGTCAATGATCCGAAAATCGTCGGCCGTGATTTCGTGCAGGCCTGGCAGTGCCTGCGCAATCTGAACCGCATAAACGAGCTGGACAAATTTCGCGAGGAAGTGATTGAAAAACATGCTGATAACTGGCGCCTGCTGCAGGCCGCCGCCGGCAGCTTCAGCCAGAATAACCACTGGGGCTATCTGGTGGCCGGTGAATTTCAGCGTGGTTCACACCGCGGCGGCGGTAAATACGCCAACGCCGTCCAGCGGGATCGCGTCAGGGCCATCCAACTGATGAACCGGGCGCTGCCCCTGACCGCCGATGATCCCGCCCAATCCGAAGTCGCCAATTTTCACCTCGAATTCGCCCGCGTCATCCTGCAATACAGCGGTCAGAATCAGTCCTGGCGGCTTCAATACCTAACCGATCTGACCCGTCTGCCCGACTACGAGCCCGGGCACGGCCACTGGTACGGCAGCGGCACCCAGGGTGCCCCGGTGAACAAAGATGGAAACCCTGTCTTTTACGAAATACCGCAAACCTTTTTAAGCGCTAAATCCGACGGTGAACGCTGGCGCTGGCTGCTGGCAAATGCCGCCGGCATAAATCCCGACCTGCTGACCCATGTCAAATATACCCTGGCAACCTGGCTTCACGGCCAATTCGGTGTGCAGACCCTGTCCTCCTACGGACATTTTTTGGCCCGCAGCGCCTCTGTGCCGGATAAGGAGTCCCTGAGGGATGAACTGCGTCCCTATGAAGTTCACACCCTGGCCGACAATGAAACCCTCGCCCGCTTAGCCGCCGGTGTCAAACGTTTCAGCCTGCCCGATGAATTTAACTATATCCATCTTTTTAAGCAGATCCTTGAAAGCCCCAATATGGGTTATGCCGATGACGCCGCCAGGAATCTGGCCCGGATTTATGAAAACCGCAGATTGTATGAACGGGCGGTGACTTACTGGCGCCAATATAAGACCTTCGATGCGACGCCTGCCCAGCAGCAAATTGATCAGATCCTTGACAACTGGGGTGCCTTTGAACCGGTCGGGGACCAGCCCGCCGGGCGCATTCCGACGGTGGAATATCGCTTCCGCAACGGCTCGCTGGTCAACTTCAAAGCTTACCGCATTCGGCTGGCGACGTTGTTAAAAGATGTTAAGGCTTATATCCGCTCCGGTCCGCAACGGATAGACCGGAGCAAGGTGACGATCGACAACATTGGATGGCGCCTGGTTCATGAAAACCAGACCCGCTACATCGGCCAGAAAGCGGCCGACTGGGACCTGGAGCTGACCCCGGACAAACGACACTGGGACCGGCGCGTCACCGTTAAAGTACCCGAACCGCTTTCCCAGGCCGGAGCTTACCTGCTGGTGGCCAGGCTGCGGGACGGCAACACGGCCCGCATTATCATATGGGTCAGCAATACGGTCATCATAAAAAAGCCCCTGAACAAACAGGTATTGTATTACCTGGCCGATGCCGTCAACGGTCAACCCCTGGGCAACACCGAGGTTGGTTTTTTTGGCTACCACACTGAAAGAATCAAAGGCACCAAACGCTATCGAATCCTGCATAAAAATTTCACCCGCCAAACAGACCGCAACGGCCAGATTATCATCGATCCGGCGGATATGGAAAAAAACTATCACTGGCTGGCATCGGTCAGCAGTGGTGGACCGCCTGGCCTACCTCGGTTTTTCAGGCATCTGGTACCCGAACTATTACGACCGTGAATACAATCAAACCAAGACCTTTGTCATGACGGACCGGCCTGTTTACCGGCCCAAACAAAAGGTTCGCTTTAAACTGTGGGTGCGCCAGGCCCAATACGACCAGGCCGATACATCCGCTTATGCCGAACATCAGTTTGCCGTAAAGATCTTCAATCCGAAAAACGAGCAACTCCAAACGCAAGATATCCGGGCTGATGCCTATGGCGGACTCGAGGGCGAGTTTGACATCCCCCCGGATGCGCCCCTGGGTGTTTATCGAATTTCCCATGGATCAGGCATCGTATATGGCGGCAACACCTTT
Source organism: uncultured delta proteobacterium (assembly GCA_963766255.1). Taxonomy (GTDB): domain Bacteria; phylum Desulfobacterota; class Desulfobacteria; order Desulfobacterales; family JAFDCJ01; genus JAFDCJ01. The sequence continues at coordinate 180,995 of CAVXZZ010000038.1, forward strand.
CGAGTTGAAGAATATAAAAAGCCCGAATTTGAAGTATCCCTGGATGCACCCGCAGAGCCGGTGAAGCTGGGAGAAAAAATCCCGGTGGTCATCAAGGCCAACTACTACTTCGGCTCACCGGTAACCCGGGCCACTGTAAAATACAAAGTCACCCGATCCGAAACGGATGATCGCTGGTATCCCTCCTTTTACTGGGACTGGTTTTACGGCCCGGGCTACTGGTGGTATGGATATGACTATTCCTGGTATCCCGGCTGGGTACGATGGGGCTGCAAAAGACCCATCTGGACCTGGTGGCCCCGTCCGTCAGACATCCAGCCGGAAATCGTGGCCGACGGTGAAGTAAAAATCGGTGAAGACGGTACCGTTCGAATCGAAATCGACACCGAACTGACCCGGTTGATCCATCCGGATACGGATCATCGTTATACCATTACCGCCGAAGTCCGGGACCAATCCCGGCGCACCATTGTCAGCCAGGGCCAGGTGCTCGTGGCCCGTCAACCGTTTAAAGTCTATGCCTGGACCGACCGCGGGCACTATCGCGTGGGCGATACCGTCCATGCCGGTTTCAAGGCCCAGACCCTGGCAAAAAAGCCGGTCCAGGGCCAGGGGTTACTGAAACTGCTGCGCATTACCTACCGGGCAAACACGCCCCGGGAAACGGAAGTCGCCCGCTGGGACCTGGCGACCGATGCCCGGGGCCGGGCTGATCTTCAAATCCAGGCCAGCCGGGCCGGCCAATACCGGTTTTCCTATCAGCTGACGGATAAAAAAAGCCACACCATCGAAGGCGGCTACATTTTCACCGTCCGCGGTCAAGGTGATGACGGCACGGGCTATCGTTTTTCCAAAATCGAACTGGTTCCGGATAAGCAGGATTACGCCCCGGGGGACCGTGTCCGCCTCATGATCAATACCGATTATCCGGGGGCTGCCGTGGTGCTCTTTGTCCGACCGGCCAATGGCATTTATCTGGCGCCCAAAATTATTCAGATGACCGGCAAAAGCACGGTTGAAGAAATTGGGATCAGCCGCAAGGATATGCCCAATTTTTTCGTCGAAGCCCTGACCGTATACGACGGCAAAGTCCATAGCGAGACCCGTGAAATCATCGTGCCCCCGGAAAAGCGCGTGCTCAATGTCGCCATCGAGACAGCCAAAAAAGCCTACCGGCCGGGGGAAAAAGCCGGTTTTAAAATAAAGCTTACCGATTTCTCCGGCGAACCGTTTGAGGGGACAGCCGTGATGACCGTCTATGACCGGGCCCTGGAATATATCTCCGGGGGTTCCAATGTTCCCGAAATCCGCAGCTTTTTCTGGAAGTGGCGGCGCCAGCATTATGCCCGGACCCAATCCAATCTGGGCCGCTGGTTCTACAATCTCCTCAAGAAGAATGAAACCCCCATGGGCACCATCGGTGCGTTCGGCCACCTGATGACCGAGGATGTTACCACCGGCAAGCAAGCCGACTCAGGTGAAATCGTGGCGGAGGAATCGGCACGATCGGATATGGCGCCGGCCCCGGCGGAGTTCAAATCCGCCGCGCAGCCCAGGGCACTCAAAAAAGAAAGGGCCGCCGGTTTGGCTGATAAGGAAGGCGGACGCGGCGAACCGGCAACGGGCGACGCTCCGGGAGCCTCCCAAAATCTGGTAACACCCCATGTGCGCACCAAATTTGCCGACACCGCTTTCTGGGCCGGTACTGTTGAGACGGATGCCGCCGGCCTGGCAGAGATTGATTTTGACATGCCCGAAAATCTAACGGGCTGGAAGGTGATGGTGTGGTCCATGGGCCACGGTACAAAAGTGGGCCAGGGTTCGGTGGCGGTTGTTACCCGTAAGGATTTGATCCTGCGCCTGCAGGCACCGCGGTTTTTCGTGGAAACTGACGAAGTCGTGCTCTCGGCCAATGTCCATAATTATTTGAAGAACCAAAAGACCGCCCGGGTTCAACTGGAATTTGAGGGCGGCTGCCTGGCCCTGATGAAAGGCGGCCAGCGCGAAAAAGCAGTCATTATCGAACCAGACGGTGAAAAACGCGTGGATTGGCGTGTGGCGGTGGTAAAAGAAGGCCAGGCCGTCATCCGCATGAAAGCGCTGACCGACGAAGAATCCGACGCGGTTCAAATGCAGTTTCCGGTCTACGTGCACGGCATGGCCAAACAGGTGCCGCGCAGCGGTGTCATCCGGCCGCAGGCAACCGAAGCATCGGTATTCTTTAAAGTGCCGGCCGAACGACGCGTGGCGGCATCGCAACTCGAGCTGCGCTTTTCACCGACCCTGGCCGGCGCCATGGTGGATGCGCTGCCTTATTTGACCGCCTACCCGTACGGCTGCACCGAACAGACCCTCAATCGCTTTTTGCCGACGGTGATCACCCAGCGCTTCCTTATCAACATGGGGCTGGATCTGCAGGCCATCAAAGCCAAACAAACCAACCTCAACGCCCAGGAAATCGGCAACGACCGGCAACGGGCCGGCCAGTGGGGGCGCTATGACCACAACCCAGTATTTGACGAACAAACGGTGGCGGATATGGTGGCCGCCGGCCTTAAACGGCTGGCCGCCATGCAGTTGTCGGACGGCGGCTGGGGCTGGTTCAGCGGTTATGGCGAAAGGTCCTACCCCCATACCACGGCCACCGTGGTTCACGGGCTTCAGATTGCCCGGGGCGCCGGGGTAAAGCTCCCCGCCGGCATACTGGAACGGGGCATACAGTGGCTGCAAAATTACCAGGATAAAGAAATCGAGGGGCTCAAGCGCTGGGAACGCAAAAAGAAAGACGGCAAAGCCCGTGCCGACAACCTGGACGCCTTCGTTTATATGGTGCTGGTGGAGGGCGGCGTCGAGCGCCGGGAGATGCGCGACTATCTGTATCGCGATCGCACCCACCTGGCAGTTTATGCCAAGGCCATGTTCGGCATGGCCCTTTATGCCCTGGAAGATACCGGCAAACTAAAGATGATTTTGCAAAACATCGAGCAATACCTGGTGTCCGATGACGAAAACCAGACCGCCTATCTGAATCTGCCCAACAGCTCATACTGGTGGTACTGGTACGGCAGTGAATACGAAGCCCACGGATACTATCTCAAACTCCTGTCCCGTACGGCGCCCACCAGCCAAAAAGCATCCCGGCTGGTAAAATATCTGCTCAACAACCGCAAACACGCCACCTACTGGGAAAGCACCCGGGATACGGCGGTGATCGTGGAAGCCTTTGCCGAATACCTCACCGCCAGCGGTGAAGACCGCCCGGATCTGACTCTGGACATTTATTATGACGGCCGCAAGGCCAAATCGGTGAAAATCGACGCTGAAAATCTTTTCACCTTCGACAACAAGTTTGTTCTGAAAGGCAGCGATATCACCACCGGAGATCACCGGCTGACCCTCAAAAAAAGCGGCCGGGGGCCCATCTATTTCAACGCCTACCTGGACTATTTCACCCTGGAGGATTTTATCACCCGCGAGGGCCTGGAGATTAAAGTCAACCGGCATCTCTACCGCCTGCAGGAAGTCGATAAAAAAATCAAGGCTGCGGGCTCCCGGGGCCAGGTGGTGGATCGCAAGGTGGAAAAATATGAGCGGGTGCCGCTGGCCAACCTGGCGACCGTCAAAAGCGGGGACCTGGTCGAGGTAGAGCTGGTCATCGAGAGCAAAAACGATTATGAATACCTGGTGTTTGAAGATATGAAGGCCGCCGGGTTCGAGGCGGTCAATGTTCGCAGCGGCTATGAGGGCAACGAAATGGGCGCCTACGTGGAATACCGCGACCGCAAGGTGTGCTTTTTCATACACCGCCTGGCCCGCGGCCGGCACAGCCTCAGTTACCGCTTGCGGGCTGAGATACCGGGAAAATTCAGCGCCCTGCCCACCCGGGCCTACGCCATGTACGCGCCTGAACTCAAGGCGAATTCGGATGAGATCAAATTAATCATTAAAGATAACTAAAGGAATAAATGCCTTTATTTAGGGCACTTTAGGCATTTTAGCGCATTTTAGGCATTTGCTTTATCCTTCACCTGAATAAGTTTCTACCCGAACTTTGGCGGTTCCCTTATCATAAAACCCTAATTTGCGGGCAGCGCCGGCACTCAGGTCAATTATCCGACCATCGATGAACGGTCCGCGGTCGTTTACCCGCAGGATAATGCTGCGGCGGTTTTCAAGATTCGTTACCTTAACAAAAGTGGGCAGGGGTAAATACTTATGTGCCGCATTGAGGCCGTTCGGATCAAATGCCTCACCATTGGCCGTCATGCGGCCGTCTTTTTGGTGATAGGTTTCAAATCCATACCATGACGCAATCCCGGTTTCCCGGTAGTTGCTGGCCTGTTCCACGGACATGGGCACATACCTTCTGCCTTTGACCACATAAGGCGATTTTTTGACCTTATTTTGGCGAATGGCTTCTTTGGAAAGATGAATGCACTAGATTTATTTTCCTAGCTAACCCACAAGGCGGGAACCACCTAAAGTAAATCCACGATTATTTGACCATAGAAATTACCATTTTTATACTATATTTTTATTTGAAACCAAATAAGAATTTAAAAAGGGCTGGAAGTATGAAAGTTTGAAGGCTTGGAGGCGCGAAATCGAGGCGGCAAGGAAAGGCGAAGAAGAGGAGAACTTTATGACTGCAAAAATTCACAACCGCATCACCATCCACCAGGGCAAAGTATTCGAGTTGATCAGAGAGAACGTAACCCTGGAAAACGGCACGACCACCGATGTGGAATTTATCGAGCACCCCGGGGCGGCAGCCATCATTCCCTTCTTGGACGACAACCGCATTTTATTGCTTAAACAATACCGCCATGCCTTGAAAAAACATATCTGGGAGATTCCGGCCGGGACCCTTGACCCCCGGGAAAAAATCATCGGCTGCGCAAAGCGGGAATTAATCGAAGAAACCGGATATTCCGCCGACGGGTGGCATAAGCTGGGGGAGATTACCCCGGTGCCCGGGTATTCGGACGAACGCATCCATATTTACCTGGCAACGGAGCTGCAGCCGGCTGAACAGCATCTGGATGAGGATGAAATAATCAGGGTGCAGGAAGTGGAATTTAAGGACGCAATTGACATGATTGGGAGTGGAGAAATCCAGGATGCCAAGTCAATTGCGGGGCTGTTCATGGCGTCGGCCTGGCTAAAAAGCAGTGTAGTGTCCTACAAATGAGTTAAAGAATTATTGTCGCGCCTGCTAAGCAGACTGTGTCATAATTGTCAGAATTCTGCATATTCATCTTTTCGTCATTCCGGGCCTGATCCGTGGTTCGACAGGCTCACCACAGTGCTTTTTCAGCGCCTCACACTACTGGATACCGGTCGAAGATCCCGTCTTCAGCGGGGATCAAGTCCGGAATGACGGGCAGTGATTGAGTGCTTTTCTGAATTGCGACACACTCTGTAAGGCAGAAGCCCAGGTTAAAGGCACCTGGATTCCGGCTACCGGATCGAGTCCGGCACAGGCCCCGCCGGAATGACATATGGGGAGCCAGTCACGGTAGTTAGAAAAATTTTAAGCATTATTTCCGGGACACAACACTGAACCGGTACAAAAATATAGCCGCGATTGACCACGTGCCGATTTAAAAATAATCGCGGCTGGAAGCCGCTCCCACGAAGAGGCTGTTGAGCAGCGACTTAATCGGCTGGTTGGGGGAATATTAACAGGTGGGGATTGCAGAAGTACTAAGAGCTGGGGGCCAACGCCTTGCCCTGCGCCATAACCGTTTCAGATTGCTCGGCCTGCTGGCGCTCCATTGCCGGCATAACCACCATGATGCCAGCGAAAAACCAGAAAGGTTCCATAATACGAACAATAATAAAGGTGTTGGCCCCCAAAGCGTGCACGATAATTCCCACGAAACCGGCGAGAAAACCAATTGATAGGCCCTGGAAATAAGGTGTTTTTAATTTTTTCAAATTATCCAGCGTCATTTAAATATAGAGAATAAGAGATAGAAAAATGCGATCAAACCCAAAATCCCGGTCTCAACCAGCACCCTCGGGAAACTGGGCATCTACAAAATCATAGCCGGTAACCCCATACCCCAGCAATGGATGCTTGGCCCAAGCCTGAAAGGATTCTTTCCAGCTGACCAGTCTTGCAGAAGTAGAGGTATCCAATCGGATATCGCCGATTTGGATTTGTCCTTTCGCCTCGGGCTGGGTGAAGGTGTACATGATTCTATTTTTAACAGCTGTTGGCAAAAATAAAGGGCTAACCATAAAAGAAATCACCAGGACTCCTAAAATAATGATTCTGCGGTCTGCCATAAAACCCAACACCATCAAGGCCGGGACAATTGCCAGGTAAGAGGTTCGGGACTGGGTGAATAAAAATGGCGGGATGATGCAAAGGATTAAAACAGCCAGAATCTGTTTGGTTTTTGAGTCGTCCGTTTTGGTCAACAAGCCTGCCGCCAGAACCCCGATAAAAAGCAGATACCCGCCGAAGGTGTTGGGCTCTCCGCTTTCCCCTTCAAATGGTGCGCTGACCCGGCCTCCTCCGGGGATTTGTATAATGCCAATGATTGACGCGATAAAACAGGTTAAAAACAGACAGAACACAAACCGCTTAACCTGGTCCGTGTTTCTGACATGATTGACCATCATGAAAAATACGATGAAGTATTCAATGTATTTTAAAACAAACAAACAGCCGGTTTTCATTTCCACCCGACCGGCCATAATCCCAAAGCCGGTGGATAAAACACAGGCCAGCACATAAAAAAGGATGGCTTTATTTAAGGGGGTTTTTAAAAACAGACCCAGGTCTTTTTTAACCGCATTCCTGGCAAACCAGCTCAGCCCGATCACAGCCAGCAGAAAATCCTCCAGACGCAGGGTGATCCCTCTTCCCAATGAAGCGCCGCCCGTCTCACCGGTCATAATTTCCGGAGACAGCAGCATGGAAAAAATGAAAATGTAAAGACCCCATTCAATATTGATAAAGGAAACGGTAAAAACAATCAGGGCCAGCACACCCACCAGCATGGATGACGGCGGGTACTTGGTAATAAAGAACCCGGTCAACAGAGCAACCAACAAAAAGAATATTGTTACAAGAAACGAGCGCACCTTCACCTCTGGTTCAGTGGATTGAAATCTCTATGACTGTGGATATTATGTTGATACGAAAAAGCCTTTAACCGCAGAAAACCAATCGGGGATGACCAGATGTAAATCCTGCCAGTAGATACCCAGAGCCAACAAAGCCAGCACAGCCAGGAAAATTAAATATTTCAGATATTTTTTTTTGCCACTCAATCCTCTAAACGTTGGAGCCAATTTTTAAACTTTTTCTTTTTTTTATCTGCTCTGGTTTCCGAACCGTAGTAATAATGGGAGTGATATCTAAAGTATTCGGGACCCGCTTCCGGTTTGACATTGTTCAAAATAACACCCAGAACTTTGGCATCCACATTGTCCAGGGTGGATTTGGCCCGTTTCAGGGCTCCGCGGCCGATCTTGCCCACCGTGTAAACCAGGAAAACGCCATCCATCAGCGGAGCGATTTCAGTGGCATCTGCCACCGGTAAAATGGGCGGCGAATCAACAAATATAAAATCATATACTTTGTTGGCTTCCGTTAAAAATTCCTTGAAACGCGATGAGCTTAGTATTTCCGTAGGATTGGGAGGTTTGGTGCCGGCGGTTACAAAATTGATATTATCCATGCCCGGAGTTTTCAGAATATCATCAATTCCGAAATCACCCAGCATGACATCGGAAATCGAATTGGTCACTTCCTTCCAGTGATAATTGCCCAGCACATAGTCGGTTATTCCGGGTTCCCTGGACAATCCAAAAATTCTGTGAACCAAGGGTTTGCGTAAATCCGCATCCACCAGCAACACTTTGTTACCCGCCTGGGCCATACTCAAAGCCAGGTTGACTGCATTTAGAGTTTTCCCTTCCTGCACAAAAGAACTCGTAATTAAAAATAGTTTGCCCTGCATCTCCAGGCGCAAAAATTGAAGATTGGTCCGCAAGGCCCTGAAGGCTTCCGCCCCCATGGATTTGGGTTCATAATGGGTAACCAGATCCTCGCGCCCTGTCATTTTCCTAGGCGATTTCGATCGGAGCGCTTTTTCCCTTTATTTCACTGTCCAGCTGGGGAATAACACCCAGAACCGGTACATTCAGCAATTCCTCCACATCCTCGATGGTTCCCATGGAGGTGTCAAACACCTCGACCAGAAAAGCAAATACGATCCCGATAACGAGCCCCATCACGATTCCGGTAACAACAATCATTAATTTGGAGGGGATATTAAACGGCTCGACCGGTGGCACAGCCGGTTTAACAATGGTGACTTCTTCCACTTTGCCGGATTCCTGGATAAGGATTTCCTGATATTTCTCCTTTAGCTGGGAGTACAGGGATTCCTGCAGTTCAACATCTCGTTGCAGCCGAACCAATTGCAGACCTTTTTCCGGCAGACTCAGATTTTCCCTGCGAAGTTGACAAATTCTCTGCGGAAGATCTTTTTCCCGGGTTTTATAGGAATTGAGCAATGATTGAAGTTCCTTTTTGGCTTCGTGGAGCACTGCCTGGATCTGGTCGTCAATTTCAATGACCCTGGGGTGCTTTTCTGGTGAAATTGATCAACAGGGTTTGCCGCTTCAACAGCAAGTCACTCAGTTTGGTTTTCAACCCAAACACAGGAGAATCCGGCGAGGCCGAAAAAAAGCTCCCTTTTAAATCCGCGGATTTTTTTCGCTTTGAGCCTCGATCATCCGCAGCTGGGATTTAGCTTCGGCTTTGTCTATTTTGACTTTCTCATACTCCGTTTCAACTGTATAGAGCCGGTTCAACGTATTCTGGGTTTGGGCATCCAGTGAAATCAGCGCATAGCTTTCTTTAAAGGCCTGAAGCTCATTTTCAGCCAGCCTAAGCCGATTGGAGGTCAATTGCAGTTGTTCTTCGATAAAGGCTTTGGTCTCGAAGGTTTTTTTATTCTTTTCCCGGATGTTGTATTCTCGATAGGATTGGGCAAACATATTGGCCACCCGGGCGGCTTCCCGGGCATTTTCCGATTTCACCCGGATATTAATGATATTGGTCCCTTCCTGATGTTCCGGCTCAACCATGGATTTCAGATGCCGGATAACGGACAGATATTTTTTGGAGTTTTGAACTGCATCGTCGGAAATATTTTCAGGCAGCCACCCCAACGATTTCGCTGTCTGACATAAGACCGGAAAGCTTGTAATAATATAGGCATGGGTTACCATATTTTCCGACTGCCGCCAGTAGCCGCCGGTTAATATGGATGCCATGTTGGAAAATCGATCAATTTTGATGGCGGAGCTGGCCTCAAAAAGCGGCGTCGGTTCCTTGAATTTGGCAAACCCGTAACTGCAAATTCCCACCAAAAATACCATGAAAATGATCGAGGCTTTTCTCTTTTTGATGATTCGCCAGTAATCTCTTAAATCCACATCATATTGTGCCATCGACAAAATTCCTTATCCCGATTAGATAAAATGTCCTTGCCAATCGGAACCTTAATCTCAAAATTGCATATCAAATTGTATTGCGTCAAAATGGTTTAATTTACAATATTAATACTCTAATCCGTGTTGCCTATGCTAATATATCTGCAGCTCTATTCCAATCTATGACAGTGCGCGCCGGCTAGAGTAATAGCTCAAAAAGCGGCCTGATACGTTTGTTATAAAAATTAATATCACCCCACCCGCTGCGCGGGACATAGACCATATCGCCACTGGCCAGAACCACATTCTGTGAAAGATCGCCCTCTTCAATCAAACTTTTGAGATCGGCTGTAATAAATTCAGGACTGGTGGGATCCCCACGGACCACCCGGGTAATTTCGGTCGAAGCAAATACCGTGGCGCCGCCGGCTTCGGAGATGGCATCAAACAAGCGGTATCTAGATCCTGCAAACGTATAGGCTCCGGGATTTTCAACCTCACCGAACACATAGACCCGATTGCCCTCTTCGCGAGGGCTGGAATAAATACCAGATCTCCGTCATCGAGGACCAGATCCTGGCTCGGATCTCCTTGACTAATCGTCTTAAAAATATTCAAAGAGATTTTTTGGCCGTTTTTGCGACGGATCTGAACGTTACGTTCAAATTGGCATTCTTCGCCGGCCCGCCGGCACTGGATGATCATTTCCAAAGCTGTTGATTTGCCGTGCAATCTGTATATGCCGGGGCCGGTACCCGGTCCGTGGTATAGGCACGCACCTAAAACCTGGACAAATTTGCTGTTATATTTTTTAACGACCACATCGATCCGGGGCTTTTTAACATATTCCTTAAAATTGGCTGTCAACGGGCATCGAGTTGCGAAGAGGTAAGCCCATTAACGGATAAATCTTCCACAAAGCCAAAAGATATCTTGCCATCCTGGCACGCACCAGGATCTCTTCTTTTATCGGTTTTGTTCCTTCCCACAGGGTAATTTCCAGGGTATCACCGGCGTCAATCTTATATTCCACTACGCCGTCAATCGTTTTGAATACATCATTTTCTGATGGGTGCTTGCATCCTGGTATGACCGGCGGAAGACTTTAACTGCTCAACCTGCGTTGATGAACAATTTTAAAGGCGTCTTCCTTGCCGGGCCATATTTTAATGCCCTCTCCAAAACTGGCGGCGCAAATATCCATGCGCATCATCAGCGTCCAGATCCGCAACGGCCATCCCGTAATAAATGCCGTTAGATGGAAAAAACCCTCGGTAAGTCGCCCAGCCCTATCTCCCCTATTGCGCCAGGCCTGGATTCCTTCCGAATCCAGGGAGCCGGCGATAATATCCATCAGACCGTCTTCATCCAGATCAAGGGCCAGCACCTGCCAGATAACTCGGGTTTTTTTTCGGATCCGGAGTCATCCCCTGCTCCGGTAGCGTTATTGCCTGCGCCTTGGCTCTACGTCTTCAGATATTCTTCGGGCGTCATCATCGCTGAAAAATTTCCCCGGCCGTCTCCCTGAAATATCCGAACGCCATTTCTGTAGGACCCGCAAAAATGTCAAATTGCCCATCGCCATTTAAATCACCGATACTCAGGCCGTAAAAACTGCCTTTTTCCAGCGGATCTGTGGATGACCAGCTTCCGGTGCCGTCGCCCTGCCAGACCCTCAGCGCACCATAGGTTCCCCATCCCGCCCCGATAAGATCGAGATTGACCGTCATGGTTGAGGTCCGCGGAAGAACATCCATATAGATGCCGCTAACCGTGGGACCCGACTCGACCGGCCAGTTCCCCTTGCCGTCACCCAGCCAGACCTGAATGCCGCCCTGGGTCGCTGAGGTGGCATTGGCGGCGATGATATCCATATGACCGTCGCCGTTGACATCGGCTGTTTTTATCCTTCGTATTTATTAATTTCGACTGGGCCCTTATCTTGTCTCCATTGGCGTTTGGACATATTAAAACAAACTCTGATTCCCGAAGACTCTTTTTGAACGGAAAAGATGATGTCGGCAAGTCCGTCTTCATTGATATCCGCCACCGCAACCGATCGAACTTCACCTTTAACCGGCAGATACTGGGGATCGGATATTCCGCCACGGCCATCTCCGTAATTTATGGTCACCATTCCGGGCGAAGATGCCCCCCCACAACGTCCGAGATTTCCGTCGTTGTCCATATCTTCGATCACGACGGCACGAAATTTTCCGGCTGAGGCCAGTCCGTCCGCTTTGGGGATTTGCAGGTGGTGGCGCATAAGGTTTCGGTCTTCTTGACGCAACCGGAAGCACCAATAGCAAAGCCCCATGCCGTCAAGCAGCAGAAGATATTTTAACCAAAGCTCCAATGCCGATATTAAATTTTTATCCAAATCGGTTCATGGTTATGATCCCAAATCCTCAATGGCATCCTGACCACTTTGCTGTCAACCATTCGGGCCTGACGCATCAAGCCAATGAGCAGGCAGCGGTCACACAGATTATTGATGCGCAGCGGCAATCCGCCGGTGAATTCATAAAGCGCTTGGACGGCTTCCCGGGTAAAAATGCCCCGGGATGCGCCGGCCCATTTCAAACGATGCACGACATAATTCAGTGTATTTGAAACGTCCAGCGGTTCGAGGTTGAATTTGATGCTGATTCTTTCCTTTAAGGGCTGCAGTTCGGAAATATTTTTCAACAACGGTGGTTGGCCGAGCAAAATCAGCGTGATCAAAAATTCATCATCAGATTGAATATTGAGCAGCATCCGCAGCTCATCCAGGGTGGCTGAATTGCCGATCACATGGGCCTCATCAATGGCCAGAACGGTGCTGATGCCCTTTTCGGCATTTTGATTCAGCAGCTGGTGCAACTGATCAAGCAGAACCGTTTTGGAGCCGTTATCCTGCATGCTCCCGCCCAGCTTTAACAACAATCGCTTTAATAAGATCGATTGGCTCCAAAGCAGGATTGGAAAGGGTTTGCAAATTGATACTTGTCCTTGTCGAGAAAATCGGATAAGGCCTTGATGACGGTGGTCTTGCCGCAGCCGACCTCACCGGTCAACATGGCAACCCCTTTGCGGTGCTCAATCACATACAATAATCTACGCAGCGCCTCCTCATGCTGTGGCGACCGATAGAAAATATTGCGGGTCGGCACATTGCCAAAAGGCGTTTTTTGAAGTTCCCAATGCTCTAAATACATAAAACACCTTTCTTTATGGATGGATGAAATCGTTGCCTTAATAAACGATGCATCCAATCATATGTTTTAACCACTCCTGCATTTTGAAGTTTGTTTATACAAAATATTATCCTTCTCACTCCGGCTGACAATGCGACAGTTCCTGAATTTCACCTTCGGATACCGAATCGACAATATTCAACAGCGGATTGTCCGGCAACGCAATAATTCTTTCTGGTTAAAACTTTGCGTCTCTGTGAATCGAATACGATCTGAAGTTTCGGTCGCATGGGCTGATCCGCATAGGTCTCAATGACCTTTCCAATGGCGTTTGAATTCAGCCGAACATAGCTGTGAATCGGAAACACGGTGAAAATACTCAGCAACAATTTCAGATGTTTGCGCTGAAATCGGTTTTTGCAGGTATTAATGATCTCTTTTACCGCAGTAAAGTGGGTCAGTTTATCCCGTCTGGGGCCGGGAATGGATAAGGGCTTCATACATATCCAACAGCCCGATAATCTGGGCATATTCATGGATTTCGTCTCCTCTTAATCCCCTCGGATATCCGGATCCATCGACTCTCTCATAAACCTGAGCGGCAGTTTCCGCCAGATAGGCAAATCCATCGCCAAATGATCGCAGAATTTTGTAGCTGTAATTCGGCCGTTTTCTGAGAATCTCTGTTTCCTGCTGGCTGAGTTTTTCCTGCTTATACAATATTTTATCCGGGATGACCGCCATGCCGACATCATGCAACAGGGCCGCCATGGCAACTTCCAGCTTTTGTTTTTTACTGAACCCGAGGTCTTCTGCCATTTTAAGGGCATAAATCGCCACGTTGACGCTGTGGTGGATCACATACTTAAATCGATCATCCAGATGAATGGCCATAATGAACAATTCATCCCGGGGGTGATCAACTTCGGCCATCTTTTCTAAAATCTTAAATCCCGGATCCAGAGGGAAGCTTTTGCGATTTTTAACGGCATTCAGTACTTGATTCAGATAGATGCTGGCCTTGTCATACAGACCCTTGCGGTTGTTGCCGTTGTTATTGGAATTGGTTTTCACCACAGGAATGTCAGATATGGTATGACCATCCCGCTTGGCGGCCAATTTTCTGAAACTCAGTTTCAGATCTTGATTGCTTTTCGGGCTGTTTTTCTTCTGTGTTTCAGAAGTCAGATTTCGGAATTTAACCAGACTCATGATTCGAAAGTATAAACACCTTTAATTTTAGTTAAAAAACCAGCACCTTGTGATAAAAAAGCTAAACTTTAGTCCTTTATGGTTGTTCGACGGCATCGCCCTTGTCATTGACCGTTGTCTATAATGGTATGGCCGTTTAGCATACGGCCCCTTCTTTCCAGAAAAGTGATCAACACCACCATGATGACGGCTTGAAGAATAAGCAAAATGGCATCAATTACGCGTGCGTTGCGAAGGGCCACGGCACTGATGCCCAAACATAAACTGAGCAAATAGATGAAAAATACGCTTCGCTTGTTACTTCCCAGCACATGGGCCAGGCGGTGGTGCAGATGATCTTTGCCCACATATTCGATCCACTGGCGAAAATTCAGCACCTTACCGGTCAGAATACGATCCACCGTAATGTGCACCATGTCAAAAATGAGGATCCAGAATATTAAGAGCGGTGATATCAGCGCGACCACCGGGTCGCCTTCCGCCCAGTCCCCATAGACAGCCACACAGGCCAGAACAAATCCGATCAGCGTGCTGCCGGCATCGCCCAGAAAAATAGCGGCATTGCCTTTGAATTTGAAATTAAAAGGTAAAAATCCGAGACAGCTGCCCATCATGGCCACCGCAATCCAGCCGATAAACGGCTGGGCAGTCTGAAAAGCCACCACACCCAGAAAAAAGGCGATCATCGCGCCCAAACCGGCCGCCAGACCATCCATGCCGTCAAAAAAATTCATGGCATTGGTGATCCCAATAATCCAGAAAACCGTCAGTAAGGAATTGCCTATCATTGCCCATATGCCAAGGCTGGTCGGAATTACCCGCAGTACGATTCCGCAGCTGATCACCAGGGTCGCACATACTATCTGGGATATCAGCTTTACGCTGGCTGATATCCCCCGATAATCGTCAACAACCCCGACCGCAAAAAGAATAAATGAGGCAATCAGGATAGCGCCCAGCTCCAGGGAAAAAATTCCGTTGATCAGCAAGGCAGCTAAAAACCCTGAAAATACGGCAGCGCCGCCCAGCAATGGGGTGGCCTGCTTGTGGAGCTTTCTATGATCAGGACTGTCAAGCATATTCAGGTTAAATGCTATCTTTGAAAATAATGGATTCAGGCTGAATGAAATCCCGAATGACAGCAACATCAAATGGGCCCATCGCCACCCGGCATTCAAAAATAATTCCCTGACCTGGGGCAGAAGCAGCACAAAGGTCAGAACCAGGGGCGGTACAAACAAATACCAGGCAATGCCGAGGGAATTCGATTTCAAGCGGATATCTTCCTTTTTGTTCTCCACCACAAGGGAGATCCGATTGTCCTCTGTTACCCAGGTTTTAGCAATCGCGCTGGTTTTCATATTCGAATTTGTTGATTTATTTGTTAAATTTATCAAATTACGTATATTTGCTAATAGTTATTTGCCACTCGATAGTCCGGTTAAAAAATATCGACAAATCAAATCAGGCCGCACATTTATGCTGGATTGTGCGTGTCTCCAATACATTTATAGACAACTTAGCTAAAACATTAAGAAAAAAATTATTTCTCTCGAGCTGTCCCCATAGGTTTGAGACAGAATTCGAATGCTCGCAGACATATATGCAGGAATCATACCAATCAACAGGACATCAGCCAAATATGCAACTATCTGTTATTTATTGTTAATATCGGTAATCATAAATGGAGACGGTATCGGCCGGGCTGTCAAAGTTGTGTCAAAATACCCAAAATAAGTCATCTTAATAGCAGCAGATTTATCCCCCCGGAAAATCGCCCTAACCATATTGGAAAACTATGGATTAGCTTAGTTCGCTTCGCTCACAATTGGAATAATGGAACAATGGAAAGAATATCCAGGACGTTTATTGCTTTTTGGCGGCCGTATCTAAAATTGCATTAATTATTTTGGTAACATCCTCGTCGGTGAGAGAGGGGTAGATGGGGATGGACAGTGAATTTTTCCAGGCTTTTTCCGAGGCGGGGCAGCCCATGCGTTTCATTTGTCGATGAAGGGGCAAAAACACCGGTCGATCGCACCCGATACCCTGGCGGGCAAGGGCTTGAATCCAGGATGAAGAATTCGCGTTTAACCCCAGCACATAGCGGAAAAAAATATGACCGGTATCGTCCGGAGGGAGACTCAATCCAAGGGCTTTGAAAGACCTGGTATAGCGTTCGGCAATGGCTTGGCGGCGCCTGATGATGGTTTCCAGGCGCCCCAGCTGTGCCAGCCCCATGGCAGCCTGAAAATCAGCCATTTTATAGTTAAACCGAATTTTGTAATCATCTTTCTGGTCATAGGTTTTCAGGTCCCTGATCTTGTCGGCGAAATCCCGGGAGTTGGAGACCACCATACCGCCTTCACCGGTGGTAATTACTTTGGTCGCATAAAATGAATATATGGCCGCAACCCCAAAAGTGCCTACGGGGCACCGGGCATATTCGGCCCCCACCGCCTGGGCGCAGTCCTCGATGAGGGGGACACCCAGCGCCAGCAGGGAGTCCAGATCGGCTGCCAGGCCGAAAAGATGAGGGACGATGATGGCCCGGGTTCGGTTGCTGAGGCACTTTTTGACATCAGCCGCATCGAGATTGTAAGTATCCGGACAAATATCCGCCAGAACCGGCGCTGCTCCCGTGTAGTTGACGGCATTGAGCAACGCACAGCAGACATAGCTGGGAATGATCACCTCATCCCCCGGCCCCACATCCAGGGCGAGCAGCGCCAGGTGCAAAGCCGAGGTTCCCGAGCTGGTGGCCACAGCATGCCGGATATGAAAATAATCCGCGAATGAATGTTCGAATTTCCGAACGACAGCACCCTCAGCGACATAGCCAGAAGAAATAACGTCAGATGCCGCTTTAATCTCCTCTTGCCCCAAAGTCGGTTTGGAATGAGGAATGTTAATCAAGCTATGTAAATTTTCCTTTACCATGACAACGTCGTTTTTCGAATTGCAGGGATTTGTGTTACATGATGTTTTTTCCGCGAAGCGGATGATATATTTCTGGTTTCATCCTGAAACCAGAAATCCTGTAAATCCTGTCTATTTTTTATTTAAGATAAGAATCCATTCATCTTTTATTTCAAATGAAGATCAATCACTGCGCCATAACTTAGATATTAATAAACAGCCTCAACGCCTGAAAAGCCTCGGCATACTTCACCCTTCCCTGAATACCGCGAAAGTTGGCGCTGGAGCGCGCCACTTCCACAATGGATAAATCCTCGATGTTGGTTTTCATCACCTGGGAGCGATGGGCTTCAAGGGCGGCAATCTTTTGATTCAGGGTATCGGATATATCCACAAATACCTGGGGACCGAAATTTTGAGTGGTCGGGCCCTCAAAAAATAGCACGTTTCTAATATACCGGGTAGCGGACATAATTGCCTGGGAAAGATGCCGATGGTCCTGGTGGGTGTCATCCGGATAGTTGCAAAAAATAAAATCCGGTTTTATTTCGGCGATGACCGACTCTATTTTACCGATCAATTCGATATCCGTGATCAGGTGGGTGTCCTCATAGCCACCCCAGTAGATTTTCTCGGCACCCAGAATTTCTTTAGAATCCTCTTGCTCCCTCATCCGGGTCGTCGACTCCCCGCCCATACCGCCGCCGGTCATTACCAGCAGGAATAGCCGGTGACCTTTGCGGGTGTATTTGATGAGAGCGCCGCCGCAACCGAATTCAATGTCATCCGGATGGGCACCAATAGCCAGAATATTTGCTTTGTCCATGCCTTCCTCAACTTGACTTATTTAATTAAAAACAACTCGCTATAATGTTCAGTTTTCAGTTGCGAAGATTTAACTGGCATAGGGCAAAGCGCATGGCGAGAAGATCAGATAATCTGTTCCCCATTCAACGCTATGCCCTATGCGCTATGCTCTCTGCGCTAAAGCCGTGGGCCTTGCGCCGTGAGCCTTGAGTCCGATCTTATCTATAACGGATTCACTTCACAAATTTTATTCAGACTCTCCGATCCGCAGTTAAACAAAAGGTCCACAACCGACATATGAGACTGGAAATCATTAAACATCTGGGGATATTCCGGATGCTTGAAGTCTTGGATGATGACCTCAATGCCATTTTCCTTAAAACGCTCCAGATCCATATATTTCATCCCGTCCTGCCCGGCCAGGTAGGTATCGGCTTTGACTTGCCTGCATATATCAATCAGCCGATCCGTGGGATCCTCACGCAACTCGAGCTGTGAAGACTTGACCGCAGGTTTTCGGCTCAAACCCAGGGCATCTACCAGGCGTTCGATGAAGTGAATATTTAGTTCGGATATAAACTCCCAATCTTTTGAATATATCTGTTCATAAACCTCGATATACGTGTCAAAATACGGCGCCCGGCGATAATTGGTGACCAGGGATTGAAGGTGTTTTTTGCGCCAATTTACCGTCGGGTTAATTTTAACGTCACATATCTTTTCCGGAAATTGAAAACGAACCGGGACCGTTAGCCACTGCCATCCCTGGGATGTTTTGATCCGGTTGCGGTTCTGCCAGTCATTTTTTTTATACTGAACGCTGTCCAGGTAGCAGAAACTATCCGCCTGGCGTATTTTGTCAAAATAACCCAGCCAGGGCAGGTACTGAGGCTGATGAACCGCGACAATCAAATTGATTCCTTTATTTTAATTTTTAAAAAATGGATTCTATTTAAAAAAGCCTTTTAGACAGGATCAACAGGATTTCCAGGATAATTTATTGCGCCAGAGGCGCATAAGTTTATATTCGTCGATAGAAATCCAAAACCTGTTATCTCCTAAAAAATTGCAAAGATCATACCATTGCGGCTCCAATGGCCTGCACTTAAAATTGGGCAAGCCTAACTTCTCGGATAAACCCGAATGTTGATGCCTTTTGTAGCGTATTCGCCGAAGGCGATAGGCTTTGACCATTTTCATCCGTAAAATGGTCAAAAGAAATCTTGTTAATCCTGCAAGCCGAGTCGTAGCTTTAGCGAAGCCTGGTAAATCCTGTCAAAAAAATTAATTTTTAAAATGGAATCCATTCCATTTTTAAAATAACAATTCTATTTTCTCACCACAAAGATAGGATTCGAGAACAACTGCCCCGCTGTCTTACCGCTGGCATCCAGCCGGTAAAAGTTTTTACCGGACCACGGGTCAGGGTCAACAAAGTTGAAATCCAGTGGTGTTTGACCTTCAAAAGACCAGATCGGTTTGCCACCCCGTATAATCGAAACGGCCACATTATAATGACCACCGTCGGTTGCCGACAGTCGGCCTGTGATCACCGGTGCATGGTCTATAAGAAGCTCTTCGCCCACTATGGCCCGCTTATCACTTTCGTCATCCTTAACCTGGAATTGTTCGAGGGAGAGCCGGAAGGCTCCAACTTTTCTGACAGCATATAGCCTGCCCCGTTCAAGGGCCTGCAGGACATCCTTCTGCCTCCTGTTTTCGACAAGAAAAACGGTTTGAAAGGTGTCCAGGTCAATACCATTTCCTTCCTTATGAAAATCAGATCCGGCTATTCCCCAGACCGGATCCGTCCTGTCTCCACTGCAATATTGCATTAAAGCCCGATCCCATTGCATGCCAGCTTTAGTAGCCGTTATGGTGTCCCCATAAAGAGCGGCAAATCCGGTATAATTGTCTGTTTCGATTAATTCTTCGGGATAATGGACCGTCATCAATTTGACGGGTCCCATTTGAACGCCCTTTTTAGAATAATTGGATTCCGGGTGCGCCCAATAAACCAATCCGCCACGGCTGCGGGCGTAATCAATGGCATCCTGATATGGCGCCTGCCCCTGATCCCCATGGTAGGGATCAAAGCGCGAGCTTTTAAAGGGATGCTGATCGACCATCATGGCGAGGCTGAATATGGCAATCAGAATGCCGCAAACCCCCATTTTTCCTTTTTGCAAAATCAGATAAATCGATAACAGAAATGCCGCCAGAAATATCAAAAATCCGGGCAGGAGGTCCTTGAGATATCGGGCGGAAGTCCGGCCGTGAAGCAAGGTCAGGTTGTAATAGTCATCCGGGCCGGACATCCCGACAACAAGCAATTCTTTTCGAAAATTATGGGCCGTCAGCCCGTTGCCGAAAGGCTTTCCCGTCCAGTAGTAAAAGGGAGAGGATTGAACACCCGGAATGACCAATACCGATGGCTGCTGCCGGTTCAAACGCTTGATTTCAGCTAGATATTTTTCCGGCCCTGCCAGCAGAACCGACTGTCTTTCTTCTCTTCTTTTAATGAGGTTGCGAAAAGGAAACAGCCCATATTCCATGACGACCTGGTCATGGTCGGTTACAATAAGAACCTCGAGGTTCTTATTTTCGGCCCGGGATACCAGTTCCTCGATCGAATATTTTCCGGAACTAAAGGTCGAGTGGACGTGAATAACCCCGGAAAGCTGCATATACTCCGTGGCCGATGCCCACCCACCGCCAAGCCCGATTACAAATAACGGGGCAAAGATGAAAGAAGTAAGTCTTTTGAACATATCAGTCTGCAAAAATTATTGGATTGGAGCGGCCTATATGAAGAAGGGTGAACATTGCCAACCCCACAGGAAGGAGGCTCTGCGGCATCAGAGGGTTCTAAACCTTGAACACGCCGGAGGCGGGCAAGCCCATAACCAATAACCTGTAATATTAAAAATATACCATATTATCTATAGTTTATCAAATATTCACCCCGGCGCTCGGCATTAATCTCTGCTTGACACATTGCCCTTAATAAGAAAAAATACTAGGTAATGCGCAGGCTTAAACCAACAGATATATATCATCCGGCGGGCATTCTTTTAGTCGGCCTGGTGATCGCCCAAATTATAGCCACCATCGAGGTCTATCTTTCCAACCTCGATCTGCATCGTACAGTTTCAACCTTGTATGATGCGGGCTATCTAACCGTACCTAACGTGATGGTGATGGGCAGCCTGCAGAATTTCTGGCCGGCCTTTTGGGGGGACTGTTTTTCACCTGCAGCATCGGGGCCGGCATCTCCCTTGGCAGCATGGCAGCCGGTTGGATTTGGTCCCACCTGTTAGGGCGCAACAAATTCGTCATATTTTTTTTTCTATCCATCTGGGGCGGGCTGCTGCTGATTTCAAATATTCGTGGACTGGCGCTGTTTCCGACCTTATACTTTCTGCTTATCGCCCCGGCGCTTTTTTTACTGGCCGTTAAATGGGTGACGCATTCAGCGCTTCAACCCGCCGGACGGTTGCGATGGCTTCATTTGTTCCCCATTCCTTTGCTGGCGCTTTTGTGGTTTACCCAATTTGATGCCGAACTGTTTGCGGACCTGCGGGATAACCTGTTATTAACCAATTACTTCGGCAAGAAGTTCAATCAGTTTTACTATGACTATACCCTTTATCCGGCCGAAGCATTCAAGTCCCTGGACCAGAAGATCATCAAGACATGCCGGCTGGAAGATATTTCCGACCCCGGACTCAAACGCAAGGTTGGAAATAGGCTTCTGGCCAACGATTATTTACCTGTATCCGGGATAACCCGGGTTGATTTGAAGATCGTGCAGCAAGGCGATAACCTGGTCTTTAGCGGTGAGGATCGCAAGGTTTTGATAGTCAAAGTGAGTGAATTTTTGACGAAACCCCCAAAAACCCTGCAGAGATACTCCGAAGAAAGTGACCGCCATGGGGCCTTTCGCCAATTTGTTTTTCTGTCATTGCTGATTGGCTTTCCCGTATTGATCTATATTATTCTTCATTTTCTTCTTTACTGCCTGGCAGCATTGTTCCTTGGCAAAAAAAACTCGGCCATCATGGCTTCCGTGCTTTGCCTGGTGGCCGGTCTGCTGGTGCTGGTCTATTTTCAAGCCAATCGCAGCGGGAACATCCGGATTGAAAACATCTCCGAGGCCTTAAAATCAAAAAATATGTCCGTAAGAATTGCGGCCTTAAAGTCCATCCGGCAAAACAAACTGGATGTGGCCGACTACCACTCGTACCCAAACCTGCTAAAAAGCCACCATTCCCAGGAACGGTACTGGCTGGCAGTAGCCATGGAGTTCTGCCGCAGCCAGAAATCCTACACGGATTTGCTAAAATTACTGGAAGATAAAAATACCAATGTCCGGTCCATGGCGTTTCATTCCCTGGGCGTGCGCAATAACCGGCAGGCAGTGAAGCCCATACTGGAAAAAATCAGGATATCTCCTGACTGGTACGCCCAGTTGTATGCCTACAGATCATTAAGGTCCCTTGGATGGAAGCAAAAAAAATTACCCTGAATACATTGCTGGTATCCATTGCCGCTGTGCTGATGATAGAATCACTCTTCAGGCCGGCGGTTACCGCACTATTTATCTCCCCCTTGCCGGGCCTCGGAATCACGCGGATTGTGGAGATTATTGTCTTAATTTTAATCGCCATCAAGTTTGAAAAAAGTGCCGATGCCCTGGGATTGATCCCGGAAAAAATCCCTGCCGGCATTAAAAAAGGCCTTATCTGGTCTGCCTGTTTCGGAATCACTGCCCTGGTTCTGATTGTCTTGCTCTATCTGGCTGGCATTAATGCACTTCGAATGCTGTATAACCCCCTGCCCTACTCTAAAGCGCTGGTCTTGATTTACCTGCTGATTGGCGGGGTGATCGGTCCCCTGGCAGAAGAAATATTTTTCAGGGGCATACTGTACGGGTATTTGAGACGCTGGGGGGTTTACGCGGCCGTCACTGTCAGCACGCTATTGTTTGTTTTGCCCCACCTGGCCGGAACCAACCTCCCGGTTACCCAGCTTGTGGGCGGCATCGTGTTCGCGCTGGCCTACGAAAAAGAAAGCAATCTCATGGTTCCGATCACCATCCACTGTCTGGGAAACCTAGCGATATTCAGTATTGGGCTTTTGGCCTAAAGAAAGCATTGAGCGTGAAATGCTCAATGCATGGTTATTGGTTAATAGGAGAAATATCGGAAGAACGATATTGCTCAGCATTCAGGAACGAGATTTCCGCGACTATCCTTTACAAGTTGCCAGACCTATCGCGGCTAAAAGCCGCTCCCACAGTAACACCCATGTCATTCCCGCAGAGGCGGGAATCCAGTTCAGTGGTCATGGCAACCTCTTTTCATACCTGTATTGCTTCTTTCAAATTAATATATGCAATCATAAATAAATTGACATCCCCTCGCTTCCCCTCTATACTTAACTGATATAATTGAATTTTTCGTTTGACTAGAAGGATATCCGGTTATGAGGCAATGCTTTACATTCATTTCGATCCTTTTGTTAACTATTTCTATCTTTGCTGCCCCGGGCTACGCAGACACCGTCTTGCTGCATAATGGAGACCGGCTGATTGGAGCCGTTCAGGATAGTCATTTTGCATTGCAAAGCCCCTACGGGCAAATCGTCATTAGAAGTGCTTTTCTAAAGAGAATCTCGCTGCCCGACAGTCAACGGCCCGAAGCAAAGCTGCAGACGGTTAACAATGACCTGTTCAACGGCACCATTCTGAATGAAGATATTCACATCCAGCTCCAATCTGAGGCCATTGAAACTTTAAATATTCAAGACGTAAAGCTCATCATGCTCGATACCAGCGGCCCGAGCCATCCGGTCTTGACCGCCATATTCACCACCCAGAACAATGACCGCTTTTCCGGTAAATTGATAAATGCAGGCCTCAGGCTTGAAGCCAATTTTATGACCACCACCTATCTGCACAAAGACATTAACCGCATCGAGTTTACCGGCAATGCGCAAAGAGACGCCAGGGTTCTAATGGCCAACGGGGATCTGGTTGAGGGTTTATTGAAATTCGATGAGTTTATGATTGCACCGGATTCTCTGGCCGGGCTTACCATTGACAAATCCGAATTAACCTCGGTCCAGTTTAACGCCCGCAAAATGGTTTTAAAGGAATATGACAGTCTTCCGGCCGCCCTTAAAGATGGGGACGCTGACGGTATTACCGACCAACAGGATAAATGCCCGAATACGCCATGGGGGTCCAGGGTAGATGAGACCGGCTGCTCCAAAGAGCCGGTGGCAACCAGGGTTATCAGTAAAATACCCGGCGCCCTGGATACGGACAGCGACGGCGTGCTGGATCCACTGGACAAATGCCCGCAAACTCCCCCAATCGCAACGGTGGATGAAAAGGGCTGCTGGACAACACCCGATATCCTATTTGATTTTGACAGCACGGAGATAAAACCCCAGTATCATCCTGCGCTGGAGGTTGTCATTGCCGTCTTAAAAAAGAATCCCGGCATAAATATTGAAATTCAGGGCAACACCGACAACATGGGCCCTGAAAGCTACAACCAGATGCTGTCCGAAAAACGCGCCCGGGCAGTAAAGGAATACATGGTCGATAAGGGGGTTGAATCCGAAAGGCTCAAAGCGGTGGGATTTGGGGCAACCCGCAATGTTGCCTCCAATGAAAATGATGCCGGCCGGGCCTTGAACAGAAGAATTGATTTTGTGCCGCTTAACTGATGGGAAGAGTTTTATTCACCGCAGAGGCGCAAAGTACGCTAAGTATTATATGTTTATGTTTTCCGCTGAGACGCCGGAAAGCAAAAAGAATCACTAGCTGCCCCTAAATGCTGATGCATTAGCCGTCTCTTCTTTTAGAATATTCAGCCCAAACCAATCACCTGCATCACTCTTCTCCAGTAAAGCTGGCGAACACTTAGCTGGGGGGAGTTCGCAAAAACCTGCCTCAAAACCTCCGGCCGGGGAAACAGGGTCTCGAACATAAAAGAAAGCCTTTCACCCATCCGCCTGCCGTTGGATATCATCATTAACTGGGCCCAGGTCGAGATAGAACGGCCTTCAATTCTTTTGTGCAATATCCTTTTTTCAAGGTATCCCGGTTTCCAATTCGTTAGAAAAGCGTCGACAGCAGACGGCAGTCGGATATCAAACAGGTGGATTAATAAATATAGAATGTAACGCAGCGTTTTTTTGTGCCCGAGTTCTTGTGCCCTTTGCACCAGTTCATCCCAGTCCGACTGCTTCCACTCGGCCACCAGGGATTTGATGTCCACCAGCCACAGCAGCCGTTCGAAATTATGCTTGAGGGCATGCAGGCCCAGATATAAAAACTGGTCCTGGGGCCCCAGGCACCGCGCCTGGCCACCGTCAATGTGTATGGGTTTGGTGCTTCGGAAAATTTCGTCCTGGCTTTTGCTTAGCAGATAATCCCTGGCTCTGATGCGATCGGCCCACAAAAGATGGGTGTGGATGTCCAAAACAATTTCACCCTTGCGATAGGTTTGGGGATACAGCCGGTTGCTTTCAAATCCCTGCCGGGCCAGTATATCAAGAAGTTTTTGATAGTTATCGGGCAGCACCCACAGATCCATGTCTTTCATGGGCCGCAGCCCGATATCCTGATAAGCCTCCTGTAAAAGAGCCATCCCCTGCAGCAGGGTAATATCAACGCCTTCATGATTGAGATCATCCAGGATGGTGTTCAAGGCATGCAGCAGTTTAACGTTCTTGCGCACCGTGAGGTAGTAAATGGTGTAGAGTTTCTGTTTGTACCGGGGGTTAATCGTTTCCAGCAATCCCGCCTTCAACATGCTTTTATAGCAAAACCCGCCTAAACCTTCCTTAACTGCCAGATCGATTAAACGATCCATGTCGACGGGGTTCGACATACCGCCCCGTAATTTTTGCAGTTGATTCTCATCCGGATCAACATCGGCGCAATGGGTCAGTATTTTATGTTCGGTTGAGGGCATGATCTGATTTTATTTCTCACCACAGAGGCACAGAGGAAACATTTTTTTATTTGCCGGGAGATACCGGCAAATGAAAACTATCAGCTCACTGGAAACGAACTACTTAAATATAAAATATATCATCCACTATATGGAGTACTGAAGGTATAGGGAACTATCCCGGAGGGATGAGTTCATTATCCAATCGGTATCTGCCAATTGGATAAAATTTCTTTGCTCTGTGATCTCTGTGTCTTTGTGGTTAAAGGAAGATTATACAATCGTTCATCTTCCACTTTGTTTCTTCTAAGAAAATCAATGATATCTAAATCCGGTTTAACAAACAGCTCATAACAGGGTACCGTCGCGGTTAGGTCGCTGAAAAGATCAATGGTGAATTCCATGCCTTCCGCATCCCAATAGGGCGGAAAAGAACAGGTGAGCAGATTCTGCACAGGCTCAGCGCCTTTAATCGTGCGTGCCGAATTGGCAGCCCCGTGCTGTATAAAGTAAATCCGGTCCAGCTTGACACTCAGGGGTAAGCCGAATTTGGCTTCCCCATGCCATGGGGTTCCATACATCCAATAATCGCCGTCTTTTTTTCGTACGACGGTTCGGTCGTCACTTAATATTTCCACATCTCCTGCTTGATTCCAGAGTCTGGTCAACGTACTTTTGCCGGCCCCGGACTCCCCCACAAAGAGCAGGCCGTTTTCGCCGGACTTGATGCCGCAACTGTGAAGAACCACCCCACGTGATTGGGCTAGATAGTTTATCATCAGCAGTTCCAAAACCGGGCCGTAAAAAGGATCGATAAACTGGTCGGTTGCATCCGGAAAAATGAGATCCGCTTCTTTGAGATGGTTCTCAAAAGCCAATGCCCGCGCCAAGCCGGGCATTTGGTCATAAAACTTGAGAATAGAGTGGCCATTGGAACGGTAAAGGTCCCAGATGGGATAACTGCCGAAAAATTTTCGAGCGCCTGTATCATCCGGCGTACCGCGGCGCATATTCACCCGGATGTCCGGCTCCGTTTCGCAAATAAACGGAAAGTAGGAAGGGGCTATTTCCCAGTCAGTTAACGGTGAATTGCCGGCAATCGAGATGGCAACGTCACCAATATTTAAATTAATTCTTTTAGCCATGGGTGATTGGGTATATTGTCAATCCGTATCATCAGGACCCGGCAGATTCGCAGGGCGTGCCCACAACCTCGCATCCATACGCAAGCGGTCCGCCGGCGCCGGATGTTTTGCAGATCCCCAGAACAGCCGTCTTGGCATCCAGTTTGATTCTGGTAACCTTCGGCTTCTCGTATGTTTTCTTTTCTTTTTCTTCCATCGTTTGTTAGTTGAATAGTTGATTGGTTGATTAGTTTATTAGTCCAAAAGGTATTTACTTCTACCCTCTTCGCATCAAAAAACTAAAATGGACAGAATACATTAATTTTAGGCAATTTAGTGCACTTTAGACATTTCTATTGACATTGACAATTGGAACAATTGTTCGATGGCAATATGGCCTCTATCTCTCTTAAATCTTGAACAAATTCGTCTAAATCCGCTTTTGCCTGGGATTCGGTGACCTCAAATTCGGATAAAATCATCTTCTTAAGATCGGTTACCGAATGCTTGCATTTGATATTCTGCCAGATAAAGGCACCCACTTCATTTAAATTATAGATGCAATTCATGTCCCCGACATTGTCCTTGATCGGGACCAGAATGGTCTCATTGTCAATCTGACGAAATACGAAATTTTCGTTGCGTTTGTAGGCCTGGGCCGCTTCTGTCATTTTATTAACATCCCCCAGTCAACCCGGTGGGTTTTTTGCCCCAATCGGGCCATTTTCAATTCTGTTTTCAATGTCTAATAATGAGACTAATTTATTGAATTTAAATGATTTATTGGTTTATTTGATCAAATAGCCGCTGTTCAACGGTTTATATTTACAGGTATAGAGTGCAAATTTTATTCCACTTTCCCGATTAGTATTTGCGGGTTGCTGGCTCTTGGTCCCTGGAGCTGTATGCTCGATCTTGCTGCCGGCTTCTGGTTACTCGTTGCTCGTCACTTGTCACTTGTCGGTCGTTATACTTGCGTCGTGCTTGCCGCGCCGACATGTCTCGGCGGAGCTATTTTAGCGTAGACGGAAGCCCATAGGGCGAAGGCGCACGCTTATTATAAACCCTAAAATGATCATAAGCCCCAGGAGCACCAATCCGCCCATGCTGGCGAATCTACCGTCATTATTGGCCGTTGAGACAAAGCAGCCCCCTGAGGACCCCCCGCCGCCGCCTGAGCCGGCCAGGCTGGCGGTTGGAACCGGGACCACAAAGCTCACCGATTCGGAATCGACACTTTCAAGGCCGTCGGCATCCACCGCGCGCACCATATAATAGTAGCGGGTGCCCGGGGTTACATCCTCATCTGTAAAGCCGGTGCCGGTAACGGGCTGGCTGGTGATCAGGCTGTAACCAGCATCAGCGGCGGTTTTGCGATAGACATTGTAACCGTCCACCGCCGCTCCGTCTGCATCCACAGCCGCCCGCCAGCTAAACGCGACGGCCGCATCAGTGCCCTGCTGCTCGGCGACCATCCCGGTGGGCCGTCTGGGGATGGGCACTTTCAGCTGCATGGCCGGATCGCCAAAGAGCATAAAGGTGCGGCTGACCTCTTCAAAATAAGCATCGCCGTTGGCCAACAGCGTCATCTTGGCGTTGGCAATCGCAGCACCCAGCTCCCTTTGATCCTTTGTAAAGATCTGTTCAAACAGCGCGCTGTTTAAGATGTGCTGCCCCTCGGTGGTGGTCATGCCTGTGGGCATCAGGGCCGCCACTGCTCCCCTGTCGGCCAAGCCCATTAGCGGCTCCACCAGCGGGGCAGTGTCCCAGGCCGCAGTGTTGATAAAATAGCCGGTCAGACAGCTCATGCTCACAAAAAACGGCAACTTGTCCGTATTGGTCAAAGCAGCCGCATGGCCGCTGTTAAATATCTGCTCATTGGCCCAGTTGGCATAAGCTGCGTGACCCGAATAGTTGACCATCAAGGCCCCGTCATTGATCGCATCCACCATCTCGGCATTTAAATTCCATCCTTCTTGTTCGTATATCCGCAAATAACCATGAAAGGGGCTGTGCATACCGGCAGGGATCAGGGCCGCGGCATCGTCGTTCATGGTCTCAAAGACCGTCTCCCAGTCCTCGTCCTTGTCGTCGGCCACTAACAAAACGTCATTTTCCCAGCTTTTGCTGTTGGCTGCATTCTCATAATCAATAATCTTGTCCACCATGATCCCGGCGGCGTTTGCTGTGGCTGCAGGTAGCCTTCCGATGTAAAGATCGGGCACGGCATCCGAACCGCTGACGGTCACATACCACTCATCGGCGGCCGTCTCGCCCATAAACTGGGTGTAGCTTAAATAGGACGGCACATAGTTGACCTTGTGCGTGCCCCAGCGGTCGTGAAAGTCATAGATGGCATCGCCCACCAGCAGCACGTACTGCGGGGCCGGGACCGTCCAGTTGCCATAGGCATAGGCCAGGAAGTCTTTGATGGCCACCGGCGTTGTCATCCCGTAACTAAACTCGTCGAATATGTCTTCGACATCCACCACCACAACCCGCAGGCCACGGGCCTCTCGGTGGGCAACGATCTTCGTTAGCCAGTTCTCGGCACTGCCGCCGCCGTCCCAACCGATATCCCGGTGGGTGATCAAAATGTAGTCGGCCCCGTTGGCAGTATCGGCCAGATCCGAGACGCTGTTTTCCACGATGCTCGTTGGGGTGTTGACATTGGCTTCCGACAGCGCCAGATAGGTGCGCTCATCACCGGTGGCATCCACCGGCTCAAGGGTTAACCTATAAGGCGCTGATGCCGCCGAGGTCTGCAGATTTGTCACCTGTTTGACGCCAATGGGATCGGTGATGTCAAACACCACCAGGTTGTCGGTGGTAAAGCCGTCGACCTGGTACAGGTAGCCGTCGTCGTGGACAAACTGAAGTCTGTCGCTGACGGCTGTAAACTGCCGGTCATAGGTGATCTCAAACCAGTCAAAGGCGATGGAGTCCGTGGCGCTCTGACAGGTGATGGTGATGGTGTTGAGCCCGTCGACCAGATCCACATCTTCAAAAGTCGCCTCATAGGCGCTAATCCCGCTCCAGTTCAGGGTGGTGCCACCGCCGTTGATGGACACATCCACCTCGTGATAGGTGTCATAGGCCCCGTAGAGCAGCATGGTCACCGTGGCCTTTGAGGTGCCGCCCACATCGGAAAGGGTAATATTAACGTTGACCGGTGCGCCGGAGCTGGGCTTGGGATCTCCGTTGGGAAGCGTAAATCCGGTGCCAAGGGCATAGGCGCCAAACACCCAGCGGTCCAGGCTGTCGGCCCCCGGGGCCTTGGTCCAGTATGTCTGGTTGAGCTCGTGGTGGTGGGTATAGGTATGGGTGGTGGCCTGGGTGCCGCCGACCGGCGTGCCGTCAACCTCGGCCATACGGAGCGGTGCGCCCAGCCCGCCGCTCAGGGTCATCCAGTAAACATTGTTCGGGGCGTATTTGGCATACACGGCTGCCACCGGAGCGGCGTAAAAGCGGATGGTGTCGGCCGCATCAAAGCTGTCGTTGGAGTTGTCATCGTGGACAGCAATGGCCACCTCATCTGCCCAGGTGATACAGCCGCAGGCTGCTAAAATCGATGACGGCCGGGTCGATGCCGTTGTTGGTCAGCACGGTCTGGTCGATCTCATAAATGCCATCGGAGGCTACCGTGATCTTATAGGCGGCATTGGACACCTCTTCATCGGGCGGTGCCCAGGCGGCGGCCATCAGGCCGTTAAAGGACAACAGCGCCGACAATAAGGGGCTGACAAAGCTCGGCGCCGGGCCAAAGACACTGGCCATCACGCCGATGGGCGGCAGGTTGTCGAAGGTGGTCGATTTTGCCGGCGGCTGCCAGGGCGTTGGCTTCATGCCAGAAGCCTTGGCCAGGTCTCCGTCGATGTAATCGATGCGCACCCGCAGGCGGTTAAAATGTCTGATCTCGCCTGTGGCCGGGTTAAAGGCAAGCGGGTAAAACACCACCTGCTGTTTGGTCTCACCCCTGTATATAAAGCTGGCGGCCAGATCAGCGGCGGTTTGCGGATAATAATCGTCGGTTGCATAGGCGATCTCATCGATGACAAACACCTCACCCACGCTGCCGGAATCTGTGTCTTCAGGTCCGAGCTTTTCGGGCACCGGATAGACCTGGTAGCCTTCGTGCACCTGCATGTCTGTCTCCACAACCGTCAGCTGGGCGTGCTGGCCGGCCGGGATATCCACTAAAATACCTTTTAACGGCAGCTCAGGCTGCCCGACTATTTGAGTATAGCCGTGGATGTATTCTGATATACTCAGGCGCTCAAACTCAGAACCATCTGCTGCCACCAACCGGCTGTCAAAGGCTTCTGTATTAAGCTCCAGGGTGATGCCGTAGCTGTCTTCGGCAACCACCTCCACCCCGCGCATCAAGCTGCGGGTGGCATAGCCGCCTTCCGGGTTCAGGTCGTTGACCTCATCGCCGTCCAGGATGCCGTCACCGTCGCTGTCCGGGTTGTTGGGGTCCGTGCCCCGCTGGTATTCTTCCAGGTTGGT
The DNA here is from genome assembly GCA_963766255.1 of uncultured delta proteobacterium. Taxonomy (GTDB): domain Bacteria; phylum Desulfobacterota; class Desulfobacteria; order Desulfobacterales; family JAFDCJ01; genus JAFDCJ01. The sequence continues at coordinate 212,174 of CAVXZZ010000038.1, forward strand.
TAACCCATCACCATCACCATCGAGCAGGGAATCGTCCACCGTGGGGGCAAAGCCGTAGGCCAGCTCCCAGTCGTCAGGCATGCCGTCGGCGTCCCAGTCCACGCAGATGGGACCGTGCATGGTCCTGTTACCACCATCGTCGACGTCTTCCAATTTATAGTAGTAAATTTTGCCGCGGGTGACGTTCTTATCTATAAAGCTGTAAGATCGGCCGGCGGCGCCAAACATGGAACCGGCGATCATACCCTCATTCAATTTGCTATAAGGTCCACCCGGATGCTCGGATCGGTACAGGTAAAAGCCCATGTTGCCGATCTCGTGGGCGGTCTCCCATTCCACGCTGACATCAGAACCGTCGCCTTTGGCTTCAAAGCGCAGTAACCTGACCGCCGTGGCCGGTGTTTCCGGTCCCAGGGTAAAAAAGGTGGCCGGGCTGCTCTGGTTGTTGTATTCGGTATTCAGCCATGCGTCGCTGCGGGCGGCCGAAGAGATGCGCACCTCGTCGATGACGCCGTCAAAGGGATCATCATCGCCGTTGGCGTTATCTCCGATTTTGATATTTACACTGCTGCTGGTGTCCAGATTTCCGGTTTGGGTAACGTTATTGTAGGCAGTGTTGTTTAGGCGCAGATCCATGCGCTGGACGCCGGTGTTGCCGTCGTATTTTAAGACCACAAAATACCAGGTACCTGCATCGAGATCGGTGGAGCCGCCGATTTGAACGGTTCCGTCGCCCGTCTTGATCCAGCCCTCGAGCCGATGGTGCACACCGGTTTTGGATTTGCTCAGATTCCACACATAGCCCGAGCCATTAGATTTGTCGAGCAGTGTCGCATTGGAGGGGCGACTGTCCCATTTCATCCAGGCCTGGATGGTGATCTCATTTCCGCTGACTGTCCAGTCACCGATGGCAACGTCATCTGGATCCGTGTATTCAAAATCAGCGGCCTCAGCGATTTGACCGGTATAACCTGATGTATGGACAGAGCCGTTATTGGTTCCGTTTCGGGCGCTGGTTCCTTCTGAGTTTAAATAGTCGTCATGCAGGTGGTAGACGGCTTCGTAGCCGTTGGACCACACCCCGGCGGCATCCTGGGTGGAAGAAGAAATGCAGGCGTTGCCGTAATACATATAAATGTCGGTATCGCTGCTGCTTGAAATATTCGGTACCTTCACCCAGGCTAACATAATGTCATTGGTGGTGTCGTAGACTTCGATCTCGTGGTCGAGCTGATCGCCAGGTAAAGTTAACCGAAAAATGATGTCGTCACCGTCCGCATCGGTGACATCGTCTTCGATGCTTTGAAAATCGGCTCCGGTTATCTTGATCATCACCGGAAAATCGGTCAGATCCGCTTCCACCTGTGAAGATTGAATGGTGATTTTGCGGTATCTGTCGAAGGTGCAGTCCTCCACCGTAATCGTTGGCGTATTGGTATAGGTATCCAGCCCTTTGATGCGCAGCTGAATGCTGTCATTGTTTAACAGATCCCCCCCCATCAGTCGCAGACTGAACTCCAGCTCGACCTCATCACCACCGACAAAATCCAGCACAATACCGCCGGCCTGGCCGTTGGTTTCATCGACACCGTCATTGTTGCTGATAAAGGTGCCCGAACCCAGCTGCTGGGTGGTATCCTCTCCATCGGTCAGATTATCGGATCCCCAGGCTCGGATGACCGCCGATGAACCGGTGACGTCGTTCCATCCGCCACCGTTGTGGTTGTACTCCAGCTGGAAGGTATTGTCCGCAGCGCTGACCCCGCCGTTTTCGCGCACTAGGAATCGCACCCTAAAATATTCCTCTTTATTTCCTTCCACCGGCTGGGTCCAGTTAACATTGGCAGCCGCCTGCCAGGTGGCGGTGGTCTCGCTGCCGTCGTTGTTGCGGCCGCGAAACGAGTCCTGAACGAATTCCAGGATACCGGTTACCGTGGCCGTCGGCGTTTCGGAGTATGTTTGCACACCCTTGACGCGCAGCTGGATGGTATCACCATTGGCCACATCAACGCTGCGGAGCTCCAGACTAAACTCCAGCTCCACCTCGTCGCTGCCGGCAAAATCCAGCGATGCGCCGCCCACCTGGCCATCGGCTTCGTCAAAGCCGGCATTGGGGGTGATAAAGGTGCCCGAGCCTTCCTGCTGGGTAGTGTCGGCCCCATCGGCCACGTTGGGCGAGGCCCAGGCGCGCACCACCGATGAAGCGCCGGTGACATCGTTCCAGCCGCCGCCGTTGCGGTTGTATTCCAGCTGGAAAGTTTTGTCGGCCTCACTGACACCGTTGGTTTCATGGACCACAAAGCGCACCCGGAAATTCTCGTCCACTTTCTGGGTCCAGTTGGTATCGGCGGCCGCTTTCCAGGTGGCGGTGGTCTCGTTGCCGTTGTCGTTGCGGGCGCGAAAGGCGTGCTGATCGTAAGACGGCGGCGTGGAGGAAGTGGCGGTAATCGTGGGGGTATTGGTATAGCTATCCAGGCCCTTGACCCGCAGCTGAATGGTGTCAGTAGCAGACACGTCCGCGCTGCGGAGCTGCACGCAGTATTCGACCTCGACCTCGTCGCTGCCGCTAAAATCCAGGGAAATTCCCCCGGCCAGGCCATTGACCTCATCAAAGCCGGCATTGGGGGTCACAAAGGTGCCCGAGCCGACCTGCTGGGTGGTGTCGGCCCCGTCGGCCACATTGGGCGACGCCCAGGCGCGTACCACCGAGGATGCGCCGGTGACGTCGTTCCAGCCGCCGCCGTTGTGGTTGTACTCCAGCGGGAAGGTTTTGTCGGCCGCGCTGCCGTCTCCGGTTTCCTGGACCACAAAACGCACCCTGAAATTTTCATCCATCAGCTGGTCCCAGTTCACATTGGCCGATGCTTGCCAGGTGGCGGTGGTTTCGCTGCCGTCGTCGCTGCGGCCCCGGAAGCTGTCCTGGTCAAAAACCGGTATGCCGCTGACCGTCACAGTCGGTGTGCTGGTATAGCTGTCCAGGCTCTTGACCCGCAGCTGAATGGTGTCATCATTGGCAACGCCCGCGCTGCGGATCTGCACACTGTATTCGACTTCGACCTCGTCGCTGCCGCTAAAATCCAGTGATGTGCCCCCGGCCAGGCCGTTGACCTCATCAAAGCCGGCATTGGGGGTCACAAAGGTGCCCGAGCCGACCTGCTGGGTGGTGTCGGCCCCGTCAGCCACGTTGGGCGACGCCCAGGCGCGCACCACCGAGGAGGCGGCGGTGACGTCGTTCCATCCGCCGCCGTTGCGGTTGTACTCCAGCTGGAAGGTTTTGTCGGCCACACTCACCCCGGCAGTTTCCTGGACCACAAACCGCACCCTGAAATTTTCATCCACCTTCTGGATCCAGTTAGTGTCGGCGGCTGCCTTCCAGGTGGCGGCGGTTTCATTGCCGTTGTCGTTGCGGCCCTGGAAACTGGCCTGGGTAAAAGCCGGCGCCGAATAGTAAACGGTAACCTGGATCAAATCGACCCGGATCGAGCCGGTACCGCCGGTACGGTAAATTCTCAGCTGAAAATTGGCATTGGAAAAACCCGTATCCCCCCAGGTCCACCCCCAGTCGTCGCTCGCCCCACCCAGGGTATGGGTTTCATCTACATTGTCGTATATGCTGTCGGTTTTGGCGGTGGTCCAACCGCTGCCGTTATTGCCGGAAAGGGCTACCGCATAGTTGACGGTTTGATTATTACGGCTGTTGCTGATTTCCGCGTCCACCTTGATGCCATCGATCAGGGCCCCGGCCGGAACGCCGAAGGTAAAGCTGGATACAACACCGTAATCGGTACTGGACCAATTGGTGGCCCGGTTGTCGTCACTGGTGTTCAGGTTGCCGACCGTAAATCCGCTCCAATTTGATCCGCTGGATACAATGTTGGTTGCGGTCTTCACACCGGTGTCCGCAGCCAGGACGGTCTGAACGGGAGTCAGTCCGATGCAGATGACAAGCAGCAAAAGGAGGCGTTTAAACGCAGGCATGCACCCACATTCCGGGCGTTGTTGTCGGATGCGTGCATTTTTCTTTGCCGCGATTAAACTCATCATTTTCTTAAAATCCATCTGTATTTTGTTTTCCGAACAGCATGCTTTAGATCCTCAGGCCACTGCCTGTTCCTTGTGTTCTATGCCCTTTCGTTTTCCTGTTATCATTCGATTATTGCCGGTGTTCGCCATCAGTTCGACCGGGGTGTCACCAGATTTAATTATTCCTCCTTGATTTAACTAGCCGCGACAGAGATTGGACCAGGACGCCAATCGAAAATGGTTTTTCAATGAAATCGTGGATGCCGATTGCGAAGGCTTGTGAAGCGACATTTATATCCCTGTAAGCGGTGATCAGAACACAAAGGGTTTCCGGTTGAGCATTTCTGACTGCTTTGAAAAATTCCAACCCACCCTTACCGGGAAGTCTTAGGTCACTGATGATGAGATCATAGCTCTCCGTTTTGAGCGCCTCCAAACCCTCTTCCGCGGTTTCAGCCGCCTGGATGCAGCAGCCTTTATTCCTGAAGGCAAGGCTCAACGAATCCCGGATGAACTCATCATCATCGACAAGCAAAATCCTGATTTCTTTTAAATTATTGAAATTAATCATTATTTTTCTTCGCACGTGATTTAGAAAACAGTGCACAAGTGGATGCATAGCAGAGACCATGCCACAATCTGGGAAACTCCATAATTGGTTTAATTTCAGATAGTTATCTAATTCTTAACTGAAGATTTTTTTTAGTGGACGGAATTTTGAGGAATTTCGCATAGATAAAGGAGGAAAATGGCACAAAAAGGCCAATATGTTTTGATTTCGGATTGAAAAATAGAAACCTGATAGACAGAGGAGGATGATAGGTTATGGCGTGTTCACTTTGAGGATCAAATGGTAATATGGTCGGCACGGCCCGTCCATCTCGCCTTGCGGGCTCGTATGGCGGGCGTGGTGGCCAGAATTATGCTGTCGGCCATGGGGATCTTGTAATCAAGGCTTATTCTGGCCGCTTCAAGGGAGATATCTGGAGGGGTAACTACAGCGCCAGCTTCTGCCGTCGATAGCGAAATTTGTCCCGGGTGAGGTTGAGCAGTTGGGCGGCTTTGCTTTCATTGCCATTTGAAAGCTCGAGGGCATTATTAAAGTATTTCTCCTCGATGGCATTGATAACATCCGGCAGGTCGATCCCGGAGGGTGAAATGGGGGGAAGGGCTTTGGCACTCCCGGAATCAACGAAGGGAGCCACCTGACATGTGTCCACCAGCCCCAGATCCTTACTGGTCAGTTCGGGTCCATCGCCCATCAGAATACCGCGTTCGATGAGATTTTTCAATTCCCGGACATTGCCGGTCCATTTAAATTCCCTTAAGCGCTTCTCGGCATCAGCGGTAAAGGCAGTAACGGATCTTCCGAATTTTTCACTGAATTCCCGCAGATAGTGCCGGGCGATGGGCAGAATGTCATCGCGCCGCTGGTTAAGAGACGGGATTTCCAGTTTGACGACGGCAAACCGGTGGTAGAGATCCACCCGGAATTCGCCTTTTTCGACAAGCTTCAGAAGATCTTTATTGGTGGCCGATATCAGCCGGGTCTTGACCGAGCGCACCCTGACACTGCCGACCCGGTAGTATTCGCCCTGGTCTAAAAATCGCAGCAACTTGGCCTGAGCCTCCTGGCCGAGATCTCCGACCTCATCCAGAAACAAAGTGCCGTTGGCGGCTTCTTCCACCAGGCCGATTTTACCTGATTTGTCCGCCCCGCTGAAAGCCCCTTTCTCATACCCGAAAAGCTCGCTTTCGATCAGGTCCCGGGGAATGGCCGCGCAGTTAACCGTCACCAGCGACTCTTTGGAATTGGGGCTTTTATAGTGAATGGCCCGGGCAATCAGTTCTTTGCCGGTACCGGTTTCGCCGGCAATTAAAATCGGCGTGTCGGGGCTCTGGGCCACCTTATCGACCACTTCCATCACATCCTGAATGGCATTGCTCTCACCCACAAAGCAGGGGACATTTTCCTTCAGGTAGGTTTCGTGAAGGTTCTGAATCTCCCTTTTCATCCGGATGCTGTCGATGGCATGGTTCAGGGCCACTTTGATGGCTTCCATTTGAAGGGGCTTGACCACATAATCATAAGCCCCGAGCTTCATGGCCGAAACCACCGTCTTCACATCTTCATAGGCCGTAATCATGATGACCAGGATCCCGGGATGTCGCTTTTTAATGACTTCCAGCGCCTCGATACCGCTCATTGCGGGAAGGCCGATATCAAGCAGGATGATATCCGGAACATGGCGCTCCAGGGCATCGATCGCCGGCTCGGCGGCATCGAAATCCATTACCCGGTAGTTTTTCTTCAGCGCAAGGGCAAGTCCCTGCCGGGCAACATTTTCATCATCAACGACGTAAAGCGAGTACTTGTTCATCTTGGATACACCCTTCTTTCGATCGGAAGGCGGATGGTGAATTCGGCACCGCCCCATTGGCTTTTTCCAAGGGTAATGGAACCATTGTGATCGGCAATAATCCTCTGGGCGATATTTAGCCCGATACCCGAACCCTCCTGGTTGGTGGTAAAAAAGGGATCAAATATTTTTTCTTTATACTCCAGCGGAATGCCCGGCCCTGAATCTGAAACCCGGATGAACAGGGTATTGTTCGCGGAGTAGGAATCAACACCGACAAGCTTGAGACCGTTAAATGCTTCAATCGCCTTGGCGGCATTGGTAATCAGATTCAGGATCACCTGTTCAATTAGGTGGGGATCGGCGTAGCACATGGGCAGGTTTGGACTTAAGGTTGATTCAATCTTGATGCCATTTTTGCGCAAGGTCACGGCAGATAGCTCGATAGCCTCTTCCAGGGCCTGATTGAGATTGATCTTCTCCATTTTGGGTGCCCCGGGTTTGGAAAAATCCATCACTCTTTTGATGACCGATTCAATTTTATTGGAAGCTGTCTGAATTTGATCCACAATGGGTCTCATCATTTCGAGATCATCCAATTCAAGGGAGTCAGATTCACACAATTCATTTAGAGTATACAGATAGCTGTTGATTCCGGTGAGAGGGTTTCTGATCTCGTGGGCAATCCCGGCCGCCACCCTTCCCAGGGAGATCATTTTATTTTTGATAATGAGCTGCTGTTCGAGTTCTTTGGCCTTGGTTACATCCAGGACATTAATCAGAATGGCCGGCTCACCACGATACGTTATATTCGATGCCCGGCATTGGGCCCACCGCAAATTGGCACTTTGATGGGAGCCGGAGGCGGTGGCGGAGTAGAATCTGAGATCAATATCAACCCATTCCACCTCCCCCGCCAATAGTTTTTCATAGGCTGTTTTCACCTTGTCGAGGTCTTCCGGATGAATATCGTCTATTATATCAGAAAATTTCTCATGGCTGAGGGAATCTCTCATATGCTGCTGGGCGGGATTTTTATATACAAATTTTTTGTTTTGAATGATCGATATTCCCATCGGCGAGTTTTCCACCAGGCTTCGAAAGCGGTGCTCGCTCTGGCGTAAATTCTGTTCGGCAATTTTCGTTTCGGTGATGTCAATCCAGGATCCGACAATCTCTACAGGCCGGTTGTGCTCATCGAGAAACAACCGCGATTCATCCCTGAGCCAACGATAACCCCCATCTGCGTGCTTAAAACGGTACTCATGAACACGGTCTCCGGCTTCGTACATTGTTAATCTATCCAGCCTGAAAAGTTTAACATCATCCGGATGAATGTGGTCAATCCAGAAACTGGGATTTTCAATGATATCGATCCAGTGGTAACCCAGTTTTTCCTTAACGTTATCGCTGATATAGGTTATGGAGTGGTGGCCAGGTTCGGCGGCATAAATGATGGCCGGACTGGAGACAAGTAGGTGCTTTATCCGTGCCTTGGTTTTAAGGAGTTCTTTTTGGGCCTCCACCCGATCTGTTATATCTCGAACAGAGCTGATGTATTTTTTCCGTCCGCCCGACATGAAAGGCGCTGCGCTGATTTCAACCGGGAAAACGGTGCCATCTTTTTTTTGCTGATACCGCACCGGAACAAATCGGCTGCCTCCTACCCCGTGCCCCAATTTTTTAAGAGCTTTTCTGGTTTTATCCTTTTCTGCGGAAATATCCTCTACGGTATGCTTGCAAAATTCTTCCAGAGAATAACCATATAAATCAAGAGTCGCCTTATTGGCATCCTCAAATCTTGAAGTTTCGGCATCAACAACAGTAACTGCATCTGTGATACTTTCAAAAAGCCGGTGATACTTTTCTTCACTCTCTCCTAACCTGTCAACTGCTATTTGGCGTTGTTTTTCAATCTTGTTGCGATCCAGGGCATTTTGAATCGTGTTAAACAGCTTGCTAGGCTCCAGGGGCTTGGCAAGGTAGTCGTAGGCGCCGTTTTGTAGAGCTTTGGTGGCAGATTCTATGGAAGCATCACCGGTCATCAGAATTACCGGAGTACCAGGCGCTTCAGTACCGATGCGTTTCAAAACGCTCCTGCCATCCATATCCGGTAAACCGATGTCCAGCAGGACCAGATCCACCTTTTCATGGCCAATAAATTTTAAGGCCTCCAGACCGGTTCCAGCCAGCTGGATACGGTAACCGTTAAAACTCAACAGGTTCTCCAGAAAGTTAGAAAAAATATTATCATCCTCTACGACGAGGATTTCAGCTGAGTGTGGCATTTTTAAATTCTCGGTGACACTGATCTGTTAAAGTGGGGGGTATGAACAATATCTACTTGCCCTACTCCACCGAAGCAGGAATCGTGCCAATCCGTATAAAATATATTTTTAATAAATTCAGTGATTTATATTCTTTTGGCAGGGCACTCCTGGGGAAACAAATAGCAAAAACGTCAGGCCTCCTCAGATCTGTCAATTTTTTGACCTCTGAGACATGTAAAAATCGGCTAACCAATTGTTAACTCAGAAAAATAAGGATAAACACAAAAGTAGGGGACAGCGGCCAGAACTTGTGGGAGGAGGTTTGGTTCGATCGAAAGACGGATGGTCTCAAGTAAAATCATTGCGCGATGCAGATAAACGCGAAATGTTTGACGCAAGGATATTAGGAAGTGGAGAGTTCGTGGAGCAAGTAATTAAGGAAGCTTCATTCCATGTAAAATATCAATTTTCCGAAAACGAGCGCGGGCAAAAGGTCGAGGATTATATCGCAGCGGTGTGTAAGCAAGAAAATATAAATATTAAGGAGCTCCGTTCCGGAACTCGCCGACAGCATGTTCCCAGGGCGCGCGCGTTAATAGCTGATCATATCGTCAAAAATTTTGGGATGACGCTGGCGCAAGCTGCGCGGCGGTTAGGCGTTTCAACCTCAGCAATATCGAAAATGATAAATAAATAGATTGGGCTCATAGCCACATGGAAAGTTGGTAAAAGGAAAAAGTTATTCAAGCTAGGAAACAACGTCCCCTAAGCGGGGGTAAGGGGGAAATGGGGCCCGGGGTTATTGGGCAGTTTTGCGGAATCCCAAAAAGAATTTCAGGCGCAGGGAGGTTTTGAAGAGCCAGGTGGTCAGTTTGTGCCTGCAGGCTGTATGGGTTCAGGCTGTTGCCGTTTCTTTCGATGGAGATGACTTTGCCGAGGATCTGATCAGACTTAACCGGCTCATCAAAGGTGCGCGACGCATCGCCGCGAAGGATAAAGAAGCGTTTTTCGGATGAACAGCAACGTTTTGGATCCTGGGAAGTATTGCCCTGCTCCAATTTTAAGGGCGCGTTTTCCCCGGCCAATTGGTCCTCCGGAGAAAAGGCCTCGATCAGCGAGGAGAACTCGTCTGCCTTATCATCCCTGACAACACCCAGGACTCGATGGGCGATCAGGCTGCCGTTGGAGCGGTACAGTACGATATCGCCTTTGTGGACCGTCAAGGGCTCAACCGGCTCCACCACAACGGATTCATTGGCCATAATGGTTGGATACATGCTATGGCCGGGAGCGTTGAAGCTCACTTTGTAGCCGTCCTTTAACAAATCTATTACCAATTCTTGAAACATGGGCTGTAGAAGCAATTTCAAAAATGCATCTAACACCCAATGGCAGCGTTATCACCCGAATTTAAATGCTCACGTACTAACGTGTACGCTCCGCTTTAAATCCGTGTGATGCCTTGCCCTTGAGCGTGATCTGCTATTTTTGAAACAGCTTTAAACCTCCTGTTAGAATGATTTTTTAAATGGTGAAAAGCTCTTTTAAGTCTTCGGCTATTTCCAATATTTCTTTATATTTATTTCCATCCGGACAGTATTCACAATCCCCATGAGGCGCTATCTCAAGGCCTAAAACGTGGGCCCTGAGATGGGCCACTTCGCATAGAAAATCCACCGGGGTCTCGGCATCCCGGCACTCCAGTTCGCTGTTGGCCGGGCACATGCCGCACAGGGTCCGAATCCGGCAGTCCGAACATTTTGTGCGCTGGGTGATTTTTTTCTGACCCAGGCTGAACAGATGCTTCTCCCAGCCCTCCTTGAAGCTTCCCTGGCGCAGATCATAGGTATCGCCTGACAGCACGCAGGCGGCTAACCGCCCGAAGGGGTCAATGGCAAATGACTGGGAGCCGCCACCGCATTGATACAGCTTGCCGGCTTTCTCAGGATCCGGCACAAACTTTTTTAGCCGGGCCGCTAATTGCTTCCACTCTGCCACGCGGTCGGTATCTTTAAGATCCAACGCCACTATTTCTCGTGGGCTTAGCCGCACATCAAGGGGACTCTGGGAGCAATCCCGGCGCGGACTGACCATGGCGTCAAATTTAAAATCCAACTCAAACTCTTGTTCGACAAATCGCTTCATGTCAAAAATTGCATGCTTGTTTTGTGAAATGGCCATGGTCTTTAATTTGAGCGGCAGGCTGCGCTCGATCAATAAGCGGATTCCCTTCAGGCACCTGGCATAGGAGCCCGGCACTCCGGTAATTGACTCATAGGTTTCGGGGGTAATGCCGTATAGCGTAATCTCAATGGCAAAGGGCGGCAACTTGGCCAGATAATCGGCAATATCGGAAGTAATCAGGGTCCCGTTGGTAAACAGGGTAATCAGAAGGCCCTTTTGCTTGGCGTGGGTATAGATATCAAGAAAGTCCTTACGCAGGAAAATTTCCCCTCCGGTCAGCAGCAGCCACAAACAGCCAAACCCGGCGATTTCATCAATGATTCGGCAGTGCTCATCCAGTGAAAGCTCATTTTTAAGGGCCGTTTTATCGCCGGCCGCCAGATTGTTGTAGCAGTGCACGCATTTATTGTTGCACCGCTGGGTCAACTCGATGGACCCCCCGATGGGTACCCGCCTGTTGGCGAGCCTCTGGTGAACCTCTAAACTCCAATCGCCGTATGTTTGTTCTTCCATGGTCGAATCTATCTAATTTTTTTCACCACCCGCTTCGCTCGAGGCACTGAGGACACGGAGGGTTTTTCACCTATTTGTTTTCGTTGAAAGAACGAAAACAAATAATCTATAGCTCTTCGAGCGGATAATATAGGGGCGTCAAATTATCAATTCACGCGCATGAAAATTTTCTGATTGTTAACAATCCACTTATTTGAAGCGAAGCTTCTGATTATTTTGCTTTGCCGGTATCTCCCGGCAAGGCAAACTAAATGAATTCTCTGTGTAACTCTGTGCCTCGAGCGAAGCGGGTGGTAAGATTTCGGTTTACCCCCCCCTCTATCTTCCTCGCTTCTGAAAGGAAACCATTGACCGGTAGTAATCACTGGATTCCATCAGCGATTGGTGGGTTCCGATTTCAGCTATCCCACTTTCTTTTAGCACCAGAATTCGATCCGCTCGCATAATGGTCGATAGTCTATGGGATGCCACCAGCACCGTTTTGCCGTTGATCTGGGCAGGCAACGCATCAAAAATGGATTTCTCGGTGGCACTGTCCAGGGCCGACGTCGGCTCATCCAGGATAAGGATATCCGGGTCTTTAACCAGGGCCCGGGCAATGGACAGTCGCTGTTGCTGGCCTTCTGACAGATTAAGGCCTCCGGCCCCGATGAGGGTGTCATATTTGGCCGGCAGTTTTTCAATATCATCGTGAATGGCGGCTATCCTGGCAGCTTGAATTATTTTATCCCTGTCCGCATCCGGCGCCCCGTAACGCAGGTTTTCTAAAACGGTACCGGTTAAAATTTTCGGATTTTGAGATGCATAACCCATACGCCGCCGCAAAGAACCGGTGTTATATTCCCCGGCGGATAGATCATCGAAATAGATCTCTCCCCCTGATGTGCGATAAAACCGCAGAATCAAACTCATCAGGGTTGTCTTGCCAATACCGCTGGGCCCCACGAGCGCCACCCGCTGCCCCGGATGAATGTGAAACGAAATATCTTGCAGCACCGGCTCAGAACCATTATAGCCGAAAGAAACGTTTTTAAATTCAATGGCGCCCTTTAACCGGTCAACCTTGCGGCCGTGTTCCTGATTATCCTCCGGGACGATGTCAAATAGTGCCGATACGCGCTCCAGAGCAGCCAGGGCTTTTTGAAATTGCAGATTGGATGATGCCAGAAATTGGGCCGGGCCAAAAACATAGGCCAGATAAGCTTGAAACGCCAGCAAGGACCCGATGGTCCACTGACCCTTGATGATCCAGAAGGCGCCCACCGCCAGTGTAATGATGCGTGCCATCCCGGGCATGGCGTTAATGGAGAGGCTTGCGATGGAATTGATGGCTCGCTGTTCCAGATTAATCTGGAAAGCCTTTTTAATTGAAGACATCAGGTGATTGCGGGTACGATCCTCATGGGCATATGCTTTGATATGAGAGGCCCCGGACAGTGACTCCTGCAACTGCCCGGTTACATCAGCCTTTTGTTCCATGGCTTGATGACTCAAGATATGAATTTTACCGGAGAAAAACCGAATCAGCCACACCAGCCCCGGCAAGAGGATCAAAACAGCGATGGAAAGCCGCCACTCCAGATAGAATAAGAAGACAATCCCGCCTATAAAGCGCAGGCCGTTGCTGATCACATGCACAATCGTGCTGGAAAAAAACCAGCGGATCCCGTCCACATCTTCGGTCAGCCGTGACTGCAGATACCCGGTTTGCTTGTCGTCAAAAAAGGACTTGGGAAAATGCAACACCCGGTCAATTAAGTCCTGCTGAATATCGAGGGTAATATTTTGTTCAAAGCGCGCAAAATAAAAATCCTCGAGCAAACGGGCGAGTTTTTCAGCCACCAGGCAGCCGATCAACAAGACAATGGCGCCTGCCAGAAGGCCGGCCTGGCGACCCAAAATGACATCATCCACCAAATAGCGGGTGATCAGCGGCGGCGGAAATGCGAACAAAGTGGCGGCTGCAATCAACAAACACCCCAAAAAACCCCGGCGCCAGTGGCGCTTGAAATAAGGAAGCAGGTTTTTCAGATTGGCTTTAAGGCCGCCGTATCCCCTGATACCGGAGATGCCATCCTCGGGCATCTTCCTCGACAATCCTTGCTTTAAATATGTAAACCAGGTTTGCATTTAGTCAAATAGATAAATAGTGAAAAAGTAAAATAGCCCCGGTTAAATCCGCTTCGCTCATTTTCTACGAAAATATTTAACTGGGTAAATTGATTAGTTGATTGGTTGATTGGTTGAAGCAAGAGGTATATTTGATTGAATTGGGGATAGCTCCGTATAGAGGGCGTCTATTTTTTCAACCATTGATTCTACACTGAATTGGTGGCAGAGTTCCCGGCCGCGTTGGCCCATTACTTTTGCTTTATCTGGATCATCGATAAGTTGCCTGATGGCTGCCGCCAGGGCTTTTTCATCGCCGGGCGGCACCAGCAACCCGTTGTACCCGTGCTGCACCAGATCAGGGATTCCGCCGACGTTGCTGGCCACTATGGGTTTGCCGGCGGCCATGGCTTCAACCAGCACCCGGCCCATGCCCTCATTGAGAGACGGCAGGACGAAAATGTCGAATAACGGCATGATCTCATCAATGTCGCTGCGCCAGCCCAGAAAATTAACCCGGCCGTTGGCGCTCATTTTCATGGCCTCCGCCCTCAAGTCGACGTCCAGATCACCTTTGCCGATGAACACCAGAGCGGCATCATCATGATTTTGCCATACATCCTCCATGGCTTTGAGCAAGTGAATGGGTCCCTTAATCGGCAGCAGCCAGCCGATAAAGCCCACAACCAAACCGTCCTGGTTAAGTCCTAAGGACCGTTTCTTTTCAACAGCGCCAACCGGAACCTGTTTAAACTTTTCAACATCAACCCCGCTGTGAATCTTAGCTATCTTTTCCCGGGGATACAGTTTCAGGTCAACGTAATCCTTGCTTTCGCCTGCAGTAAGAGCGACAACCCGATCTGTGACAGGGGCAAATAGCCGTTCAATCCACAAGAAGATTTTGGAAAGAACCGGACCAAAGTGGCCAAAGAAAACATGCCCGTGCGGGGTATGAACGATGGTGGAGACCCTTGCGATTTTAGCCGCCACCCGCCCTAAAATACCAGCTTTAGAGGTGTGGGTATGGACGACATCCGGCTTTTCAGTTTTTATGATGCGAACGAGATCATACAGGGCACGAATATCATTCAAAGGACTGATGCGACGCAACAATGACGGAATCTGGATAATCCTGACGCCATTCACCCGGGCGTTGTCTATTTGCTTTTCAACCGCCTCACTTTCCGAGTCGGTCATATTGGACTCCTGCGAAAGGCCGTAAGCCAGCACCATCTCGAATTTTCGGCCTAAATTTAGGCAGGTTGAAATGGTATTCTGAGCCGAACCGCCCATATCCATGCGAGTGATGATGTGAAGGATTTTTTTCAATTGTTTGTGGAATTGGGCAGTAACCTATTTAGATTTCTCGGCCCAAATAAGAAGGGAAGGCCAACTATCCATCGACCTCGGCTAATCGAAAATACAAAATTTGATATCAATTGAATCAATGTTTTAACCATCAGAATAGGAAACTGAAAACCACAATACCCATATGGATCTCCGGATGTTAGGGGAGAATTCATTATCTGAATTTTAGTAAACCCCAAGTTCTTGAGTAAATGTTCAATCGAACGCGGAGTAAAACAAAATGGGTGAAAAACAGTAGGACGCTTAAGTCCGAATATGCGATAAATTTTTTCAAACGGTCTTTGGATATAATAGGCTATTTTTTGAAATTCCAAATTTCGCACCCTGATTCCAATAACCCCAACCTTTTTTAATACTCGATAACACTCTTTAAGTTCATTGTGCGGGTTTTCCATCATTACCAATACATCCCAAAACGTAATAGCATCGAAGTAGCCATCTGCAAATTCGGCAGCCTTTAATTCACCATGATAAATTTTATCCGAACCAAACTCCAACTTGGCAGCTGTGGCAGCATTTTCAGCCAATTGAACCCCATTTGGTTTTAACCCATGTTCTGACACCATTTTAAGAAAATACCCATATCCACAACCCGCATCCAGGACATTTTCTCCTCCTTTGTTATTATTAAATATCAGGTAGTCCAAAGCCGAACTAAAAAAAGCTTTCTTCGAAAGAGCGACGGATTGGTGGGGATCATTATCATGGTAGTGTGAAACTATATTTTTTTTGAATTACAACAAATACATTTCATAATAAATTGACAGTTAGAGCGAATTGTCTTTAGCTATGATTTTCGTGTTCAGGACATCTGTACAGCAAGTTTTTGTTTTTTTATGCTGGCTATAAACATAATGATTAGAGTTGTCATTTAATTTTGATAGTCTTTCTATACATGCCTCATATACTTCTTTTATTTTAATAGCCTCAGTACATTTGGGACTCGAGCAATCCTTCGGTCGATTCGGATATATTCCATTGCAACAGCCAAGTTTTGAATGAATAACTGTTGTATTTTCTCCAGGTGGTCTATATGAAATTGGGGTATTTGCCATAACGGCAACGAGTGGACAACCAACAGCCCCAGCCACGTGCATAAGGCCACCGTCGTTTCCGATAACCAAGGCACATTTTTTAATAACTGAAGCGCTTCCCAAAATTGATAGTTTTCCTGCCAAGTTGGCGTCCGCAATGCCGTCACTATCAATGCTGTCCCATTCCTTCCCTTCCATGACGGATCCAACAACAACGAATTTTCCCTTGAAACCTTTTGATTTAATAAGCTCAATCAGACGAAGCCAATTTTCAAGTTTCCATCTCGGTCGGTGCTTGAGTTCCTTTGATGGGTAGATGGCGATAATAACTTCATCATCAATGGAAATGCCATGCTCATTTAGAACATTTTTTGCTTCTAATTTAAATTCTTTTTTATTGGAACAAACACGTCATTTTCAGAAACGGTATTATATATCGAACGAGCAAGTTCTAAGTTGCAATTTAAATCTGTAGAATAACTCTGGGGATCAGGCGCATATGCAACCTTTTTTACAATTCCGGTATATTTCAAAAGGCTCCCTATCTTTGTGTTTATGCCGGTCGCAAAGACTCCAACATCAAAGTTCCCATTAAACCGAGTTTTTAATATGAAAGATAATAGGGAAGCGGTTTTTAGAAATAGCGATGAGCGATCAAGATTTACGAAAGTGACACTTGAAATTAGATCGGTACTGGAATAAACTTCTTCAGCGAGACGGTTAGCGACTAATAATTCAATATGCGTTTTAGGATATGATTTGCGCAAAGCCTTTAAAACCGGTGAAAACAGAATCGTGTCCCCTAACCCACCAATAGATACGGCTAAAACCTTATTCAGCTCATTAAAATTGTTAGATTGAGTTATAGTTTCTTTGGACAAATCAGAATTACACTTTCTCTGAGTATTAACTATAGACTTAAAACTCTTAGGAGTTATGGTCGAATGAATTAACTAACAGAATTTTCATGGGTAACCCTATTTCCATGCGACAATCCGGTGTTATATTCTCCACTTGTCTACCACCGCCTTTTGTGCTGAATCGGAAAGCAAGTTACGCAGCGATTGAAGGGTTTTGCTGTAAGTCAGGGTCAGGAACTCGCGAACATCGGCTGGCATCTCGACCTTGTCCATGAACCTGGTGCCGATCTCTGCCTTGATCCGTAGTCGCAAGTGCAAGGGTAAGGAGCATTTGAAGAATTTTTTTACAATATTGTCTTGGAACAAAAAGTCATATAAAAATTCGCTAAAACCTGACTTTGGGGATCCCGAAGCGTTGTAGATGGCGTTGATGTTGGCCGGCACAAATCTGGTATCGTTCACCTCGATCAGTTTGAAAATGCCACGTACGACGGATGCCGGATCTCGCTGGAAATCCTCGAACATGAAAATACGAACCGATTCGAAAGCATCCAGATAATCCCGAACCTGCTCGGTGTAATGCCCTGCACTCAAGAAATCGTGGAAAGTTTTCTCTTCGGAACCACAGTATTTGTTGACCATCTCGAAGAAATTCAAGTTGTGTTTGTTACGCCTCAACAGCATGTAATAGGACCAAGCACGTTCAATTGGGTTTCGCAGAACGATCACGATTCTGACCTCACGTGCTTTCTCGCCGTATATCGAGCGCATCGTTGGTATTACTTCGTCGTGAAAATGCAGGTATGAAGCGGAGGCTTCACCGAGTTTCTGTTCCTGGCGACCTGGCTTAAACAACTTTGCGTAATCCCCAATCGTCCACGGTGGCCTCCCAGGGTGGGGTGATTTGCTGCAGCCCAGGTAGTTGAAGAAGTGCGGTTCCTTGAGATCCGGCATGAAGACTTCGGGATGTTCGTTCAGATACGAGTAAAGCGACGAGGTCCCGCAGCGCGCCCCGCCTATGATCAGGAAATCAGGTAATCTGATGGTGCCATTATCGTTTTTCAAAAGCATCCTGAAATTTGCTACAATAGGTAGAAGGTTAATGTTAATCGCTAATTATTGGTTCACAAAAATTATGGTGGGTGTACCATCTTAATTGAGGTTAAATTTGATAGGAAATGTTATGACTTGAGAGACATCGACTTGTATGGACTAATAGTTTTCAAAGAATCAGGCACAGGGAAAAACAATATCGCACCGCACAATTCACCAGCTGAAATTGTTAGAAAACGCGTATTTTTTTAGGTTACAAGTTTAATTCCCACTCATTGCTGGAGTACCTTTTTCTAAAAAGAATCCATCATTGCAGCCTATGTCCAAAATGGTTTTCAAATTATTGCAATTTACTAAATCCCGAGCCTTGAAAAACCTCTTTGCCACATAGGGAGAACAACTTTTTAAAGATGCTGGGATGCTTTTCATTTTGTATTTATTCATGTAAAACATCTTGATGATTATCTCATACCTGTCAGGAGTGTACCTCTGGGTTCCTCCCTAAATATCATCAAATTTTCTATGGATAACATTGTATTAAAGCATCAATTACAGACGACGGAGAAATCATGCGCATACAATCATGCGTTTTAATTCCGCAAATTCCCTTTTTACATCCGATACATGGCAGATTGTCTATTCTAAAAACTTTATGTTCACTTCCAATTGGCATCCACCGCCACTTTTCAGAAGGGCCCATGAAAGAAATTGTTTTAATATTTTGGGCAACCGCAAGATGCAGCGGACCAGAATTATTACAAATAAAGACATTGCAGAGGGACTGCAAAGACAGAAATTTTCGAAGATCATAGGAAATGAATGTCGGGATATTTTTTTTGATCATCTCCTTAATAGCATCTACCACATAAATATCCTCAGGGCCATGGAACAGTATCGCTGCAAATTTCTTTTGTTCATTTATTTTATTAATTAAATCAGCAAAGTGTTCAGGCAACCATCTCTGGCTTTCATAATATGCCCCGGGATGAATTCCCACAATGGGTTTGGTGCCAATCTGATTCTGATCGATCCATTTTATCGACCATTCTTTTTCTGCCTCCGACAATCGAATTTCCGGAGTTGAGGTTACCTTTTCAACTCCAAGAGGCTTAAACACATTTAAGACCACATCCCTAAAATGTTGGTCATTTTCTGGATATGTAGCGGGGACGTTAAAAAAAACCTCCCGGCCGTATGAAGCATATCCGAGTCTTAAAGGTGCACCGCTATACGCTGCTATTACAGCGGTTTTCAACTCATAACCGCTATAGGGATCGACAACAAGATCGTAGTTGTATTTTCTTAGTCGCCTCAGTGTTGATATTTTTTTAAAAATATTCTGGGCCTTGTCATGGATAATAATATTATCAATATATGGAAGGTTCAATAGAACCGGGTTATTCGTTCGGCTTGCAAGGACGGATAGTTCACAATCAGGAAAATTATGCTTAAAGGACATTAAGGCAGAGGTTGAAAGAACTAGATCGCCGATCCTATCAATACGAATAAATAGAGCTTTCTTAAATTCATAAGGTAATTTCACCTTGGTCATTGTAGTGCGGAACAGAAAAATAGACAAAGAATATAGAAAATATTTTCTAAAATACAAATAAAAAAATTTTAAAACCTCTTTCATGTACATGGAGATTCTGCCTGATAGGAATCGCTAAGTTTTAATTTACTTTAACAAAAAATAAGACGGCGTTAAAAAGAATATCACTGAATCCATTCAGATCACGAATCTTTGCTGTAATGCCCTCTAAAGGCTGCATCCTCAGGATCAGATTGAACCAAAATAAACCAATTTTGTTGCGCGTTAAAAATAGGTGGATAGTCTTTTTCCATGACCGAGATCAATTAGGCCCACAAAGGTTAGTGGGTATATGTATAAGGCTATTCTTATAGACTTCTACAAGACCCCGTAATATAATTTTTCAGTCTGCCTGACTTTATCTCCAATCTCGAACATCTTTTCAACTCTGCGCCTGGCTTCACTTCCAATCTTTTTCCTTAGATTTCTATTTTTTGCGAGCATAATAATTTTTTCTGATAGTGCGTCTGAATCCTTTGCCGGCACCAGAAACCCGGAAATTTTGTCTTCAACGGCTTCGCAACATCCCCCCACATTGGTTGTGATAACAGGTTTTCCGGCAGCCATGGCTTCAATGACTGACCGAGGAAAGGCTTCACAAAGCGAAGGCAAGACCAATATATCAGCTTCATTAAGTAGTTGGCTTACATCGTCCAATTGCCCGGGGAAAATCACCCGATCTAGTATACCAATCTCAAAAGCCTTGTCTTGACACTCTTTCAAATACGAAGATTCAGTAACCTCACCTGCCAACAGAATATGAAAATGTGGTATCTTGTTTTGAAATTTACGGCATGCCTCTATAAGATATTTTTGTCCTTTCAGCTTTTCGATTCGTGCTGTCACAGCGATTAATATTTCATTTTTTCTAATTTTATACTTTTTTCTTATAAATTCTTTTTGTTCTTGGAGCCTGAATTCGGACAAATCAACTCCATTGTGTATCGTAATAAACTTCTTAGCCTTATCATTGAATCTAAACCTTGCTCGAAGTGCATCAGCAACAAGAATGATTTTGGATGACAGAATGTACAAAAGTCGATCATACCGATCTGCATTTGAGACTCTCACATGCCAAATCAACGGAATATTTTTTAGTTTAGCAACTATTCCGGCATAAAATGTGTTACGTGGACCATCGGTGTGAATTATGTCTATTTGGCATTTGCGCGCCAAACGAAATAGTTCCCTGAGGACCCTGATCTTCGATACAACCTGACAATCAATAACTTTCGGAAATTCTATCACACTTCCTTCAACATCCCGATTTCTTAACTTTTCCACCAAGCTGCCATTATCCGCTGGCACAACGACATGAGCCTTGAATGCGTTTCTGTCTAAATTCGAAATCAAATTTAGGAGGCTTTTTTGGCCACCTCTCCCATCATTTTCAAAACTTGACAAATACAATATGTTTAGAAGTTTTGCAGCCATGCCTAAACCTCTTCCGCCAGCCCATCGTACAACAGCTCAATTTGCTTCACCATTTTTACAGCTGTAAATTTCTGCTCATATATTTTTTTTGCCTGCTTGACCATTTTTCTTCTTTGATCTTTATCTGCAACCAGTTGTCTAATTGCGACGGCCAATTCATATGAATTGCCTGGAGGCACCAACAAACCACTCACTTGGTTTTCAATCAATTCTGGAATGCCACCAATAGATGTTCCAATAACAGGTACACCCATTGACATCGCTTCGATAATAGATACCCCTAATCCTTCTCTTTCAATTGAAGAGAGAATAAATAGATCCGCCATGTCCAACAAAGCAAAAACATCTTTTCTTATCCCAGCAAAATGAATATGTGACGCAAGATCACATTCTATCACATATTCTTCAAGTTCACTTTTAAGTGGACCATCTCCGATAACTAGCAATTTAATGATAGTATCCTCTTTTATGACGCTTTTGATTGCATCAATAATTACAAGATGCCCTTTGTTTTTAACCAGAGATGCAACCGTTACTATAACGAAATCTTCTTTAGAAAAGCCAAAAGAATTTCGGTTCACTGTCATCTGATTAGATATCCCTTTTGGATCGGCACCGTTATAAATAACACATACTTTTTCGGGACTAATACCTTCAAAATTGCAGACAAATTGTTTGGTGGCTTCAGATACGGAAACAATTTTATCCGTAAAATATGACAAAATTTTATCAACAAGAATATTGCGTTTTTTAAATTCAGTATATGACGTATGAATATGCGCGTATACTGCCGGGGTCCCAGCTAAAATTGCAGCCAATCTTCCAAAGGTGCCACCGAAGTATCCATGGGTGTGTATAATGTCAATTCTTGTTACCTTTAATAATTTTGAGAGTTTTAGTATTTGAATTGGATTATGATAACTGTTCATTTTGAGTATCTTGACCGATATCCCTTTTCCAAGTAATTCCTGCGCAATTTCCCCTCCTTTGGCTAAACACCAAACCTGGACGTTATATTTATCCTTGTTCAAACCCATAACGATTGATTCGATAACTCTCTCAAGTCCTCCGATATTGAGATCTTCGACAATATGTAAAACTTCCTTTTTCCTCATCGCGCGATTTAATTTTGCCTAACAATAGAAAGCAGTTCTTCTATTCGATTGTCATATCGGTGATATTTTAAAACCTCTCGTCTACCTCGACTCGCAATTTTTTCTCTCTCGTCTGAATGATGAATAAAATATTTTATTTTTTCGATCAGTTCATTTGCATTATTGAACCCCACAAGGTGCTCTCCATCATTAAACAGGTCGAATACATCTTTTTGGTAATCTGAAATAGCAAAAGCGCCACAGGCCATCGCTTCAAATATTCTTGGACTGGCCTGGAAAACCTGATATTTATTTTCCGGATCCTGATAATGGGATGCTAAAACGATTTTACTGGCACTATAAATTTTTATCCATTCCGAAGGCTTGGTATGTTCACCCTTAATATGGGATCGAAGATCTGATGTTTTCTCTAATTTGTTCCACCCAGGTCCCCAGATACCAAAATCGAAACCTATTAATTTTTTAAAAAGTGTATATCGGTTTGGGTAATAGGAACCAACAAATACGATATTATTCCCATATTTCTCCTGTTCCTTGGGTGTCAATTCCACCGGATGATGAAAACTAGGATCACACGCCATCGGCAACCAGTGTGCATTTTGTATATTATTTCCGCTAAGAAGATGAATGGCTTCACTGCCCTGACAAAAAACATATCTATAAGCAGCTGCAACTTGCTGTATCGGCAGAAAATTTTTTGGAGCATCAATTGTCCATAGAGCTGCAGGAATGCCATTTTCTCTTAACGTTTTTATACTTTGTGCCTGGATTCTATGTCCACCGGTAACGATAACAAGATCAGGTCTGGTATTTAATGATAGAGAGACGAATTGCTTGTTGATATGCTTGAGATCAAGTTCATGTACCCATTTTATTCGCCGCCTTATACGGCCTGGTATGATGTGTTGTCTATCATCGAAAACAATAAGGTCATGCCCAAGCGTCTGAATGGCCTGTTCAATATATTCAGTGATGGTAATAAAATTTGGATTATGATAACCGGAAAAAAGGATTTTCATTTGCTTAATTCAGCCACTCTTTCTGATTAGTCCTTGATGTAAGAACAATTTCCAAAACTAAAGTAGCAAAAACTTTATGTGATGGTTATTTTATGCACTCTATTCGATTCTGGTAGAGTCTTTCATAATCGGGTTCGAGCTTGTCTGTATAAAAATCCAGGCCGAATTTGGAAACCATTGACAATATCCTATCTTGTTGGTCGTAATTTAAAAGCCTTTTCCAGGTAGCCAATCTGTCGCCTCCCTGGGCGACATTGGAATAGTTCATTGTTGATGTACTTGGCTTAATTAAATATCTGTCTACATCCTTTGGGGCTTCTCGTCTTATTGATTTAAAAATTCTCTTAATCTCATTTCCACCATCTGTAACCAATTTTTCGTATGTCGTAAGTACCCAAGGATGAGGCTTCCGCTCAGAGAGAGGTATGTAATTATCTAAACACCAAGTTAAAGCTAACTTTTCTTCAGGAGTATTGATATCTTTTATTATTTCAGTAACCCAGGGTTCTTTTTTCAAAAATGTGGAGTTCATGTCTAAATCTTCATATTTCTCGTTTTTAAATGCATGATCCCAAGCACCATGTCTTAGTTGCGAGGCAACTACTGCGCAAGGATGTCTAATTAATAAGATTAGAGGACTAGTATGAACCCTATCAGTTAACCATTTCAGAAGTCTATTTGCCCTGCAAAATTTCACAATAAAAGTGTTGGTGTTTCTTACTGTTTCAAAATATTTAAAATACAGAATAACTAAAAATTTGGGATAAATTCATGTTTCTTCCAGTAAGAATATCCTTAAAGAGAGCTTCAGCCTCTTTCCATTCATGTTTAGGATCAATATATTGACGCCATGAGAAATTTAGTTCTTTTAACCTAACATTTCTATAAAGAGCGAGTGGTTCCCATATCCCAAATGAAAAAGGTATTGAATTTAATAATATTTCATATAGCCAGGTAGTTCCTCCTCTCGGCTCTCCCGCAATTACAATTGTATTCTTCATGTCATAGTTTTTCCATAATCTTTTACAATACAGTGCCCAAATAAAACTTTTGGATTTTGCATTTATCTTTTTCATTATTTTATATGATTTTATGGACATATCTAATTATCAGTCTTTATGAAGTCAGAAAAAAATAAGGTTGGCACCCTGCTCAACATAAAGAGTTTCATAAAAAGCCTTAAGTAACAGCAAAAAAGTTACATATGTTAAGTGGGGTTGACGTTTGACAGTAATCACGTCTATTATCATTATTAGACGAATCTGAAAAAAGTTCTATAGATTGGATTGAAGTAATTCCTTTTAACATTCAGCGTTTATATTTCATAATTTTTTTTTAAAACTGAACGACAAATATTGGCGATATTGTGTGCATTATGTTCCCAAGTATACCTACCTAAAATCAATCTCCTTGCATTTTTGCCAATTTTTTTTCTTTTATAAGTATTCCGGATAAGCATTAATATAGCCTCTGCCATGGAACGTAGGAGATTCCGGTTTTATTAATATTGCTGTTTCCCTATTTTTGAGTATTCTTGCAGGCTGTCCAACTTCAGGAATAATAGTTGGTTTTTCCATAGCCAAATATTCAAAAAGCTTAACTGGAGAACCATATCTTATGTGTCTTTCAAAATAAGGTGCCACAGCAATATCAATAAGATTCATATATTCTGGAAGGCAGGCGTGATCTATTAGTCCGGTAAAGACAACTGAATCAGTGATTCCAATTCTTTTTATCTCTTCCCAAAGGTATTCCTCATCCATCTTTCCAATCATAAGCATTTTGACAGGAACTTCACAGTTACTTTTAGCGATCTTGAAGGCCTCTAACATACCTATAACATCTCTTGGCTCAGGCTCCCCTTTTACATATCCACCAACATAACCTATTACAGTATTTCCTGGTAATCCATATTTATCACAAAGCTGCTTTAACTTTGGCCGAGGCGAAAATTTATTGGGGTCCACCCCATTTGGAACGGTAAAAACTTTTTGTGGATCAGCACCCATTTCCTTGATCATTTCAGATGTATCTTTACAAACTGAAAAAACCGCGTTTGCTTTACGGATAACATCCTTTTCAATGCGGGCAACCTTCGTTGGGATTCTAAGATTTGCCAGCGCCAAATCATGGGTAACGATGGCATTTATTTCAAGTATCAAAGGTTGTTTAAGATTAGAGAACATATATAGCAGAGGAAAAAAATTTGCGCTATGACGTGCTATAATTATTTCTGGTTCGATCTTGTTTATATAATTCTGAATTATAAATCTTTTTTTTGTGTAGGATATTTGATCCAGAGCCCCTTTCAGAAAGAATGGGGTTGCTCTTTTAATAAATTGTTTTGTCAAATTTAGAAAGTGTCTTTCTATCTTATTATGAGTACCTCCATTTCCCGAAAAAGGAATTTGGGGAAATGGAAATACCTCAATGCCAGGTTGTTTTTTAAACGCTCCTAAAAACTCCCTTGCATGTATCTTCTGAACCTGCCAGCTGCCTTTTAGCCAATCGTTAAAATACAGAACTTTTATATTTGAAAACCTATTCATCAGTAAATAATCTGAGCAACGCAGTCTGCTATCATTCTTTAAAACATATTGAATTGATTTTGCAAACTAATGCGGACAATCCAAGATTACATCAGCCAATAATTTCAATAAAGAATTAAAGGCTAAAGTATTTTTTCCAGCAGAAAAAATCTATGCCGGTAATATTCAAAGACCCTGTATGTTTTGACTATGCTGAATCCAAACCGGTTTATATCAAACTTTATCTTGTTCAGACTGTAACCAGTTTTCCCTATTTCCCAATAGTGCTCAGAATTACGCCTATGATGTTTTGATCGACGCCAAGGATGATGTATAAGCTTTTTTATTGGTTTTATTCTGGGCAACTCAATATTTAATCTATAGACAGCTGTGGCGTCCGGAAGAGACAAAATGATATATTTTTGTGAAACACGTGACAGTTCTTTTAAAGCCAACTCAAAGTCTTTATAGGGCACATGTTCTAAAACTTCACAACATGAGATAACATCAAATGCTGCTGATTTTAACGGTATTGCCAAAACAGATCCTGTAACATCGGGCAATAATTTTTGGGCAACATCCAAAGCAGTGACATCAGTTCCTTTGTCGTTTAGGTATCTCCTGACAAAACCATTTCCGATACCCACCTCAAGTACCTTTTTTGGTTTTAATGATACAATTTCATCTATTTGATGCCAATAGCTACAAAACCGCTTTTTGGAGTCATACTCCATATTAAAATAGGGCAAAGGGGTTTGGCAGTTTTTCGCTTTTTTTTTATTGTCTAATATTTTCAAATTTAATAATAGTCGTTTTGAATAGTTAAGTTATAAAAATCCAAAGTATTTTTTCCCGCAGCAAACCCTTTATAGTAATATATCTCATTTGGGAAATAGTCTCTCCTTTATAAGTTTTCGTACCCCATAATTAAAAAACTCTTCAAATAAGTATGTTACGAATATATAACTAATGAAACCAACGCCAATAAGAAAGAAGAATTCTAAAAATCCATTTAGTTGAATTAAACTTTTTATGACAAAAATAATTAACACCATGAGCCCTCCATTTATTAGAGGCAAAATTATCATTTTTCCGAAATTGCTGGCTCCACATTGTGTAATTTTTATAACTTCAAAACTAAATCCTATCGTTGCTACAAAAATACTTATTAATACGGCTAAGGAAGTACCCATTATTGACCAGCGCATGGATAAAGGATAAATTAGTGCGATCAAAACAATCAATCTAATTGTTTGCCACATAGTGTTTATTTTGGGCTTTCCAACACCATAAAAGATTGGTCCGGTTGTAGCAGCTATGGATCTTATTAAACCTGCCAAAACCAATATCTGAACTACGGGTACCATTGGCATCCACTTTTCTCCCAAGAATATATTCGTAAAATCTGGAACAAGAATAAATATCCCCCCGGCTATTGGACATGAAAAAAAGGCAATTAGTTGTAACACACTAAGATAGGCCTCTTTTAATTTCGGCGAATCCTCCTGTAATTTTGAATAGGCAGGGAAGGTAACCCGCGAGATCACATGGGTTACTTCTGTTGCAGGTAAATTAGACAACATGTATGCCATCTGATAAATCCCCAATGCCGTTACCCCAATCATTTTGCCTACAAATATATCATCGCCCTGGGTAGTTAAAAAAATTAATATGCCTGAGCCCAAAACCCATTTACCAAAACCAAATAGCTCCATAAATTTCTCTTTCTGGATTTTAAACTTTGGGCGATAGGGCAGGAGTACATATGACATAACCAGCCGAACAAGGTTAGCTGCAAGTATTCCCCAGACCAAAGCCCATACACTTCTCAATATGAAGGACAGAGAAATAGCAATAGTAAGATCAACTATAGTTGCCGAAAATTCGTAAATAAATTGTTTCTTAAATTCCAATTCCTTTTGAAAAAAAAGTATCCCTATATTTCTGAATCCCGAAAGAAGCATTGATATAGATATGACTTTTATTACTAACATGGCTTGAGGAGAATTAAAGAATTTACTGATTAGCGGAGAAGACAAATAAAGGATAAAAAAGAGGACAATCCCACGGATAGCTGATGCCGTCCAGGCGGTATCCAAGTATGATTCTATATTTTCATTTTTTTGTATTAAGGCTGCCCGAAAACCAGTTTGGGAAAAAATTTCAAGTGTAGATAAGGTGAGCATAGCAATCCCTAGGAGGCCAAAATCGCTAGGGGCAAGCAACCGTGCAAGAATTATGGTTCGAATAAGGCCAAGGAAGCGATTTGTTAACCTAATTGTAAAAACCCAAATTCCACCCCTGACAACTCTTTTAGAAAGAGACTCCGGGCGATGGATGTTTATGGTTTCAATTGATTCTATGGAGGAAAGATTTGAGATAGTTTGCTCACATGAATGAAAAAACGGTCGGAAAGATAATGATTCCGAGCGAAGGGTTTACGCAGCTCCGCCTTGTCGATTACATCTCCAGTTTGATATAATATACTATTTTTATTACTAATTTTTGCGACTTGCCCTAAGCCTGCTATGCGCAATCCAAAATCTTTATTGAGTTCGTAAAATCAGAATCGGAATTTTGAATCCCTTTGCAGTTCTATGAGAATCAGGACTTCACGCGAAGTGGGGATGTAAACAGACTACAAATCACAGAAATTATTGCAAATTGCATGCCTATTCACCTGCAGGATTAGGGTGAGCTCTATCATGGGTGGTATCGGATGGCTCAGAAATCATAACAGTTTATAAAATATTGAATTTTATACTTTTTTTAACATATATAGCCCAATTAAGATCAATCCAATGGGATTCAATCCACTTTCCATTCTCAAAACCACTGACTCACCCAAACTCTCAAAAGGTGCTGCTTTTCTTATCTGCAAGATCTTTACCGAATAGATCCGAGGCGGGATTCAAAATCCGATGCGGACCGAAGGAAGTGGCACAAGGCTATTTAAGACTATGATTTTAGGAGGTTATAAAAATATGGGTGGGAGCCAATCCAATTCGGAATGCGATTCATTCCCCCTAATGTGAAATGAGAAAGAAATCAAGGATGTTACCGACATATTATTGACGCTCAGACCCTGATTCACAAAAAAAAATAGGCAGGTCTTTCGTTATTTGGCTGCCTGCAGTTAGAATAAGATATTTTGAGACCTTGCTGAAGGTCAAACAAATTTTTGGATGATACTGCTATTTTTAACTCCACAACCCTCCCCCTTTTTTAAACCAGCTATTAAATCTTTTAACACCTGAGA
The DNA here is from genome assembly GCA_963766255.1 of uncultured delta proteobacterium. GTDB lineage: Bacteria > Desulfobacterota > Desulfobacteria > Desulfobacterales > JAFDCJ01 > JAFDCJ01. The sequence continues at coordinate 240,894 of CAVXZZ010000038.1, forward strand.
ATTATTTTAGAAATTGTAATTATTTTTTATAATTTTTACTTGACACTTCCAACGATCTGGGGTTTAATGGGGAGCAAAGTGGATAAATGTGGATAAGTGTCAATTATGTTTCGAGGAAGCTCATTTCATACCATAGACGCCAAAGGGCGTGTCATCATCCCGGCCAGGTTCAGGGATGTCATCCGGGCGGATGGGGCCGACGGCCTGATGATCTCCCGCATGGACAACTGCCTGGTGGGATTTACCTTTAATGAATGGCGCAAAATAGAAAGCAAAATTCTCGCAATGGCGGAAAAAAATGACAACATGCGCCGTTTCCGACGGGTGTTTATCGGCGGTGCATTCGAGTGCAGCTGTGACAAACAGGATCGCATCCTCATCCCGCCGAGCCTGAGGCAATATGCGGAACTTGAAAAAGAAATCGTTCTGGTGGGGGTACTCGATCATTTTGAAATCTGGTCACGGGACAACTAGGATAAGGAAAACATGATCCTGGAAAAAGACATGAAAAAGGAGGAGGTCAGAAACGAAATTGCCAGATTAGGAATCTGATTTTATGTCATACCGACATATCCCTGCAATGTTGAACGAGGTGGTCAATTACCTGAATTGCCGGCCCGGCAAAATCTATGTCGACGGAACCCTGGGCGGTGCGGGCCATGCCAGGGCGATTTGTGAAAAAATTTTTCCCGGCGGAACGTTCATCGGAATTGATCAAGACATCGACGCCATCTCCAACGCTGAAACTGTTCTAAAAGACTATTCGTCAATCCATCCACCTCTTTCACGGCAATTATAGTCGCCTCCCGGAATTTTTGACCCGATTAAAGATGGCCTCCGTCGACGGCATCCTGCTGGATCTGGGAATGTCTTTGCATCAAATTGAAAACAGCGGCCGCGGGTTCAGCTTTAATAAGGATGAGCCCTTGGATATGCGAATGGATATCCGACTCTGAGTTAACCGCTGAAAAACTGGTCAACAATTTATCGCAGGCTGAATTGCAAAAGCTTTTTAAAGAATTCGGCGAAGAACGGCGGGCCAAGCAGATTGCCCGCAATATTATCAAAATAAGACGGGATCAAAAAATAAAATCCAGCAAACAGCTGGCGCAGATCATCATGCGATTCGATTCCAGCGCAGGCAGCCTTCAAGCAAAAGATTCATCCCGCCACCCGGGTGTTCATGGCGCTGCGTATTGCGGTCAACCGGGAGCTGGAAAGGCTTGATACCTTTTTGGAGGTTGCGGTGGATTTATTAAACCCCGGCGGCCGCCTGTGCGTGCTGGCGTTTCATTCCCTTGAAGATCGCAAAGTCAAGCAGCGCTTTAAAGTCCTGGAAAAAGGATGCACCTGCCCCCCGCAGCTGCCCCAGTGCGCTTGCGGCAAGGAACCGCAGCTTCGCATTCTGACAAAAAAAGTGGTGCGCCCGACCGAAGAAGAGATTGCAGCCAATCCCATGGCCCGCAGCACCCGGCTCAGGGCGGCGGAAAAATTGATGAAATCGATGACAAGAGGAAAAAACCAAGCAAACGCAAAAGCGCAACCCGAAGGTGACCATCGCCTGTTACTTGCTGCTGTTCGCTTTTATCAGCGAACTGGGATTTTTTGTCTGGTGCCGGGTGCAATATGTCGGCGTTAAATATGTGATCCAGGACCAAACCATTGCAAATCGAAAGCTCAAGGCCATGCAGGATAATTTGAAAATTGAGCTCAGGCGTTTGAAATCACCCCGGCGCATTTCAAAAATCGCCCGCGAGCAGTTGGGTCTGGTTACACCGACACCGCAACAGACGATAATATTGCCCAATGGATTAACAAATACATCAAATTTCGAATTCTGCTGGTGGGTGTCATCTTTTTTACGGCCTTCGCAGCCATTGCCGCCAAGGCGGTTCACCTGCAGGTGTACCGCAGCAGCTGGTTGTCGCAGAAGGCAGCCAACCAGTATGAAAAATCGTTAACCATATCCGGCAAACGCGGCGTTATTTATGACCGCAACCGCAGCGAGATGGCCGTCAGTATCAACGTGACGTCAATTGCCGCCTATCCGGGCCAGGTGAAAAATCCTAAGACAACGGCCAAGGCCCTGGCCAGGGTATTGGATCTGGATGCCCGCAGACTGCAAAGAAAACTGGCTGCAAAAAAATCATTTGTCTGGATCAAGCGCCAATCAACGGCCAAAGAAACCAGTGCGATTCAGGAGCTTGATCTACCCGGAATTGAATTCGTGACAGAATATAACCGGTTTTATCCGCACACCACCCAGGCGGCCCAGGCCCTGGGATTCTCCGGCATAGACGGCGCCGGTCTGGAAGGCATCGAGTTTTTTTACAACCAGCAGCTCAAAGGGGCGGATATCAATTTTACGGTATTCAAAGATGCCCTGGGCAACGGATTCCGTTCCGAATCCGGCCAGACGGCAAATACGGGCGGCAACAACCTGGTCCTGACCATCGACAGCACCATTCAATATCTTGCTGAAAGCGCCTTGAAGGAGGCGGTGGACCAGTATTCAGCCCTGTCCGGGTTGGCACTCGTTATGCATCCGTCAACCGGTGCCCTGCTGGCCATCGCCCACTATCCGCTCTTTAATCCGAACTCATACGCGGACTTCGACAAATCCGTCTGGCGCAACCGGGCGTTAACCGATACGTTCGAACCGGGCTCAACCATGAAAATTTTCAATGCGGCAGCCGCGCTGGAGCACGGCAAGATTACGCCCAACGAAATTTTTTTCTGTGAAAACGGCACCTATAAAATCGGTAAAAACGTCGTGCACGATATCCACAAACACGGTTGGTTGTCCCTGCAGCAAATCATCAAATTTTCGAGCAACATCGGAGCGGTAAAAATCGCCGAAAAGATGGGAGCCAAAAATCTTCACCGCACCTTTCGGGATTTTGGCTTCGGCCAGAAAACAGGAATCGACTTTCCCGGGGAGACGCCCGGCAGCCTGTCCCATTATTCGACCTGGTCGAAGATCGACACCGGCGCTATTTCCTTCGGGCATGGAATCTCGGTTTCAGCCCTCCAATTGGTTACGGCCGTATCGGCCATTGCCAATGGCGGAAATCTTATGAAACCGTATCTGGTGCGCGAAATCGTTGATCAAAACGGGGATCTTATCCATGCTTTCAAACCCCGGAAGGTTAGAAGAGCGGTATCGGCCCGAACAGCCGCCATTGTTAAAAATATTCTAAAAACGGTCATGACTGAAGGCGGCACCGGTGTCAACGCCGCCCTTGACGGATATACCGTCTGCGGCAAAACCGGCACCGCACGCAAACTCGACGAAAACGGCAAATATTCAAAAAGCAACCATACGGCGTCTTTTATCGGTTTTGCGCCCGGCTGACAGCCCGGAGGTTGCCATCCTTGTCATCATCGATGAACCCCAGGGCCAATATTACGGCGGCGTTGTGGCAGCTCCGGTATTCAGACAAATTGCCCAGCAAACCCTCAACTATTTGAATGTGCCCCCCGAGGCCGGTACAACGAAATTCAGAGTGTCCCGGGGCAATGGAGCCAAAGGGTGACGCTTTTAGAATTACTTAAAGCTATCGATCCAATTTGCGTCACTCCCTTCGGGGCAGAGCGCACAGAGCCAAGCGCAAAGCGCCATAATAAGGACGAACTCACTGCGCCATGCGCCACGCGCCACGCGAACCTAACGGATATGGATATCGAATCAATCCATTACAGGGCCCAGGAGGTTCTACCGGGCGGCATGTTTGTTGCCATCAAGGGCCAAACGGCTGACGGTCACGATTTTATGCATCAGGCACTGCAAAAAGGCGCCGTTGCTGTGGTCACACAAAAAGAACCTCCTCAGCCCTATCTAAATCAATGCCTGGCCCAGGCGGACCAAACCCAACCGATTATGATACGGGTGGCCGATACCCGCAAGGCCATGGCTGATCTGGCGGCCCGGTTCTATGGCGAGCCTTCGGAGAATATGATCCTGATAGGCATAACCGGAACCAATGGCAAGACCACCGTCGCCTATTTAATCGAAAGTATTCTGTTGCAGGCCGGCTATAAAACCGGGGTCATCGGAACCATCAACTATCGCTATGGCGATAAAACTTTCAACAACCCGATGACGACCCCAGAATCCCTGGACCTTCAGCGAATACTGGCCCAAATGGGCAGCGCGGGGGTCACCCATGTCGTCATGGAAGCCTCCTCCCATGCCATAGATTTATACCGGGTCAGACGCTGCTGGTTTGATGTGGCGGTTTTTACGAATTTAAGCCAGGACCATCTGGACTTCCATGGCAATATGCAAGCGTATTGGTCCAGCAAAAAAAAGTTGTTCACCGAATATCTCACCCAGGGGCCCAAGCGGGAAAGAGCGGTGTCCGTCATCAATTGCGATGATCCCCGGGGCCGGGAACTTGCCGATAGCCTGCCAATGCCGGTCGTAAAAACCGGCTCGAACTCCGATTGTGAGATTAAGGCCGAAAATTACCAGTGTGAACTGATTGGCACCACAGGGAAGGCTGCCACCCCCGGGGGGAGTTTTGATTTCAAAACTCCCCTCGTGGGGGTTCACAATGTGGAAAACATCCTCAATGCCGCCGGAGTCGGATCAGCGCTCAACATCGCACCCCCAGCCATCAGGGACGGCATTGAGGCATTGGCGGCCATACCCGGCCGCCTCGAGAGTATACCCAATAATACCGGGCGATTTGTCTACGTGGACTATGCCCACACACCGGATGCCCTTGAAAATGCGGTTTCAGCCATAAAAGAAATTGCCCCGGCCCGCATCATTTGCGTGTTTGGATGCGGTGGCGACCGGGACAAAAAAAAGCGGCCGCTGATGGGGGAGGTCGTCGCGCGACTGTGCGACCTGGCAATTGTCACCTCCGACAATCCCCGTTCGGAGGATCCCCTGGCTATCATCGAACAAATTTTGCCGGGAGTCAGGCAGGCCAGCGGGGTTGAATATTCATCCCGGGACCTGGGGGCCGGATTTGAGGCCAAGGGTTCGGTGGTCGAACCTGACCGGCGGCGGGCCATTGAGCTGGGCATACAGGCTTCCCGGCCCGACGATGCCGTGCTGATAGCCGGCAAGGGCCACGAGACATACCAGATTCTGGGCGATACCACGATTGATTTTGATGATCGCGAAGAAGCCAGGAAGGCGCTCTACAAGTTGAATTCCAATTAAGTTAAAAGGTTATATCAAATGGAAGCTCATAGCTCAAAGCTGATAGCTCATGGTTTAAAAAGGATTATAATCCTTTCACCATCAGCTATGAGACATGAGCTATGAGCTTGTTTATGAATGCTGCCTAAAAAAAATGCGGCAGGGAACCTAAGTAAAGCAATGACTGACAAACAGCCAATCCCCTGGACAACCCAGGAAATTCTCGATGCCACCGGCGGTGACCTTTTGTGCGGCAACCGGGGACATTCATTTACCGGGGTTTCCATTGACTCGCGCAAGATTTCTCCCGGGGATTTCTTTTTTGCCATTATCGGGGAAAGTCACGACGGGCATGGATTTACCTCTGCCGCCGTCGATCAGGGTCTGGGCGGTCTGGTGATCAACCGCCAGATGGCTGAAAAACTTCCCGTCGCCGCCTGGAAGACCAAAGAGGTTGCGTGTATCGCGGTGGCAGACACAACCAGGGCTCTGGGAGACCTGGCAGCCTTTAACCGCCGGCGTGCAAATGTTTCAGTGGCGGCCATAACGGGGTCAAACGGGAAAACCACTACCCGGAAATTAACCGCCGGAGTGGTGGCCCGGCAGTTCAACATGCTGGCAACCGCCGGAAATTTTAATAACGAGATTGGATTGCCGCTAACCCTGTTAAGGCTTTCAAGCGACCATCAGTGGGCGGTGGTGGAACTGGGCACCAACAATCCCGGGGAAATCGCGAAATTGACCGCTATATGCACACCGGATATCGGGGTGATCACCAATATCGGTCCGGCCCATCTGGAAGGGCTGGGCTCCCTGGAAGGCGTCATGCGGGAGAAAGGCGATCTTATCAAGGGCCTCGGCCGGGACGGCCGGGCCGTTCTTAATGCCGATGATCCGCGGGTGCTGCAGCTGGCCCGGGAATCACAGCGCGAGGCGCTGCTTTACGGGCGGTCTCAGGATGCAACGATCCGGGCCGAAGAAATAAAAGAAGATGCGCAGACATCCTCATTTTGGCTGATATTGGACCAGGAACGCATTGCCGTTCAGCTGAATTCTCCCGGTCAGTATATGATATCCAACGCTCTGGCGGCCGCTGCCGTGGGATACCTGCTTGGCATCCCCGCTGCAATGGTCAAGGCCGGTCTCGAAAGTTTCACGCCCGTTGCGGGCAGAATGAATATCCGTCATCTGCCCAACGGCATCCAGATTATTGATGACACCTACAACGCCAACCCGGACTCGATGAAGGCCGCCCTGGCAACTTTTAATCAGATGCCCACCGGTGGCCGCAAAATTTTTGTGGCCGGGGATATGTTTGAACTTGGCACCCAGGCCCCGGAGCTGCATAGCCAGGTCGGCGCCCTGGCCGCCCGCACCGAAGTTGACCGCCTGTATGCCTGCGGTGAACATGCCGCCCTGGTAATAACCGGCGCTCGGAAAGAAGGTATGCCGGCGGCGAATACCATAACAGGCTCCCGGGAAGAGATCCTTGAAGATTTAAAAGGATGGCTGCAATCCGGCGATTGTGTTCTGGTCAAAGGGTCCCGGGGAATGGCCATGGAGAAGGTGGTAAATGGCTTGATAGCATGGGCCGAGGAAAAATAGGTGTCAGGTGTCAGTGTTCAGCATTTCAGATCCCCTGACACCTGAAACCTGACACCTGAAACCTTAAGCTTCTGACAGCAAGTTTTAAGAATAGCACCAAACGACTAAACAGAAAAAATATGCTCTACCATTTACTATACCCTCTGCATACGACGTTTTCAGTATTTAACGTATTCCGTTACATTACGTTCAGGACCATTTATGCCAGCTTGACGGCATTTCTTATCTGCTTTCTGCTGGGCCCCTGGATGATCCGCAAACTGAGGGAAATGCAGATCGGGCAGCACATCCGGGATGACGGCCCCAAGACGCATTTGGACAAGGCCGGTACTCCAACCATGGGCGGGACGCTGATCATTTTATCAATCGCGGTCTCCATTCTCCTCTGGAGTGATCTGACCAACTATTTTGTGTGGATCACGCTGTTTGTGGTCGTCGGGTATGGATCGGTCGGATTTATAGATGACTACATGATGCTGGTTAAAAGGCGCAGCAAAGGCCTGGGGGTTCGCAGCAAGCTGGTCTTGCAGACCCTTATCGCTCTGATTGCCGGTTTTCTGGTCTACATCAGCCCTGATTTTTCAACGACGATTACCGTACCTTTCTTTAAGAATATTACGCCGGATCTGGGCTGGGGCTATATCGTTTTCGCAGCATTTGTCATTGTCGGCGCCTCTAACGCCGTCAATCTTACCGACGGCCTGGACGGTCTGGCCATCGGTCCGGTGATTATCGCCGCAGCGACCTACATGTTTTTCGCTTATGTGGCCGGTCATGTCAAACTTGCCAATTACCTGCAGATCAATTACGTGCCCGGCAGCGGGGAACTGGCAATTTTTTGCGGCGCAATAGCCGGCGCCGGCCTGGGCTTTTTATGGTTTAACGCTTACCCGGCGCAAATTTTTATGGGCGATGTCGGCTCCCTCTCGCTGGGGGCTTTTCTGGGAACCGTGGCCGTCATAACCAAACAGGAAATTTTGCTGGTGCTGGTCGGCGGCCTGTTTGTCATCGAGGCCTTGTCCGTTATTTTTCAGGTTGGCTATTTTAAAATGACCAGCGGCAAACGCATTTTCCGAATGGCGCCCCTGCACCATCATTTTGAATTAAAGGGGTGGCCGGAACCCAAGGTCATCGTGCGCTTCTGGATCATAGCCATCGCGCTGGCACTGCTGGCCATGAGTACGCTGAAACTCAGGTGATCAAAAACGAGCAATACAAAAAAGTATGTTTTACATTCAAAATAGTCTGCGGAGGAATATAAATATCGAATATCGAACAAGGAATTTCGAACGCCGAAGGATGGAATCGCTTTGCTCTGTCCCATCTTTTAGTCAATGATAGAATGCCTTACTTCGACATTCATCATTCAATATTCGACATTCGATATTTTCCCAAAGATAATAAACAACAAGAGCGCAAATATGAGGAATTTTTAATTAACTAACATGTTGGAAACAGAGAAACATAAATCACCAAAATCTGACCGCCTCTGCTCTTTCTTCAGACCTGCCCTCCTGCCAGGAAGAGCGAGGCGGTCAGTTTGGAAAAATGTTAAATTGACCAATTAACTGAATATGGAACTTGCCGGAAAAAATATTACCGTGGTCGGTCTGGGAAAAACCGGAATGGCCCTGGCCCGCTTTCTAAAAAAAAGAGGGGCGGTGGTGGTTGTGACCGACATGGCAGCCGAAGAGAATCTGGGGCCCCATGTGCAGGAACTGCGTCAAATGGACATCGCTTTGGAAGCGGGCCGGCACCGGCCGGAAACATTTCGGCAGGCGGATCTCATCGTGCTGAGCCCCGGGGTGCCCCACACCATCGCACCGGTTGCCCGGGCCCAGGAAACCGGCACGAAGGTGATGGGAGAAATAGAGCTGGCCTCGAGGTTTATCGAGGAACCGATCGTGGCCGTCACCGGCACCAACGGAAAAACCACGACGACGGAGCTTCTGGGCGACATGCTCAAACGTTCCGGATTGAACGTATTCGTGGGGGGCAACATCGGCAACCCCTTAATCAGCTATATCGACCAGGGCCACCGGGCAGATGCGATTGTGGCGGAAATCAGCAGCTTCCAGTTGGATACCATCGATCGCTTCAGGCCACAAATTGCCGTGCTGCTCAACATAACCATCGATCACCTGGACCGTTACCCGGATTTCGAAGCCTATGCCGCTTCCAAAATGCGGATATTTGAAAATCAGCAGCCCAGCGACATCGCCGTATTAAACAGCTCGGACCCGCTGGTGCAATCTTTAACCACGGATCTGAAAAATAAAAAGCTGGTGTATCCGCAAGCGGGTACAAATGAAGACGGTGCCGTCATCGACGGGGACCGCATCAGGTTTCAGCTAAACGATCCCGGGCTGCTTGATGTTAGCAGGCAAGGTCAATGGTCATTGGATTTGTCCCGGATAAAACTTCGGGGCCGTCACAATCTGGAAAATGCCTGTGCTGCCGGGCTGGCGGCCCTTGCTGCCGGAGCACGGCCGCAGGCCATTCAGGAAGCACTGGAACAGTTTCACGGCGGGGCCCATCGGCTGGAATATCTCGACACGATTGATGATGTCGAATTTTTCAATGACTCTAAGGCAACCAATGTGGACGCTGTTATCAGGGCCATACAGTGTTTCAGCCAACCGGTGGTCTTAATCATGGGAGGGCTTGACAAAGGCAGTAATTTTGAACCCCTGAAAGATTTTTTCCAGGACCATGTTAAATGCCTGATCGTCATGGGCCAGGCTGGCGGTCTGATCCGGACCGCCCTGGCAGATTCAGCGTCCACGGTACTGGCGACATCCATGGCCGAAGCCGTCAACCAGGCCCGGAAGGCAGCTTCACCGGGGGATGTTGTTTTACTGTCACCCGGATGCGCCAGCTTTGATATGTATGACAGCTATGGTCATCGGGGAGATGACTTCCGGCAAGAGGTAATGAACCTTAAACGCAACGCTGCATAAACTGCGGTTAAATGAAACAGGAAGGTAAGCTCAAGGACATTATGAGCCCTAAAAACCAGACATCACCTGCTGCGGCCTACGACATTCAACTGTTGTTTCCGGTGCTTTTCCTGGTCGGGATCGGGATCGTCATGGTTTACAGCGCCAGTTCGGCGGTGGCCTTAAAGCAATACGGCTCGGACTATCTTTTTTTAAAAAAACAGGCCCTCTTCGCCTTGATCGGCATTGTCGTGCTGGCAGCCTGCCGGCACTTCCCATACCAGTGGTACCGGCCGTTGTCCTATCCCCTGCTGGCTGTGGCCCTTTTATTTCTGATAGCCATCCAGGTCACAGATTTTGGTTTTTCAGCCGGCGGCTCGGCACGGTGGCTGAAAATCGGCATATTAACATTTCAACCGTCCGAATTTGCGCGTTTTGCCCTGGTGGTCTTCCTGGCTTATTCGCTGGATAAAAAGGGGGAAAAAATCAAGGAGTTTTCCATTGGCTTCGTACCCCACCTGCTGGTATTCGGCGTGCTGGCCGTGTGCATTTTCCAACAGCCCGATTTTGGTTCGATCGTCATCCTGGGAATTTTGACCTGGTTGATGATGTTTGTCGGCGGTGTACGCTGCCGGCACCTCTTTATATCGCTCATCGCACTGCTGCCGGTGGCCACCTACTATTTGGTTACGGCCGAATATCGGGTGAAAAGGCTTTTGAGCTTTCTCAACCCCTGGAAATATCCGGCAGATGAAGGCTATCAGGTCGTGCACTCCCTGATGGCCTTTGGCACAGGGGGAGTGTGGGGCACCGGCATAGGAAAGGGTTTCCAGAAACTATTCTATCTGCCCGAGCCCCATACGGATTTCATCTTTTCAATTATCGGTGAGGAGTTCGGCCTGTTCGGTGTTTTAATTATCATTGGGCTTTATGGGTTGATTCTTGTCAAAGGCATCCAGATCGCCCGCAATGCACCGGACACTTTCGGGTCACTGATGGCATTCGGATTAACCAGCGCCCTGGGGCTTCAGGTTTGCATCAACATGGGAGTGGCCCTTGGTTTGCTGCCAACCAAAGGGCTCACCCTGCCCTTTTTAAGTTACGGCGGCACCTCGCTGTTGCTGAATATGGCATCCGTAGGGGTCCTGATGAATATCAGTGCATCACGCAGAGCGTGAGGAATAGTATGCAAGCTCATAACTCACAAATTTTAGCTCATAGCTCAAAGCTCATAGCTGATAGCCCAAAAAGGATAACTTCTTTTAGACTATCAGCTATGAGCTATCAGCTATCAGCTATTGGATTATCCAATAACCAACCAGAGAGCACTACAGATGGAATCGAGGACAAAATGAGCAGAGCTCTCAGGATTGTGGTGGCAGGCGGCGGAACCGGGGGTCACTTGTTTCCCGGAATTGCAATTGCCAATGAATTTATGGCCCGAAATTCAGCAACCAGGGTCATCTTTGTCAGCACCGGCAACCGGCTTGAAAAGGCCGTCCTGTCAAAGGCCGGCTTTGAACTTCGAAGCATTCAGGTGGCGGGAATCAAGGGCCGGGGGATATGGAATCAAATAAAATCTGTTTTAAAAATCCCCGGGGCAATCCTGACCGCCATGGGGCTTGTCAAAAAGTTTTCACCGGATTTGATCGTCGGCCTTGGAAGCTACTCAGCCGGACCGGTGGTTATGGCAGCCTGGATGAGAAGAGTTCCCATCGCCATTCATGAACAAAATATACTGCCGGGCATTACCAATAAAATTTTGGCGCGTTTTGCGGATCGGATTTATATTTCATTTAAAAATACCCAATCGCGGCTCAACCCCCAAAAAGTCTATTGGACCGGCAACCCGGTACGACGGGAATTGTTAGAAACCGCCGGCATTGGCCGTGAGACCGCTGGGCATGAAACCAATCAGAACAAATTCACGGTATTGATCATCGGCGGCAGCCAGGGGGCACACAGAATTAACACAGCCATGATGGAGGCCCTGGAGCACCTCCAGAATGCCGAACGGCTGCATTTCGTTCATCAAACCGGAGAAGCGGACGAAGCATCCGTCAGGGAGGCCTACCGCACAAAATCGGTCAGCGCAACAGCGCAGTCATTTTTCGATGATATGGCCGAGCGGTATCATCAGGCCGATTTAATTATTTGCCGGGCCGGGGCCACCACGGTGGCTGAAATCACGGCCCTGGGAAAGGCGGCGATATTCATCCCCTTCCCGCATGCTGCCGACAACCATCAGATGCTGAATGCCGCCGATCTCGCCAAGGATGGTGCGGCTGAAATTATCGTTGAAAAAGAACTCAGCGGCCATTTGCTCCGTGAAAAACTTGAGCATTACATGGATCATCGGCAAGCTTTAGAGGACATGGCCGCCAGGGCCGGGCGACACGGCAACCCTGAGGCCGCCAAAAATATTGTGGACGACTGTTACCGTTTATTAACCAAATGAGGGTTCGATCGCGATGCTCGCTATGGAATACTCGACCAGAGAATTTTTAAATACGCTGTCCTCAGTCCGGTGGGAGTGGCTTTTAGCCACGATCATACTAACTGGTAAATTGTTAAGCTCGCGGCTGGAAAGCCGCTCCCACATAGCGAAAACCAATGATGAATTGTTATTAAGTATTAAAACTGTGACCCGGAACGCGCAACTCGCAACCCGCAACGCGCAACCCGAAACACGCAACGCGCAACACGAAACGCGCAACACGAAACTATGTATTTAAAAAAATACCATATTCATTTTGTTGGAATCGGCGGAATCGGAATGAGCGGGATAGCAGAATTGCTGCTCAATTTGGGCTATAAGGTATCCGGTTCCGATTTGAAGTCATCGGATATTACCGAAAATCTGAAAACGATCGGCGGCACCATCTTTATCGGCCACAGCGCAGATCATATCGGCAGCGCCGACGTGGTGGTCATATCGTCGGCGGTTAAATATGATAATCCCGAGGTGCTGTCAGCCGAGCAGGCATCCATTCCGGTGATCCCAAGAGCGGAGATGCTCGCCGAGCTTATGCGGCTAAAATACAGCGTCGCCATCGCCGGTGCCCACGGCAAGACGACCACCACCTCCATCGTCGCCTCGGTTTTGGCCGAAGGCGGCCTGGATCCGACGGTGGTTATTGGCGGCAAGCTGAAAAGCATTGGCACCAATGCGGTGCTGGGACAGGGAGATTTCATTGTGGCCGAAGCCGATGAAAGCGATGGCTCCTTTTTAAAATTTTCTCCCGCCATTGCGGTGGTAACCAACATCGATCGTGAGCACCTGGATTTTTACAAGGATTTAGATGCCATTAAATCTGTTTTCTTGGACTTTATCGATCGGATTCCATTTTACGGTCTGGCGGTCCTTTGTCTGGACAACGAATCGATCCAGGATTTAATTCCCGAGATAAAAAAGCGCTATACCACCTACGGCATGAGCTCACAGGCCGATTTTCAAATCCGGAATGTGGCCTTCGAAAAAAGGCGCAGCCTCTTCAGTGTTTACAAAGAAGGCCAAAAACTCGGCGATATAACCCTGAATCTGCCGGGTATTCACAACGTCTACAATGCCACCGCCAGCATTGCCGTGGGTATCGAACTGGATGTGCCGTTTGCAGCCATCAAAACTGCCCTGGAAACCCTTGAAGGGGTTCAACGCCGGCTCGAAATCAAGGGTGACGTGAACCAGATCACAGTGGTGGACGATTACGGTCATCATCCCACTGAAATTAAAACCACCCTGGATGCCATCGAAAAATGCTGGCCGAACAGCCGCAAAGTCGTGGTGTTTCAACCCCATCGCTACAGCCGGACCCAGGCGTTGTTTGATGATTTCACGCGCGCCTTCTATCAATCCGATGTCCTGCTGGTATTGCCCATCTACGCTGCCGGCGAAAAAAGGATCGAGGGCTTATCCGGCCGGGATCTGTGCGAAGGAATAAAAGCCCATGGGCATAAAGAAGTCTATTGTGCAGAGGATGCGCAAAAGGCCCTGACATATTTAGAGGATAACGCAATGCCGGGAGACCTGGTGCTGACCCTGGGTGCCGGAGATGTCTGGAAAGTGGGTGAACAGCTGCTGCAGGCATTAAAGAAAAAATGAACATCCAACCGGCCGCAATAGTGCCGTTTGAGGTTAACAGTGCCAAAACGTAAAAAGCCGCGCATAAATACCCGCAAGGGCCGCAGGGACGCCAGGCGTCGTAAATTGCTTGGCCGTCTGGTCATGGGTATTAAATTGACGTCAGCTATGGCAGCCGTGGTGATCGTCACCGGTTTTTTCATCCTGGGGCATGATCTTCTGACCCAGTGCGATTATTTCGGGGCCCGGCAGCTGACGATCGAAGGGATGCAGCGATTGACCAGAGAACAGGTCGCACGACAGGCCGGTGTTCACACCGGCATTAACATTCTGTCAACAAATCTGCCCCTGACCCGGAAGCGCTTGCGGGCACATCCCTGGATAGCTGAAGCGGAAGTCAGCCGGGAGATCCCCTCCGGCCTGACCATTGTCATCAAAGAGCACACCGCGCTGGCCCTGGTCGATTTCGGACAAAAGTACCTGATGAATACGCGCGGTGAAATTTTTAAAGCATGGGAGCCGTCAGATCCCCATAACTTGCCGCTGGTAAGTGGACTCAACCTATCGGACCTGACTGTGTGCGGCCGGTCCAAACCGGAACCGCCCAACAGTGACCCCAAACGCTCGGCACCGTTTGAATCCGTCATGCGCGTTTTACAGCTGGGTGGAAAAAAGGGAAGTGTTCTGCCGAATCGAGTCGTTAAGCAAATCCATGTGGATCGTCTGATTGGTCTCACCGTTCATGCTTTCGATCGGGGCAAAACCATAAATCTTGGGTACAACGATTATGCCGGCAAGTATCGCATGCTGTCTAATTTTTTTTCATATTTAAAGCATCATCGAAGCATATCAGGTTTTGAGCGCATTGATTTGAACAATTTGCAGCGAGTGGTGGTAAATCCCATTCGAGAGTCCCAAACCAAGGGATCATAAGGAGGGTTTGTATGCAGCGACACCAGGACGTTATCGTGGGCCTTGATATCGGAACGACCAAAATTTGCGCTGTTGTGGGAGAAGTGTCCGGATCGGATATCAATATCATCGGTATCGGAACCCATCCTTCCATCGGATTACGAAAAGGTGTCGTCATTAACATCGAGTCGACCGTAGAGTCCATTAAAAAGGCAGTGGAAGAGGCAGAGCTCATGGCCGGATGTGAGATCTCCTCTGTGTGTGCCGGAATCGCCGGCGGCCATATTACCGGCTTTAACAGCCGCGGAATCGTTGCCATCAAGGGCTCGGAGATCACCGAAAATGATGTTGAACGGGTTATCGATGCCGCCCGGGCGGTGGCGATCCCCATGGATCGCGAAGTCATCCATGTGCTCCCCCAGGAATTTATTGTTGATGACGAATCAGGAATACAAAACCCGGTGGGAATGGCCGGTGTTCGCCTGGAGGCGAAAATTCACATCGTCACCGGTGCCGTGGCGTCGGCCCACAATATCGTTAAATGCGCCAATCGTTCCGGCCTGGATGTCAGTGATATTGTCCTGGAGTCCCTGGCATCCGGTGAAGCCGTGCTGACCGATGAAGAAAAGCAGCTGGGCACCGCCCTGCTGGACCTGGGCGGAGGGACCACCGACCTGGCGGTGTTCTCAGGCAAGAATATCAAACACACCTTTGTCCTGGCTCTGGGTGGCAACAACCTGACCAATGATATCTCCATTGGCCTGCGGGCGCCCCAGGCAGAAGCCGAAAAAATTAAAAAGAAATACGGCACCTGCATCACCAGCAGCATCAGCAGTGATGAGACCATCGAGGTACCGGGCATGGGGGGCCGCGCACCCCGCAAACTGCCCCGCCAGATCCTTGGAGAAATACTGGAACCGCGCCTGGAAGAAATTTTTGAGTTGACCAACCGGGAACTCTATCGGGCCCGCATGGAGCACACCATAAATTCCGGATTTGTCCTGACCGGCGGAACATCGCTGCTGGATGGCGTTGAAGAAGTTGCCGAATCGATTTTCAACCTGCCCTGCCGCCTGGGAAAACCCCAGGGAATCAAGGGGCTGGTGGACGTGGTCAACAATCCCATGTACGCCACCGGTGTCGGACTGGTTTTATTCGCCGCCCGCCACAGGGATTCGAAAAAATTCAGAATCAGGGATAAAAACATATTTAATCGGGTCATGACCCGGATGAAGCGGTGGTTTCAAGAGGTAGTATAAAAAAAATGCCTAAAATGCACTAAAGTGCCTATTTAGGGGGCTTTTAAAAATAAGCGTCAATTTGCAAGGCGAAAACCAATAACGATTAACCATTAACTCAAACTGGTAGGAGGGCAAAAATGTTTACTTATGTTGACAACGAAAAGTCGGCCAAGATTAAAGTAATCGGTGTCGGGGGTGCGGGTGGAAATGCCATCAACAACATGATCGCATCCAATCTTCAGGGCGTTAAATTTATAGCAGCCAACACGGATGCCCAGGCCCTTGAAATTTCCCAAGCCCCGATCCGGATTCAACTGGGCGAAGGGATTACGGAAGGACTGGGGGCCGGTGCCAATCCCCAGGTCGGCCGGGATGCGGCCCTTGAAAACGAAGAGGATATCCGCGAAGCGCTGGCAGACAGCCACATGGTATTTATTACCGCCGGCTTCGGCGGCGGCACCGGTACCGGTGCAGCCCCGGTAATTGCCGAAATATGCAAAGATTTAGGGGCCCTGACGGTGGCGGTGGTAACCAAACCATTTTCCTTTGAGGGTAAAAAACGATCCCTGCAAGCAGACAACGGAATCAACGCCTTGAAGCAGGTGGTCGACACGGCTATTACGATCCCCAACGACCGGCTCAGAGGTCTGGCATCTAAAAAGGCGACCCTGATGGAAATGTTCGTAAGGGCTGATGAAATCCTGCTGCATTCAGTTAAAGGCATCACGGACCTGATTATGATGCCCGGTGTGGTCAATCTGGATTTTGCCGATGTGAGAACAACCATGTCCAAGGCCGGAATGGCATTGATGGGCATCGGCATCTCATCCGGTGAAAATCGAGCGGTGGAAGCTGCTGGAAAGGCTATTTCCCATCCGCTGCTGGAAGACGTTCCCATCACCGGCGCCCGGGGTGTTTTGATGAATATCACCGCCACCAGCGACATGGAATTTGAAGAGGTTGCCGAAGCCTCCGAATACATTCACAGCGAAGTGGGTGAAGAAGCTGAGATATTCTGGGGCACCTCCGTTGATGACAGTATGGGCGATGAAATGCGCGTAACCGTGATCGCCACCGGAATCGGCAAAGAAGCCGAAACAGAAGAACCGCTTGCAGCGACGCTCAGAGGTAAGATCAGAGACATCACGCCCGGCGATTTGGAAAATGTGGTCGATTACGATGAGCCGACCTTCATGCGCCAGAAAAAGGCTGTCGGGGAATCTTCAGGCGCAATTTACAGAGGTACCAGTGGAGCGATCGTTGCCGACAGTGAGCTGGATATTCCCACGTTCTTAAGAAGAAAAGCGGATTAAGTCCAGGCCGTTGATTGTTGTCGGTTGTCCGTTGGTTTTCAGCAATTGAGACAAACCCTTGGGAGGATATTATGCAAGTTCATCAGGCCTGGTTTTTGTACTTTTTCTGATGACATGGTATTAACACCGTTGACTTCGCACAGATAGGTCTCAGTTTAATAGGCGTGGTGGTGTTTCCCGGTTTTTGAGTTGGCTTCTGATTATCCGGGAGGCAAACCGCAAAAGAAACTGCGTTGACAGGCAAGATTTGTCACGCAACGGACAACCGACAACAGTCAACGGACGTCTTAATGGTTTCAAAATTCGCCAAAACCCGCCAGAAATTCCTTGAATCCGAGATCGGCACCATTCGGAAATCCTGGCGTCATAAGATCCGGATCGCTTTGGTTTATCCCAATCGCTATCATGTCGGCATGTCCAGTCTCGGGTATCAGACCTTATATGATCTTCTAAACGGATTGGATCAGGTAGTATGCGAAAGGGTTTTCCTGCCGGAAAGCAAGGGATCGGAAACCGCCCGGCCAACCACCATTGAGTCCGGCAGGCCCATGGCCGATGTAGATATCATCGCCTTTTCTATTTCCTTTGAAAACGATTATCCGCATTTGCTGACACTCCTGGAGCAGGCCGGAATCCCCCTGCAATCCAGTGAGAGAGGCACCCGGCATCCTTTGGTGATCGCCGGTGGCGTTGCCTGTTTTCTGAATCCCGAACCGATTGCCCCCTTTATCGACTGTTTTCTCCTCGGGGAAGCCGAGGGCATCCTGCCGCGATTTTTTGAGGTCTTTGAATCCGGTGGCGACAAGGGGGAATTATTAAAAAACCTGGCATGTCATGTCCCGGGTGCCTATGTGCCTGCCTTCTACCATGCCCGCTACCATAACGACGGCAGGCTGGCAGCTTTTGAGCCCCAGGGGGATGTGCCGCCAAAAATCAAACGCGTCGCCCTCAATGATCTAAATCCGATTTCAACGTCCAGTGCCGTTGTAACCCCCCACACGACCTTTGACCGATCATTTTTAGTTGAAGTCGGCCGCGGCTGCCCCCATGGCTGCCGTTTTTGCAGTGCCGGGTTTATTTATCGCCCCCCACGATTCCGGTCCATCGCCCAGTTGGAGCAAACCATCGACCGGGGTGCCCAACTCACCGATCGAATCGGCCTGGTGGGTGCTGCCGTATCCGATCTGCCGGAAATTGAAAAATTATGCGAAAAATACATTGATCAAGACCTCAGGATTTCATTCAGCTCCCTGCGGGCCGATCGGATTACCCCGGGTTTGCTGTCGGTCCTGAAAAAAAGCAACGTTAAAACGGCCACCATCGCGCCGGAAGTCGGCTCCGAACGCATGCGCCGGGTCATCAACAAAGGCATAAGCGAAAAAGATGTTTTGACCGCTGCCACGACGCTGGTGGAAAACGGGATCCCCAATTTGAAACTGTATTTTATGATCGGCCTGCCGGGCGAATCTGAAGCGGACATCGATGCCATCATCAAACTGGTCAAACAGATCAAACATCGGTTTTTATCGTCCAGCCGCGCCCGCAAGCACATCGGTACCATTACCGTCAGCCTCAATTCTTTTGTTCCCAAGCCGGCGACGCCTTTTCAATGGGCGGCCATGGATGACGTCCGGACATTAAAGAGCAAGATTAAAAAAATTAAAATTGAATTAAAAAAGGTGGCCAACCTGCGCATTAATTCGGACATTCCCAGATGGGCCTACATCCAGGCCATGTTCTCAAGGGGTGACCGCCGGGTTGCCGACATTTTGCTGACGGCCCATGCCAACAAAGGCAACTGGGCCCAAACCCTTAAAACCGTGCACCTAAACTCTGATTTTTATGTTCTGCGCGAACGTGATCCGGACGAAACCCTGCCCTGGGATTTCATCGATCACGGCATCAAAAAGTCTTTTCTCCAGCGCGAATATCAACGCGCCAAGCAGAAACTGACCACGCCGGCCTGTCAGGTGGAATCCTGCCGCCTCTGTGGCGTATGTTAGTTTCTGGTCTTTCGATTGCGGATTTGGGATTGCGGATTTCGGATTTAAAGGGCTCCACGTGTTGCGGGTTA
Organism: uncultured delta proteobacterium; assembly: GCA_963766255.1. Classification (GTDB taxonomy): domain Bacteria; phylum Desulfobacterota; class Desulfobacteria; order Desulfobacterales; family JAFDCJ01; genus JAFDCJ01. Next base: position 260,214 of record CAVXZZ010000038.1, read on the forward strand.
CGCGTTACGAGTTACGTGGTGATAACCAGACAATCAGCAACCCCAGTCGCCCTGCCCTGTGCTAAATACCCACACAACCCCAAAACCCTCTGTTTTCTGTCCTCTGTTTGTTTTTTTTAAGCTTGAAATACCAATCTTAAAGTGATAGGGAATTCTCTTTCGAGAAAAATATCAGGTATCTGAGGAGTGGCCATGATCGAAGGTTTACTGTTTATGCTTGGACTGGGAGCAGTTTGCGGAATTGTTTTAGGAGCGGCTTCACGGATTTTTTATGTCTGGGAGGATCCACGCATCGCTCAGGTGGAAGCCACCTTCGCCGGTGCCAACTGCGGTGGTTGCGGGTATGCCGGCTGTTCGGCGGCGGCAGTAGCGGTGGTCGGCGGTAAAGCGTCTCCCAGTGTCTGTATTGTGGGCGGAATGGAGTCCGCTGAGGCGGCCGCCGCGGTGATGGGCATGGAAGTCGGGCTGGCCGAACCGCTTAAATCTTACAATACCTGTGCCGGTGGAGACCGTGCCGAAACCAAGTACCTGTATTTCGGCGTCAATACCTGCCAGGCCCAAACCCTGCTGTCCGGCGGGCACCGGGTCTGCGGCGTCGGCTGCATGGGGCTGGGTGATTGCGTCCGGGCCTGCCAGTTCGGTGCCTTAAAAATGGGACCGGAAGGCTATCCGGTGGTCGATAAGGACAAATGCGTCGGTTGCGGCGTTTGCGAACAGGTTTGTCCCAAATCCATCATGAAGGTCCGAACACCGGCCCAGCGCATTTTGCATTTCAACCAATCCAACGATCGTCTGGCTCCCTGCCGGCAGACCTGCCCTGCTGAAATCGACATCCCCAAATATATCGCCCAAATCAGAAAAGGCGATTATGAGGGTGCCGTCAGCACTATCCGGGAGCGAAATCCCCTCCTGCTGGCCTGTGGCCGGGTATGCCCCCATCCCTGCGAAGTCAATTGCCGGCGCGCAATAGAAGATGAGCCGGTCTCAATAAATCAGCTGAAACGATTTGCAGCCGATTATGAAATGAATTCCGGCCAGCGCCTGCCGGTTCCCATCGCGCCTTTGACAGGCAAGCGCGTAGCGGTGGTAGGCGGCGGACCGGCAGGACTGACCTGTGCCTTTTTTCTGCGCCGGCTCGGCCACGAAGTGACGATTTTTGAAGCCATGCCCAAGCTGGGGGGCATGCTGCGCTATGGCATACCTGAATACCGCCTTCCCAAAAAGGTGCTCGACTGGGAAATCGAGGGAATTTTGGAGCTTGGCGTTGAAAACCGCTGCAATCAAAAATTTGGGACTGATTTCGATGTGGATTCTTTGAAGGCCGACGGATACGATGCCATCTTCATGGGTATCGGCGCCTGGCAGGATTCATCCCTGCGGGTGGAAGGCGAGCAATTAAAAGGCTGCTGGACGGGCATCAATTTTCTGTCACGCCTGGCCGGCGGCGAACAGATTCCCACCGGTCGATCAGCGGTTATTATCGGCGGGGGCAACACCGCCATTGACTGCACCCGCAATTTGCTCCGGCTTGGTGTTGAGGAAGTCAACCTCGTTTATCGCCGCACACGCAATGAAATGCCGGCCAACCCGGTGGAAATTGAAGCGGCTGAAGAAGAAGGGGTTAAATTCACCTTTCTGGCCGCCCCCGTCCGGGTGGTGGGAGATGAAAATGGGGTTACCACCCACCTGGAATACCTGAAGATGGAACTGGGCGAACCGGATGCCAGCGGACGACGCCGGCCGGTGCCCATTGAGGGATCTGAAACCTTAATGCAAACCGACATGGTGATTACGGCCATCGGGCAATCGCCGGATATATCTTTTGCCGAGCAACTTGAGGAGCAGCTGGCAGAGTTGAAAACCACCCGGTGGAACACCATCGAAGTCGATCCGGCAACCCTGCAAAGTGATATTCCGTATATATTTTGCGCCGGCGATGCGGCCACCGGCCCCAGCCTGGTTGTAGACGCCATCGGCGGTGGGCGACGGGCGGCCCGCTCCATTCATCAGTATGTCATGGAGGAGGAAGTAAGTGCCGATCCCCAGGAATTGCAGAAAAATCTGATCGATGAAACCCTTTTCGAATATGTCGAAGGCATCATTAAAAGCAAACGGGCCCCGATGCCGGAATTACCCGTCGCCGAACGAATTAAATCATTTATTGAAGCAGATCAAGTGCTTAGCGAAGAAGCCGCACGTGGTGAAAGCATGCGCTGCCTGTTTTGCTGCCTGACATGCTACAATCCGGACCCGGCCACGGACGAAACAGTCAAAATAACTGATTTAAGGCAAAAATCCGAGGTTGCCTGACTAAAAAACATCTTGAAAGCTTGGCGACTATATGGTAGTCGAAGCATGACTTTTTAGCGCGCAACTCATCCAACTTGAAACAAATATGGGCTCCGCCTATTTGGCCTGCGGCCCGGAGGGAATAGTGGAATGATGGAATAGTTGAATAATGGGTTGAGCGGATTTTGACCGGGTAAAATCCGATTGGTTCCTTTATAATACCCAATATTCCATAATTCCAGCATTCCATATACCGGATGCAAATTGATTGCTTGTAAATGCAATGAATTTCTCCGAGTTTGGTGACGTAGAAGCTTTAATACATAAAGGTACGGTTATTCTATGTTCTCAAAATTCGAATTGAAGCTGGCGTACGGTCTGGCAATTTGGCTGCTGTTGGTGGGTGTTATCTGCTATGCGGCTTTTCCGCCTGAAACCCCTGATCAACCGATCCGATTGTTATACACCCCGGCAGCGGGCAAGGTATTGTTTGACCATCAAACCCATCAATCGGTCAACGGATACGGAATCTCATGTGGTGACTGCCATCATACCCTGGCCGAAGATGAATATGACCAGGCCCAGTCGTGCACTGAGTGCCATGACCCGATGAAGGTGATGAAGAAGTCCCCAAGCGCGCTGATGCGTTTCACCAGCAGTGCGCCGGCTGCCACGAAGATTTTGGCGCCGGTCCGCTTGAAAAAGACTGTTCCGCCTGTCATGTAATGTAAAACAGTCGGCTAGCAGGCGTCGGTTTTGGGTGACTGTTAATTCTTGCTGATTAATAAAAAGGTTGCGTTATGCTAAAAAAATCGTTCCTGGGATTAGCCAATCCGCGAATTGAATATGAACTGCTTCCGGTCAAGGTGCCGGAACCAGAACGGGTCGCCCCCTCCACAACGGTTACCCTTTTTCACCCAAAAAACGGTGATCAACCCGCTGCACCTGCCTTTCAGACCGGCGACCGTGTCAAAACCGGTCAAAAAATCTCTCTTTTTGCCGATGAACCGGCCTATGTCATCTCCAGCGTCACCGGAACCATATCTTCCATTTCACCCTATACCGGTGATTTCGGTAAAACCTACAGCGCCATTACCATTGCCGTCGATAAAAATGAGGAATTGGACGATCCGTTTGATAATCAAACCCCCGATTTAAAAACCGCCATCGCCCATCTGTCATTCATACCGGGCAATCCGGCCTTTTCCGCTTTAGCAGAACCTGAAAAATCAATTCATACCATTGTGATCACAGGCGTCGATGACGACCTTCTCATTGGTACCAATCAATATATCGTTAGTTCCGCCCTGGGCGACATTAAAAAAGGAATCGCCATCCTGAATGATATGGCCGGTGTCGACCGCATTGTTCTGGTAACGGCCGGTGAGTCCATGCAGGGTTATGGACACATCGGGGCCGAAGTAAAAGGCGTGGGCACCGGATATCCGGCCGCCCTGCCCCAGCTGATCATGAAAGATGTGCTGGGAGAGGTTGTTCCGGCCGGCAAGACTTGCGAAGATATGGGGGTTTGTTTTCTCAGTGCCGAGGCGGTGGCGTCCATCGGCCAAGCCTATGCTGACGGGCAGATACCGGTTAGCAAAATTCTTACCCTGATTACCAAGGACGGCACCCAGCACCTGATTAAAACCACCATCGGTACACCGATCAGAGATATCCTTGATAAATTCAACGTTTCCATCAATGACGAAGACCGCATCATTTTTGGGGGCCCAATGACGGGGCTCGGCGGTTTACTCACTGGACCATCCGGTTTTGCCCGATACCAACGGCATTATCGTCGTGGACCGGTCAGATGCGGCCTACGCATCCGATTATCCCTGCATCAACTGCGGTGAATGCGTCAGGACCTGTCCGGCCCAGATCCAGGTCCACATGCTGGTCAGATTTCTGGAAGCCGGTCAATTTGAAGAAGCCGCCGATAATTATGATTTATTATCCTGCATCGAATGCGGAATTTGCAGCTTCGTATGCGTATCGAGGATACCGATATTTCAGTACATCAAATTAGCAAAATACGAACTGGACCGGGCTATAGCCTCAGAGGCTGCGGAATTGTTGGAGGCAACGGAGGCGACGAGGCAATGAGGCAACGGAGGCAACGGATGCTTGACCAAAAAAAGTTGATCGTTTCACATGCGCCCTTCTGGCACAACGGAAGCCGGGTTACCAATCGCAGCTATCACACCATGCTGGCAGCTTTGCCGGCCCTGATTGCCGGTATTTTTCATTACGGCATTCCGGTTTTCGGTGTCGTCAGCCTGTCGGTGGCAACGGCCATATTCTGGGAACTGGCGATTAATCATGCAACCAAAAGACCGATAACTATCGGCGACGGCAATGCCGCGTTGATCGGTTTGATTTTTGCGATGCTGATGCCGGCCACCATGCCGTGGTGGGCGGTGATCACCGGCACTTTTATTGCCGTGGTCATCGGCAAACAGATATTCGGCGGCATCGGCGCCAATCCGTTTAACCCGGTGGCCCTGGCAGTGGCCATCATGATGATATCCTGGAAAGATCTTTTCAATTTCGACGGGATGCTGTTGAATTATGATTTCGGCTTTGCCGCCGTCTATCCCTTGGCCGTCGCCAAAGCTTTCGGTCCCGAATCCTTGAAATCGATCCACCTCGGCGACCTTCTCATGGGCCGGCAGATCGGCGGCCTCGGCTCCACCTTCGGCCTGGGGCTTATCCTGGGCGGATGCTACCTGATGCTCAGGGGATTTATCCGACCTGGGAAATATCGCTCACATTTCTGGCCGGGGTGTATTTTACGGCGTTGCTGTTTAACCTGGTCGACCCGGCCCGCTTTGCCGAGCCCGGCATTCATCTTTTATCAGGCTACACCCTGATCGGGGCCTTTTTCCTGGCCACCGAAGATGGTTCATCGCCGGTTAATGTCATTCCGATGTTGATCTACGGTGCTGTCGGCGGCATAATGACCGTTTTGATCCGCAATATCGGCGCCTATATCGACGGCGTAATTTTGGCCATTTTACTTATCAATCTTATCAGTCCGCTGCTGGACAAGATCAGACCGCAAGCTTTGGGAAAGGTTGTCTAAAATGCGCGAAATGATAAAAATGGTGGTTGTGCTTACCATTCTAAGCTTTTTTTCAGGGGGCGTGCTGGCCTATCTGCGCAACAGCACCCAGGAACGCATCGATAATCAGGTACTGGAATTCGTCAAGGGCCCGGCCGTCAGAAACATTTTCGAAGGCGCCGGCAATGACCCGATTGCCGACCGATTTACCCTCAAAGACGGAGATGTTGAAAGGACCTTTTTTGTCGGTGTCTTCGACGGCGAACCCCGGGCTGTGGCCTTTGAAACTTCCGGCAAGGGTTACGGCGGGGATGTCGGCTTAATGGTGGGCATCGATGTTAAAGACAATAAGTTGATGGGTGTGGGTGTGACCACCCATGGCGAGACACCCGGCATGGGTGCCAAAGCCAAAAGTGACCCGAGCTTTGCGGCCCAGTATAAGGGCCTTGCCTTGGAACAGCCCATTGCGGTGACCCAGGATGGGGGTTCCATCAGTGCTATCAGCGGGGCGACGATCACCTCGCGCGCGGTGTCCAGTGCGGCCACCGACGCTGATAAAATATACCAGAAGCTCAAAACCCAGATTGCCGACAATTTAAAGAAATTTAATAAATAGGGTGAATTAAATGGCGAAATCTCTGACGCAGGAATTTGTAAAGGGGCTCTGGGATGAAGTCCCGCCTTTTCGGCTGGTGCTCGGACTCTGCCCCGTTTTGGCGGTTACCAAGTCAGTTGAAAACGGGATCGGAATGGGCCTTGCGACTACGTTTGTTCTGGTCTGCTCGAATATGCTGGTCTCATCTTTGCGCAAAGTCATTCCGGCCAAGGTCCGGATTGCCTGTTTCATCGTCATTATTGCCACTTTCGTAACCGTTGTTGAGCTTGTGATGCAGGCCTACGCCTACCCGCTGTTTCTCAAACTCGGCATATTCATTCCCCTGATCGTTGTTAACTGTATCGTCCTGGGTCGCGCCGAAGCCTTCGCCTCCAAAAACGGTGTGATCAGATCGCTGCTGGACGGCCTCGGAATCGGGATCGGATTTACGCTATCCCTGATGGCTCTGGCTGCCGTTCGTGAACTGATCGGAACCGGTGCCCTGACAATTTGGACTGACTGGAACCTCGCTTTTGATATTTTTGGTCCAGCTTACAAGCCGTTTTCCTTTATGATTGAGGCCCCCGGCGCATTCGTGGCCCTGGGCCTGATGCTGTGTCTCATGAATCTGGTCGGGAAAAAATAGGAGAAGACCATGGGTGATTTATTTGTCCTTGCCGTCAGCTGTATCCTGATAAATAATATTTTACTGGCCCAGTACCTGGGCAACTGCCCCTTTCTGGGAACCTCCAAAAAAATGGAGACCGCCATCGGCATGGCCATGGCAGTGGTCTTCGTCCTGGTCATGGCCGGTGTTATCACCTGGATCACCAATAAATTTTTCCTGGTAAAATTTGACCTCGAGTACCTGAGAACCGTGGCCTTTATCCTGGTAATTGCCTCCCTGGTTCAATTTGTGGAAATGTTTTTAAAAAAGAGCATCCCGGCCCTGTATGCCGGCCTGGGAATCTTTTTGCCCTTGATCACCACCAACTGCGCCGTGATGGGCGTATGCCTGATCAACGTCAACGAAGAGTATACGTTTATGCAGGCCCTGGTGGCATCCTTCGGTTATGCCGTTGGGTTCGGCCTGGCATTGATTCTGTTTGCCGGCGTCCGGGAAAAAACCCTCCTGGCCCGGGTTCCCCGCCCCTTGCAGGACACCTCCATCGCCCTGGTCACCGCCGGAATTCTGTCTCTGACATTTATGGCGTTTAAGGGGATGGTATAGGCTGGTTTCTGGCTGCTGGTTACTTGGCTCTGGTTACTCGCTGCCTGTTACTGGCCACCGCTCTTTGTTTCGGGTTGCGCGTTCCGAGTTACGTGGTGACGGTCAGACCAATCCGCAATCCCAAATCCAAAATGAAATCCAAAGCCATATTCCTTGACTAAAAAATCCAGATTTCATAATCTGTATTAAAATTTCTGCAAAGCAGGCGGTTGTAAATATGAAGAGACATTCCATAAAAAATGGTTCGAAAAGCACCGGAATCAGAGGGAATGGCACGGACTCATCCGTAAGAATAATCGTTCGTATTATTCCCGGCTCCGATCTATTTATGCGGAACCCGAATGCCTGAAGTGCATGGTAAGCCAGAGGATGCAGCAATGGAGATGAAAGCAATCTAAGGCATTGATGGCGGGTACAATTATCATGTCGGTGACGTCGTCGCCGCAGATACTGTCTATATGCCGGTCGATGTCCATGGTATAGTCAAACAGGCCAATATCCCCGAAGATACAAGAAGTGAATATACCGCCTGGATCAGGGTACTGTGCGATCATTATGCGGAGCTGATCCGCAGCGAAGGTGATTCCATCGAAGCCCTGGTTAAATCCGCCTATAAAAACCGCACCAACTTTCTGCTGTTCCTGAATCAGCTAAGTGATTCTGAAAAGCGGTTAAATGCCGCCCTCTCACCCCATCTGCGGGAAACCACCGAAGGCGTTGATGAGATCATTTGGCGCATGGAACAAGCTTCCGAAATTTTAAGACGCGATGCGGCCGAAAGAGTTTTTCCCTGACTGCGCGGCAACCCTTTGAGTGCCGGTTTTGCCTTTACCCCGATTACCGCCGATCGGTCCGATCCGGACTCGGCTATTGGCTGTACGGTCCTGAGGCTTAAATAATATCTGTTTAAACAGGTACTTCTCCTTTTTCTGTCTATCCGCTTACGACTCAATATATTCTTGACTACCAGGGCTGTCTTGCCTATTATCCGTGCGCAAAAGAACAAAGGAGATGACTCAATGCCCATCTACGCGTTGATACTGTTTTGCCTGGCCGGCTTTTTGTTGCTCTATTTCGGGGCGGAATGGTTGGTCAAAGGCTCTTCCAGCCTGGCACGCGGCCTGGGAATCACCCCGGTTGTCATCGGTCTGACTGTGGTCGCATTCGGGACGTCCGCCCCGGAGCTTGTCGTCAGTCTGATTTCTTCGATCAAAGGTCAAAGTATGATTGCGGTCGGAAATGTGGTGGGCAGCAATATCTGCAACATTGCCCTGGTGCTGGGCCTGGCCGCTGTTTTCCATCCCATAAAAAGTGATCCATCTGTGGTCCGGCGTGATATCCCCATCATGCTGGCCATTTCCTTATATCTATTGGTGTTGACCTGGAATTCCATGCTTGGCCGTATAGAAGGTGCCACCCTTTTGATCGGTATCATCATTTATACAGTTTTTAACTATACACTGGCCCAAAAAGGAAACATCGATGCCGCTGAAATCGAGTCCGAACTGGAAGAAATTGGTTTCATTGCCTCACGGCCCAAACAAATCATCCTGATCCTGCTCGGAATCGCCGGGGTGGTTGGCGGGGCTCAAATCGTTGTTGATAACGCAGTTCAAATTATGAAAATTCTGGGTGTCAGCGAAAAATTTATCGGCCTGACCATTGTCGCCTTTGGTACTTCGCTGCCGGAACTGGCCGCCTCGGTGGTGGCTGCCATCAGAGGCGAAATGGATATCAGCATCGGCAACCTGGTGGGCAGCAATGTGTTCAACATCATGAGTGTCCTGGGGCTCGCCGCTTTGGTGCGACCAATTCCCATTCCCGGCGGCTTTATCGAAAGCGGACTGTGGATCGATTATCTGGTGATGATGTTTACCAGCTTTTTGCCCTGGCTGATGATGAGAAAAGATTTTACCGTTAAACGCTCAGACGGGGTTATTCTGCTCCTGTGCTATGGGGGGTATCTTACTTACCTAATTATTAAGGCGTAAAATTCTAATCAAAGTCTATATGGTGCACGGAGTCACTCGTTAAGGTTACGTGTTGCGCGTTGCGGGTTACGAGGTGAAAATCAGACCAATCCTAACGCGCCAAGGTACGGCGGGTCAACTCCGCAACCCCAAGATCCGTAACTCGTGCCCCGTACCACGCAACTAGTAATGCGCAACACGAACCTCGCAGCCCTTACCCCGTAACGCGCAACCCGGCCTAAATTTCTCCCAAGCGTGCCATCACTTCCTCCATATCCTGCGGCAGGGGCGATTCAAAGGACAGGGTCTCATTGGTGCGGGGGTGAGCAAACCCCAGCTGCCAGGCATGCAGCATCTGCCTTGGGATGGTTTTCAGCAAATCGATGATCCCGGCCGGCAGGCGCTCTGTCTTTTTGTCGAGGTTTTTAAAAAGCTTGCGGGGACCATAGATCGGGTCACCGACGATGGGGTGACCCATTGACGAGCAGTGAACCCGAATTTGATGGGTTCGGCCGGTTTTCAAGGTCAGTTCGAGCAACGTAATACCTTGAAATCGTTTAAAAACACGCCAAGAAGTGATCGCTTGGCGCCCCTTGCGGGTGGTGGTCGACATTTGTTTGCGATGAACCGGGTGCCTCCCGATGGGAAAATCGATGGTCCCCGCATCTTTTTTTAATTCCCCGTAAACCAGGGCCAGATATTTTTTGCGGACCGAACGGGCCTTGAACTGTCCGGCCAACCCATCAAGGGTTGCTGCATTTTTGGCTATCACCATGGTTCCCGACGTATCCTTATCGAGTCGGTGAACAATTCCCGGCCTGATCTCACCGCCGATGCCTTCAAGGTCCGGGCAATGATACAGCAGAGCGTTTACCAGGGTGCCGCTGCCGTGCCCGGGGGCCGGGTGTACGACGATTCCGGCCTGCTTGTTGAGCACCACGATATCGCTATCCTGGTACAAAATGTTGAGGGGGATCGGTTCGGGCTTGTATTCAACCGGCTCAGGCTCCGGTATGTGAACCAGGATTTGTTGGCCGGATTTTACCCGGTAACCGGGTTTTTGGGGTTTATTTTCAACCAGGATTTTTCGATTGCCAATCAAATTGGCCGCCAGGGAGCGGGAACAATCAGGAAGGTGGGCGGCAACAACGGCATCAAGCCGCCGATTGTGGTCGGCTGTGTCGACAAAGATGGTAAAGGTCCCGGTGACAGGCATGCTGCAGGGCAGTGCTAATTCTCGGGGGTATCCGCAACAAATAAGGATTCCAGCTCTGACAATATTGCGTCTTCATCCTTGTTTTTTGCGGTGGACAGTTCTCTTACCAGTAACACCTGGGCGGTGTCGTAGAGCTTGCGTTCTCCAAAAGACAGGTCTTTGGTCAGTTTGAGCAAAAAAAGATCTCTGAAGACCTCGGCCACATCGTACAATGAGCCGGTTTTGATTTTATCCATATATTCGCGATAGCGCCGGTTCCAGGTCTGATTGTCCGGCAACCCGTCTTTGCGAAATTTCATGACTTCGTATACTTTGGGGACCTCTTTTTTGTCAATAATGTTGCGCAGGCCGACGGACGCGACATTGCTGGTGGGAATCATGATTACCATTCCGTTTTCCAGGACCTTCATGATATAAAAATCATGCTTTTCCCCATTGACAACCCGGCTTTCAATGGCCTGTATTTCCCCCACACCATGGGCCGGGTAAACGGCCAGGTCGCCTATCTGGAATTCTCGGTCCCCCGGTTTTACACTGCGGTTATCCTCTTTTACTTTTTTTTCTGTCATTTTCCCACCGATCATCGCTAGTATTCACGTCATGCAAAGCAGAACCATTCATAGCACACCCTGAGTGAACAATCAATAAACAATCAATAAAAAAGGATTGGCGTAAAATTACGCCAATCCTTTATGTTCGCTTGGGATCAAGATGACGATCTTACAGCAGGAACGGTACCATCAACAGGGCAACAACGTTGAGGATCTTGATCATCGGGTTAATAGCAGGGCCGGCAGTGTCCTTGTAAGGATCGCCGACGGTGTCACCGGTGACGGCAGCTTTGTGGGCATCACTGCCCTTGCCGCCCAGATGACCGTCTTCAATGTATTTTTTGGCGTTGTCCCAGGCTGCTCCACCGGTGGTCATGGAGATGGCCAGGAAAAGACCGGTGACGATACTGCCGATCAGCAATCCGCCCAGGGCAATTTTGCCCAGAATCAGCCCCACCAGGACCGGGACCACCACCGGCAACAGGGCCGGTACGATCATTTCTTTCAGGGCAAACTTGGTGACAATGTCCACGCAGGCGGCATAATCCGGTTTATCGGTTCCTTCCATAATGCCGGGCTTTTCACGGAACTGGCGCCGGACTTCATCGACCACCGCCCCGCCGGCTTTGCCGACCGCGCGCATGGCAATGGAGGCGAACAGAAACGGCAGCAGTCCGCCCAGAAAGAGGCCGATGATCACGTTTACGTCACTCAGATCAAAGCTCAATGTCCCTTCTGCGCCATGCAGGGCAAATTCCTGGGTGTAAGCTGCAAACAGAACCAGGGCGGCCAAAGCGGCCGAACCGATCGCATAACCCTTGGTAACGGCCTTGGTGGTATTGCCCACCGCGTCCAGGGGGTCGGTGACGGCCCGCACGCTCTCATCCATTTCGGCCATTTCCGCAATCCCGCCGGCATTGTCGGTGATCGGGCCGTAGGCATCGATAGCGATGACCATACCGGTCATGGAAAGCATCGACATGGCGGCCATGGCAATTCCATAGAGTCCGGCCGCGGCGTGCGAGGCGCCGATGGCAAGACAAATGGCGATGACCGGCAATGCGGTGGCTTCCATGCTGACGGCCAGCCCGGCAATGATATTGGTGCCGTGGCCGGTGGTGGAGGCTTCGGCAATCAGTTTAACCGGTTTGCGAATGCCCGTGTAATATTCGGTAATCATAACGATCACAACGGTCAAAATGAGCCCGACCAGTGATGAGAAATAGATATTAATCCCGGAAATCTCCGCTACACCGGCAAAGGCTGAGGTACAGGCCACCAGAAAGGCGATGGCCGCCAAAATGGCAGCACCAAACATACCCTTGTAAAGCGCCCCCATGATGTATTCATTCTTGCCCAGTTTGACAAAGAACACCGCGATCATGGATGCAACAATCGAAATGGCGCCCAACACAAGGGGAAAGTCAGTGGCGATCGCGATCGCCGGATAAAGCAAATTTCCCAGCAGCATGGCGGCAACCGCCGTTATCGCGTAAGTTTCAAACAGGTCGGCTGCCATACCGGCGCAGTCACCCACATTGTCACCAACGTTGTCGGCAATGGTTGCCGGGTTACGTGGATCGTCTTCGGGAATCCCGGCTTCAACCTTGCCCACCAGGTCCGCGCCCACATCAGCGCCCTTGGTGAAGATCCCGCCGCCCAGGCGCGCAAAAATGGAGATCAGGCTTCCGCCAAATCCCAGGGCCACCAGCGCAATCACAGCATGCCGGGAATCAACCCCGGAAGCCAGCAGGATGGTATAAAAACCGGCCACAGACGTCAGCGCCAGGCCGGCAACGATCATCCCGGTAACGGCACCGCCCCTGAAGGCCATGTTCAGCCCTTTTGACATGCCACCTTTGGCCGCTTCGGCGGTGCGCACGTTGGCTATGACCGACACCCGCATCCCAATGTAACCGGCGGCAAACGACGCAATCGCGCCGACTAAAAAGCCAATGGCCGTCGTAAAGCCCAGGGAAAAAGCGATGATGACAAACAGGACGGCTCCGGCAATGCCCATGCTTTTAAGCTGACGGTTCAAGTAAGCAATGGCCCCTGTTTTGATGGCGTCGGCAATATCGGTCATTTTCTGATCACCGGCCGGGGCGCTTTTGACCATAATGGCAACAATAATGGAAAAGATCACGCCTGCAATCCCAACCAGTGTGCAAATCAGCGGTATTAAGTAATTCATCCTCTCCTCCAAATAAATAGGTTTTCGGTTAACCTGTGATCAACAGGTCTTTTCGATTAAACGCGTTCATACCAAATTTCGTCCCTTCACAAAGAACCGTAACAACGGCATCCCGGGCTACTGCGATGACTCTGGCTACCATTTCCGCCTTATGGTCGGAAAATCGGCCCAGAACATGATCAGTGACATTCTCCCCAGCCTCGGAACGCCCGACGCCGATGCGCAGGCGCACAAAATCACCTCCGCCAAAGGCATCCATTATGGATCTTATGCCATTGTGTCCTCCATGCCCTCCTTTCTCTTTTATTTTTAATCTTCCAAAGGCAAGGTCTATGTCGTCGTGGATGATCAGCATATCCTCGCCTGGTATTCGAAAATAATGGGCCAAGCTCTGCAACGGCGGCCCGCTGCGGTTCATAAACGCCATGGGCTTGGCCAGGAGTACGTCGGCATCTTCGATAAAGCCACGCCCAAAAGTGGTGTCGAATTTGGTTTTATTAAACGAAATGTTAAAATCCTGTGCTATTTTGTCGGCGACCCGGAAGCCGGCATTATGCCGGGTGTTTTCATATTTATTTCCCGGATTGCCGAGTCCGACAACCAATCTAAGTCTATTTGCGGACATATTGTCGCTGCGCTATTTTTCTTCTTCAGGTTTGGCTTCAGCAGCTTCGGCGGCCTCTCCTTCGGCACCTTCTTCACCCTCTTCGAGCCCTTCTTCTTCCTCTTCGACGACTTCTTCTTCCTCGACCTTCGGGCTAAGCACGGTGACAACCGTGTAATTCACATCGCTCGAAATTTCTATATTCTCTCCCAGGGGAATGTCCTCTAGATGGATGGAGTCCCCCATGCCAAGCTCGCTAATATCGATCTCGATGGATTCCGGGATGTCGCCCGGCAGACAGAACACCTCCAGTTCGCGACGGACGATATTGAGCATACCGCCCTCTTCGACCCCGATGGAACTACCCGTGGTAATAATCGGGACCATGACCTTGATCTGACGTTTCATATCAACTTCATAAAAATCAATATGGATCAGTTGGCCTGAAACTGGGTGGGTTTGAAGCTCTTTGATCATGGCCGCCCTGGTCACTTTTTTACCGTTTTGAATGACAAGGTTCAATATGAACTGACCAAAACTGCCCTGCTTCAGAATCAGTTCAAGATCTTTTGTATCTACAGCCAGTAGGACCGGCTCTGTATTTCGGCCGTATAATACCGCGGGTGTTTGACCGGCCCGTCTCAGTACCCGCGCCGGGCCATTGCCCACGGATTTTCTCACAGTTGCCTGCAGTTCTATTTTTTCCAAAGATATAACCTCCTCGTTTTGAGAATTCAGATTGCGGATTTTGGATTGCGGATTTTATTTTGGAACGTACCGCATTTTATTTCTGAATTCCTGAAATTCTATTTATTTTTAAAGCTTAAACAAACAGCGAGGTGACTGAGTCACCTCGGTAGCTGCGCATGATGGCCTCGCCCACCAGCTGTGAAATGGTAAGCACTTTAATTTTGTCGCAGGTACGGGCATTTTCGGCCAATGGTATTGTGTCGGTCACAACCAGGCTTTTGAGAGCCGAATCGGCTATTCGGTCGATTGCCGGTCCCGAAAGAACGGGATGGGCACAACAGGCGTGGACTTCACTGGCCCCCGCTTTTGTGAGGGCTTCTGCCGCCTCGGTCAAGGTACCGGCCGTATCGGTCATGTCATCTAGAATAATCGCTACTTTTCCCGTCACCTCACCGATAACGGCCATGGCCTTGGCTTGATTGGGTGCATCCCGACGTTTATCGATAATCGCCAGATCGGCATCCAGGCGTTTGGCAAAGGCCCGGGCTCTTTCGACGCCTCCGGCATCCGGTGACACGATGACCAGCCCGTCCCTGAAGTGTTTTCGCATATGATCTATGAGAACCGGCGCCGCAAAAAGGTTGTCCACCGGGATGTTAAAAAATCCCTGGATCTGACCGGCATGTAAATCCATGGTAATGACTCGATTGGCACCGGCAAGGGTGATCATATCGGAAACCAGTTTGGCACTGATCGGAACCCGGGGCGCAACTTTTTTATCCTGTCTTGAATAACCGAAATAGGGAATGACGGCTGTAATTTTTTTTGCAGAGGACCGTTTGAAGGCATCGATCATCAACAACAATTCAACCAGATTGTCGTTCACCGGGAAGCAGGTCGACTGCACGATGAAAATATCTTTCAGGCGGACGTTTTCGTTGATTTCAATCTGGACTTCCCCGTCACTGAACTTATTGACCGTGGCCCCCCCTAAGGGCAAACTCAGATAATTTGAGATTTTTTTTGCAAGCTCAGGGTTGGAGTTCCCTGTAAAAATCGCCACACCTTCCATATTCACCTGCCGTCAATTAATGAATGAATTTGTGTTCATAATGCCGGACCCTAACCCGGACAATGCCGAAAGTGCCTAAATTGCCTAAATTGCCTAAAATGCCTAAAGTAAATGTATTCTATCTATTTTATAAAAATAGAAACTCACCCTAAGTTGTCATTTTATTGGTCTGATTTCTGGCCTCCCATACTGCCAGCGCCAATGACTTGTACAAAAGACGGAGCGAGGCGACACCATAATTTTAGGCATTTTAGCGCATTTTAGGCAATTTAGGCATTTCTTGGGGTAACTTGCTTTTTACCCAAAAAGATCTTGCCACATAATACAAAAAAATAACAATTAAGACACTAAAATGGCTGGGGCGGGAGGATTCGAACCTCCGAATGCAGGAACCAAAGTCCTGTGTCTTACCACTTGACGACGCCCCACCAAGGTTTCGTCCGTATAGAAGCAACGTTAGTAATCAGAGATAGTAGGAAACGTTCCATCAATGATATCAGCCAGATAGGCATTCAATCGGATGCTGCGCCCGATGGCCTGTCTTGCTTCGCCGGCTTTGTGGGGGTCAGAAAAAAGACCGAATACGGTCGGCCCGCTCCCTGACATCAAGGCCCCCAGTGCCCCGTGTTTAAGAAGTTGCTTTTTTAAAGACGCGATCACCGGATATTTAGCTATCGTTACGCTTTCAAGGTCGTTGCATGCGTGCAGCGAGGGATCAAAACCGCTTTGCTTTAAAGAGGGTTTTGTAATTTTTTTTTTACATTTTGTCAATCTTAAATTCAGATTTCGAAAAACTTCTGCGGTATGCACCTCAACCATCGGATTTAGCAACAAAACATGATATGGCAGGGTTCCGGGATAGGCTTCCAGTTTCTCACCTACACCAGAGGCAAATGCCGGCTTTTGGAAGAGGAAAAAAGGCACGTCAGCACCAATTTCAAGCCCCATGATCATCAACTCGTCCCGGGAAAAGGGAAATCCGTAGTGCTGATTCAAACCGATAAGGACGCTGGCGGCATTGCTGCTGCCGCCGCCAAGACCGGCGGCAACCGGTATGGACTTTTCAATCCGAATGTTTAATCCATCCGTGCTTTCCAGTGATTTGAGAAACAGGGTTGCGGCTTTGTGGGCAATATTGGCTTCATCAAGGGGTATCCGCCGGTCGGAGGATTCAATCTCTATCTTTTTACCGCCAAATTGAAGATAAATAATATCAAAAAGATTCAGGCAGCACATCAGCGAAAACAATTCGTGAAAGCCGTCCGATCGTTTTGCGGTGACCTGCAAAAATAGGTTGATTTTTGCGGGGGATAACACCTTCATTATGCACCCAATCGAACCCCGGGAGGCGGTCAATCATCCTTTTTCTTTGACATAAATTATCCTTAAATCATAAAGGATACTTTTAATTAGATTCTCTTCGTCTTTGGATAGATTTCCGCCTGTTTTTTCCTCAAGCATGCTTAGAATATCGATGGTCTGTTTGGCCATGGGAAGATTCTTGTCTTTTTTACCGGTGGTGGGATCCTCAATGGCGCCAAGATGCAGCAGGGCTGAAGCATTTAAGGAAACAACAAAAGTAGCAAAATTTATCTCAGGCAGTGGTGGTGGTTGATCAGACCCATCGGCGGGGGATGTTTCCGCGGCTTCGGTCTTCCGGTTATCTTCGTCTGAAGAGGCGGCCTGTCCCTCCGCCTCTGGCGCTGCAGGGGTTTCCCCATCCGCAGACTCGGCCTTCTGGGCATCCTCGGAAAACATTCGGCGGTCTTTGACTTCAAAATCCTTTTTTTCCTCTGACATAATTGCCTCCTGGTATAAAAAAATGAATAATGACGATTGACGATTGACGATTGGTGGCTATCGTTTCACTCCGTCGATAGAAAGGATTTAAAATCAAACGCCTTCCTTCATTCGTCATTCTTCATTCGTCATTCCCAACAGTTGCGCTAATAAGATATTAAGTTAACTAGGTTTGTCAAGAAAAACCCTGCGAGGTAAGAGTTTCGGGTTGCGCGTTGGGTGGTGCGGGGTGCGGATTACGGGTTATGGGTTGGGCATCAGAGCCTTCTGAATGTGCGACCCGCAACGCGCAAACCGAAACTTGCAACTCGTATATTTCAAGATGACAAGACGCGGTATTGGTGCTATCTTGGGCACCAATATGATCAGAGTAGAAAATTTGACGAAAAGCTTCGGTGACCGGCTTCTTTTGGATGAGATCAGTTTTTCGCTCACAGCCAAACAACGCGTCGGCCTGGTTGGGCAAAACGGGCATGGCAAAACCACCCTTTTTCAAATGATCAACGGTGAGGAGCAGCCGGATGCTGGCGCGGTTGTCATACCGAAAAATTACCGCATCATTTACGTACAACAGCATCTTGAATTCAGTGCCGCTACGGCATTGGAGGAAGGGATGCGTGCCCTGCCCCCCCAGGAACAGGACCACGCCTGGAAGGTGGAGAAGATCCTTTCCGGGCTGGGATTTTCAGAGGATGACTACCAGCGGCATCCCTCGCAATTTTCAGGCGGCCTCCAGGTTCGCCTAAACCTGGTCAAAGCCCTGGTCTCAGAGCCGGACCTGCTGCTCCTGGATGAACCAACCAATTTTTTGGATATTACATCCATTCGCTGGATCGAACAATTTTTAACGACCTGGCCCCACGAGCTGCTGCTGATCACCCACGATAGAAGTTTTATGGATAAAGTCGTCACCCATACAATAGGCATCCATCGCCGCAAGGTACGCAAGATATCAGGTAATACAGCCAAATATTACCGTCAGATTGCCCAGGACGAAGAGGTCTATGAAAAGACCCGGATCAATGATGAACGGCGCCGCAAGGAAATCCAGCAATTCATTACCCGTTTTCGAGCCAAGGCAAGGCTCGCCAATCTGGTACAGTCTCGCGTCAAGACACTCAAAAAAATGGAAAAAAAAGATAAGCTCGAGCAAATGAAATTACTTGATTTTTCTTTTCGATCCAGCCCTTCCCCCGCCAAGCGTGTCCTGACGGCACGCCATCTAAATTTTGCTTATGAACGCGGCAAAAACCTGATCAACGATTTTAACATCACCATCGAAGCCGGAGAAAGGGTCTGCGTGGTGGGCAAGAACGGTAAAGGCAAAACAACCCTGCTCAAACTTTTGGCCGGCGTGCTTTCGCCCCAGGCCGGAGAAACGGTTTATCATCCCTCGATTGAAACCGGTTTTTTTGAACAAACCAATATCAACAGTCTGGTGGATGCCCGCACCGTTGAAGAGGAAATCCTCTATTCACACCCGGATATGGACCGGCAGCGGGCTCGCAATATTTGCGGTGCCATGATGTTTGCCGGTGATGACGCCCTCAAGAAAATCAGTGTTCTGTCTGGCGGTGAAAAAAGCCGGGTGATGCTCGGCAAGCTATTGGCGACGCCGGTGAATCTGTTACTCCTCGATGAACCGACCAACCATCTCGACATGGAATCCTGTGATGCCCTGTTGGCTGCCCTCGACTTTTTTGATGGCACCGTGATCATGGTGACCCACAATGAAATGTTTTTGCATTCCCTGGCAGAAAGGCTGATTGTATTTCAAAATGATCATATCGATATTTTCGACGGAAGTTATGGGGAATTCCTCGAAAAAGACGGCTGGCATGATAAGACAGGGTCCGCCGGGATTTCGGCACCCAAAATTCCCCAGGGTGAACCGACCGTCCGGCTGACCAAAAAAGAAATGCGACGCAAAAGGTCTGATATAATTGCGCAGCGATCAAAAATTGCCGGCCCGCTTGAGCAGCGTATCGCCGGACTGGAAGATGAAATTGAAAATCACGAGAATGAACTGGACCGCCTGAATCAGGCGATGCAACTCGCCTCACAGCAACAGGATGGAGAAAAGATCGCCGAACTGGCCCGTGCCATCCACGCCAATCAATCGGCCACTGAAAAAGGTTTTGATGAATTGGAGAAAATCACCCAGGAGCTCGATCGCCAAAACGCGGTTTTTGAAAAGCAGCTGCAGGCACTTGATAACGAACAGATGATAGAAGACAGATAATTTCGATTGCGGATTTTAGATTTCGGATTTCGGATCTCCCCAATTTTTAATTTTGGATTGCGTGTTACGAGTTGCATGTTACGGGTTGCGCGTTGCACCTTCGATTCCAGATCAATCCAAAATCCCAAATCCGCAGTCCGCAATCGAAAAACCCGCAACAGAGATCAGCGAATATGGAGAATGACAAAAAGCCAGAATCCGGCAGCCCCAAGGAAGCACCGAAACCTCAACGAATTCTTGTTTTCCAGCAAAACGGCAGCGGCGAAAACAAGATTGCCGGCTTACGCAAATACGGAGGTAAATCGCTGGCGCTTGAAAGCCTTTCCATCGATCAAAGCCTTCCAACCGTTATTGACAATACCGCCGATTACCTTCCTGAAAATTTACAGGCTGATCTTGTATTGGATTTTTTAAAACACCCGGATTTAAGCCATGACCTGGCCCTGATCTGTAACGGGCGAAATATTCCCATAATCGCTTCAGGGAAAAAAACCACTGTAAAAGGCGCACACACGCCGCCTACATGATGCAGCCTATCCCGGCAGGTCGGCCTGGGTCAATATGGGAAAAAATTCGGCGTGCCCGAATTCGAAGTTGCGCTGGAACAGGGCCGAATTGCCCGCATCGGGGTTAGACGGGGGGCTCCCTGTGGCGCAACCTGGGAAGCGGCCGCCCGGTTAGCAAATTTGCCTGTCGATAAAGCCCTTGCATGCATTGGCCTGCAAACCCAGTACTTCTGTGCGGCTGACCCCGCGGGATGGGATCCGATAACCGGCAAAAGCCCGGTTCATCTGGCCGCCGAGATCCACCGAAAGGCCTTAATCAGGGCATTGTAGGTGAAGATCCTGTCTAGGGATTGAAGGGAATCTCCAGGTGGTAGACACCGCTTTCCAGGCGCGCTTTCACCGGCAGCTGCCCTTTTTTAAACACCTTCATCATCCCGATATTGGAAAAGAGAACTTCGGCCACAAATCCTTTGACGCCCCGCTCTCTGGCCACACGGACCAGCATTTCGTACATCAGGGTGGCGATTCCAGCCCGCTGGTATTTCTCGTCCACAATAAAGACCACCTCTGCAAACGGGTTGCCTGGTATCTTTATATAGCGCGCCTCGGCAATAATACGGCCCCTGCCTTCTTCTCCGACCAGCCCGACGATAGACATCACCTGATTCCAGTCGACATTGACATATTCCTGCATTTTTGCGTGGGGCATGCTGCTGACGGAGTGAAAATACCGGGCGTACACCGCTTCATCTGAAAACCGGTAAAACAGGTGCCGCATACCTTCCTCATCTGAAGGCCGAATGGCCCTGAACCTTACTGCGAGGCCGCTCCCGGCTGAAAATTCAGCGGCGATGTCCGCCGGATAGAGGCGCGCGCTCCCTTCCAGGAAGATCTGATCACCGTATAGAATCTTTTTATCTTTGGCTTTGGCCACCAAACCGGCCCGGTCGTCGGGATGGGCTATATCAATCAAGGCTTGAGCCCTTTCCCTGACGGTGCGCCCCTCCAAATAGGCAACGCCGTATTCAGTTGCCACCGCGCCCACCGATTCAAAACCACTGAACTGATTGTGGTGGGCGGCGATGGATAGCAAAATATTCGGCCGCCCTGCCGGGTCCCTGCTGGTCAGGGCAAAGATCGATTGCCCCCCTTCTGACAGTTCCGTTCCATTCAAGAAATCCATGACCTCGGCCGGTCCACCGGCAACGATTCCTTTTCCGGTGTGAAGCCCGACCCGGCCGTACAGGTCCACTTTTTTAGCGGCAACGATGGTGACAAATTTTGGATTGCGGCCGATAATCAAAGGATTGAATACTTTGTCGATCCGCTGGAACTCCACCAGGGGATTGTTGTCCAGCCACTTCATCAACTTCCAGGTACCAAAGGCATAGGAAGTCAGGGCCTTTCCCCGATGGGTCTGCTTGCGCCGATTGGAAACCGCTCCGCTTTTCACCAAATCCATCAATGGATCGGTAAATAGGGGAGAGTGTATGCCCAGGTGGCGTTTATTGGCCAGACGTTTGGCCAGCGCTTCATAGAGCGGACCGATGGAAAAGGCCAGGCAGCTTTCATCTTCTATTAAGGAGGCCACATGCAGGGCCACCTGATCCCAAACATCATCGGTTGCCCAGCGCTCGAAATATATCAGGGGATCCTTGGAGCGAATCAAAAAGTCGAAATCAGATATCTGAACAAGGGTATCGCCGAAAGTTCGCGGAATTTGGGTGTTGATCTCTCCCACGCAAATGGCGGCATGCTCGAGAGCCTCGTGCGCCACGTCAATCGCAATCCCCAGGCTGCAAAAACCATCTGCATCGGGGGGGGTAATCTGAACGACAGCGACGTCAACCGGCCTCAGCAGCGAGTCAATCAACTGGGGAATCTTTACGAAGCGGCTGGGAATTAAATCCACCCGGCCCTCCTCAATTGCCTCGCTGGCCACCCACCCGGAAAAAAAGGTTTTCAAGCGATAATTCTGGGATCGCAATGATCGCAGTGAAACAGCATCTCCAAAGCTGACCAGTTGGATCAGTTCGAGATCTTCAAGATTTTTGGCATCCGACGTCATCAAATGGCGGACCATTGTTCGTGGTTCCGCCATCGCAGTTCCCAGGAAGACACTCATGCCGGGCTTGATTTTAGCGATCACCGTTTCCGGTGAAACGACTGCGGATTCCCAGTTGCCAGGATTGGTGTTTTCCATCGGGTATGTCCTCCCAGGCGCATGCACCTTATTGAACTTCGTGACCGTAATTTGGCCCCTTTTCCCGCCACTGATTATTAACGACCGGTGGGGCGATCGAGGGCATCCCGGGAAATGTCAGAGGCGAGTTCAGGTTAGCAGGACAACCAGTGACAGGAGCAGAAGATTGTATGTGACGAGCAGTATATAAGGATTTCAATTAGCCGCGAAGGGAGAAAGATCAGCGCAAGCTGGCCCGGCCCTCAATTTCCTGACCATTAGCTTAAGCATTTATTCGCTACAATCAAGGCAACCAGCTCCCGGCCTTTGTGCGCAAGACGCTCCCGATACCAAAGGCAATGATGGCGCTGGTAGCGCCCGGCAGCAAGTTGGGAACAATTTCGCGGCTGATTGTTTGTTTTCCTGGTTCACTATGTTATATAATCTGTATTTCATTTTACGGCAGGGTGACAAGGTTTATGGTAATTTATAATTTAGACGACTTATTGGACAAATACAACGATGAATTTCTGATTCTGGAGTTTAATCATCTCTTTATTTCGTCCTCCATCCGCGAAGAAGTCTGGCTGCTTCAACGCAAAAATGATTCACCCTTGATAGATAAAATCACGCAGGCCGCCAGAGAATTTGACATCCATGACGTCAGCGATGACAGGGATTTCGAAACCTATTCCGGCGGGCAAAAAGCCATTTTAGCCTGCCTGCTGACACTGGCGCTGATTAGCGACCGGAAAATTAACGGTCTGAAATTATTGTTAAATAATATTCTGGACTCCATCAGCGCAGAAAACCGGTCTAAATTATTACAAAAATTCAAAGAAATCTGTTCAACCCGCGATATAAAGCTGTTCACAGAAAAAAATGGCCACATTCAAGAGATTATTTAGGGAATGGAAATCCACAAGGGTAAATATCGGTTGGAAAACCGCAACCTGAACTTTGAAATCGTTGACGACCTTAATTTTAATAACAGCCGCGACTGCTTTTATATTAGGGGGGGCAACGGCTTTGGCAAGACAACCTTTCTGGAGAAAATAATCATTCCGGCCCTGAAGGCCGACAACCTTCCCTATTTATATATCGGCCAGGATATCCGGACCCAGCTCTATACCTTGCGGGCCCTTCTATCCATCCGGGGATTTAAAGTGTCCGATACGGATGAGGTCGAACTTTTAAGGCTGTGGATTCATCACAGCCAATCGGCAAGGGTTCTTATACTGGATGAGTTTGATAAGTATTTCCCTGATTATGGTTTTATCTTTGACTGGAGTGATGCCTTTATCCGGACTTACATCATCGTAACCCATCTGGGTATGAATTGCGGTGAGGCCGTTGCGAAAAATCACCGAATCTGCAACGCGAGGTTTGAATTGATCAACATCGACGGTGGCCTTAAACATATCAGGGTGCGAAATGAAGAATAGCGTCATTTTGAAACTTGGCATCATATTCATCATCATCATCTCATTTTTCTGGCTGTTTGTTTTTGGTCCTTTTTATGACAGCATCGTTATTCAACTGGTTGTTTTTACCGTTGTCATGGGGTGGAATGTGCTGCGGTTTTCGCTTCAGGAAACCATTTCATTGCTGAAGTTCTGTCTTCCATTTGTATTGAGTTTATTTGTTTTCGGACTGATTTTTCACTTTATGCAGCTATTCGGCAGAACGGATTGGCTGGCGGACACGCTTATTAAATGTTTCGTATTCCCAAGCTCGCTGGTATTTTTAAAAATCCTGTTGACCTATATTACCTATTTGGATATTCTTAACCTTCCGATTTCAATGGAAAAACGAATCGGACTGATCACAATGAAATCCGCATTCCAAAAAGGGGAAAAAATATTGCGCCGATTTTCCTGGTATCTGAATACCTATTCCGACCTGCAATCCGGCAGCAGAATCAAATCCCAGTTGCAAAAATATGCCTGCCTTATCATCGCCCTGTATTTGTATCTTTATGAAGAAATTGAAAACTCAAATCGTTTGCTAAAAAATAAATATCTGCATCTTTACGAGGTCACCGAATGAAAAATATCAAAATTGCTTTTGTCGCCCTGACAGTTGTTGTTGCCCTGATCACCCTGTTTATCAGGATCCCGCTGCCCAGCAGGGGTTATTTCAATTTTGGAGATGTCGCAGTGGTGTTCTCGGGTCTGGTTCTGGGAAGCCTGGCACGCAAGAGAAATTTCTGGTGGGGAGCAGGTGCCGGAGGTATTGGTTCGGCGCTGGCGGATATTATTGGCGGATTCGGTATGTTTGCGCCGATTACCTTAATTGCCAAGGGGCTTGAAGGCGGATTCTGTGCCCTGGCATCCAGCCGGCATAAACTCAGCCACTGGGTTTTACTTCTGCTGGGCGGCGCTTCGATGGTCGCGTGCTACTTTATTGCTGAAGCATTGATGCCGAATATCGGTCTTCAAGGGGCGGTATCGGAAATCATACCCAATCTGATCCAGGCCGGCGGCGGCATCGCCGGCGGTGTCCTGGCCTTTACCGCCTATAAGAAAATTGTAAAAGACTAGAAGCTGTTTCAAAATTGTAGGTTACGTTCAAGGACCCCGCTAAGCGGGATGACATGTCTAATCTTATTATATTTATGTATGCCTCAAGGGCGTCGATTAGGTTTTAAGCTGAGCGCACAGATCGTGGCTGGAAGCCACTCCCACATCTAATGGCAGTCAGCTTGGGTTTTAACAATTCTTTCCATTTTGAATAGTGGGAGCGGCATCTTGCCGCGATAATTAGCATTTTAAAGCGAATCGGATGCAACTTTGAAACAGCTTCTAATTTCAGATGTCAGTCTTCTGGCCGTTGGCCAGCAGCCGGAGCCTATCCGAAACAGGCTCATCCAATCAGCCCAACTGAAAAAGCTAAAAGGAACTGCCCCCCATAATACAATGGCAAACCGATGAGCCGATTGACAAATTCAGTCTTTAAAAACCGATCCCGGGCCACAAATAGATCTGAAATATAAAAGCTCACCGCACCGAATAATACCATCAATCGTCCCGTCGAATGCAGTGCCGTATCACCCAGGACTGTGAAAGCCCCGATAACCATAGCCGTAATAACAATGACGTAAGCCATCACGGGTACCAGCATGGAGCCCAGGTGCGGCCTCAGCCAGAAAAACACAAGGCCGCTGATGGCCAGGCCCATGGCACTGCCGCCCCAGGTCCATGGATTTAAATCCGCCACATAAAAAAAACAGGCCACATAAAAAACATGCCCCAACAAAAAGGACACCAGACCAAACAGAAACATGCGCTCCTGGGGCAGTGCCAGAAACACATCACCGCCCAGGCAAAAAATCAGCCCAATCAAAAGAATGTAAAAATATTCAGGGAGGGGATGGGGTTGGAGCAAGGCGGTCAGAATGAAGAGACCGGAAAGGATGGTCTTGGTGGGAAGCTTGCCCTTCAACTCTCCGTTTTTTTCAAAAAACAGAAGCCCCACCAGCAATAACAAAGCCGCTATGATGATAACTGTATTCATATTTTCATTGCCAAGCATGCTGTGGCAAAGCGCAGAGCGCTTAGCGCTTAGCGATACTAAAGAAGGGATATCGATGACCCACCTCTTTGCGCTTTGCGCTATGCCCCAGGCGCCATGCGAATCAGACCAGACCCTGGTCCAGCATCGCATCCACCACCTTAACAAAACCGGCGATATTGGCGCCGGCCTCATAGTTGCCGGGCTGCCCGTACTGCTCGGCCGCATCCACACAGGTGCGGTGAATGGTTTTCATGATCAGCTTCAAGCGGTCATCCACCTCTTCACGGGTCCAGGACAAGCGCATGCTGTTTTGGGTCATCTCCAGGCCCGAGACCGAAACCCCGCCGGCATTGGCGGCTTTGCCCGGGCCGTAGAGAATTTTGTGGTCCTTAAAGATATCGATGCCATCGGGCATCGTGGGCATATTCGCACCTTCGCTGACCAGAAAAACGCCGTTATCAATTAAATTCTGGGCATCTTTGGCGTTAATTTCATTCTGGGTGGCACTGGGAAAGGCGCAATCGGCTTTATGGTCCCAGATGGGATTGTAATCATTGGCCGGATCAACTTCGGTATGCACCGCAGAAGAAAATTTATCAGCGTATTCACTGATGCGGCCCCGGCGGACGTTTTTAAGGACCTTTACAAATTCAAGCTTTTTGGCGTCAATACCGCTTTCATCATAGATGCAGCCCGAAGAATCCGACAGGGTAACGACTTTGGCGCCCAATTCAATGAGCTTTTCAGCGGTGAATTGGGCCACATTGCCCGATCCGGATACCAGGCAGGTCTTGCCTTCGAGGGTTTCATTGCGGGTTGCCAGCATCTCGGCCGCAAAATAAACCGAGCCATAGCCTGTGGCCTCAGGGCGGATCAGGCTGCCTCCCCAGTTCAGGCCTTTGCCGGTCAAGAACCCCGGTAAATTCGTTGCGCAGTTTTTTATACATTCCAAAAAGATACCCGATTTCCCGGGCCCCGACACCAATATCACCGGCCGGTACATCGGTGTCCGGCCCGATATGACGGAAGAGCTCGCTCATAAAGCCCTGGCAAAAGCGCATGACTTCGTTGTCGGATTTGCCCTTGGGATCAAAGTCGGAGCCGCCTTTTCCGCCGCCCATCGGCAGGGTCGTAAGGGCATTTTTAAAGACCTGTTCGAAGGCCAAAAATTTTAAAATCCCCAGATTGACCGAGGGATGAAACCGCAGTCCGCCTTTGTAAGGCCCCAGAGCGCTATTCATCTCGATGCGAAAGCCCCTGTTGACCTGAACATTTCCCTGGTCGTCGGCCCAGGGTATCCGAAACATGATCACCCGCTCGGGCTCAACCAGTCGTTCCGGGATTTTGGCCTGGCGATAAATCGGATTTGTGATCCAAAACCGGCTTAACGGATTCCATGACTTCGCCGACCGCTTGATGAAATTCTCTTTCCTGGGGGTCCCTATCCTTCACAATTTCTAAAATATCAACCATACAACCTCCTGTTCCGGCTATGCCGGAATTCAAATGACAAATGACGATTGAATCGAATGCAGCTTGCAGCTGGGGTAGCCATAGGCCTCATTACGGGCCTGTGTAGCCACATCGGCGAAATTGGCTATCCAATTACAGCTCAGCCTGATCAATATTATACTGAGTTTTTCTTTAATGGAAAGAATTTCATTGAATATTTCAATGGCATTCGTTCCGCCGGAGTCGGATCAATTGATTAGGATGCTCAATATCAATATCGGCAAACAGATTCAAGCACAATCGCGGTCAAAATGTCAATTTGGGATGGACTTGGGATTTGGGATTTTTATGTTTTATAAAACTATCGGATTCAACACGTTTAGGATCTACTTGATGTTGCATTGCGTCAGGTATGAGGCCTATTCTGTTTGGATATCCTTATCCCTGACCAACTTAACGGCCTTGGTATATTTTACAGCCTTGTTGCGGCCTTGCTGTTTGGCCTCATACATGGCAGCGTCCGCCCTTTTGATTAATTCTTCAAGGTCGGTGCCGTCCGACGGATAGGTTGCAATTCCCAGGCTGATGGTAACCGGCGGCAGGTCTTCAAGTTTTACTTTGGATAGCTCTTCGCGCAGCCGCTCGGCCAGGCAAAATGCAGCTTCCTTATCCGCATCCGGTATCAGCATAACGAATTCTTCACCACCGTAGCGTGCGATGGCGTCTACATCCCGGATGTTCTTTTGCAAGAATTTACTGATGGTCTTCAGGGCCCGGTCTCCGGCATCGTGGCCGTAAGTGTCATTAATATTTTTAAATCGATCCAGGTCGGCCATAATGACCGAAAGCCGCTTGTTATAGCGTTCGGCCCGGTGGATTTCTTCCTGAAGTTTAACCATGAAATAGCGACGGACATATAGGCCGGTCAGAGAATCGGTCACGGCCATGTCCCACAGCTGTGCCTTGTTTACTGCCACCGCGGCCTGGTCCGCGACGGCCTTTAGCATCTCAACATCCTCATCGGTGAACTCTTTGCCCTTTTTTTTGTTGGTGACATTTATGACACCGATAACATCACTGTAGACAATCATCGGGATACAGGCAATCGAACGCACAAAAGAAGTCTCCGACTTGATGAACAAATCATCCTCCCGGATATTGTTGACGATCATGGGTTTGGAAGTCATAAAAACCCTGCCGGCAATCCCTTCCCCGGGTTTGAAACTGCGGCACCTGATTTCGTTGTTATTTACCTTCTCCTGGTATTCCGTATCCTCAAGCCCGGCCAGTACCCGAATATTTAGCCGGTCGGCTTCAAGGTTATACAACATGATCGAGCCCTTTTCCGCCGAAGTGATGTCAATGGCCTGGCTCAAAATATACTGCAGGAGGTTCTTCAGGTCGCTGATGTAGTTCATTGCCTTGCCGATGCTGTAAAGCAGTGACAAATTTTGCAGGGTTTTATCTAAATCTTCCTTTTCCCTTTTGCGTCGCTCATAGAGGCGGCAGGTGTTTATGGATACGGCGGCCTGGGCTGTAATTTGCTGCAGGAAATAGAGGTCGAAATCGTCAAAGGGTTGCTTACCGGGCTTCGGCCCCATGGTCAGAAGCCCGATTACCTCCCCCCTCATAACCAGAGGGGCCCAAAGTCTGGACGGTAGTATTTTTAAATCCTGTTTTTCCAGAAACTTCGGGAAAAGGGGGTTTCCTGATTGGTCAACCACAGCAAAGGGTTTATCCTGGAGGATCGTTTCCCATAAATTTTTTCTACCCCTTTTAAATTTAAAATTTAATTTCCCCAAACCATAGCTGAAAACAAGCTCGAAGGTCTCTTTTTCAGGGTCATAGACAAACAGGCCCAGCCTGGATATTCCAAATTTATTCCTAATGATGCCGGCAAATGTTGCATATAGTTCATCGGGATTTAAGATATCACTCAGGTCCCGGCAGGCCTTTAACAATTCCGTCAATTCAGAAGCACGTCGATCAAAGGCTTCCACGCCCAGGTCCTTGGACCTATCATTATCATTTGAAGACTTGTTCGATTTGGATGGTTTCATTGTTTCGTAATTTTCCTGCCGGGGATAAAGATTTCAGATTTCAATTTATACCGCTTTCAATTTTATCAGATCTTTAAGAAAATCGGCATATTTGAGGAAAACTTTAGTCATAAATACGGAAGGATCCCTCAGGGGGCGCGTTTGACACGATAAAATTTGGCCAGGATAAGTTGAATCCGCTGGGCAAGAAGGTCTAGCTTCAGCGATCTGTCCTTTCCGGTTTTAAATAAGAAAAACAACCCGATACCGGTCATTACAAAATTTGGAAACCACATTCCGATCACCGGCGGAAGGACACCACTTTTCCCAAAAGAATATCCAGCCGTTAGAAGCAGGTAATAAACAAAAAAGAAAAACAGGCACAATATCAAACCAAACGAACGCTTGGCGGTTTTGGATTGTATGCCCAGGGGAAAGGCCAGCAGGCCCAATGCCAGGCAGGCTACGGGGAGGGAATAGCGCCGGTGCAATTCCATCTTTGCTTTTAGAAACGCTTCTTCATCCTTGCCCGCCAATTTCTCGATATACCGGCTAAGTTCCGCAACATTCATTTCTTCCCGGCCTTTTTTTTGTTTGGCAGCGCTGGCAAACTGCTCTTTAAAATTAAGACTCAAGGTGTAGGTGTTGAATTGAATGGAATTCGCCGATCGCTCTTTGGGATTGGTCTGGTGGATCGTGCCGTTGGAAAGTATGAGATGATAGGTATATTTTTCCGGCTCGCTGATCAACCGGCCTTCGGGGGCGACCACCGTACTGATGATATCCGCCTGTCTCTTATCCTCAATGAATACATCGATCAGTTTTTTATTATGGACGTCGATTTTATTTACATACAACATAACGTCTTTAAACGTGTCATTGAAAGTTCTCTCTTTTAGGCCGATATCCATATTGGTTGTTGCAACTTTCAGTGACATTTCTTCCAGGGATGCTTTGGATCTCGGTCCCGCGTATAACGTCAAAAACATGGTTAAAATAAAACCGAACACCGCAAAAAGCAAAACCGGGGGAAGCAAACCGTAAATACTCATACCACAGGATTTTATCGCCACGATCTCATTATCACTGGATAGCCGGAGGAATGTCAGCAATATGGCCAGCATAACCGACATGGGGATAATAAATGTCAGAAAC
The DNA here is from genome assembly GCA_963766255.1 of uncultured delta proteobacterium. Taxonomy (GTDB): domain Bacteria; phylum Desulfobacterota; class Desulfobacteria; order Desulfobacterales; family JAFDCJ01; genus JAFDCJ01. The sequence continues at coordinate 290,582 of CAVXZZ010000038.1, forward strand.
ATCGGCATGGTATAAAGGATGAGGGTGAATACGGCCCATAGGCTGAGATTATAATTGACGATCCAGTTGGCTATTTTGAGCATCTCCGTCATTAGAAATAGAAAGGCAAAGATAAATATATTGATGCTGAAAGGGACAAACATCTCTTTAAAAATATAGCGATTGGTGATGGAGTTAAGCTTCATATCGATTTAATGATCGTCACTAATAAGATGCGCACAGGCAACATATGGTGGGGACAAATTCTTACAAATTACTGATAATAATAAATATAACGAAACCAGGTGATGGTGTCAACATCTCTGGGTCACTGCCGTTCAGCTTACCTGTTCAAATATGTCAGGGAACCGCCGGGAACATAATTAGCGATTGAAGATCAATTTTGGGCTCCCTTCTAACGGCCATGGGACCCAGAGAATGTCGGTCACATCCACCTTCTTTTCAACCAGACCGTATTGCAGGGCAAAATCAGCAAACTGTTGCCAGCGTTTCACATCCAGCTCCTGGCGGGTGGCATAATAGGGCAGCGTCAGGTGAAAGGCCGCGGTTTCAATTTTACTGTCGGCCTCGGGAACTTGCGCCAGGTAATTTTTCAGTGCGGCCTCGGGGTTTTGGCGGGCATGCTCAATCGCCCGCCCGATTACACGCTGAAAGGCCCCCAGGGATGCTTGATTATTTTTAAGGGTCTTTTTACTGCTGACAAATATCAATTCATCGTAATCCGGTATACCCCACTTTTCCAGTTCGAAATATCCGACATCATACCCTTTTTGAGCCATGGTGACGGTTTCATAAGTTTTAAAAGGCCCCATAACCGCATCGACCTTTCCGGCCGTCAGGGATTGGACAATGGCAAAACCCACATTGATCCTTTCATACTGCTGGATGCCGTTCAACCGGGCAAAGGCATCCAGAAGGACATCCATCAGGCCCGGCACGGTATATCCGATTTTTTTGCCTTCCAAATCCCGGGGAACCCTGATTCCCTTGCCCTTTAAAAACAGCAGTGTCGTCAACGGGTGTTCGATGAGTCGTCCGATGACGACAACATCCAGGCCCCGGGCGGCGGCAATTATGGTCTGGGGCTCGTAGGAAACCGCCAGATCCACCTGACCGGAAGCAGCCAGCTTTAACGCGTCAGATGTGTCAGAAGGACTGATAATCTCAACTTCAAGCCCTTCATCGGCAAATAATCCCTGATGTTGCGCCACATAAATCGGCAGGTGGTCAACATTGGGAAACCAGTCCAGGATCAGGGTCAGCTTTTGAGCGGCCATACCGGATGGCACCCAGATGCAGGTCAATATTAGAATTAATATTACTATCATATTAAGCTTTTTCATCATTGCTTCCCCCTGTTGCTGCATTAAAATACCCTTTATGACTGAACATCGAACATCGAACGTCCAACGTCGAACATCGAATAATGATGTCGCTCCGCTCCGCAAATAAATGTCCATTTCAGCTATTTCTGATACTTCACCCCTGCCAATTCAGCGTTCGATGTTGGACGTTCGATGTTCGATGTTCATTTTATTAGTTCTTCTTTGGAAGAAATAAGTTACACTTGTGAGGATTTATTATCTACTTCCAACTAATGATCCTCTTCTCCAGGTATCCCACCAGCACCCACAAAGACAATCCCATTGCCGATAACCATAAAATAGCGGCAAACACCAGGTCAACCTTCAGCCTGGCATTGGCCTGAATCATCAAATAGCCCAGACCCTGCTGGGCGCCGACCCATTCGCCGATCACCGCCCCGATGGTTGCAACTGAAACGCCGACCTTCAATCCGGCAAAAAAATGAGGCAGTGCCCAGGGCCAGTACAACAGCCGCATGGTTTTCCAGAATCCGGAACCCATCAGTTGAAAAAGAATCCGGTATTCAGAATCGCAGCTTTTAAAGCCTTCCAGCAGGCTCACTGTGATGGGGAAGAAAATAATAACTGCCGCCATCAATACCTTGCTGGCAATTCCATATCCCAGCCATATTACCAGCAGGGGCGCAATTGCGAATACCGGCACCGCCTGGGAAGCAACCAAAAATGGTGCTATCGCGTTTTCCACCGCTGGGTGGGCAAACATTATCATCGCCAGCGGCACCGCCACCAGCAAGGCTAACAAAATACCCGCCACTACTTCCATGGCGGTTGTTCCGGCGTGGGGCAGCAACATGGGTGCCTGCAACACGGCCACAGTTATGATAGCGGACGGCGGCGGCAGGATAAAGTCAGGAACATTGAGTCCTCTACAGACCGATTCCCACACCCCAAGTATGATTAAAATCAGGGCCCAGGAAAAAAGTGACGCGCGCCTCATTTTTCCAATTCCTCCTGCAGGAGGCTTAATACATATTCCTTGATCCGAATTAATTCTGGATCATCGAGTCGCCGAAGCTTAGGCCCATCCAGTGAAAATCTATCCAGCACCCGCATGGGCCGCCCGCTCAAAACCAGAACTTCGTCGGCCAGTGCCAGGGCTTCTTCGACGTCATGGGTGATCATCAGAAGGCTTTTTCCAAATTCAACCTGCAGCATCAACAGCAGTGATTGCAAACTTCTTCTGGTAATTGCATCCAGTGCGGACAGGGGTTCGTCCAAAAAAACGAGTTCGCGCTCAAACATCAGGGTTCGAACCAGCGCACAGCGTTGTCGCATGCCGCCGGATATCTCGCCGGGCAGATAGGCTTCAAAACCGTCCAGCCCCAGCTGCCGGAACAATGATCGGGCTTTTTTTTCGGCCGCGATCATATCCTGACCGGCAATCCTGGCCGGTAACAGGGCATTGTCCACCAGAGAAAACCATGGCAACAGTAAATCCTTTTGTTGCATGTAGGCCGATGTCTCCTTCAAGTATTCGACGGTCTTCCCGCGCCATGAGACTTCTCCACCGTCCCTGGTCGCAACCCCGGTAAGCACGTTGAATAACGTGCTCTTTCCGCAGCCCGATGGTCCGATCAGCACCGTAAAACCCCTGGCGGGCAGTTCTAAATTAAAGTTTTCGAAGATGGAAAGGTCGCCGAAGCGTTTGCTCAGATTCGAGACAGTTAGCATGCCATGATTCCTCCGATACGGTAATTACCGGAGGACAAGGGGGGGACGGAAAGAATTCGAGCGTGCAGGTATCCATATCCCTACGCCGGCATTATCCGGATCAGGTTCCAGGGGTCGAGGCCATGCGCCTCCTCTCAGCCAATGGTGTACGGCTCCCCCAGTGTCGGTTTATGCTATTGCTAACACTTTGTCACTTCAATGTCAAAAAAAGATCAGGTTTATCGCTGGTTCTTCACATCAAAGAGTGCCGTCATATTCCCTAACAGTCGGTTATAATCTGCCACTTTTTGAATGCCTAAATTGGCCGTGCTGAAAGCACGTTTCACTATTTTATGCATTTTAGGCATTTCAAAACGAAATTTTTCGCTAAATAACTTTGATGGCAATTTTCATGCGCACAGTTGTGAGAGGAGCCTAATTGTTATCGGCGGTTGTATCCGCCAACTGCTTCAGGATGTTTTCAAGTTTATCCAATTCGCGGCCATAACCGGCCCAGTCCCCTTCCCTCAGGTATTCCTTGGCTTTATAGTAATATTCCAAAGCCCGGGCATTGAGATCGGATGTTTCGCCGGTTTCCGTTACAACAGCGGAGGTTTCTCTCCTGGGGGCAACCTGACTGCCCAGGACGCGATTCAGGGCCTGGTCAAGCCTTTCCTCCATGACCACCCGGTTGCCCAGAGCCACAATTACCCGTTTTAACTCCGGCAATCCGGCCGTGGTGGTGCTGCCCTGGCGGGCAGGCCTCACGCCCTGCTGTTTCTGGGGCTTGACACCGGATTGGGATTGGGGCACCGGAACAGGGCGCTGGGCTTCCTGTTTGGCTTCCAGATAGATCGGCTCCACGTAAATAAACGCATCGCTTATTGGAATCGCCAGCAGGTTGCCCCGGATGACCCGGGACCCGCGCTGGTCCCACAGGCTGAGCTCGCGGGAGATTTCGGTCTGTTGATCGACCCGGGCTTCAATCTGCATGGGGCCGTATACCAGCTGGTCCTTGGGCAGTTTATAAACAATCAGATTTCCATAGTTCGGCAAATCGCTGCGGGCTGCCAGCCAGCCGATCATGTTGTCCTTTTTAGCCGGGGTATAAGGGAGCATCAGGAGAAACTCCTCCTTATCCTCCTCGGGAAGCTTTATGATGATGTAATAGGGCTTCATCATCTGACGGTTGTCACCGTAGATTTCATCGGGCGGTTCCCACAGATCTTCCTGGTTGTAAAATACCTGGATGTCCTGCATGTGATACCGGGAATAGGTTTGGACCTGGATTTCAAATTTATCGGTGGGGTAGCGCAGGTGCTTTTTGAGGTCCGCCGGCATATCGGCCAGGGGTTTGAAAAGCTCCGGATAAACGTGGGCGTAAGTCCTGACAATGGGATCCTGCTCATCGATTCTGTAGAAACTGACATCGCCGTCATAGGCATCGATGATGACCTTAACCGAATTGCGGATGTAGTTGATCCCGATACTCCTGAACGGGTTTTTGGATCGTTTGGAATAGGGGTACATATTTGAAATTGTATAGGCATCCTGGATCCAATAAAGCCGCCCTCCCGAAACCACCATATAGGGATCGGTATCATAGGCCAGAAAAGGCGCAATTGCTTTCACCCGCCGTTTGATCCGGCGATTGAACATGATCCGGCTCTCCGGCTTTAAGTAGGTGGTAAACAGTATCTGGGGATCCTGGAATTCAACGGCAAACAAAAGTCTCTTCAGAAAGGAATCGATCACAACGCCGCCCTTGCCCTCGTAATTGGTGTAGACATTTTTATCGCCCTTGGGAAAATCAAATTCCTGGGTGCTGGTCTTGACCAGGATATACTCGTCGGTCTTTTCGCCGTAGTATATCTCCGGTCGATCAATCTTGAGGTCTATGTCCGATACCGGGGGCAGGTCCTTTATCATGAGCTCGGGCAGGCCTTCGCTGGTCACTTCATTGACGGGGCTCATGGCCAAACCATAGCCATGGGTGTAAATCAGATGCCGGTTGACCCAGGTGTTGGCCTGGGGCGGGAGCTGGTTGACGACCAGTTCCCGGGCGGACAGCATGACCTGGCGGTAGGTGTTGTCGATCATGTAGCGATCCACATCCATGTTTCTAAAATCATAATAGAGCCTGATCGCCTGAATCTGCCGGTAGGTTTGCAGCAGGGGCCGTTCATCCCAGACCCTGATATTCTGGATGGTGACATCGTGGCCTCTAACTTCCTCCGCACTCAGGTTTTCATTGATCTTAAAATCCACTTCTTTGATATTGTTCAAACTATAGGCCTTGCGGGTAAATTCAATATTGTGGGCAATAAACGGAGACTCCTTGGCCAGTTCATTGGGTTTGACGACAAATTGCTGTATGAGGATCGGAAGGCCGTTGGCCAGGACCAGGATGGCCACGATCCACACTCCACCGCTGATCATGAGCCATTTCATCTTCGGCCGAAAGGCATTGTAAATCAGAAAAAGACTCCACAGCACAGATATCACCATCAAGACCCTGAAAACAGGTATCCTGACGTGGATATCGGTATAGCTGGCGCCAAACGCCGGTCCCTGGGTGGAGTAGAGAAGCCCGTAAACCTTCAGATGATAACCCCATGCGACCAGCAGCACCATGATGCCGGCGAGCACAAGGAGGTGATTGCTGACATTTTCGGCAAGTTTAACTTTTGGTATCTGGCTGGGCCGATCATCCGCCAGCAGCACTTCCCCGATAAACTGCACCCCGCCGTCCTTTATATACCAGATCACCGTCACCAGTCCGGCAAACAGAAGCAAAATCAGCAATTGCTCCCGCACAAACATATAGAACGGCAGTGAAAAAACGTAAAACCCGATGTCCTTGCCAAAAATGGGGTCACTGGTTCCGAAAGGCTGCTGGCTTAGAAAGCTGAGCACCATATTCCACTGCTCAGAGGCCCGGGAGGCAATAAAAAAACTGACCACCAGAATGGCGGCCAGAATGAGGTTGTCGAGCATATTTCCGGAGATGGGGAAACCGCCTATTTCAGCTGTGGGCCGTCGCGCGCCGGGGGGAATTAAACGCTGGGCGATAGTGAGATTGACGGCCAGAAGCACAATCATAACAAACCAGACAGAGGCCGCCAGTCCGAATTTTCCAACGATCATGGTCCAGAACACCGAAGCGAAGGCCATATTATTGAACCACAGCCAGTTGGGATAAAAAGCGATAATCGCCCCTATGCAAATAACCACAAGGATTGCCAGTAATATCAGTAACCGCTTGATATTCATAATTTTATACTCCGAAAAGATGATCCCGATTCGTCAGGACGCAATTGGATGTTGGTTGTTATGGGTTAATCGTTTAGAGGCAGTGATCATAGAGCGTATGACTATTTTATGCAAGCACCAAAAAAAAGCTGTAACAGCCCAACCCCGGAAGGATGGACTGCTACAGCTTACCAGTGTAAAACTGCTGAAAGAATGCATTCAGCAATCAAACGATTTAGGCTCTACCCGCCAGCACGTCCGCGTCATCCGGCACTTCGGTGATGACATTATGCTTGGGCGGATGGGATTTCTGGGTGATCAAACTCACCGGCACCATAACCAGCAATGACACCACCGGTGGAATCATGGTGTCCAGACCGGCCAGTTCCTCGGGAATGGTGTAAAACAAATACACCCGCAGAATGGAGCCAACGATTACGGCTGCCAGCGCTCCCGGTGTATTGGCCTTTGACCAGTAAATGCCCAGGGTCAGCGGGACAACGCAGCCGGCAAATACGACATCAAATGCCAGGACCAGCAGAATCCCCGGTTCGGGTTTGACAATGGCCAGGAAAATCGCAAAGGCCACCACCGGTATGGCCATGATCCGGCTGATGATCAGCAGTTTACGGTCGGATATCACCTTGGCGGCATCCGATTTGTCAACCGCCTCTCCTGCAGCGGCTTTACGCCGCGCCATCGGTATGAGGATGTTTCTTTGAAGCAGATTTCGGCCGATGACGGTCGATACGCCTAAAATCCCGCCGTCGGCCGTAGAGGCGCCGGCACCGATGATACCGCCCAGGACCAGCAGCCCGAAAATAAAGGGGACATGCGCCTGGGCGATGGTGGGCAGAATCATGCGCGGATCGGCGATATCCGGAAAGAGGGTCAGGCCCATCAAGCCCATGAAGGAACAAACGATACCGGTAATAACCGTACCGCCGGCACCATAAAAACAACTTTTCTGGGCAATTTCCGGAGATTTGGCGGCAAAGATTCTTTCCATAAAATCCAGGGCCACAATGTCACCAATGCCCAGGGCAAGGATGCCGGCCCAGTTTAGCAGGGCACCGTCGGCGATGGAGGTCAATCCGGCAAGGTTGACAAAGTTGTCGGGGATGGCAGCCGAAAAATGAGCCCCAGCCATAATCAGCCAGCAGGTAGAAAAAGCAGCCGATAAACCCGATCATGGCCGGATAAATCTGGACGATGTCGGTGGCCGCACAGGAGTAAAGACCGCCGGAAACCGTATATATAAAAATGAAAATCGCAATGAGGATCAGGGCCATGACATAATCCATTTCAAACACAATGGACACGATCCAGGCCGAACCGGCAAAGTTGCCGGCCACCAGGATGGCAAAGCTGAAGGCCATCAGGAGGGAGACGAGGATCTCCACAAACCAGTTATATCTTCGAAAATAAAAATCCGGCAGTGTCATCAGATTCATTCGGTTCAGTGGCTTGGCATAAAAAAGGCCCGTAAGCACCAGACAAACGGCCAGGCCAAGCGCGAACTGAAAACCGGCCCACAAGCCGCCGCCGTATACCCCGGCTGCATTACCCATGGTGGCATTGGCATCCAGAGATTGTGCCAGAAGCATGGATCCGATCAGAAAAAACGGCAGGCTCTTGCCGGCAATAATATACCGTTTGCCGCTTCCCTGAACCAGGAAATACATACCCACCCCCAGCACAAAGAAAAGAAGAATAAAAATTATTAGACCAATTCCCATAGCAGACATAACAAAAACCTCCTTTCGCTACCATTAGCGGGCTAACAATAGCACGGGCTAAGATGAACTTCAATATTCTTGGTCGATGGTCTATGAACAAATATTGTTGCGCAAAAGATACATTACTACCGCCAAAGGATCGGGAGCGCAACTTAAAAAAGCTGAGGCCGGGGGAGGGGTAAAATCAGTATACCCTTATAAATTAAGGATTTACTGAATAACGGCAAATGTGAATGACCAAGACGAGCCTATCCACCGGTTCCCGGCTGCCATTTAATCAGATGGATATTGCCCGTAAGAATTCAAACCCGTTCGAGCCATTCATCCGATGGTCGCCGCAATAAATCCAGAGGGGGTAGCCTTGCCTTCAATTTACGACTCCTTTTAGAGAAGACTTCTCTGAAAAATAATCTCCGGCAACGGGATTCATCCCCTGAGCCCCAGGGCCGCAGACGTCAAGCTTAACGTCTGCTGCCAAAAAGGCTACTGGGAAGAATCCCTGTTTACCGGTGCCCACTAAAATCGACTATTTTGATTTCAAAGCCGATCCGTCGCAGGTGTTAGTATCCCTCAACCTGTTTCGGGAAGTAATCTTCGTATTCCCCTCTCTCGCCCTTCTCGCCGGTGTCTCGCTCGATATCGAGCGTGGTGCAGTGCAGGGCGCCGCCGAATGGGATCACCTTTTCGTACGGAATCGGAACCACTTCCACGCCCAGCTTGTCGAGCTGTTCCATGAAAGCTGTTTCGCCGGCTTCCACACACATCACGTTCTCGTCAATACTGAATGTGTTAAGGGAGATCCAGGATTTACCCTCGTACAACCCGGTCAGGAAAATGTCGTTCTTGTGAACACGGGTTGGCCGGGCGCCCACCACGACTTCCCAGTCGTTCTGTTTGAAGAGCTGGGTGAACCCTTCATCAACCGGGGGCCAATCCTCGTTGATGATGACCAGACCAGGCCGCGGCGTACACATGTTCACGTCGATGTGCCACGGGTGGAAGTTGGTCGGCCGGTCACTGTTGATCGGCGTATCAAACGTTACGGCGTGGAAACGGAACCCGTGCTCTCTGCAGAACCGCCGCAGCCAATCTTCGCCCGCATGGTTGCCGACTGCTGAGCGCTGGTAGAACATGTCTTTGCCGAGGCTCCAGATGTCAGCGCCGTCCCAGAGGGATTCCCAGGGGAATTCCCCGTTTTTTTGCTGGAACTGGGCCGCCAGCAACATCTCCCGCTGTTCTTCATCAGTTCGTTTTGTCCGGTCGTGATAGTAGTCCATGTCGTAGGTTTCATCTGTCAGCATCGGGAAGGGAGCTGAGGTGTGATAACAGCTGGAGTCTTCCTTGGCGAGAAGGTTGAAGTACGGCCGCAGGTTGAACCGCTCATAAACGCGGGTCCGTCGAACCGTTGGCGCGTCGACAATGACGTGGCCGTGAACCAAAGTTACGTCACGCACATTGTTGACCCCGTGCATGTTCAGCTGTCCCCAGCCGATGGGACTCATGAACGGTCGGTTCATCATCATCGGCAGAATCGGGATTCTGTCAACGAGAATTCCCCGGTTTTCGAGCGTTTTCACGAAATAGTCCATCTGCTCGTTGGCTGCATCCACCATGTCTTGGGGAAAAGGCATATGACTGGGTAGCTTGCAACCAGGAACATCGTACCGCCAAGCCCATTCGGCGGCCGGCATGTTGGTTCCCTCCGGTCTGCCGATGAGGACCCGCTTCAACCGGGAGAACTCATCCGGAGACCATACCCTGAATGCTTCCCCCTCCCGCTGTGATACAACCATCGGCTTAACCGCTGGTTGTCCTTGGAGTACCACATCGTACTCCTCCTTCTTGACTTTCCGTTCCGATTTTTCCGTCATTACGGTACCTCCTTCGTTTTAGTTGTATGGCGCTATCTGCATGTATATATGAAGCGTCAATGTTAACTACGCCCAACAAAAAAAGAATGTGAGATATGATCGATCATATGGTTCAGGTTTCAGCCCAGTTTATGCTTTTTGACGAACTTGTCCAGCACCATATCGAAATTCGGCCGCCCGATTTCCTGCAGGTTATAGTAAACCCGGGTGTTCGGTTTTTTGATATTGATAATCCGGTTCAGATCGATGGGCGTGGCGATGACCACCGCATCACACTTGGTTTTGTTGATGGTCGTTTCCATGTCTTTTAACTGCTTGGCGCCGTAGCCCATGGCCGGCAGCAGCGTTCCGATATTCGGATAAATCTCAAATGTTTCCGTCAAGCGTCCCACCGTGTACGGACGCGGGTCCACCAGCTCGGCCGCTCCGAACTTGCGGGCCGCCACCACGCCGGCACCGATTTTCATCTCGCCGTGGGTCAGGGTCGGGCCGTCTTCCACCACCAGCACCTTCTTGCCCCTGATCACCGAAGGGTCATCCACATCCAGGGTGGAGGCGCCGTCGATCACGATGGCATTCGGAGCCTCGGTGGCAATATTTTTACGCACTTCCTCAATGCCGGCGGCATCCGCGCTGTCCATCTTGTTGATGACCACCACATCGGACATGCGCAGGGTGACGTTTCCCGGATAATAGCTCAGCTCGTGACCGGGGCGATGGGGGTCAACAACGGTGACATGCAGATCTGACTGGTAAAACGGAAAGTCATTGTTGCCGCCGTCCCACAAAATTACGTCACAGCCGTCAGGATCTTTCTCGGCCGCCCGCACGATGGCTTCATAGTCAACGCCGGCATAAATCACATTGCCGCGCACCACGTGGGGTTCGTACTCTTCCATCTCTTCGACGGTGCATTTGTGCTTCTTGAGGTCGGACAGGGCTGCAAACCGCTGCACTTTCTGGGCGGCGATGTCGCCATAGGGCATGGGGTGTCTGATGGCTACCACCTTCAGGCCCTTTTCCATCAAAATTTCTATGATCCGGCGCGAAGTCTGACTCTTGCCGCAACCGGTGCGCACAGCCCCGACCGAAATCACCGGCTTGGTGCTCTTGATCTGGGTGTCCTTTGGGCCCAGCATCAAAAAATTGGCTCCCGCCGCATTGACGATGGCACCGACGGACATCACGTGCTGGTAGGATACGTCGCTGTATGAAAATACACAGTAATCCGCCTTCAGTTTCTTGATCAGTTTGGGCAGATCTTCTTCGGCATAAATTGGAATCCCTTTGGGATACAGCTTGCCGGACAGCGCGGCGGGGTATTTTCGGCCTTCGATGTCCGGAATCTGCGCCGCCGTAAAGGCCACCACTTTGTAAGCATCATTGTTGCGGTAATAGGTGTTGAAGTTCTGGAAATCCCTTCCAGCAGCCCCAATAATGATAACGTTCTTCTTAGACATAATTTTTTCCTCCGTAACAAATTAATAGATTTTCTCGTCAAATTAAAATCAGATTATATCCGATATCAAATCCGAAATCCGCATTCCCAAATCCAAAATTCAACTAGCTTTGCTATTTTACGATTTCCGTTCCGGCCTCGCCGGCGATGGCCTTTTCGATATCTTTCAACTGGCAGATGACGCCCCGGTTGCCGGTGGCTTTGAAAAACTGCATCATCGCATCGACCTTCGGCCCCATGGATCCGGCCGGGAATTGCCCCTCTTTGACATATGTTTCCATTTCAGCCAGCGGGGTCTTGCCCAAAATTTGCTGATCGGCCTGACCCCAGTTGATACCGGCCCCCTCTACATCGGAGGCGATCACAAAGATATCGGCCTTGATTTCCTGGGCCAGAATAGAGCTGGCCAGGTCCTTGTCAATCACGGCTTCCACGCCGCGGAATTGGCGATTTTTGCGAATGACCGGGATACCACCGCCGCCGCAGCAGATGACGATGAAATCCAAATCAATGAGTTTTTTGATCTCACGGCGCTCTACAATCGTTATCGGTTTTGGGGAGGCCACCACCCGCCGCAGTCCCTTATCGGTTTTGGCCAGCGTATAGGTCAGTTTTTTGGCTTGCTCCTCGGTGTAAAAAGGCCCAATGGGTTTGGTGGGATTTTGAAATCCGGGATCATTCTTATCCACGACAACATAGGTGATCAGGGTCGCCAGATGCTGCTGCTGATCTCCTAATTCCATGAAGGCGTCGTCCAGGGAAGACTCAAGCATGTAGCCGATCTGACCCTGGGTCATGGCTCCGATAATCTCAAGGGGCATTTTGGGCACTTCGTCGCAGCTTTCCTGCTGCAGCAGCAGATTGCCCACCTGGGGACCGTTGCCGTGGGTAATCACAAACTTGTATTTTTGGGACAACCGGGCGATCTGCCGCATCGGCAGCTTAAGATTGATAAACTGTTCTTTATGAGTCCCTTCCTGCCCTTTTTGTATCAGAGCGTTGCCGCCGAATGCGATTAGAATGATGGGTCTGTCTTCCATTGTGATCAATTCCTTATTGGGCATGAATTTGTTAATTAGTTGATCTGTATTCGGCGGATACCGTTACCCGCCTGCTCCAGGTTGCTGATTACGGAATGATCTGACTTGCGCCACGCAACCCGGATCACGTATCAGCCACCCAATGTGGCCACCATCACCGCCTTAATGGTGTGAATCCGGTTCTCGGCTTCGTCCCACACGATGGATGCCGGAGACTCAAAAACTTCCTCGGTGACTTCCATGGCCCCCAGTTTGAACTTCTGGTAAACTTCTTCACCGATCACTGTGTCCCGATTGTGAAATGCCGGCAGGCAGTGCAGAAATTTCACGTTGGGGTTGCCGGTCTGTTTCATGGCAGCCGCGTTGACCTGGTAGGGTTTGAGAAGCTTGATTCTTTCCTTCCATACCTTTTCGGGCTCGCCCATCGACACCCACACGTCGGTGTAAAGAAAGTCACAGCCCTTGACGCCTCTGGCCAAATTATCGGTAATCGTAATCTTGGCACCTGTTTCCTTGGCAATCTTTTTTGCCTGGGCCACCAGTTTTTTATCCGGATGAACGCTTTTGGGGGCCACTGATCGAAAATCCATCCCAAGCTTGGCCGCTCCCACCAGAAGCGAATTGCCCATGTTGTTGCGGGCATCGCCCAGATAGGCGAAGGACATTTTGCGCAAGGGTTTGTCGGAATGCTCCATCATGGTCTGAAAATCCGCCAGCACCTGGGTGGGGTGGTACTCGTTGGTCAATCCGTTCCAAACCGGCACGCCGGCATATTTTGCCAGTTCTTCGACAATATCCTGGCCAAAGCCGCGATACTCGATGCCGTCATACATCCGGCCCAGCACCCGGGCCGTGTCTTTCATGGTTTCCTTGGTTCCCATTTGAGATCCCGATGGCCCCAGGTAGGTCACATGGGCGCCCTGATCGTAGGAAGCCGTCTCGAAAGCACAGCGGGTCCGGGTCGAGGCTTTTTCAAAAATAAGGGCGATGTTTTTGCCCTTTAAGCGCTGCTGTTCAAGACCGGCGTATTTCGCCTTTTTTAGGTCTACGGAAAGGTCCAGCAAAAATTTGATTTCTTCAGATGTAAAATCCAGAAGCTTTAAAAAATGTCGGTTTCTCAGATTAAATGCCATTCTTAACCTCCTCGGTGGTATCGTTAGGTTATAAGCTCATTTTGTTGGAAATACCGCCGGAACCCATCCCCGGTTTTTACGGTAAAGATGCCGGTAGTGGTTGTATTTCGGATCGAAATTATAAAATTTGGAATGATGTAATTGGGTTAATAATGATTAAACTTGCTTCAAATTACCTTTCTGATGATGCCACGCCCAACGAACTTCAGGCCTGCAGCTGCCGACTTAATAAATGTGAATTTCAGCCGGCACCCCCCGCGAAAAACACCTGCATTTTGATGGACGGAAATGGAAGGATGGTATCTTTAATTGCCCCACATGGTGCTACAGATTGGCAATACGAATTAAAGAGCAAATAGAATGCCAGAAACTGAAAAATCGTCAAAAAAATTATTTATTTATAATTTTAGATAGTTATCCAGATAAAAAATCAGGATCCGTTTCTTTAGAAGCTCAAAATGTGTAGCACTTCACACTTGTGTAGCCATACATAACTGTGCGGTGCTACATATCATCGGAGGGTCTGCTGATTTTATATTTTTCAATTCGGCGGTACAGGGTCCAACGACTGATCCCGATAAGGCGGGCTGCTTTGGAGATATTCCAATCGGTTTTCTCCAGAGCGTTGCGGATGGCTTCGAGATCATCATCCCGGCGATTTTTAAGCAACTGCCTGTTGATACGGGTAGGGGTAAACTCTCGGATTTCGGAGGGAATATGTTCCAGTTCGATCGTATGATTCCGACACAGCACAAAGGCCCTTTCAATGGCGTGCTCCAGTTCGCGGACATTACCCGGCCAGGAATAGTTCATAAAAGCCTGCAAAACCCCATCCGATACCCCGGTAATTTTTTTTCCGTAATTTTTTTGAAAGACTTCGCAGAAATGGGCTATTAATAGGGGAATATCCTCGTACCTGTCGCACAGCAACGGAAGGTTCAGTTCGATTATATTAAGGCGGTAATACAGGTCTTCCCTGAATGCTCCATTTTTGATGGCATCTTTCAAATTTCGATTGGTTGAGGCCAGCACCCGGACATCCACTTTACGCGGATTCGACTCCCCGACCCGGTCGAACTCTTTTTCCTGAAGCACCCGTAATAATTTCAACTGGATCAAAGGAGAAATATCACCGATCTCATCCAGCAGGATGGTGCCGCCGTCAGCCGCTTCGAAACGGCCGATTTTATCCCTGTCGGCACCCGTAAATGCCCCCCTGACATGGCCGAACAATTCGCTTTCAAGCAGGCTTTCAGCAAGCGCAGAGCAGTTGACCGTTACAAAAGGGCCGTTGGCCCGGTCGCCACCGTAGTGCAGCGCCCTGGCCGCCATCTCCTTTCCGGTTCCGCTGCCGCCCGTAATTAAAACTGTCGTTGTCTGGCTCGCCAGAGTTTGTAAAAGATCGTAGACCTTTTGCATCTTTTCGCTCTTACCGATAATTTTTAGAAAATGATGCCGCTCTTTTAATTCCTCTTCAAGGTGGGCAAGCCGCGTGATGTCCCGGATAACCAGGACCGCCCCCATGAAATTACCAGCGCTGTCCAGCAAGGGAGAGCTGTTAACCATGGCAACCAGCTTGCTGCGATCCCGGTGACCGCATTCAATCTGGTAATCCTGTATGGTACTTCTGGTTTTCAACGTTTTTTGCAGGACTTCCAAACAGGATTGATCGCACTCGGTGGTGCAATCGGTAAAGGGCTGGCCGGTATCGATTTTAAACCCACAAATCTTCTCGGCTGCCTTGTTGGCCTCTATCACATTCATTTCAGTGTCCACCGTAATAATGGCATCCTGAACGCTGCCGAAAATCGACTCCAGGCGACTGCGATGACGCTCCAACTCTTGTTCATAGCGCTTAGTTTCAATGGCCCGGGTAATAATTTGAGCTGCGGTGCTCAAAATATAGACGTCCTCGTCGATCCATTTGCGGTGATGACGGCATTCATCAAACCCCATAAACCCATACAGGTCACCCTTGATGAAGAGTGGGACATTTAAAGTGGATTTGACATCAGCGGCCAGCAACCGTTCCCGGTACTGATCGCCCGGTATTTCCCGGGTATTTTCAAAATTGATGGTTTTCCCTTCTTTAAGATAGCGGGTACCCCAGGGTATCGTTATCTTCAATTCATCCAGATCCGCCAGGGTGGTGATGCCAGTGGTCACCCATTCGCAAATGCATGCAAATGTACTAGACACCGGGTTGTAGGTAAAAATAAAAATACGGCTGACATCCAGAATACCGCCCATGCGCCGCAGGGATTCGTCTAAAAATTCATCCAGGTCATCAACCGAAACAGCACGCTCCGAAATGCCGGCCAGCATTTTTTCGTAGGCAATGCGCTTTTTCAGTTTTTCTTCGGTTTCCATGGTTCGGCCTTCGTCATTTTGTTTCGGTGACAATACCATTGCCCCGGAGAGCTTAAGCCGCCCTCCCAGCGACATCGCGCCGCAGCCGAGGGATAACTAAGACTCGAGCTCAAGGAGGTGATTCTCGAGGATCTGGTTCTTGTAATCCCACGGTCCGTTAATCCCCTCGAGTTGCAGGAACCACTCGGCGGTTTGAACGAGCACCTCCGCCTCGATGGTACCGCAGATCTGCGATGCGATGACATTCACGCCATACCGGGCGGCCTCGGCTTTGAGCAGGTTGTAGACGCGGTGAAGGGGAGTCTTTAGCGGGTTGGTTATCTCGCAGGACACCTCCACGCAGGCCTTGCCCGTCCGTCGATGGGTCTGGGGCAAACCGATCACGCCCTGGATATTGGTAAAGCCTCCATCCTTGCCACGCACATAACGGGCCAGCTTTTTGGCGATCGATAAATCCGTCGTGTCCAGCACCACGTTGAAATAGGCGTCGTGTTCCTCCAGGGCGCCGACGATAGTCGCCCCCGCCGTCGGATGCAGCTTCGCCGGCCCGATGTCGGGAGCCCGATCCGGATCCACAAGGACGGCCTCTCTGAGCCCCTCGTAGTTGCCCTTGCGAATGAAGGTCAGGCCCTCGTTCTCCGGACGCCGTGCGTTCTTGCCGGTGAAGTAGATGGGCACGTCGTACCGCTTATACAGCTCCTGCCCAAGATCCTCAGCGAATTCCCTGCATTCCTCGATCGTAATATTTTTGGCCGGGTAGATCTCGATGGTGTCCACGGCCCCGACACGCGGGTGGTGACCGGACTGTTTCTCCATGTCGATGAGTTCGTAAGCCTTGCCGGCCGCGTCGAGCAAGGCTGCTTTCACCGCCTCGGGGCGACCGATCACCTCGGCCGGCAGGCGGTCGAAGTCAGAATCGGGATCATACCCGATGAGCTTGACGCCGTCGCGTCCCCTCAGCTGGTCCATGATCGCCTCTATAACCTCCGGGCGGGTGCCGTCACTAAAATTGGGGTCCGAGAGAATATAGCTTGCCATTTGACCGTCTCCTTTCGATACGGGAAGCGTATCCGTAGCTACTGATTAGAATCTACTTTAATTTTATTGGCTGTTGGCAGCCAGGACATACAGAAACTCCAGTCCAAGGGTTGCCGCGGCCAATGATGTGATTTCGGCATGATCAAAAGAAGGTGAGACTTCGACAATATCCATGCCCACCAGATTAAAACCTGTAAAGCCGCGCAATATCTTCAATACCAGGGAAGTTGACAACCCGCCAATCACCGGCGTTCCGGTTCCCGGCGCAAACCCGGGGTCCAGGCAGTCAATATCAAGCGTCACATAAGCAGGATGATCCCCAACCACGCGTTTTACAGTGTCTAAAATATCACCGGTATTATGCGCCATTGCCCAATCTGCATCGAGCACCGTAAACTGATGGTCGTCCCGGATATATTCGGTCCGAATGCCGATTTGTACCGACCGCCCGCAATCAATAAGGCCCTCATTGCGGGCATGATAAAACATGGTACCGTGATGGTATTGACCCGGCTCCCTTTCCGTGTCCGTATGGGCATCGAATTGAATAAGGGCCAGCGGTCCGAATTTCTTGGCGTGTTCGCGCAACAACGGTAAGCTGATATAATGGTCTCCGCCGAAGGTCAGCATGGTTTTGCCGGCTTGCAAAATTTGAGTGGCGTGCTGTTGGACCTCAGGAGTCATCTGATTTATTTCCGCAGAGTCCAGACTCAGGTCTCCCCAATCAATAACGCCCAGGACATCAAAGACACAAAAATCCCAGGGCCAGCGCCGAAGTTCCCATGCCAGATGGGCCGATGCTTTACGAATGCTTTCCGGGCCGGAACGTGCCCCGGTCCTGCCGGTGGTTGTCTGATCCCAGGGAATCCCGCTGATAACCACATCAATATCATCAGCATCAAAAGTCGGGGTCAATTTACAGCCCATAAAAGTGGGAGAATTTGTTTGGGGTGAACTGGATATATGATTGGGGCTGTCCGGCACTATCATTCTCCATTATTCCATAAATGAAACCAGCACTCAGGCCTCATTAATCTCATCCTTTTACATAAAAAAAATTGCGAGTCAGCAAATTAAAGGTCCAGAACCATCCCGACTTCATCGCACTTGAAATACTTCGGGCAACGGCTGCATTCGCCCCAGACCTTGGGCGGCAGATCCTTGCGCTTAATTTTGTGGAAACCCAGTGCTTGAAAGAAATCCTCGGTCATGGTGAAGGTAAACAACCGATGGATACCGATCTTCCGGGCTTCTTTCTCCATAAATTCGACGATTCGGCTTCCAAGTCCCAGATGCTGGTAATCCGGATGAATCGCCAGGGCCCTGACTTCGGCCATATCTTGCCAGAGTACGTGCAGACTCCCGCAGGCCACCATCAGATTCATAACCTCTTTGGTATCCGTCAGGGTGTAAACCGGAGTGTTTTCATCAACGGCAATGACGAAATCCCTGATGTTTTCATATAAATACTGGGGGCCCCGGGGAAGCATCAAGTTTGAAGCCGCAAAGCCGTTGACCAGTTCGAGGATTTCTTCCACATCCCTGATTTGGGCTTTCTGGATGACGATTCGGCTGTCTTCTTTCGGCTTGTTTAATACTTTGCGAAATTTCTCTTTCGTCTTCTTATTTTCCGGAACTTGCTCCGGCGGCGGTTCGACGTATTCCATGATTGCGTTCCTGCATGTTTTGAATTCAGATATCTTTCAAAATCTAAAACATATGGCCCGTATCAATGCAGGTGTCAAGGTTAAAGATAAATTGCGGAAGGCCGAATAGCGGGATCCAGCCCGAAATTTGAAGTTAGGCAGGTTATCTGGAACTGGAATTACATATTGCAGAAAACAAATACAAGGTCAAGAAATTGTGGTGGTGGGAGGCGGCTTCCAGCCGCGATTAGCTTGCGCTGACTTGTTGATCGCGGCTGGAAGCCGCTCCCACACTATATTTAACTGTGCTTACTGCCTGGCAAGAATTAGGAAAATTCTTCAAATATAGCACCATCCACGCCATAGATATAAGCGATTAAAGCAGCCCGGATCCACATGCCGCAGCGCTCCTGACGCCAGTAAGCGGCCCGCGGGTCTTTATCGATGCGGACGTCAATTTCGTAGCGCCGGGGCAGCGGATGCATAATGGCGCAGTGGGTTTGGATCTTGGACAAATGCTCATATTTCAAATGAAATTCCGGATAGGTTTCCGCTTCGCTGGTGGGGCCTTCGGAATATTCATTTTGAATCCGGGTCATGTAAATGGCATCGACTTCCGGCATAACGCTCTCGAAATCCTCAGTTTCATGATAGGGGATGCTGTGCCTGTTTAAAAACTCTTTGATGTCATCTTTCATTTTGAATACTTCCGGGGCGACATAAACCAGCTCGACATCTTTGTAGTTTTTCATCAGATAGCTCAGCGAGCGCACGGTGCGGCCGCGTTTTAAATCCCCCACCATGGCAATCTTTTTGCCGTCCAGCCCGCCGATGGTTCTGAACTCGCGTTCCAGGGTGTAAATATCCAGCAGGGCCTGGGTGGGATGCTGGTCGGGTCCTGAACCGCCGTTTAAAACCGGCACGGGATGTTCGGTCTGATTCAGCACCCAGGCGGTTTTTTCGGCGAATCCGGCCTCCGGATGTCTTGAAATGATCAGGTCAACATAGCTGGCAAACGTGCGAATGGTGTCCTCCGGCGATTCTCCTTTGACTTCAGAACTGGTGGAGGTGCCCCGAATTTCCGAAATGGTCAGCCCCAAAATGTGACAGGCATTTTGAAAGGACAGAAAAGTTCGCGTTGATGGCTGAACAAAATACAGCATGGCCCGTTTGTGGGGCAAAAGGTGTCTGAGTTTGCTCTGTCCCACTTTGGTTTTGGCAAGCAATCGAATCATGTCGGCCAGACTGCCCAGAGAGTCCAGGAATTCCCTATCAAACTGCTGGGCATAAATGACATCAAAGATGCGTCCATTTTGCTTAAACGCTTCCAGTTTTTCATCAACGGGTCTGCTAACAAATTCCTCCCATCCTTCGAATTCCTGTTTGGTTTGTTCGGCGTATTTCTCCATTTTTTTCTCCTGCAAGGGTTGTTAGGGGTTACCGAAAGCTGCCAGTCATCTCTTCTGGCCGATGGATGCGATGCGGGGAATAAGAGATGAATATCAATCTTAACCTCTGACTATTACAAAAAAATTATAGTGTGTCAAGACTGGAATAACCACATTATGTTGTGGTCTTAAAGCAAATAAGCTGGATATCGCCAAAGTAAATTCAAAACCAGTTCTATCAGAAGGTTTGATAAGACCATTAAATCCCAAATCTCAAGCACCAAATTACAAATAAATTCCAAATCTTAATTTCCAATGACCAAAACATTTACCGCAAAGGTTTCTCCTTGATTGCATGGAATTTTTCTGTCATATTTTGGTGTTCTATTTTTCAGAAGTGATAGCAAAGGAATTTTAAATGCCTGTTATACGACTTAAAGAAGCACTGCTTGAAAAAATTGCGGCTGCAGCTCAAAAAACTTACAATCAAAAACCGGACGGCCTTGAGATTGGATTTCCGCCCAACACGGACCTGGGCCATTTTGCAGTGGCATGTTTTCCCCTTGCCAAGCAATTTCGCTCATCTCCGGTCGATATCGCCAAAAAGCTGGCCGAAAATATACTCCCGGATGATGTTCTGCAAAAAGTGACCGCAACAGGTCCCTACCTCAACCTTACCCTTTTTCCCGGGATTCTGTTTGGTGACATTTGTTCCGAAATTTTCGACAGCGGACAGCAGTTACGGGGAATCCTTAACCGGCCGCAATAAAGCGTGTAATGGTCGAATATCTATCCCCCAATACCAATAAACCGCTGCATCTGGGTCATTTGCGCAATGGCACCCTGGGTATGTCGGTGGCAAAATTGTATGAAACCACCGGGCATTGGGTTGTCAAGGCCAATTTGATCAATGATCGCGGGGTTCACATATGCAAAAGCATGCTGGCCTGGCAGCGTTGGGGAGACGGAGCCACCCCGGAATCGGTTGGGAAAAAGGGGGACCACTTTGTCGGAGATTGGTATGTGCGTTATGCCCGGGAGGCTGACCGGGATACCGACCTGGAAAATCAAGTGCAACAGATGCTCCAGCAATGGGAAGCCGGGGACCCGGAAACGGTAAATCTCTGGAAGACCATGAATTCCTGGGTCTATGATGGTTTCTCCCGGACCTACCATAATTTCGGCCTTGAATTCGATACCTTCTACTACGAGTCGGACACCTATAAACTCGGCAAGGATGTCATCGAAAAAGGGCTGAAATCAGCGGTATTTGAAACAGATACCCACGGCAACACCGTATTTCAGTTACCGGCCGGGGAATTCGGCCAGGAAAAAAATGGCGACGCCAAAAAGGTGACGGTGTTGAGACCCGATGGTACCAGTCTATACATCACCCAGGACATCGCCACATCGATCCTTAAAAAAGAAGAACACCAACTGAATTTTTCAATCTGGGTTGTGGGCAGTGAGCAGGAATACCACTTTAAATGCCTGTTCCAAATTCTGGCCGATCTCGGCTATGAATGGGCCCAGGACTGTTATCATCTATCCTATGGCATGGTTTACCTGCCGGAAGGCAAGATGAAATCCAGGGAAGGCAAAATCGTCGACGCCGACGATCTGATCGCTGAAATGAAAAAACTGGCGGCCGATGAAATCCATCAGCGGGATCCGGACGGAAGCCTTTCTGACGACGAAGTAAATCGCCGGGCGGAAATAATCGGTATCGGCGCCGTCAAATTCTACCTGCTGAGGGTCCGCCCCACCCAGAGCATCAACTTCGATCCGGCCGAGTCGATTTCTTTTGACGGTTTTACCGGACCCTACTGTCAGTATGCCTATGCCAGAATCTTCGGGATACTCGCAAAGGCAGCATCTGCCAATCTAAAACCGGACAGTACGGATTTTGCACTACTCGGAAATACGGAGGAATTGCTGCTGCTGCAAAAACTGATGGAATTCCCCGCGGAAGTCGAGGGTGCTGTCCGGGAACTGAATCCCTCACGAATTGCCGTCCACACTTTTAATACGGCCAAGGCCTTTAATCAGTTTTACAATAAGCATAAGGTCGTCCAGGCCGGAAATGATCAACTGGTCAGCGCCCGCCTTGCCCTCATCAAGGCCACCGCCGTGGTGTTGAAAAAGGGGCTGGACCTATTGGGAATTGATGTGCTGGAGAATATGTAATACTGGTTGCTGGTCTCTGGTTGCTGGTTGCAGGCAACGAATTGGTTGATTGAGTTGATTAAGTTGATTGGTTGATTGAGTAAAAACAATCATTCTGACACCCATTTTTTAACTTAATCAACTTATTCAACTCAATCAACGATTCAACTTATCCAGAGGACCAAATGAGCCACAGAATTTTAATCAAGATTGGTGGACAGGCCTTTGCCGATGAGAAAGGCTTCCGGGAACTGGCCCAAGCAATTTTATCCGCCAAGAATGTCGAAGTCATTATCGTCCACGGCGGCGGGGCCGAAATTTCCCAGGCATTAAAAGATGCCGGCCGCCAAACCGAGTTCATCGACGGCATCCGGGTCACCCGGGCCGAGGACATCCAAATTGTCGAAGGGGTTCTGTCCGGCACCGTCAATCAGCGCATATCATCCTGGCTCGAAAACAACGGCGTCGCCAGTATGCGCCTGTCCGGAAAATCCCGCGGACTGTTTGTGGTCGAGCCTCTCACCCGGGGGGGTCGAGATCTGGGTTTTGTGGGCAAGATCAAACAGGTCAATTCAGCAGTGGTAATCGAAGCGATCCGTGCGGGCCGGGTGCCGGTAATTTCCCCCATATCAGCCAACGAACAGGGGGAGTCTTACAATGTGAATGCCGACAGTGCGGCTGCAGCACTGGCAGCCGCTGCCCACTGCACCGACCTGGTTTTTATCACAGACGTTCCGGGGGTTCTCATCGAAGAACAAACCCGATCCTCTCTTTCTATCAAAGAAGCGCAAACCCTGATCGCCGAAGGGGTCATCCTTGGCGGCATGGTGGCCAAAATGGAATCGGCCTTCGAGGCCCTTGATCAAGATGTTGCCAGGGTTCACATCATCCAGTGGCAGGGGTCACATACGTTGCAGGAAGTTGTTCAACAACAAAGTAAAACCGGAACCACGGTGAGGAGATAGCGCCAACTTATGGAAAACCGCCTAATCACCCTTTTACGCCAACTGGTTCAAATAAATTCCGTTAATCGAACCCTGTCGGGCGGTCCCGGGGAACGGCAGCTGGCAGAATTTATTGCCCGGCGCCTGAATAACCTGCAGCTGGATGCTGCCCTACAAACGGTCGGCCCTGACCAAGAAAATGTTACCGCCATTATAGCCGGAAAAGATCGTCAGCGCTCGCTGTTGCTAAACGCCCACCTCGATACCGTCGGCGTGGACGGAATGGATCAACCGTTCACCCTCAAGCGTGAAGAGGACAGGCTTTACGGCCGCGGCACCTATGACATGAAGGGCAGCGTGGCCGTTATGCTGTTGCTGGCCGATTCCTTTGCCCGGCAAAAACCACCCCTGGACATACTTTTCACATTCGTATCCGATGAAGAGGATAAAAGTACGGGGATGGAATATCTGGTTGAAAAATGGCTGCCGCAGGTTTCGCCCGCACCCGTCGGCGGTATTTTTCTGGAGCCCACCGAAGAGGATATCGGTGTCTGCCACAGGGGGTTTACCTGGTATGAATTGGCCGTAACCGGCAAGGCCGCCCACGGGAGCCGTCCTGAAGAGGGCATTGACGCCATATTGCCTTTACGATCCGCCCTGGAAGAAATGAGCAAGATCCAGGCCGAACTGCAGCGTCCCCATCCGGATCCCCTGCTGGGCCATGCATCCATACACAGCAGCATTATCAAGGGCGGATCCGAATTAAGTATGATCCCCAGCCGATCATGCTTGCAATGGGAGCGGCGCACCCTGCCGGGTGAATCTTCCCGGGATCTTGCCATTGAACTGGAGCGGATGATTCAAGCGGTCAACAATCATGCCGGGGATCACTCGGTAACGGGGCGTGAGTTTTTTGTGCGGCCGCCTTATCGGGTCGCCGAAGATGCGGAGATATTAAAGCGGTTGCGAGAGGCGGCCCCCCGGTCCAAACTGGTGGGTCTGCCATTCTGGGCCGATTCAGCCCTGGCCGGTGCCAAGGGCATCCCCTCCATCCTGTTCGGCCCCATCGGCCACGGCGCCCACGCCATGGACGAATGGGTAAGCCTGAAGAGCCTTATAAGGGTCTATGAAATCTTAAAAAAAATGATTTCGGCCTTTTAGTCTCCATTCGATATTTCTCGTGTTTGGTGACAGTGTAAATTCGAAATAAGAATATCGAAATCCCTGGCCCAGACCTGGATTACAAATAACTAAATTAATACTAACCGCTTTCCTGGCGCTATAACAAAAACTGTCAGTTCGATTAGCCGTCGCGCCAGGGCAGGCCGAAACAAGCTCGAATATCAAATGACAAAAATTATAAACCCAAAACTAAACTCACAGGCCTGGCTCTATGAAGATGCCTAACGTTTTGAACATTGGAACATTCTGATTTCGGATTTGTTTCGAGTTTCGGATTTAGTGCTTCGAATTTATGAGTCATTAATTTTAATGACCCTTCATATGCTCTTTGATCACCAGACCCAGCCTCCTGGCTCCTTCCTCCAGTTCCGGAACATCAAAATAGGAAAAACTCAGCCGGGCGCAATTTTCCAGCTTCCCGGCGTTGGAAAATTTCAGCCCCGGCAAGTAACCAACATTTTTGCGCCGCGCTGCGGGCAGCATTTGTTGGGTGTCCACCCCGTGTGGGAGAACCAGCCAGATGAAAAATCCTCCGTCAGGTTCTATCAATTGGACAGTATCCGGCAGATATTTTTTGAGCGCATTGCTCAAGGCGACTTTGCGCTCAGTATAAGTGTTTATCAAAGTTGCCAGCTGGGTTTGCTGCAGGCCCATTTCAATGGCACTGCATACCAGGGCCGAGGCAAAGGGGTTCAGCCCGCCACCGCTGTCCAGCAACCCGCAGCCGATCATGCGCTTTAACAGTCGCGACCCGGCCTGAACCCACCCCAGGCGCAGCCCCGGGGCCAAAATTTTTGAAAACGAGCCCAGGGAAAGAACCGTGTCCGAGTCGACAAAACCGGCCAGGGGGGTCGGGGGCGCCCCAGGCGCATAGTTCAGCAAATGATAGACCTCATCGGCAACGATTAAAAAATCGTATTTGCGACTTAGCTCTACCAACTGTTCCCGGCGGGCCGCCCCCAGGGTGACACTGGATGGATTGTGAAATGTGGGAATGGTATAAAGAAAAACGGGCTTGTGCCGGGTCAATTTTTCTTCAAGGGCATCGACGATCAAACCGTCGGCATCCATGGGCAGGCTAATAATTTTCAGATGATGATCGGCAAATATGCGCAGGGCCAAAAAATAAGACGGCTCTTCCACAAAAATGGTGTCACCGGGTTTGGCAAACAGGGTGCAGAGCAAATCCAGCCCCACGGATGCACCGGCGGTGACAAATAGCTGATCGGCCTCAACCGGAAAGCGATAGTGCTCACTGAGAAAACCGGCCAGCGCAGTGCGGAAAAAGCCGTTACCCTGCTCGGCTCCATATGCTAAAAACGCGGCATCATTTCCGTTCAATCGATTGGCGGCTGCCTTGCGCAGCAGCATCAGCGGCAGCAGGGATGGACTGGGTTGCCCGACGCCAAAGTCAATCATACCCGGCGGCAGGTTTAGTTGGGCGATGCGTGGATCATTTGGATTATTCACGTCAATCTCCTCAGAATAGGTTGGCCCGTTGGGCCCGTATGCCCGTTAGCCCGTATTCTTTCAAATTTTCTCCTTTTGCCGGCAAACGGGCCAACCGCCTAACCAATGGCGCTTTGAGACAGTTTCTATGATGTTAGACTTGGATTTTGGAATGTCAATAGTTTCAGTCTACTGGTAACATCCAATTATAGCTCATACAATAATTTTATTTTTAGACTTGACAGGCTGGTCTGGGTCTGTCATATTCGCAAAAATTTTTTGGAGCAACAACGTTCACATGATGAAAACCTTAAACCGCACCCGTATCCGTTACCGTCGCCGCCGTTGCAGGCAGCGATTGGCCGGGTGTCTTATGTTCTGCACATGATAATCATAATTCCAACATGTACAATTATAAAAGCCCCGGCATTTGCCGGGGCTTTTTTTTTGTAAAAAGGAGAAAAACCAATGATCGATAACAAAGTTCAAAAAGTAGTCCTTGCATACAGCGGCGGACTGGACACCTCCGTTATCGTCCCGTGGCTCAAAAACAACTACGATAATTGTGAAGTCATCTGTTTTACGGCCGATGTGGGCCAGCAGGAAGAACTGGACGGGCTGGAGGAAAAAGCCATTGCGTCGGGGGCCGCCAAACTGGTGGTGAGCGATCTGCGGGAGGAATTTTTAAAGGATTACGTGTTTCCGACCATGCAGGCCGGCGCAGTTTACGAGCGCGATTACCTGCTGGGCACATCCATCGTTCGACCCCTGATGGCCAAGAAAATGGTGGAAATTGCAGAAAATGAAGGTGCCGATGCCATTGCGCACGGCTGTACCGGCAAGGGCAACGACCAGGTTCGCTTCGAGCTGACGGTGATGGCTCTCAATCCCAAACTAAGGGTAATTGCCCCCTGGCGCGAATGGGATATCCGCAGCCGGGAAGATGCCATTAAATATGCCAGGGAATACAACATCCCCCTGGCCCAGACCGAAAAGGATATATACAGCCGCGACCGCAATATCATGCATCTTTCCCACGAAGGGGGCCTGCTGGAAAATCCCTGGAACGAACCGGAGCCTTCCATGTTTCAACTGTCGGTCAGCCCGGAGGATGCACCCGATAAACCCGAGTATATTGAAATCGGTTTCGAAAAGGGGAATCCGGTCAGTCTGAATGGAGAAATGCTTTCAGCGGTGGATTTATTTACAAGCCTGAATAAAACCGCCGGTGCCCACGGAATCGGCCGGGTGGATATTGTGGAAAACCGGCTGGTAGGAATGAAAAGCCGGGGCGTCTATGAAACACCGGCCGGTACGGTCATCTTTCGCGCCCACCAGGCCCTTGAGAGCATGTGCCTCGACAAATACACCATGCATTACAAAGATTCTGTGGCCGTCAAATATGCAGAGCTGGTTTACAACGGGATGTGGTTTATGCAGCTGCGGGAAGCCCTGGACGCTTTCGTCAAGGTCACCCAGCAAAAGGTAACCGGTAACGTTCGCTTGAAACTGTATAAGGGCAATATTATAATTGCCGGGCGCAAAAGCCCCTATAGCCTCTATCGGGAAGACTATGCTTCTTTCGGCGAAGAAGACGTGTATAACCAGCAGGATGCCCACGGGTTCATCCAGCTGTTCGGTCTGCCCCTGAAGGTTGAATCGCTGCTGGCAATTGACGGCGGCGGTGAAAGCCGCTACCGCAAACCGGATTACAGTCGGTTTAAAAGAGATTAGATCTGGCTGCTGGCGTCTGGTCTCTGGCTTCTGGTCGCTGGCCTCTGGTGTCTGGCAGCAGTTAATATCCGATGCTCGATACTTGATTCTCGATACACGATGACATTCTGACTGGTCCGTAAATGCAGATCATCGAGTATCGAGCACCCAACAGCGAGTATCAAGTGCTAACGGCAACTGTGCCACCGGTGAAAAATTACCAGCAACCAGTGACCAGCAGCCAGGGACCAGGAACTTGAGGTAACGACGTATAATTTTGAATAAGAAACGATAGTTAACTATGAAACCTTAAAACGGAAACAGAGACAATGAAAGCAAGACTAATTTTGTCCGACGGCACCCGCTTTGAAGGGCTTAGCCTGGGGGCCATGGGCACCAGCATGGGTGAGGTGGTCTTCAATACCGCCATGATGGGATACCAGGAAATTTTAACGGATCCATCCTATCATTTTCAACTGGTCACCATGACCTATCCCCAGATAGGAAATTACGGGGTCAACCCCAAGGACTTTGAATCCCGCCGCATCTACGCCGGCGGATTGATCATCCGCGAATACAGCCCGGTGGTCAGTCACTGGCAGGCAACCCGATCACTGGATGAATACCTGAAGCATTACAGTGTGGTCGGTATCAGCGACATCGACACCCGCCAGCTGACCCGTCACCTGCGCGATCATGGCGCCCAGATGGGTATGATTACAACTTCCGACGAGCCCCTGGAGGTCCTGTTGGAGAGGCTCAAAGGGGGCAAACAGCTTGTCGGACGAGATCTCGCCCAAGAAGTCACCACGACGGAACATTATGATTGGCCCCTGGATGAGAATATCAGTCCTGAACAACTGCCGGCATTCAAGGTGGCCGTCTATGATTTCGGCGTAAAATTCTCAATTCTAAGGGCCTTGTTTCAGCACGGCTGCGACCTGAGAGTGTTTGCGGCCCGCACCTCCGCCGAGGAAGTGCTGGCGTGGCAACCCGACGGGATATTCCTTTCCAATGGCCCCGGTGATCCCGAACCGGTCACCTATGCCGTCGATACGGTCAAGGCCCTGCTGGGTAAAAAGCCCGTATTCGGCATCTGCCTGGGGCATCAAATACTGGGATTGGCGCTGGGGGCTAAAACAAGCAAATTGAAATTCGGCCATCACGGGGCCAATCATCCGGTCAGGCACCTGCCCTCCGGGGCTGTGGAAATCACATCCCAAAACCACGGGTTCATCGTTGATGCCGACAGCCTGCCGCAAAACGAAATTGAAATCACCCATATCAACCTTAATGATGGCACCCTCGAAGGCTTCCGGCACAAAACCATACCGGCCTTTTCGGTTCAGTATCACCCCGAATCAGCGCCCGGGCCCCGGGACAGCCGCTACCTATTTGAAAACTTTATAAAGGAAATGAAACAATTCCATGCCTAAACGAAAAGACCTCAAACGAATTCTTGTGATTGGTTCCGGGCCGATTGTCATCGGCCAGGCTTGCGAGTTTGATTATTCGGGCACCCAGGCGTGCAAGGCGCTCAGGGAAGAAGGATTTATTGTTATCCTGATAAACAGCAATCCGGCGACCATTATGACGGATCCCGAATTTTCGGACAGAACCTATATCGAACCGTTGCACGCCCAAGCCGTGGCCAGCATCATCGAAATGGAGCGCCCGGATGCCCTGCTGCCGACCCTGGGGGGGCAGACCAGTCTAAACCTCGCAGTTGAGCTGGCAGAAAACGGTACCCTGGAAGAATACGGCGTTGAGTTGATCGGTGCCCGGCTCGAAACCATTCAACTGGCCGAAGATCGAGAGCTTTTCCGCAATGCCATGCATGAAATCGGTTTGAATGTGCCCAACGGCGGGTGCGTCCATACCATCGAAGAGGCCCGGGACCTGTGCCGTGATATTGGTTTCCCCCTGATCATTCGGCCGGCCTTTACCCTTGGCGGCATCGGTGGCAGCGTGGTCTACAATAAGGAAGAATTTGATGAAGCCGCCAAATGGGGGCTGAGCGCCAGTCCTGTCACCGAAATTTTAATTGAACAGTCGGTCCTGGGCTGGAAAGAGTACGAACTGGAGGTCATGCGGGATGCGGCTGATAATTTTGTAATTGTCTGCTCGATAGAAAATTTTGATCCCATGGGTATCCACACCGGCGACAGCATCACCGTAGCGCCGGCCCAAACCCTGACCGACGTGGAATACCAGAACATGCGGGACGCCGCCAAAAAGATTGTTGCCAGGATCGGAGTGGAGACCGGCGGGGCCAACATTCAATTCGCGCTGGATCCGGCGACCGGGGAAATGGTGGTGGTTGAAATGAACCCGCGTGTCTCGCGCAGCTCGGCCCTGGCCTCCAAGGCCACCGGATTTCCCATCGCCAAGATCGCCGCCAAGCTGGCGGTAGGATACCACCTGCATGAAATCCCCAACGATATTACACGCCAGACACCGGCCTGCTTTGAACCGGCCATTGATTACGTGGTGGTCAAAATCCCGCGCTGGGACTTTGAAAAATTCCCGGATGAAGATCCGCGACTGACATCCCAGATGAAGTCCATCGGAGAAGCCATGGGCATCGGCCGAACCTTTAAGGAAGCCTTGAATAAAACCCTGCGCTCCCTTGAAAACGGCTGGTCCGGTTTTCATGCCAACAACAACGGCTGCGGCCACATGTCCCGGGACGCCCTTCTGGATGATATTCGCCACGGGACACCGGATCGAATATTAAAGCTCTGGCAGGCGCTTAAACTCGGCGTATCCCGGGAAGAAATTTCGAAAACATCCGGTATCGATTTATGGTTTTTAGAAAACCTGCATCAGTTGTCCGAGTTTGAAGACGGTATCATCGCTGAATTTAAAGCTCGCAATACCATCACGCCCGGAACCCTGCACCAGGCCAAGCGGCTGGGGTTTTCCGATAAGCACCTTGCCCTGCTGACCGGTAAAAGCGAAGCCGAAATCCGCAGCTTCCGAAAGGCCAGCAACATCCAGCCGTCATTTAAAATCGTGGACACCTGTGCGGCCGAGTTTGAATCCTTTACCCCCTATTACTACTCCACCTATGACCGGGAAAATGAATCCTTTCCGTCGGAGAAAAAAAAAGTCATCATCCTCGGTGGCGGCCCCAACCGAATCGGGCAGGGAATTGAATTTGACTATTGCTGCGTTCACGGCATCCTGGCCTTAAAATCACTGGGCATCGAAGCCATTATGATCAACTGCAATCCTGAGACGGTCAGCACCGATTACGACGTGGCGGATAAACTGTATTTTGAGCCGCTGACCTATGAAGATGTGTTAAACGTTGCCGAACTGGAAAAGCCCGATGGCGTCATCATTCAGTTCGGCGGGCAGACACCGCTGAAGCTGGCCCTGGCCCTGGAAAAAGCCGGTGTGCCGATCTGGGGCACCTCGCCGGATTCCATTGACCTGGCCGAGGACCGGGATCGCTTTGGCGCCCTGCTGGACTCGCTGGACATCCCCCATCCCCAGTACGGTACGGCCACCTCCATCGAGGGGGCCCTGGAAGTCGGCAAGCGCATCGGGTTTCCGCTGGTGGTCAGGCCCTCCTACGTCCTGGGCGGCCGTGCCATGGAAATCGTTTATGACCTGGAATCGCTGCAGCACTATATGCAGAATGCGGTTACAGCATCCGAGGAACACCCCGTACTGCTCGACCGCTTCCTTGAAGATGCCTACGAGTTCGATGTGGACGCCATCTCAGACGGACAGGATGCGGAAATTTGCGGAATTATGCAGCACATAGAAGAGGCCGGCGTTCATTCGGGCGACAGCATGGCGGTCCTGCCCCCCTTTTTGCTAAGCCGCGATCAAAACGAGGATATCAGGGAATACACCCGGATGCTTGCCAGATCCCTCCAGGTCAAGGGCCTGATTAACATCCAGTTTGCCATCATGTTCGACACCTTGTATGTCATCGAAGTCAATCCCCGCGCGTCGCGCACCGTACCCTTTGTCAGCAAAACCACCGGGATACCCATTGCCAAACTGGCGGTGGAGATAATGGCCGGTAAAAGACTTGATCAGCTCGACTACAAATTTAAGGATCAACAGCCCTATGTGGCAGTTAAAGAATCCGTTTTTCCCTTTGATCGCTTCGGCAAAACGGATATTTTCCTGCGGCCCGAAATGCGGTCCACCGGGGAGGTCATGGGTATCGCCCCCAAATTCGGGGAAGCCGTGTTTAAAGCCTTTCAGGCGGCCGGGGTCACGATTCCCGAATCGGGTACCGTATTTCTAAGCGTTAACGACAACGATAAAGCCCGGGCCCTTCCCATCGCCGAAGGGTTGATAAAATTCGGCTATCAATTGGTGGCCACCAAAGGAACTGCGGAGTATATTGCAGAGCGCGGCCTGGCGGTGAAAACCGTTATGAAAATAAGGGAGGGCCGTCCCAATGTGGCCGACGACATCAAAAACGGCCAGATAGACATGATCATCAACACGCCCCTGGGCCAGCGCTCCCGGGCGGATGAGTATACCATCGGCTGGACCGCCATCATCAACAAGGTGCCGTTTATAACCACCCTTTCAGCGGCCGAAGCCATTGTGCGGGGACTCAAGGCCCGCAACAATCAGCCCACCGAATATAAATGCCTGCAGGATTATTATAGAAGCTAGAAGTTGGTTTCTGGTTGAGTTGATAGAATTCGAAGGTTATTTTGATAAACCCTTTATTCATCATCCAAATCAAAGTTTGGGTAAAGTTCCTTTGCGCAATCCGGACAGATACTATGGCTAATATCGGCCTGTGAATGTTTTTGAATATAAACATCAACCTGTTCCCAATAGCCTTTGTCATCCCTAACACTTTTGCAAATGGAGCAAATTGGCAATATGCCCCTTAAATGTTTTATCTCTTTTAATGCTTCCTGAAGCCCGTGGATTAGCGTTTCCCTTTCTTTCCTCATCGTTTTCTGCTTTGAAATGTCACGTGCCACACCCAGGATCTCAACTGGATTTCCCTGTTCATCAAATATGAAATTTGCGTTAATCTGCACGGGCAGGGCATGTCCATCCTTATGAAACACTTCAAGTTCCATCATTTCGGAATCCGTCTTGCCGCTTTCAAGGGATTTTAGCAATCTTTCCTTTTGTTTCACATATGATTCAGGAGTCAAAAATTCCTGAATCCCGCGAGAGAGGCTCTCCTTTGCAGTATAGCCCAGCATTCTTTCTACACTCGGGCTGGCATATGTGCATTTTTCGTTCTCAACGCTAATTTTATAGATAAGGTCGGCGGAGTTTTCTGCAAGAAGCCTGAATTTCTCTTCACTTTCCCGCAGCGCCGCTTCTGCCAGCTTACACTCGGATTGTGCTCGCTCTAACTCCGCAACCCTTTGCGCCAATTCTTCGCGGGTTGGTTTCTCGGCCATTAGAAACACCTCCAAAAAAATCAAGAAATTGATTTTTTTAACTTGTTGAATTCTTTACACTTAGAGGATATCATGTTTATCGGCAGCTGTCATATCATTTTTCTTAACTATGATATTTGCTTTTCGCGGGGAAGATCCTATATTTAGATAGGTTTTCCATGCTACCATTTTGGAAATCACTTTTAAAACATGTTCTATCTCTGCAGGAGTCTTCCATGGAACCGTTGAAAAAAAGCAAAAACTTCACAGGTCCTGAAGGTCCGGTGGTTCTGGCCATTCTGGACGGGGTCGGCATCGGCAAATATGAAGAGGGCGACATGGTCCGCAAGGCCAATACGCCGACATTGGATTGGCTTGCAGGCAATAGCCTTGCATCCAGGCTCAAAGCCCACGGAACGGCGGTGGGCATGCCTTCTGATGATGATATGGGCAATAGTGAAATTGGCCATAATGCCATCGGGTGCGGCAGGGTTTTCGAGCAGGGTGCCAGCCTTGTAAATCATGCAATCGAAAGAAAGGATCCTCTTTAACGGAGCGGTTTGGAAGGAATTGATTGCGAACGTTAACTCCCATGATTCCAGGCTTCATTTTATCGGTCTTTTGTCAGACGGCAACGTCCACAGCCATATCGATCATCTGGAAGCGCTGTTGGCCGAGGCCAAAAAACAGGGGGTAAAACAGGCCTGCGTTCATATCCTTTTGGATGGCAGGGATGTGCCACCGACATCGGCCCTGGAATATGTCAACCGGCTTGAAGATTTTCTGGCGGCGTTAAATCAAGACAGCGAGGTTGATTTTGCCATTGCATCCGGCGGCGGGCGCATGAAAATAACCATGGACCGCTATCAAGCCAATTGGCAAATGGTTGAACAGGGTTGGCAAACCCATGTCCTGGGCGAAGGTCGAACATTTGAAAGCGCAAACGAAGCGATAGGTGTTTTGCGTCAGGAGAATCCGAAGGTGATCGATCAGGACCTTCCCCCTTTTGTCATAACTCGTGACGGCAATCCATTGGGAGCCAATTACTGAAAACGACAGCGTGATCTTTTTTAATTTCCGGGGAGACCGGGCCATTGAGATGAGCATGGCGTTTGAGGAGGAGGATTTTGATTATTTCCCGCGCGGACCGAGGCTGAATGTAAAATACGCCGGTATGATGCAATATGACGGCGATGCGCTCATACCCAAGAAATATTTAGTGGATCCACCGGGCATTGATCGCACCGTGGGGGAGTACCTTGCAAAAGCGGGTGTTAAACAATTAGCCATCAGTGAAACCCAAAAATTCGGCCACGTCACGTATTTTTTCAATGGGAATCGCTCCGGCAAATTTGACGAATCCCTGGAGGATTATGTTGAGATACCATCGGACATCGTCCCCTACGAGGAGCGCCCGTGGATGAAGGCCGCCGAAATAACCGACAAGTTGGTTGAAGCCATAGAAGGGGGAGATTACAAATTTATCCGTCTAAATTATGCCAACGGTGATATGGTCGGCCATACCGGTGTAGCCGAAGCGGTCGAAATAGCGGTTGAAACGGTGGATTTGTGTGTCGCCCGTTTGCTTGAGTCCGTCAAAAAAGCAAAGGGCATTTTAATTGTAACGGCCGACCATGGTAATTCCGACGACATGTTTCAGCGCAATAAAAAGTCCGGTGAAATTGTCTTCGATAAACAAACCGGGAATCCGGCGCCCAAAACCGCCCACTCGTTGAACCCCGTCCCTATTTACATATTTGATCCAACCGGTGCGGTAACAATGAAGCTATCCAGCCATAAAGATCTCGGCATCAGCAGTATAGCTGCAACCTGCCTTGAACTCCTCGGGTTTGAACCGCCGGAGGACTTTACACCAAGTATTATTGAACTAAAATAGAGCTCATTTCAGCCTGCCCGGTATCCCAATCCAGCCCTCGAAGTCCCGCTTTAGCGGGACCCGGTAAGCCATTTCCTTATTCCCTCATTCAACTTTTCCGATTAAGTGCCGATACAATATATAGCTAAAAATATAATCTGCAGGTCAGGATATGCAAAAGGTTATATGGGCCAAATAAAACAAGGATCCGGTTAAACAATGGTGAACCCCAGTACCGCTATAAATATTCAGAAAAAATTGCGTATTCTGGTAGCCGAGGATAACGAAATCAACCAGAAGCTGATTCAAAGAATTCTTCAAACCGCCGGTTACGAAGTCAACATGGTTGACAACGGTCGCGAAGCCGTGGCGTTTTTCAGCCGGCCCAATATGATTTCATATTGATGGACCTCCAGATGCCGCTCATGGATGGATATGAAGCAACGAGAAGAATTCGTAATGCGGAATGCGGAATGCGGAAAAACAATGAAGAAAATTCCGAATTAAAATCCACAATCCCAAATCCCAAATCCCAAATCCAACCGGTTCCAATTATTGCATTGACCGGCAGCAACCCCGGGGCCAAGATGGAAAAATGCCTCGGTCTGGGGATGAACGACTGTATCGGCAAACCGCTGTCCCGGGACCAGCTCATATCATTGATCAAAAAGTGGACGGCCACCGAATCTGTTGGCTCGGCTTGCAGCAAGGCACCAGAAAAGGTCGGCAAACCGGTTGCGGAAAACACAGGGGCTCGCCAGCCGATCGATCTTGATAGAGCCTTGAATGAATTCATGGGAGAGAAAAAAGTTCTAAATGACATTCTAAATGAATTTACCGCAAAAGTCAGGTCCCAGATCAGATCCATTCGCCAGGCTTTTCGCAGTCTGGATTTTGTGGAAATCGCCAAAGAAGCCCACTCCATCAAAGGAGGTGCCGCCAATCTCACCGCAAATAAGGTTGCCGGCATGGCGTCCGCCCTGGAGAAAGCAGCCGATTTGCAGCAGGTTGAACTGGTAAAAAATCTGGTAGGTGGACTTGAAGATCAGTTTCAGCAACTGGAAAATTACCTGCAAAACGAAAATATTGGGGTTCGTGTGGAATAAAAATGAAAATTCTGGTCATTGATGATGAAATGGTCAGCCGAACAAAATTGAAGCTGATAATGGAAAGTTTCGGCGAATGTGAAGCCGTTGACAATGGCAAAGATGCGCTATCCTTGTTTCATGAAGCCCACCAGATGGGCAAACCCTTTGGCTTGATCATGCTGGATATCGACATGCCGCAAAAGGATGGGATGCAAGTCCTGTCCGAAATGATCGCAGCGCAAATCAAGCTTGGCATATCCAAGAGCCATAAAGCCAAAATCCTGATGGTCACATCATATACAGACAAGGATCGTGTGCTCGGCTGCATCCAATCGGGTTGTGACGATTACATTGCCAAACCGTTCGATATCAATACGATTGGCAAGAAGCTGTCAAAGCTGGGAATCCGTTTGCGCACGATTCAACCGGAGGAAGGTGCCGCTAAACCTGCAGATGATAGCAACAATTCACATTTTATAGATGGTATTGGCACCGCTTTTGAGGGCAAGAAAATAAATCTGCCGACCCTCCCCAGAATCCAGACTAAATTTCGCGAGTTACTCATAACCGGGGCAGATTCCCAACGTATTGCGAATCTACTCAAAAAGGATGTGGCCATATCCGCGGAACTGATCCGAATGTCCAACTCAGCCTATTACAAGGGTGTTATCCAAAATAAATCGCTGGACCAGGCCATCTCGCGGCTCGGCGCCGCAGCCACAGAACAAACCGTCGCGGAGCTAACTAGCCATGAATTTTATACAATGAAAAACAAGAAATACCGAACCCTGATCGAGAAGGTCTGGAGGCATTCAATTGCATGCGCATTCGCGTGTGAAATCACAGCTAAATTGCTAAATCTCGAATTAAAGGCGGATCCTTTTACGATGGGCTTGTTACATGATATTGGCAAATTGGCCCTTTTGCAGATCATGGCCGACATGGACCGCAAAGGCAAATTCAACGGAGGTATTCCAAGGGCCAAATTGATAGACACCATCTCCGCGCATCATGGTGTCGTCGGAGCCAAGCTGCTTGAGAAATGGAGGTATGCAGACAGCTATATAGCAAGCGCCTCGGATCATAAAGATAGCGGTACAGACGAGGACGAGGAGATAAAAGAAATTGTGCCCAAAGAAATACTGATCGTTCGCTTTGCCAATATTGCTGCAAAATCAATGGGCTACAGCCTGGAGGAAAACGAATATACAGACCTTCCTATTGAAAATATCGATTTGGCCTACGACCTGAAGCTGAATTTGATAGATATTACCAAATTAAAAGACAAGCTGACGGAAGAAATGAAGGGGGTCATGGAGCTTTTTTAATGGCCGGTTTTTTTCTTAAGTGAGGTTTTGATAATCCATCAAGGTATCCTATAAACCATTGAATTGATGTTCATGCCGGCACCAACCGAAGCAAATACAACAATATCTCCCGCTTGCAATCTATTGTGATTTTCGAGTTTTCCGTTTTGCAAAAGGTCCAGCAGGGTCGGCAATGTGGCCACGGAGCTGTTGCCCAGCCAGGAAATTGTCATCGGCATAATATCCCCGGGGATATCATCTATTTTGTACAGCTTAAAAAGCCTTTCCAGAATAGCCTCGTCCATCTTCTGATTGGCCTGATGAATCAGGACCTTATCCACATCACTTAAGGTTAGTCCGGCCTTATCAAGACACTGTTTCACGACTTTAGGGACGGTTCGAACGGCGTATTTATAAATGTCATGTCCCTGCATTTTAACAAACAATTCACTGCCATCGCGGCCGGGCCTGTAGGATTTGCCAAGGGTCAGCAGATAGGCCTTATCATAGGTATCGGATCTTGTGACGTGGGACAAAATCCCACCGCCATTTTCGGAAGCCTGCAGTACGGTCGCTCCGGCGCCGTCCGAATATATCATGGAGTCGACGTCATGGGGATCGGACACCCGTGACAGTGTCTCAGCGCCAATAATCATCACTTTTTGGGCATCTCCGGACTTTATATAATAATCGGCTGTAATCATTCCCTGCAGCCAACCCGGACAGCCAAAGGGGATATCATAGGCCACGGTGTAGGGATTTTTTATCTTCAGTTTGTGCTTGACCCTGGCGGCGATGGTGGGGACCATATCGGGGGTAATGTTATCGGTTTTTACATCGCCAAGGTTTTGGGCGACAATGATATAATCAAGGCTTTCCCGGTCCATTCCGTCCAGCGCATTTTCGGCCGCCAGATAAGCCATATCGGAAGTGGTAAGATCATCTTCGACATAGCGCCGCTCACGGATACAGGTTATTTCTTGAAGCTTGTCAATGATGTCCGCATTGGCTTTGGAATTTTTGGTCCCATCGGCCTGATAGAATTCATTTTCGAGAAATTGCCGGTTAGGCACCATTATGGGGGGTATATAGCAACCGGTTCCGGTTATGATTGAATGTGTCATAGCAGTCTCAATATAATGATAAAAGGCCTGCCATCAAGCTGATCGGCCTTATTTTTTTGGGGCTCCGATGACCTTTTCGCCGCCACTGGAGAAGACGGTTTAACCAAAGATTATATGTAAAGATAATACGACATCATAAAAAAAAGGCCTGTCACTTTTTTAAGATGACAAGCCATTACTTTTAATGGCGGGAGCGACGAGACTCGAACTCGCGACCTCCGGCGTGACAGGCCGGCGTTCTAACCAAACTGAACTACGCCCCCGATTTTAAGTGTCACAAACCTCCGTAATATTCAGAGACAGACTCGATCTGGCGACCTTCCCGCTTGATTAAGCGGGACGTTCTAACCAGACTGAACTACGGCCCCGATGCAATATGGTGGGCGGAACAGGGCTTGAACCTGTGACCTACGGCTTGTAAGGCCGCCGCTCTCCCAACTGAGCTACCCGCCCAAATTTGATATTGCATCTCTTTCTTTTCAGTTGTGAGCGCATGACGGAACAGGGCTTGAACCGTGACCTTCCCGTCTTTTTAAGACGGGAAGCTCTCCCAACTGAGCTACCCGCCAAAAATCAATTCCTGGCTTCCGCCAAAGGAACGATACTGGTAACAATTTCAACATTGCTTGTCAAGCGCAAATTGATTGGTAATTGGATATAGTTGACGTCTAAACCAGCCGTCTGGGTTCGTCCGGATTATCGACCGTCATTTCAAAAGGTATGTCCACCTTCTGGAAAAGGGAATCGCTTTCATCCAGAATCAGCGCATGGGTCAGCACTTCGTCCATATGTTCCACGGTGACGATTTCCAGCTGTTTGGA
Source organism: uncultured delta proteobacterium (assembly GCA_963766255.1). Lineage (GTDB taxonomy): Bacteria > Desulfobacterota > Desulfobacteria > Desulfobacterales > JAFDCJ01 > JAFDCJ01. The sequence goes on from CAVXZZ010000038.1 coordinate 329,607, forward strand.
TATGGTCTTGGGGACATCCTTCAAATCCTTTTCGTTTTCTGTCGGGATTAGAATCTTTTTAATCCCCCCCCGGTGCGCAGCGATTATTTTTTCCTTCAAACCGCCGATGGGAAGTACCCGGCCCCGCAAGGTGATTTCACCGGTCATGGCAATATCCCGGTGCACTTTCCGCTTGGTCAGGGCTGACACCAGGGAGGTGCACATCGTGATTCCGGCCGAAGGCCCATCTTTTGGAATGGCCCCTTCCGGAATGTGGATATGGATGTCATATTTCTTGTAAAACCCATCTTCGATCATCAAATTATCTGCCCGGGACCGGACATAGCTGAGCGCGGCCTGGGCGGACTCCTGCATAACATCCCCCAGTTTACCCGTAACGGTGAGTTTGCCTTTACCGGGCATCATCAACGTTTCGATAAACAGCAATTCACCGCCCACCTGGGTCCAGGCCAGGCCGGTCACCATGCCGATCTGATCTTTTTCCTCCACCTGTTCCTGGCGGAATCGAAACGGCCCCAGGTACTGGGGAATCGATTTTTCGCTGACCTTGAACTCGCTGCGGTCTCTTTCTTTCAGAACTTTACGGGCCAGTTTGCGGCAGACCGAAGAAATCTCCCTCTCGAGGTTTCGCACCCCGGCTTCCCGGGTATAACGCCGGATGAGGGTCAGGATGGAATTCTTTGAAAAATTGACATTTTTATCTGCCAGGCCGTTGTTTTTTATCTGTTTGGGAACCAGAAAGCCTTCGGCTATATGATATTTTTCATATTCGGTGTAGCCCGGCAGCCGAATGATCTCCATGCGGTCCTGCAGGGGCAGCGGAATATCCGGCAATGTATTGGCAGTGGTGATAAAAAGGATGTCGGACAGATCATAATCCAGATCCAGGTAATGGTCATTGAAGCTGAAGTTTTGCTCCGGATCCAGAACTTCCAATAAGGCGGCTGAGGGATCTCCGCGGAAATCCATACTCATTTTATCGACCTCATCCAGGCAGAAAACCGGGTTGTTGACACCGGCTTTTTTCAAAGATTGGATAATCTTGCCCGGCAGGGCGCCGATGTATGTCCTGCGGTGACCCCGGATTTCAGCCTCATCCCGCACACCGCCTAACGACAGGCGAACATATTCCCGCCCGGTGGCCCGCGCGATTGATTTGGCCAGGGATGTTTTCCCAACGCCGGGGGGGCCGACAAAACAGAGGATCGGGCCGCGAATCTTTTTGACCAGGGCCTGAACCGCCAGATATTCCAATATTCTTTCTTTGGGCTTCTCCAGCCCGTAGTGGTCCTCGTCAAGAATCTTCTCGGACTCATCGAGATCATCAGCCACTTCCGTAATCTTGTACCAGGGCAGGCTGATAATCCAGTCAATATAGTTTCTCACAACCGTGGCTTCGGCCGACATGGGCGTCATCATTTTTAGCTTTTTCAGCTCCTGCTCGACTTTCTCGGTGGCCTCCTTGGACATCTTCTGGCTTTTTATCTTGTCTTCGAGTTCCTTGATTTCGTCGGCAGCATCATCTTCGGCGCCCATTTCCTTTTTGATGGCGCGCATCTGCTCATTCAGGTAATAATTTTTCTGGGTCTTTTCCATCTGTTCCTTGACCCTGGACTTGATGCGCTGATCCATTCTAAATACTTCAATCTCCATTTTTATAAGGCTCAACAATAGAGACATTCTTTCTGATAAATCGACCGTATCCAACAGCCGCTGCTTATCTTCGATTTTAAAAGAAAAATGGGCCGCCACCGTGTCGGCCATCTGCGATGGATCGGAGATTGAGGCAACGTTGCTTAACAGTTCTTTTGATATACTCTTGTTTAGCTTGGCATATTCTTCAAAGCCTTCCTGGACGGATCGGGTCAATGCCTCTGCTTCAGCCAGCGGCAACCCCTGGCCGGGAACTTTTTCAAGCTCGACCTGGAAAAAATCCACATTATCGATAAAGCGGACAATCTTGGACCGGGTTTGACCCTCCACCAGGGCCTTGACCGTGCCGTCGGGCAGGCGCAATAGCTGCAACACCTTGCCGATGGTTCCCATCTGGCTGATATCTTCCTCGCCGGGATTATCAATGCCGGCTTTGGTCTGGGTGGCCAGAAACACGTTTTTATCTTTGTTCATGGCATCGGAAAGCGCATTGACCGACTTTTCGCGACCGACGAAAAGGGGCGCCACCATATGGGGGAACACAACGATGTCCCTGAGGGGCAACAGCGGAAGCAATAATTTTGGAGAGTCAGATTCTTCGTCTTTGAAAAATTTCGGAATATTTACCATAATGTGAATAGTCTCAAATCCTTTAAGTGATCCCCAAAAATAAAATCCCATCTATGCTTGTTTTTTGGTTTGTTCGTACAGCAATATCGGCTCTTCCTTATTCAACACAACATCTTCGCCGATTACGCATTCTTTGACATTTTCGGCAGACGGCAGTTCATACATAATATCCAACATGCAACTTTCCAGGATCGCGCGCAGCCCTCGAGCCCCTGATTTTCGTTTCTGGGCCTCTTTGGCGATGGCTAAAAGGGCGCTATCGGTTAACCTGAGGTTAACGCCTTCCATTTCAAACAATTGTTTAAACTGCTTGAGAAGCGCATTTTTTGGCTCCGTCAGGATTCGAACCAGCGCATCTTCATTTAATTCATCCAGAGTGGCAACCACCGGCAGGCGACCCAGGAATTCCGGGATCAGCCCGAATTTAATTAAATCCTCTGGTCGTACCTCTTTCAAAATGTCGCCGATACTTCTTTCTTTCTCCTGAACGATTTTGGCACCGAATCCCATCATTTTGGAACCGAGCCTTCTTTGGATGATTTTTTCAAGGCCGTTAAACGTTCCTCCACAAAGGAAAAGTATGTTGGAGGTGTCCACCTTAACAAAATCCTGCTGGGGATGCTTGCGGCCGCCTTTGGGCGGTACGCTGGCGGTGGTTCCTTCGATAATTTTCAATAATGCCTGCTGGACACCTTCACCGGATACGTCCCGGGTAATCGAGGGATTGTCTGTTTTGCTGGCGATTTTATCAATTTCATCAATGTAAACGATGCCGCGCTTGGCCTTTTCCACGTCATAGTCGGCATTTTGGAGCAAAGACAGAATGATGTTCTCAACGTCTTCGCCGACGTAACCGGCCTCGGTCAAACTTGTGGCATCGGCAATGGTAAACGGCACATTTAAGAAACGGGCCAGCGTCTGAGCCAGGAGGGTTTTACCGCAGCCGGTCGGGCCGATTAGGAGAATATTGCTCTTTTGAATTTCAACATCACCCGTGTTAAAGGTTGGATCAAGACGCTTGTAGTGGTTGTAAACCGCAACGGACATCACTTTCTTAGCGGATTCCTGTTCAATGACGTAGCCGTCCAGTTTACCTTTGATTTCCTTCGGAACCATAATCTGTTCCGAATCCTTGGCATCCTTTTCGCTCTCCTCTTCTATAATCTCACTGCAAAGCTGGATGCATTCATCGCAAATATAAACCGCAGGACCGGCAATCAGTTTTCTGACCTCTGATTGATTTTTACCGCAAAAGGAACAAAACAAATTATCATTTTCGTCTTTTTTCTTTGGCATGCTAACCCTCCGCCACTTCTAATTTGTCGAGGTCGTCTCGGGTGGTGATCACATGATCGATGATTCCGTATTCTTTGGCTTCTTCACCGGACATAAAAAAATCGCGATCCGTATCCACTTGTATCTGCTTTAATTTTTTACCGGTATGATGAACCAGTATCTGGTTCAATGTATCTTTCATTCGCAGGATTTCCCTGGCCTGGATCTCAATGTCAGAGGCCTGCCCCTGAAAACCGCCCATGGGCTGGTGGATCAGAATGCGGGAATTAGGCAGCGAATACCGTTTCCCCTTTGTTCCGGCGGTCAGCAGTATAGCGCCCATACTCGCGGCCTGGCCGATGCAAACAGTGGTTATGTCCGGCTTGATATACTGCATGGTGTCGTAGACAGCCATACCGGCAGTAACCAGGCCCCCGGGGGAATTAACGTAAAAATTGATGTCTTTGTCAGGATCTTCTGACTCCAAAAACAGAAGTTGGGCAATCAAAAGATTGGCAACTTCATCATTCATCTGGCTTCCGAGAAAAATAATCCTGTCTTTGAGCAATCTTGAATATATGTCATAAGCCCGCTCGCCGCGACTGCTTTGCTCGATGACCATGGGTATAAGTGGCACAGAGTATCTCCTTTTATCGATCGTCAATTGTCAATCATTTGTATCGGCTTGCTTATTTTCCTTGTCGTCAGCTCCCGCTTCTTCAGGGTCCACATCCTCAATCTGACTATTCTCAATGATAAGCTTGATCGCCTTTTTTTCAAGTAGGGTGTGTTTAAAAAACTCGAGCTTATCTTTGTTTTCGTCGTAATATTTTTTAATTTCCGCAACCGGCTGCTTGAAGTTTGCGGCCATCTCATTCAGGCCATCTTCCAACTCTTCATTGGAGGCCTCGAGGTTCTCCTGGTCAATCATTTTACCGAGCAACAGATGACGTTTAACCTGCTTGAAGGCGACGTCACGATATTTTTCAGCAATGGACTCCCGGGTAAGCCCCAACTCCTCAAGGGTGATATTGCGATAGGAAAAAGAACGAACAGCCTCTTCGACAATGCCCTCCAGTTCCATATCAACCATTGAATCCGGTACTTCAAATTCCGTTCGTGAAATCAATTCACTGAAGATTTGCTCATGCAATTCCTGCTCGATCCGTTTGGCATATCCCTGATCCAGGTTTTCGGTGATGACCTTCTTTAAAGCGTCAAGGTTTTCGTACGGACCGGCTTTTTTGGCAAGCTCATCGTCAAGGGGCGGCAGTACCTCTTCCCGGATCTCATTGAGGGTCACCTGAAAGGAAATTTCCAGTTTGGCCAGCTTTTCATTATGATAATCATCAGGAAAGGTAATATTGAATTCTTTGTTATCGCCGGGTTTCATACCAGCCAGCTGGTCATCAAAGTCTTTAAGTACGGGTCCTTCACCGATTTTCAAGTTAAAATTTTCGGTTTTGGCAGTTTCGCCAAAAGGCTTGCCGTCTTTAAACCCTTCAAAATCGATGAGAACGAAATCACCCTCACGCGCCGCGCGATTTTTACCGATTTTCTCGTGGCGGGCAAAATTTTTCTGAAGCATTTTTAGCTGGGCATCGATCTCTTCATCGGAAACCGCATAATTCGTCCGCTTAAGCTTCATGCCGCTAAAATCAAAATCATCAATTTCAGGCCTAATTTCAACCGTCGCATCATATTTATAGGAGCCCGCTGCCTCCAGTTCCGGAGGATCGACCTGGGGATTTCCCACGATTTTCAGCTCGGTCTCCTGGATGGCCTCGAAAAAGGAGCTTTGGATCAATTTGGAGGTTACATCGGCATGCACATCCTTTTTAAATAACCGCTCCAATGCCGAACGCGGCACTTTTCCCGGTCGAAAGCCTTTTACCTTGGCATTTTTTTTAAGGGCGTTATAGGCATTGTCCAGCTCGCGCACGACCTCTTTTTCAGGTATTTCAATATGAAGTGTTTTTTTGACGCTGTTAATATCTTCTACGGAAACTTGCATTTTCATCCTTTCTAATAGCTTAAGCACCTGAGAACTCCCCCCTCCACAGGCACTTAGTGCATAAAGTCACAAATAGTGTTGCCTTTATCGGATTTTTAGTAAGTACAGAATCCGCCCGGACCGCAGAGGTCATAATGATTATAAAACGGTTTAATTTCCCTGCGCACTTAGCGGTGAGTTTTTATGTTATCGTATTTATGGATTATGTAACCAGCGCGGAATGTTCAGAATGGTGCGAGAGGGGAGACTTGAACTCCCACTCTGTCGCCAGAGCTGGATCCTAAGTCCAGTGCGTCTACCAATTCCGCCACTCTCGCACACTCAAAATACCGTGAATAATTTTTATGAGATAGTACCCCCGGACAAACCTAGCCACTTGACTTTATACCCGATTTCGTTAGATACCAGTATAAGAGACAATCGTGATATTGTCAATGTGAATAGCGGCTAAAACGCCTGCCTGACGCCGGTACAAATGCTCCCGGCTAAAAGGCGGCGAGCATATACCAATATCAGACGATATTCAACAGGTTTTATTGATTTTTTGACGGTGTTGTGTCCTAAAAATAAGCTGCAAAATGATTGTCACTTACGCGGAGCAGACTGTGTCGCAATTTCTAAAAATGCAGATGTTGAAATCGGTTGTTCAAATAAAGCGGCCTTTAGGCTTGGCCCTGATCGTAACCTTGGTGTTTTTCGGCTGCACAGCCCAGGCCATCGCCAAACAACGCTTGTTTGAAGCGTTTAAGCATATCATCGTTATCGATCCCGGCCACGGCGGACAGGATAGCGGCGCCAGGGGACCGGACGACACGTTGGAAAAAACGATCACCCTGGAGCTGGCACGATTGATTGCAGCCAAACTAGAACCGGAATTCAAGGTCGTTCTCACCCGTACCGATGATTACGGAATGGATCTTGATAACCGGACCTCTGTGGCCAATCACCTGAAAGCAGATATTTTCATCTCAATTCATACCGGCGGCAGTTTCATACACAGCACCACCGGCACCTCAATCTATTATTATAAGACCAGTTCAGGCCCTGGTGCCGCCAAAGACCCTGCGCCGTCATCTGCCAATAAAAAACCTAACACACCGATTTTATGGAAAAATATTCAAATCAGCCACGTTGCAGGGAGCCGGGTTCTGGCCGGCATGATCGATGACCGCCTTAAAGCCATCACGGCTGTCCAAAGCCGGATAGAGAGGGCCCCCCTGGTGGTGCTCCAGGGTGCGGCCATGCCGGCCGTCTTAATTGAAGTCGGATATCTGACCAATCCCGCCGAGGAAAAAAACTTGCGCGATCAGGGTTTCCTGATGGATATGGCCGAGCAAATCCGCCTGGGAATTGAGGACTTTATCGCTCAAAATGAAAGATAGACTGGATGCTGGTTCGGTCTTATCTGTCACGGTCCTGCTGGCTCCTGGCAACTGATAGCTCGGGAGCGTCAGCCAGAGACCAGTGACCAGATGCCAGAGACCAGTATCCAGCTACAAGGAACCAGTGACCGGAATATAGCTTGCAACAAAAGCCGGAGCATGATAGTGAAACCCGCCTGATTCGAAATCGGGGCGTGGCGCAGCCTGGTAGCGCGCCTGCTTTGGGAGCAGGAAGTCGGAGGTTCAAATCCTCTCGCCCCGACCAATAATTTCAAGCAACTTAGAAGCAATCCTCAAAGTGCTTTTTTGTGTGGATTTTGGGCTTTATGTTCCCTATATGTTCCCCACTCTTAGTTTTTTGAATCATAATGTTCAGCCAAAAGCTTTTGCCTTATTATTTCTATGCTCATATGTAAGGTGGGAATACCTATCGGTCATGGATATGTCTTTATGACCGATCATTTCCTTGATCTCTTTAAGCCCTGCTCCAGATAATATCAAATTAGAACAAAAAGTGTGTCTTAGGTCATGGAAATGAAAATCCTTAAGCCTAGAGACTGCAATTGAAACTGTTGGTAAAGAACTTGAACCTATTCAGATAAAATGGAATGAACATAAAGAAAGAGTAAATGAAGAATACGAGAAAATATTCGTGATCTGCAAAAGGAAAAAATCGATGGGGCTGAATTTATCCAGCTGAAAGAACAAATTGGCCAACTAACCCCACTTAAAGTTCAAAAGAAAAGCTTACTAAAAAATATCGACCAACAATTAGATGAGAAGGAAATTATTAGCGGCTTGGGAAGATTCAAAGAATGATGAATTTCAAGCCCTGAATAAGGCCGCAAAGAAGGTTAGCCGACAGCTAAAAGGTCGTGTCAGAGTCCAGGTATCACCTGCTGGATCTCTTGAACCTTTTTTTCAATTTCTAAAAGATAAAATAGGCGGCAGGTTAGCTGAATCAATCGAATGCTTTGAAAAAAACGACCTGCTATATCCCTGGTTGAATTCGCAAAAGCATGCCAATCAGGCAAAGATGATCTGATTAAGAAGTTATGGTCTTCCACCATCTCAAGCTGAACGTTTGGCTGAACTGCTGATCCAGATGATCTTCTTCAATTAGAAGAACTTGACTTGCCGACAACCACATCACTTGAACTGAATGTCGCTGCTGAAGGCCAAGATGCATACTGGCAAGAATTATCACAACTCTCAACTGGGCAGAAAGCAACAGCTGTACTGATTGCTGCTCCTACTGGAATCAGATGCACCTTTGAGTTGTGGATCAGCCAGAAGATGATCTGGATAACAGGTTTATTACGGATAGCGTTGTTCCGAAAATGCGAGAGGAAAAGCGTCGACGTCAATTCATATTTTCAACCCACAATGCCAATGTACCAGTTTTGGGTGACGCTGAACTCATATTGGGTTTAGTACCATCTGCCGATGCTGGTCATGAACATGCAGAAATTCCAATTGACAAAATGGGATCAATTGATTCGGAACCGGTGCGTGAAATGGTTGAGGATCTTTTAGAAGGTGGTAAACAGGCGTTTGAGATGCGAAGATTAAAATATGGTTTCTAATAAACTCTCACAATTTTTTCTGTTCTATTATTTCTCAAAAACAATATTATTCAGGAAATCTAAATTTATACCCTGCTCTCTTTTTCGTTCGATGTTCCCTATATGTACCCTTTTGTGCTAACAGTATGCGTAACTTACTGATATTATGCACGGCATGCACACAATGTGGAAATAGATATTGAAAAATTGGTAGACGAGAATATGTTTTAATTTTAATAAGTTAGATAACGTGTTTAATGGGGCTTCGCCTGCTTTGGGAGCAGGAAGTCGGAGGTTCAAATCCTCTCGCCCCGACCAGCCTTCGCTTTTGAATGCAATGAAAAAGCGAAGACTGCCGCGTCGAAGCCAAAGGCGAAGGCGGGCCATAAATAATATGAAATTGGGGACCAGTGGTTGGCTTTTTCTTAAACCGTCCTTTTGGGTCCGAAAAGCATCACTTTAAGTCAAGTAACAGGGCTATCGGCGGCCACCATCGTTAATTGCCAGGCGCTCACCGTGGGCGCCCCCTGCTCTTCCCCGTTAATGTTCTACCTTTTTGGACATTTTATCCGTGCCGAACCAACTGGATGAACTGGGATGAAATAAAAATGCCATTCCGGTAATAAACAATGCAATTTGTATAAATCCCAATATTGTGTGAACTGGATAGGGAGAAAACGATGCAAAGGCAGGCAGGATTGTTAACGGGATGGCCAAGATAAATATTACCACAATCGTCCAGCTTGCCCAGTTTTTGCCCTTGCTGATTTGGGAGATCACGTAAAACGAGAACAACCTTTGGCGGTTTTTCCGAAAGCGCTTTGGCGGGCATCAGATCCTCCTATTCTCCATCGCTCCTGTGGATTAACATGTGATACTGGAAGCCATTATGCTTGCCGACTGCGGTCTGAACAAGCGGTCAATGAGTCAGCACTATTTGTAAGAAACCAGGCTATTCATTCTTCTTTGTTTATCACGATGACAGGGGTCCCAACGGGTGCCCAGTCAAACAGGGCCTTGGCATTATCGTCCGTCAAGCCGACACAACCCTGTGAGCCCACTGATTCTGTCAGGTAGCTATGCAGATAGGATCGGAGGGTGGCCATGGTTGTACCGTGAATCGCCTTGCCATCTTTGGTGAAGACCATGGTATAGGGCATCTCGGAGCCGTATGTCTTCGACGTGTATTTCTCGTGCTTGCAGAAGATTTTGTACCTGCCGGTCGTTGTTTCCTTCTCGTCACGGCCGGAAACGATATCAAAACTGTAGATTTCCTCACCATTTTCCAGGGCAACCAGGACTTGCCGTTCGATGAAAACCCGAATTTCCTTCTTTTTTATTTCTTCGCTGCCCCACGCGGTGGCGGCGATAATTATAAAAAGGCCCGCAAAGATTGCCGCACAAGTAGGATGCAACATGCCTTTTGATCAGCCACGCGGTCATCACTATTTTACGAAAGACTGAAACCCGATAAAATTTAAAGTATAGACTGAAATTCTTGGTGTCAATTCGCAATTTATATGGAACCTCCATCTCCTAACGGTGCCACGATAAGAATGCTTTCCCCATCACAATAAGATTTGAATTTGAAGTACGACTTCCCGTTTTTTCCCCAACCAGGCCTCACCTAATCTTTGGTCTTTAGGGGCTGCGTTGTCACTTGCCGGGTGCTCACCGTGGCCCGATACCCGTTCATTTTTGCTAAAGTTAGAATCAATTTTGCCGAACTATATCCATATTGGTATTTTCAGAATTTCTGACCGGGAATGAATTTAAAAAAAGAACAACATTCGGCAAAAGGCATCCGATACGCGAGGCAACAATATAATGAAATTTTTGAAATATAAGATGTTTCTAATTTATTTTATTTTATTGGCTTATTTCTGCCTGCCCGCTGGTGCCACAGCAGATGACTCTCAAGGCCTTGGATGGCTCTATGAGCGCATAAATGTTTATAAGGCGATTGAAACCAATAAAAAACGTATCCAGAAAAGCAAATCCGAAGATGAAAAGAAGCGCGCACAGAAGTTATTATTAAAAAATTATGCAAGGGCCATTGATTCAGCCCAGGATGAAAGAAAAGAAAAATTATTAATAGACGCTAAAAAAGATTTACCGGAGTGGTGGGTCCCTTTCTTCCTGTTGGCTATTACGAAATATGAACAATACAAAGATGCTTTAATGCATGCTGACAAAGACAAATCTGAAACCCTTATCGGTGAAGCATTTGATTTCGCAAAGTCGGCGAAGGAAAAAAGCGGCGTTCCCAAAAAATATATATCCACATGCAACAAGATTATTAGAGACTATGAAAGGACCAAACCGTTTACGGTATATGGTGTAGCAAGTAATCGTCAGGGATAATAGCCTTGACCTTAAGGGCGGTAACAGGGAGTACTCGATACAATCGATACCCGATGAAATCATTCAAAAGGGCTTGATAAAAGAAGGCGATATAATAAAGGTTGTTCTAAAGCCAAATATGGTGCTGACTGCAGGGAATCCTGGTTATTCCAATCTGACTATTAGCGGTTATAATTTTTTATCACTGAATAAACGTCGCAAGCCAGGATATGTTATATGTGGGAAACTTACCAAAAAAGTCGCCGGTTCTTTTATAGTCGCGTCAGAGAGTAAGGAAAATATAATAGTTAATATTTCAAAAACGAATTATGACTTTTTTAATGTGGGAGATACGATAAAATGCAGGGTATTTCCCAACACCAGTTCATATGCATCTGCCGGGCATTTAAACCTCTATGAGATTGATCCGGAATCTTTTCAAACTGCCGGGATGAAAGAAAGAAAAGCTATAATGCGCAGGACAATCCCCTGAGAAGTGGCAAAAGGGCTATTTTTCGCAACCATCGCTCAACTCAGGGCAACCTGTATATAACCCCGCCCCAGGTAAGGCCTGCGCCCAGGCCGATGAACATAACATTGTCGCCGGACTTCAGCATTCCTTTCTCCATCAATTCATCCAGGGCGATGGGAATCGTGGCGCCGGTGGTATTCCCATATTGCTGAATATTATTATAGACCTTTTCCGCCGGGATTTTCATGCGCTCCCTGAAAGCTTCATTTATGCGCAAGTTGGCCTGGTGGGGAATGACCATGTCCAGCTCTTGCGGTTGAATACCGGCTTTTTCCAGCAGCTCTGCGGCCAGTTTCGGCAGTAAGGTGACCGCCAGTTTGAAAACGGTTCCGCCGTCCATGTAAGGGAAATACTCTTGTTTGGCCAGAACCTCCGCATTCATGACCGGGCCACTTTTCTGGGCCGGGATTCCCGCCCTTAAAACATCCGCATATTTTCCATCGGCATGAAAGACGGATGCCAGAATACCGGTTTCCGCGTCTGTCTCCTGGGCCTCCAGGCAGACTGCGCCGGCACCATCGGCAAAAATAACGGCTGTATCACGATTTTGGGTAGTCAATTCCAGAAACCGGCTCTGGGTTTCGGCCCCGACCATCAGGATTCTTGCGGCCTTGCCACTTCGGATATAGGCATCACACAATTCCAATCCATGCAGAAAACCGGTGCATTGTTGGCGAACATCAAGCGCCGGGACTTTTTTAGCCCCCAGCTTATGCTGCAGAATGACGCCTGAACCCGGTATATAAGTGTCCGAGGTCATGGTGGCGAATACAATCAGATCAAGATCGGTGGGTTGCCAACCGGCCCCCTCGAGGGCAATCTTTGATGCTTCCAGTGCCAGATCTGACGTCCCCACGTCATCACCTTCTTTTACCCAGTACCTGGCCTCAATCCCGGTACGTTGCCGGATCCATTCATCCGAGGTGTCCAGAATCCGGGCTAAATCATCGTTGGTTACATGATGATCCGGTACATACCGTCCGGTGCTTATAATTATTGATCGTTTCATAATTTGGCAATTTTCCTTTGTCCTCTATGAAGAGCCGGAAGGGCCTGTCCGGTTGATAAACAGTTTTTTCAGCTTTGAATAGTGTGCTGTCCTGCACATGAGTTCCATGATTATTGTCACCCCTGCTATGCAGCGTGTGGCACAATTCAAAAAATAATTCCGGGCCATAACACGATAAGTGGTTTCAAAACCACTTCTGAAAAAGAGTTTTCCAGTTCCTCCACATACCGATTCCAGCATACATACCCTGTTTTGGCATGGGTCTTCAAGACCATATATTAGACCACCACTTAACTGGCAGCCAGATTCTGCAGAGGCTCTCCCTTTTTGAGCCTTTCGACGTTGTCTGCCACGGCACGGCCAAGGGCATCGAATGATTGTTTGGTGATCCCGGCTGTGTGGGGCGTGACAACAACCGCCGGGTGATTGACCAGGGGGTGGTCCGCTGCGGGCGGCTCCTGGTTCAGCACTTCGGCCCAGGGCGCCTGGGCAGGCACCTCTTTATGCAAACAGACGCGCACCTCGTCTTCAGGCAGAAGCCGGGCGACGGTTTCAATCATGGCCGGAAACATGTCGGCGCATATCAATATCTTCATTTTGCCTCTCCTTGAAATCCAGTTACACCCCGTCATCGTTCTACTGGAATTTCAAATCATTATAGTAGTTGACATTTTTTTTTCAATAGCCCGGGTGTTTTTAGGGCTACCAGACCTATTATGTTTTGCCGATAGTATCAACTTTCAGACGCTGCCCATAAAAAATGTCAATGCCATCAAATCTTCTCAAGTTTTGCCTTTAATTACCGATAAAATTATAGAATCGGAGGAAAGCATGGAAAAAAAGATAATATCATTTATTGAGGAACTGAAATCCAACAAGAAATTATCCACGTTTGACGAAGCCTCTACCAAACAGGCAGTGGTCCTGCGGCTGTTGTCATTTCTGGGATGGGACATTTTTAATGTGGAGCAGGTGTATCCGGATTATTCGGCCAACTCCACCAATGTGTCCTATGCCCTGCGAATCAAGAATACCAATAAAGTTTTTATCGAAGTCAAAAGGGTCCATTCAAAGCTCGATAGCCATCAGAAATCTTTGGTTAATCTTGCATCGCGGGAAGGTGTCAACCTGGCGGTATTGACCAACGGCATTACCTGGTGGTTTTATTTAATATCAACCAACGGCAGCTGGCAGCGAAAATGGTTTTATTCCATTGATTTAATTAAGCAAAAGCCAGAAACCTTTGTTCCCAATCTGGTTGATTTACTGACCAAAACAAAAGTCTCCCGGGGCCAGTCCCTGAAAGCGGCCAAGTCCCTTTTTCAAAAGAAACGGCAAAAACTGGCGGCAAATTTCCTGCCGGAAGCCTGGAACCAGATTATCTCCCAGCCCAACAAAATATTTGTCGAACTGTTGAGCGAACAAACCGAAAAGCTTTGCCGGTATAAAGTCGATCCCAAATCGATTCAAAAATTTCTGGATAAACACATGGACAAATGGTTGGTAAAAAATGTCGCCGGGACCGGGGCGGCACCGCCCTCGGCCACCATGGCAACCGACATACTGGATTTAGATGACGAACTGGCCTCGGCAAGACCAAAAACTCCCAGAGTTACCCGTAAAACAGAACCGGTGGAACTCAATCAATCCTTTGCGGATATGTCGATTCGCTCCTTTCGCTTTAACGGTCACAAATACCAGGTTGGCGGCTGGGATGAAGTGCTCCCGACCCTCGGTGATTTTTTTGCATCCACCCATACCAAAGATTTCGAAAAAGTCCTCTGGATTTCTGACGATCAAAAAACATGCTTTTCCCGTTATTCAGATCAGCTGCGAATACCCGAAAAAATTAAGGGCACCGACATATTTGTCGAAATGAGAATGACCCCCGATGAAGTTTTCAAAACGGCGCAAAAGCTTCTAGAGGAATTTGGTTACGATCGTAAAGATTTGAGCATCGATGCCAGCTAATTGCGGAAGTTTCGTATTGCCTAACCAGGTAAGAGGTGTAACGCGCTAAAAATACCTCAAATAAATTTTTGTGGTTTCAGGTGTCAGGATTTCGAAATCCAGACCTGACTGAAAGATTTGAAACCAAGGTTGACACCCAATGCCTGCCTGGGTCTTTTCCCTCCCTCTGCATTTTCTCTTCGTCCTGCTGACACCTGACACCTTAAACCCTCGTCCTTAGCCCAAAGAAATACCCGCAAATTTATTAAAAACCCATAGATTGAAATGCAAGCCAATCGAAACCGGAATCACAGCTTTTCCTTGACAAATTTTGTTAGATTGCTGAATTTGGTACAGATAGTAATCTGAACCAATTCTAGGAAAGGTTAAAAGTGACGCCCCATGGACTACAGTTATCTTTTTTATGATATTGAAACCACCGGGTTGAACAAGGCCTTTGATCAAATGCTCGAGTTTGCAGCTATTCGCACGGACCAAGGACTGAATGAGTTTGAACGCCACACCATTTCGGTAAATTTGAGACCGGATGTGGTTCCATCTCCCCGGGCGATTTTAACCAATCGAATTTTCGTTTCCGATCCCGCCAGGGGCATGCGTGAATATGAGGCCGCCGAACAGATCCACCAGTTGATGAACCAGCCCGGCACCATCAGCCTCGGATATAACACCCTGGGCTTTGACGACGAGGTGTTAAGGTTTTCCTTTCATAGAAATCTGCTTCCGCCCTATACCCACCAGTTCAAAAATGGCTGTCGCCGCATGGACTTGTTTCCAATGGCCGTTTTGTATTGGCTGTACAAAAGAGATGTCATCACCTGGCCCGAAATCGACGATAAACCCTCTTTAAAGCTGGAAAACATTGGTTCCGCCAATCAAATGGCAACCGGGCGCGCCCATGAGGCCATGGTGGATGTGGCCACCACCGTGGAACTTGCCCGCCGCTTCTACCAGAAACGGAAAATGTGGCAGTATTTAGAAGGCTATTTCGACAAGGAAACAGATGCGCATCGCATGGGGGAGTTGCCCATTGCGTTTCAAAGCGGCTCTGGCAACCACCACCAGGCATTGGCAGTCAGCGGGGAGTTCGGTCCGGGGCAAAATTATCAGGTACCGGTGATATCAATCGGGAACTCAATCCCCTATTCCAACCAGACCTTGTGGTTGCGGATGGATCTGCCCCAGCTTCGCCAGACCAACTCCGATACCATTGCTGAAACATCCTGGATTATCCGCAAACGAATGGGGGAGCCCGCGATATTGCTGCCCCCCCAGGACCGCTACTGGAAGCTTATCGGAGAGGAGCGCAGCGCGGTTTTCGAAGAAAATCTCAGTTGGCTGCAGGAAAATCCGGATTTATTTCAGAAAATCGTCACCTATTACCGCGAGTTCCGCTATCCCTTCATACCGGATCTTGACCCGGATGCCGCCCTCTATCAAATTGGATTTTATTCCCGGGCCGACGAAAAGTGTTGCCGCATGTTTCACAAAGCTTCTCTGGATCAGAAAGCAACCATCATATCTCAATTTTCAAGCCCGGTGGCCCGGACACTGGCACGACGGATCATCTATCGGAACTATTATGAAGACAATCTCTGCCCATATGATGAAGATCACCGTGCGTACATGAAACGGATAAATCCTCTATCACAAGAGGACGCCATTGGTGACTACCGGGGAGACAAGCGCACGACGCCCTCAGGCGCTCTTGCAGAAATTGCCAAGTTGAAACAGGCCGGTGATTTGGATGATCATGGGCAGCGGCTGCTTGATGACCTGGAGGAGTATATCCAGAAATACATTTGAAAATTAGGACCCGACTTGTTATTCTGGATAAACACCTAATTAAGACTGGTGGTTTACGTGTCAGGTGCAGGATTGGTCAGCGTGGTAAACAAACGATATTCAATGCGAAAATGACTGCCGAATAAAGTCTCTATCTGTTTGCGATTTGAATACTAGGATATAGCTCTTATGCTCTTATTCCTGACACCTGAAACCTGACACCTTAGTTCGTATAAGCCTATGGGAAAGTATCCGGCTTTACCTGTTGGCAGTTCCTCGGCCGCTTAGGAGCCGCCAGCATTATCGCGCAGGGCCCTGGGACCGCAATTAAATATCAAGTCAAAGGCTGACAGGTCAGGGAGGAAATTGCCCCACAGCTGGGGATAAACACAGGGTTTGGGTTTATGGAGGGATAGTTCAAGTCCGGCATTTTCAAATAACCGAGGGTTTAGATAATTTGCGGCGGCAGCAGGGGCCAGATAGGAGGACGCCTTAAAATATTGACAAACTTCAATGGGCAGCCTCTCCCCGCTGGCGCTGATATTCAACTCGGAAAGGAGCCGGATCTCAGTGTCGACACCCAAATACAGCATCAGATGACGAAATATCGCCATATTGAAATCGAGGAGCCGCTCGACTCCGGCTGAAAAGATATAATTGATGAATGGCAGATGTTCGGAGAAATACGGGGCATTGGCATAGGCCTGCTTAAAACTTTTCAGGTGCTTTGCCTGCAAATGACTGTCATGACAGATGCGAACGTCATTGAGTTTTTGCAGGCCCAATCCTTTTTTCCAAACGGGAACCGTCATCCACAGGGTTCCCTGGTCATTTTTTAAGCGGTTGCGGGTGATCCAGGTCGTCCCCCTGGGGAATTGCAGATTGTCGAGAATAATGAAGATATCAGAGTGGTAAACCCGGGAGAAAAATCCGGGGAAAGGGGCAAAATAGGGCCGGCTGGTGGATACAATCATAATGAGACCACCAATAGGAATTTGCCATAAATGAGGAGTTGCTTATATACCGCCTGGGTTATGCCTATAAAAAATTCACTTAAATCACAAATCTCAAATTACAAAATACAAATAAATTCCAAAACCCAAATCCGAAACTGCGGATCATTGGAGCTTGGAATTTGGACATTATTTGTTATTTGTGATTTGGTGCTTGGGATTTTCTATATTCAAAGACTCCGCTATTTTTTAATTGGCACTTTAACTTTGGGTGACTCTACACTAGCGAGCGTTGATAACCTGCAGCATCTCAGCCACGATCCTGTCGACATCATCATATTTTACCTGGCAGGTGCCGACCTGTTTGTGACCGCCGCCGCCGTATTTCAAGACCAGGGAACCGACGTCCACTACCGAGGTTCGATTAATGATGCTATGACCCACGGCGATCATCGCAAACTCATTGTTCCTTCCGTCGACGATTCGCAACGATATGTTTTGCTCGGGATACAAAACGTATTCTAAAAACCGGTTGCCCACCGGTATTTCATCCACCCCCTGAAAATCGATAATGATCGCATCGCCTTCGACCCGTGTGTGCCGGGCAAGCAGCGCCTTAAACTTTGATGTTTCCTCACGATAAACCTGGATCCGTTCCTGGAAATCAGGCATGGCCAGGATTGCGTCTACAGATTTAGTGCGCAGTAATTCGGGCAATTTTTTCATCAATTCGGAATTGCTGATGCGAAATGAGCGTTTGTACCCCAAACCGGTCCGGGGGTCGGCGATAAACGCCAGCATCGTCCATCCGGTGGGATCCAGTATATCGTCCCGTCTGAACCGGGCGGAATCGGCGATGCCAACAATCTCAATCAGATTTTCAAATTTTTTGAGCTTGCCGCTGAAGTTCTTATCTTTATTGTAATACTCATATATGACCTGGGCGGCACTGGGCGCAAGCTCACTGGCACCTTTGATCTTTCCTGTCAGTTCAAGCCGTTCGTGCTCACTGGAATGATGGTCAAACC
Organism: uncultured delta proteobacterium; assembly: GCA_963766255.1. GTDB lineage: Bacteria > Desulfobacterota > Desulfobacteria > Desulfobacterales > JAFDCJ01 > JAFDCJ01. Next base: position 347,744 of record CAVXZZ010000038.1, read on the forward strand.
ACAAGCCGCAGCCTTCTACAAAGGGAACGTTGGCGATGATGTCATCCCCGGTCACCTCGATTTTATTATCCTGCAAATCCTTGGGATGAATATAGAGAATTTCTTCTACCAAGCCAAGTTCCTGAAGCAGCGCCGCACAAACTGAACCATCAAAATCAGAACGCGTTAGTAGTCTCACCATTCCCCTCCTGCAATAAATACCTTTTACGATATCCCATCTAGATCTACAATTATCATTAATGAAGACAAGGGCCAACAGTAAAAGATTGTCTATAAATTATATGTAAAGTAGCAATTACTGTCAATAGTGAGGATTTTGACAAACCGCCGCAGATCCCCTTGTTACAAAATAAATGTCGAATGAAGATTGTCGATTGACAATTGATTGAATTCTATCGTTTATTAGTCTCTGAAATTAAACCTGGACCCAGATTGGATCGTTTTAACAATTAATTAAAAGTGCAAAAGTAAATCGTCACCAATAGCCAATCGTCATTCGAAAATAGTCATTTCTATGGGGGGACACCATGGCCTACGAACAAATTATATATGACGTCAAGGATCATATCTTAACCATTACATTGAATCGACCGGACAAACTCAATGCCTTAACGCCGCTTATGAGGCAAGAGCTCATAGATGCATTTGACCAGGCGGATTCAGATGATCAGGTCCGGGCGATTATCGTCACCGGCGCCGGTCGTGCTTTCTGTGCGGGCGCCGACCTTGGAACCGGCACTGAAACATTTGATTATCAATCACGGGACGGTCAAATGCTGGTGGAAGAGCACCGTGACGGCGGCGGACAGCTGACATTGCGTATTTTTGAATCGATCAAACCCGTAATTGCAGCTATTAACGGACCGGCCGTGGGCATAGGGGTTACCATGACCCTGGCCATGGACATCAGGATTGCAGCCAAGAATGCAAAATTAGGTTTTGTCTTTACCAGGCGCGGCATAGTACCCGAAGCCTGTTCAAGCTGGTTTTTACCCCGAATCGTCGGTATCAGCCAGGCTTTGGAGTGGGTATTGTCGGGCCGTATTTTTTCGGTGGATGAGGCCGTAGCCCGCGGGCTGGTCAGAAGCGATCATGCCCCGGATCAACTGCTGCCGGCAGCCAGAGAGCTGGCCACGGAAATAGCCGGCAACACCTCGGCCATATCCGTCGCCCTGGCACGCCAGATGCTGTGGCGCACGCTCGGAGCCGATCACCCCATGGAAGCCCACAAAGTGGAATCACGCGCTATTTACCTTACCGGCAAGTCTGCGGATGCCAGAGAGGGCATCACATCATTTTTAGAGAAACGGCCGGCGAAGTTTACAGGCAAACCAAGCACAGATATGCCGGCATTTTATCCCTGGTGGGAGGAACGACCCTTCAAATGAGGGGCGCCTAATGAGGGTTTGATAATTTGTTTGCCCCATTACCCTGACAATGATCCAGCACGCTGCGCACCGTTTTGGCCAATTCACGCATGACGATGGGTTTGAGGATAAACTCTTTGATGCCGAGAGCGTGGGCCCTCTCTTTGGAAATTCGTTCACTATATCCAGTACAGAGAATCACCGGAATATCCGCACGGATATTCATCAACTCGCCAGCCAGTTCATCACCCGTCATGTTCGGCATTGTCATGTCGGTTATGACCAGATCAAATTTATCGGGTTGCTCCAGAAACAGTCCCAGGGCTTCAACACTGCTGGTACGGATGGTAACCTTATAACCCAAACGTTCCAGAATTTGCTGGCCAAGATCCACCAGTGATTTTTCATCATCAATGAAAAGGATTTGTTCCGTCCCGGTGGGTATCGGCTCATTGGTTCTGACTTCATAGTCGATCTCCCGCAAGATAACCGGCAGGAATACGTTAAAAGTAGACCCCTTCCCTTCTTCACTTTCCACGGTAATGGTACCGCCATGACTTTTTACAATACCCAGAACCACGGCCAGCCCCATACCGGTTCCTTCACCGCGCTCTTTAGTCGTATAAAATGGGTCAAAGATACGATCCAGGGTTTCTTTTTTCATTCCATGCCCGGTATCGATCACCCTCAGCTTGATATACACACCCGGTGCCAGATAGGGATGCCGTTCCAGGAAACTTCCACCCAGCACCACGTCGGACAGGCCAATATTTAGCCGCCCGCCTTTGGCCCGCATCGCATGTGCGGCATTGGTGCACAGATTCATAATGACCTGATGGATTTGGGTCGGAATCGGCCAGTACCGCCGAATCACTCTGAATATCGTGAGATATTTTTACAGTTGTCGGCAACGATGCCCGCAGCAGTTTAAGGGTCTCTCTGACAATTTGATCTATTTGAACCGGTTTTAATTCCTGTTCGGTTTGGCGGCTGAATGTCAGGATTTGTTTAACCAGGTCCCTGGCGCGACTTCCGGCTTTGAGTACCTCTTGCAGGTTTCGGTGTTGAGAGCTGTCTTCAGGAATGTCTGCCAGGGCTATCTCGGTATAGCCGATCACCGCTGAAAGGATATTGTTGAAATCATGGGCAATACCCCCGGCGAGGGTTCCGATGGCCTCCATTTTCTGGGCCTGCTGCAACTGAGCCTGAATCCGAAGGCTCTCTTTTTCAAGATCTTTAATGCGCGAAATATCCGTGGCGATTTGCAGCCTGACAAAGCGGCCGTCTACCCATTTCACGGCACGGTCGTAATTGATGTACCATTTGCCGGTAATGGGATTTTTTCCTTCCCAGACGCACACGCCGGCGGGATTACCGTCTGAATCAAGTAATTTATCGTTGGTGCAGTGACTGCAGGGAATAGAATCATTTCTGAATACCTGGTGACAGGTTTTACCCACCAGATCTTCACCGAAGCTCTCCCGCATATGCCTGTTGGTCAGAAGGACTTCGTAGGTTTCCAGATCCGACACATAAATATCGGCATCAATACTGTCCAGAACCATGAGAAACCGAACATGGGAATCAATTAGCGCTTTTTGTGATTTTTTGCGTTCACTTATATTTGAGGCGATCAGGGTGCATCCCCTGGGGGAGCCCTCCGATCTCAATGGCGAGATACTGATGTGCACCGGAAGCAAAGACCCGTCTTTCTTGATCGCCGTGGTCTCAAAATTTCTTGGGGTCTCATCCTTGAGGCACTGATGGATTTGAGAATTCTGCAATGACGTCAAATCAAACAGCTCCTTCAGGTTCAGTCCCACCATCTCTTTTTTGGTGTAGCCGCAAAAACGTTCGCAGGCAGCATTGGTATATACGATCCGTCCGTTCTCATCGGCCGCTACGGCGAGTTCTTCCACACTTTCAACCATCGAGGATATCAGCGCCAGTTGCTGGGAAAGCTCGTGATGATGAATCGCCTGGTCCAGGCTGTTCTCGGAATCAAAGTACTCGAGGTTTTCCCTGGTGACGATAGTGAATCCGGTGTCGATATTGCCGGTGATGTTAATGGCTCCCGGGGTATAACCGGTGACTTTGGATCCGTGGTTATAGTCATAAATCAACTGAAAAGCCAGATAGGTGAATGTCTCTCGCTTTTGGCAAAAAGCCGCATCAATCTCACCCGTTTCCAGGTACTTCCGGTGAGGGCTATCGGCATCCACACAAACCAGCTTGACCTTATGGGTCATCCCCAACTTTCCCAGCGCCCGGGCGGCACCGGGACCGCTGTTGCCGTCAAATCCCACAATACCGTTCAGACCCTGGTACGATTGAAGATAGTTGGAAATGATGGATTCTGCCCGCTCGCTTCCGGCATCCAGGTCATCAACCGGGCCGATTACACCCATATGGGGATAGCGGGAAATCTGATCTTGAAAGCCCCGGAATCCCGCTTTCATATTGTCAAGATCAACCATTCCCAGCATTAAAACCTGGCCCTTTTTGTTCATCAGGGCGGCAAGTTCGTCCGCCATCTTCGAACCCATGCGGAACCAGTCGGTTCCGATATGAGCCAGGCGTTTGCTGCCGGGGATATCGCTGTCGACACAGACAACCGGAATACCGCTGTTCACGGCTGCGTCGATGGCGGGCACAATTTCGTCATTGCCCCAGCCGATTACCATCATACCGGCAACTTTGCGCTCAATTGCATCATAAACAGCTTTGACATAGGGTTCGGTGGCGGTATCGTCGGATCCCGTTACGGTTATCTTAACGTTATAGTGGTCAGCCAGGCGACGTAATATCGGATGGGCCCGATCGGTGAAAACGGGGTGATGCGCGGCTTTGGAAATCCAAACATATTCTTCCATTTTAGGGACTCTCCATAAAACGAGACCACCGGTTCCACGGAACAAAGGGCAGGCTTCCAGAGCAGAAATGTCAGGGTTGGGCAAGATAAACAGACAGATACCAGCATATCATACCACTGGCTGGAATTCAAGCTTCGTGGGTTCAGGGTTCAGAGGTTCAAAGGTTCAGGGTTGAGGGTTTAAAGGTTAGGGTCGGAGGTTAAGATTCGATTAAACAACTGGAGGATTCACCGTTCAGGATTATCTTGCTTCAAAGGGGTCACTGACCTCCAAACCCTAAACACTTTACTCTATCTTGAACTTTGAACCCAGAACCTCTGAACCCTTGAACGGCAGCTAACGCAATTCGAGCTCAACGTACGGCAAGCCATAGTGAGTCCGCCAGATCCCTGAGCATATCTTCCAGGGTCGACTCATTGCCCCCATTGCCTTTGACTTTGATATTCTTATCGCCGACAACAAAAATCTGAACATTATCCGCTACCAGATATTCAGCGGCCAGACGACGCAGGTCTTCTTTTTTAGCACTGAAAAAGGCGTCTTGAATTTTTTCAAGGGTATCCAGGGGTTCATTTCGCATATAGTAACGGGCATACACCCGCACCAGATCGGCGGGGGTATCGACATTGAAGACAAAACTGTTGAGGGCATCCAGTCTTTTCTGGTCGAGTTCTTTTTGAGGGACGGATTGCCCCAGTGCTCTCATGATCTTGAGGGTCTCAGAAATAGCGGGAGACTGATTGATCCCCTTTGCAGCCAATGTAACCGAACAATACACCTGCCGACCATTTATAGGTCTCATAAAAGCCGGCGGAATATACCAAACCAAGATCATCTCTTAAGCGTTTAGACATCAGAGACCCGTCGCCCCCGAATATATTCGTCAGCAGGCTTATCTTCCAATAGTCCGGATGGGTGCGTTTGACGCTGGGCAGGCTCAAGGCAATCTGGGACTGAACCTGCCCGGGTTTGTGGATCAAGGCCAACACCGGTTCTGTTTTCTCAGGATCGGCCAGTTTTCGCACGGGGGCCCTGGTTTGCGGCAAGGCGTCAAAGAATTTAGCCAAACCGGATAGGACTTCAGCTTTATCGACATCGCCGGCAACTGCAGCCACCATGTTGGAGGGGACAAAATACTGCGCAAGAAATTGTTTCAAATCTTCCCTGGAAAGGCCCGGTATTGTCTGCAAAGCCCCCAGGGGATCGCGTCCATAAGGATGGCCTCCAAAATGCCAGATCTCCCGTTCACGGGCTGCCACGGCCTGGGCATTGCCGCCTTGACGTTTAAGCCCTGTCAGCTGCTGGGTTTTGACAACTTCCATCACGCGGGGATCAAACCCCGGCCGCGTCAATATTTCCTGTAAAATGTTCAATCCGGCCTGCCAGTCATCTTTGAGCACGGAAAGGTGGACAACGGCCTCCTCCTCGCGAACCGCCACACTGAGTTGAATTGCATTTTCATCCAGCACCAGGGCCAGTTGCGCGGGCGAATAGGATTGGGTGCCGCCGCGAATAATGCTGCCGTTGAGCAGAGAGGTTAAACCCATTTTGGATTCATCAACATCCACGGATCCCGCCTTGACAAGCAGGGCCAAATCCACCAGGGGCAATTCCCTGTCCGGCAGGTAAAATACTTTGGACCCGGCAATCTCCATCGTGTCCGCCGGGGGGTAATTAATTTTTTCGGGTTTGCGATTAAAAGAAAGGGGGTGCTTCCAGCCGACTGGCGTGGGATAAATCGAATGGTTGTTGGTGTCATGCACAAGTTTCGTGGCGGCGGCAGCACTGCCGGTGACCGAACGCACTTCGCTGTAGCTTTCGTAGGGCTGGTCGGGTTTGCCGCCGGGAATGACATAGACCCGGGTCTTGTTGTCGGTGGTGAAGTACTTAATGGCTGCCGCCCGAATATCTTCAGGCGTCACGGTCTCGAGTTTCTCAAGATAGTTCTTCAAGTATGACCAGCCCGTTTGAACCTCAAGGGTGGCCAGGACCCCGGCCAAACCTTCGTTGCTGCGCATCCGGTCAATAAAATCACGCCGGCTGAGTTTTTTGATTCTTTGCAGTTCGCTGTCAGCAACCAGCTCTGTTTTCATTTTCTCGGCCTGGGCCAAAAGCAGTTCTTCCAGTTGGGCGCAGGCCTTAAGATACGCCTGGCGTTTTTCTTCATCGCTTGCCCCCTGCTTTTTAATGGTTTCCGGTTCGTTGGGCGACCCACCAAAGATTATCATGCCGCCGTATCGATTGTCCGGATTGTAGGACCAGGCTGATTGGGCCAGGCCTTTATTAACGATTTCCTGGTCCATGCGCGCACTGCGGCCGTGACTTAATATCATTGTCAAGGCATCCAGGGCATAAAAATCTTTCGTATCCATGCGGGCTCCATGGAAACCGATTCTGACAAGGGGTGTTCGGGCCCCTTTCAAATAGCGGATACTTTCGCGGGGTCCCTGCTGCACCGGTTCCCGGGTAACTGTTTCCGGGGCTCGTTTGCCGGCCGGATAGCGCTCAAAATAGGTTTTAGCCAATCGCCTGGCCTGCTCGAGGGTTACATCACCGACCAGAACACAAACCGCGTTGGTTGGGTTATAATAGGTTTTATGAAACGCAATCGCGTCCCGGGTAGCATATTTTTCCATATCCGATTTCCAGCCGATAGTCGGATTACGATAGGGATGAGCGGAATAGGCGGTGGTGCTGAGATCCAGCCAGGCGGCACCGCCCGGATCATTGATATAGCGAAAGGCCCACTCGCGCTGAACGACCTCCTTTTCGACGTAAAATTCGCGCCAGGCAGGCTCAAAAATCTGTTCGCTGGCAAGCGCGAACCACTGCTCCAGCATATCGGCCGGCATGGAACCCAGGTATTGGGTTTGATCCTTGGTTGTGAAGGCATTGACACCGACAGCCCCGTTCTTGCCCAGCTGTGCGGAAAAGGCCTTGGGGACATAAATTTTTTGTACTTCCCGGCGCAAGGATTCCATTTCAGCAACTTTTTTCTCAATCACAGCCGTATTCGGCTGCCGTTTGCTTTGCTCCTCAAGCACGACCTGGTAGGCCGCTTCGATCCGGGCCTGCAACTCCTGATCCTTCTTGTAGTCGAGGGAGCCGAAATTCTTGGTACCCTTAAACAGCATGTGCTCCAGCAGATGGGCAATGCCGGTTTTGCCAGTTTCCTCAAGCGCCGAGCCGGCACGAATCGCCAGGCGGATTGCGACCTGCGGCGTTGCCGGGCGTTCAACCACCAAAAACAACATGCCGTTTTCCAGCTCAAACGTCTGGACGTTGATGTTTATGTCATAAACGGAATCCGCAGCAGCATAAACTGGACCGTTAAAAACAAGTAAGATGCAGATTAAGATAAGAATTTTAATTACGCGCATGGAATGGGCCTCCTGATAAAATCCTTCAAGCTATCGAATAAATGCCTAAGATTACAAAGATATCGGACATTTTGAATAAAGACGGAGCGTAGCGACTCCGGAATTTTAGGCATTTTAGGAATTTTAGCTCAATTTAGGCATTTCCCGATTTATTCGGGTTAGATTGTAAAGTTAGGTCCGAATTTGTCCGTTTTCAAGGTGATGGTATTAATTATCCATGATACGTGTTTTATTAAAAATTGGCACGAATAAATTGATTTTTTATGATTAGGATTATAATAATAACCCATACTGGATTAAAACAGGCATCTGGTACGGCAAAGATGGGAGGAATATGGTTAGTGCAATTGTAATGGCCGGTTATAACAATAAGCGGGAAGTAAAACGCTATGGCCGCATTGTGGCGGAACATTACGGAGAAAAATTTATTGAGACCGGCTACAAACCACTGCGCGAATTTTCGACGGTGGAAAACGGCCGACAGATTCGCAAACCCCTGATTCAATATACCCTCGAGAGGCTTTTTGAAAACGAGCTCATCGATGATATTGTCATCGTTGGGCATCAAATGCTGATCGAGCAAACACTGGGTGAGTTTATACAGCAATTTGACAAACCTTGCACCCTGGTAAATCAGAGCTCGAAAATACCTGACGATATCGTCCGCCGCTTCAAAATCGTTCGCAGAAAAGCCAAACATAATTCCATCGCCGGAAATTTGATCAAAGGCTACGCGGCCAGCCAAGCCGGCCGAGGATCAGGGGCATGCATTATTCGTGGCCTCGGATTCACCCCTGACAACCAACGAATTTGTTAATCGTTTCCTGGAGGTGGTGCCGCAATTCAAAGGGGAGGCAGCCATCATTAGTCCCCGCCATTCTGATTGAAGAAGGCAGTGATCGGCTAGATCGGCCGCCTTTGCGGCTCATTAATGACTCGGCCTTCAAGCTCAGCGACCAAACAGACGGGTACGGCCGCCAGGGTTTTCGGATTTCCTCATTGATTTACGCCAATCCGCACATGTTTGATATTAATACGGCCAACACCGCCTATAACCTGCGCAAATGCCTGAACCCGAAGGTCCAAATAAAATTATTCAAGATTACCCGCAGCCTGGGATATCCGAATGTGTATTCAAAGTATTTTTTAAGAAAAGATTTGAGTATCAAAGAGACGGCCAACATTGTCAGTGAACATTTTAACGGCCGGCTTGAAATAATCCCCATGACTCGGCATAAGTGCAACCTACGACTATGACGGAACCGATCAGGAGTACCGCGTGATTACCAGGATGCTCAAATCAGGTGACGGGAACGAATTTTAACCGGTTTTAACTATTTCTATCAGGACCCCCCTGCCATACCTCTTTAAACCTCCCTGTCGTTAGATAACATTTTGGTTATCCTGGCGTCATATTGGCGTTAACTTTTGGATTTATAGTCTGTCCAAGAAGGCCAATTTGGGCCAATAACCAAAACAGGGAGGTAAAAATGAAACAGACATTCAAATTCGCTAAACACCTTGTCGTGATCGTGATGGTCGGACTGCTGTTGGGAACCGGTCTTTCGCCGGCAACAGCCGCCATAAAAGCGCCGGTTAAAATGGTGCCGCAAAATTTCAGCACCCTGGCCGATACCGTCAGCCCGGCGGTGGTCAACATCCGCGTGGAAAAAACCGTTAAAGGCGGAGGACCGGCTCTGGGTCCTTTCGGTAAAAATCCCTTCGGCGGTGGCGAACAATCCCCGGATTTTTTTGGCCATCGTTTTGGACCCGATCGCCGGCCGGATTTCAGACAGCCGGGCCTGGGTTCCGGATTCATCATCGATAAAGATGGATATATTGTTACCAACAACCATGTGGTCGATGGTGCCGACACCATCAAAGTTGTTCTCAAGGATGAAACCGAATACCCGGCCAAAGTGATCGGGCGGGATCCGGTAACCGATATTGCCCTGATCAAGATCGAAGCCAAAGGCAATCTGCCGACCGTTGCCCTTGGAAGTTCCGATGATTTGAAAGTAGGTGAATGGGTAACGGCCATCGGCAGCCCCTTTGGACTGCAGTATACCGTAACCGCCGGTATCGTCAGCGCCAAGGGCCGGGCCATCGGCTCCGGACCCTATGACGATTTCATTCAAACGGATGCATCCATCAACCCCGGAAACAGCGGCGGCCCCCTGATCAATATGAAAGGTGAGGTCGTTGGGATAAACACCATGATTATCGCCGGTGGCCAGGGTATCGGTTTTGCCATTCCCATTGACATGGCCAAAGGCATTGTCACCCAGTTGAAAACCAGCGGTGAAGTCACCCGTGGCTGGCTGGGAGTAACCATCCAGGACCTTAAAGGAGACCTGGCCGATTACTATGGTTTGAAAGGCAAAACAGGTGTGCTGGTGGCCAGCGTGGTCCCTGGAGACCCTGCGGATCAGGCCGGAATAAAACCCAAGGACGTTATTACCGACGTTAACGGCCAAGCGGTCAACACCAGCCGTGATCTGACCAGCCTGGCGGCCAATCTGGGTGTCGGCGATACAGCCAAAGTGACAATTTTACGCAACGGTAAATCCAAGACCCTGGAAGTTCAAATCGGAAAAAGGCCCTTGACCATGGCGTCCGTTTCGGAAAATGGCCAAAAGGAAAAAGAGGGCGAATACGGTTTTAGTGTAACGGACGTAACTCCGGAATTGGCCCGTCGCTATAACCTCGAGGATACCGCAGGCGTCATGGTCGTTGGCGTGGCACCCAAGAGCAAAGCAGATGCCGCCGGTATTCAGCAGGGTGATCTCATCATCGAAATCAATCACCAAAATGTTGCTTCAGTGAAAGATTTCAAAAATCTGATCGACCAAAACAAGAAAGCCGACGGAATTAGTTTACTCGTCAAACGCATGAATGCCGGTTTAATGGTGATTAATCTGGTATAGGATAGAAGGTTCCGCGGTTCATCGGGTTCAGGGTTCAAATTCGACGAAATGGTAGATTAATAGTCAGAGGAACTTAGATGCTGATCAGACGTTTCAGGACCTTTAACCTTTAACCTTTGAACCTCTGAACCCAGAACCCTGAACGGTCATCGCTTTACATTTGCGATTAATGCGTTATAATAATGAAATTGTGCTCGGTTATTTCAGAGTGTGGATGTGACCCTTCTATGAGATTTCTTTTATACAATATACGGTATGCAGCAGGAATTGGCAGGAAGTTTCACTTTCCGGTTCCTTACAGCGGCTATTTTAAAAACACCAACGGGAACATGAAAAAGATCCTGGATTTCATCGGATCCGTCAATCCGGATATTATTGGATTGATAGAGGTGGATAGCGGGTCATTTCGCTCTCAAAAAAACAACCAGGCGGAAACCATTGCCTGGGAATTGCAGCACGATCATATCTACCAATCCAAATACCCCACCACCTCGGTGGCCCACAAATTGCCCTTGCTGAGAAAACAGGGCAACGCCATTTTGACCAATCAGGAAATTGTATCCCAGAAGTTTCATTATTTCCGGGAAGGTGTCAAACGCCTGGTAATTGAGCTGGAATTGGCCGATTTTTCAGTTTTTCTGGTGCATCTGTCTATTAAATTCCGTCATCGCCAATATCAGCTGCAGGACCTGCACAACATGGTAAAAGACGTAAAAAAACCCGTCATTGTTGCCGGGGATTTCAATGTTTTTCGGGGTAACCGGGAACTGCAGTTGTTTCTGGCCGCTTCAGGGCTAAAAAGCGCGAATAGCAGCGGTCAGCCATCCCATCCCAGCCGGGCCCCGCACCGCCAGCTCGATTACATCTTCCACAGCCCGGAAATCAAAATTACCGATTTTGAAATCCCCCCGGTTAAATTTTCCGACCACACCCCCCTGGTTTGCGAATTCGACATCGCCGCCTAGAACGGTCACCTGAATTTTGCACGAGTCGGAGGCTTCATATGCAAGGCACTTAAGGCCAGTGCGCTATCGGCTATAGGAGCGCTGATAACGATGCGGAGGACAGGATCCGGCTCGCCCACAGGGTGAAAATTAATGAGATAAAATCGACCATCATCCTTTTTGCTTATAAGGAATCTGGTGTTACTGCTATTTCAAAACTGGTATCATTAAATTATTAAAACTCTCATATTTCATGAGATTCAGGTGTTAGCCTTCATACAGTACTGCCAGGATCGTGGCTTTGCCGCTCTTGGCCGCTATGTGATGGGGTGTGGTGGAGAGATAATAGGCCGTGTCTCCCGGCTCCAGTTCGAAAGAATCCTCGCCGATTTCCAATACGACCACACCGTCCAGAACGAAAATAAACTCTTCACCTTCGTGTACGGAAATATCTTTTTCGGGAACTTCCTCGAGTTGAACCATCAATGCTTCCATGTGACGCCCTTTGACGTCGGGGGCGAGGCTCTTATAAATATAAACCTGTTCTTTTCCCGTCTGGGAGGTTGAACGCGATACGGTCCGACGCTCATCCTTGCGGGTAATTGAATAAAGCTTGTCACCGACACTTGAAACCAGCCTCCCGAAGGCGCTGTCCAGGGCTTTGGATAATTTAATCACCGTTCCAAGCTGAGGTTGGGCTTCATTTTTCTCCAGGCTTGATAAAAACTCAATCTCGAACCCGGTCAGGCTGGAAAGCTCCTCCAGGGAGAGCCCTTTTTCTTCCCTCAGTTTGCGGATACGCTCACCAATGTCCCCAATACCCTTTTGGGGCTCGGATGGGATTTCACCGGTCAGATCTGCGAAAAAATCGAAATTCATGAATCCCTTGCTATCTTTTGCTTCCATTTTTTCTCCTCTAAATTATTTTTTCAATTGGCGGTATCAACCATTTAAATCTTTGGACTAAGTTAGAATCCATGCGCAGTGTGCTTGATGTCACAAAAAATAATATAATTTTTTCACAACCACCCGTGGCATCGACAGCTTTCACGCCGATCATGGAATCCGTTAACAAATAACGAATAATCAATAACAACGAATTGAGCTCTGCTCAAAAACTGGTTTCAAAACCTTTAGATCGTGTTCGCTGGCAAGGCGCGCGGAGAGAAATAGCGCAGCGTACTGTTAGTACGTGAGCACATTTCTGCGACGAGCAACGCCGCCAGGGGACAAGAGATGAAGGTTTAGGGGCCAGTTTTAGAGACATTTGGCACCTATATGCCTGGCGATAACAATGCGTTGAACTTCGGACGTTCCCTCGCCGATATCCAGCAGTTTCTGATCTCTGTAAAACCGCTCCACATCGTATTCTTTCATCAAGCCGTAGCCGCCGTGAAGCTGAACCGCATGGTTGGCGCAGCGGTACATAACTTCCGAGCAATACAGCTTTGCCATGGCGGCTTCTTTGGAAAAGGGCAAGTCATTGTCCCGCAGCCAGCAGGCTTTGTAAAGCAGCAGGCGGGCACATTCGATTTCCATGGCCATGTCGGCCAGTTTAAACGCATTGACCTGAAAGGTGGCAATGGGTCTGCCGAATTGTTCGCGTTCTTTGCTGTATTTCAGCGCCATATCGAAGCACCCCTGGGCACCACCCAGCCCCATGGCGCCGATGGACAGCCGTCCGCCGTCCAGGGTCTGCATCATCTGGTGAAATCCGTTGCCCCTGGGGCCCAGCAAATTTTCCTTGGGCACCCGGCAGTCCTCAAAATAGAGCTCGCTGGTATTTGATGCCCGCCACATCATTTTGCCATGCATTTCTTTGGCGGTAAAACCCGGGGTGCCCGCTTCCACGATGATACAGGAAAGTTCAGGCCGGCCATCATCCCGGGCGCCGGTTTTGGCCAGGACGGTGACTCCGCTGGTGATATCTGTGGCGGCATTGGTGATGAAGATCTTACTGCCGTTTATGACCCACTCATCGCCGTCCAACACGGCGTGTGGTCTGGCACTGTTGGCGGCATCCGAGCCCGCATTGGGTTCGGTTAGTCCAAAACCCCACAGTGCTTCTCCGCTGCAAAGCTTGGGCAGATATTTTTTCTTTTGCTCTTCGTTGCCGAAATAATAAAGCGGTCCGATACCCAAAGAATTTTCTGCAGCCACCGTGGCGGCGTGGGAGCCATCAACCCGGGCAATTTCTTCAACTGCAATGATATAGGACTGGTAGTCCATACCCTGCCCGCCGTATGGTTCGGATACAAAAATGCCGAATAGGCCGAGCTCCGCCATCTTTTGCATGGTTTCATATGAGAACTCTTCTTTTTCATCCAGCTCTGCTGCAACCGGTTTGATTTCTTTTTCAGCAAAACTGCGCACCGAATCCCTTAAAATCTCATGATCAGTTGAAAGACTAAAATCCATACCAACTCCTTATGCTTGAGGTTGAATCACAATATAATTTGACGAAATTAGGCACATGGCATAATAGATGATAATTTATAGGTAGTTGGCTTCGATGTCAATCTTAAATGATTGAGGAGCGAGGTTATGGTTAGGGTCAGAGGTAGAGGCCAGATGTTATAAGATGATTCAGAGTCTCTATATCTGTCAATTTTTATTTCAGTTACTTATGGCTTTCGCGGTTGGCCAAGCATGTTTAAGAGTATCATCCGCGTTCTTAACCTGCTAACCTCCCACCTCTATCCTCCGACTTCAGTCTTCTGTCTTCCGTCATCTGACATCTGTAACCTGAAGAACCATGCCCGAATTGCCCGAAGTTCAGACCATCGTAGATGATTTAAATACTGCCGATTTGATCGGCCGTCGCATAACCGGTGCCAGGGTCTTTTGGCCGCGCACCATTGCAGAGCCCACGCCACAATCATTCTGTCGGAGGATAAAAGGCTGCAAATTCACCGCCATCGGGCGCAGGGGAAAGTATCTGGTATTTGACCTGAACAATGGAAATACCCTGCTGCTGCATTTGCGAATGTCCGGACGCCTCCAGATAGCTTCAGCCGACGCAACACGCAACAAACATGAGCATGTTATTTTGAGCTTTAATGACGGTCGGCAATTGCGGTTTCATGATCCGCGCAAATTCGGCCGTCTGAACCTGGTCAAAGACCCCGGAAGGATTTTAGACCGACTGGGTCCTGAACCCTGGCAGCCGGATTTACCGCCCAAACCCTGGGGAAGTTGCTGCAAAATCGTAAACGGATTTTAAAACCCTTGCTGCTGGACCAGACCTTTATTGCCGGTCTCGGCAACATTTACGTAGATGAAGCCCTGTGGGAGGCCAGACTGCACCCCTGCCGCCAGGCATCCACCTCTCAAAACCGGAGATCAAGGCGCTGCGCCTGGCCATCCCACGGGTACTGAAAAGGGGTCTGAAGAACCTCGGTACGTCTCTTGGAACCGGCGAGGCCAATTTTTATTCGGTGGCCAATCGTCGCGGCCGTAACAAAGATCAATTGAAGGTTTTTCGCCGCACGGACCTTCCCTGTCCCCGCTGCAAGGCAACCATCGTGAGGATCATCGTGGGGCAGAGAAGTACGCATATATGTCCGGAGTGTCAAAAGCCGTAAAAATGGAGTATTGGATTAATGGAGTGATGGAGTACTGGAAGTGAAAAATAGCGAGTACGGAGGACAATCCGTTTTCCAATACTCCAGTACTCCAACACTCTATTAATCCTGTATAATTATCTTTGAACTATATTAGAAACAGCGGAGCTTGAATTTGTAACTAGGAGCGAGGTGACATTATGCCCACCGGTGCTTGCGGAATCAACTGCGATGTCTGCAAATTGAATTTACTTGGGACCTGCTCGAGCTGCGGGCCAGGTACCAGCCTGGAGGCTGAAAAAAAACTTGCCGCCCAGCAGCGGTTGCTGGGCAGCACCTGTTCCATTCTGGCCTGTGCCAATATGAATCAATTGGAATATTGTATGCGCGACTGCAAACAATTTCCCTGTGACAATTTTCGCACCGGCCCCTACCCTTTCAGCCAGGGATATTTAAATATGCAAGAACGGCGTTTAAAAGAAAAACCACCGGCTTATGCCCCCGATGGATCCCGGGTCACGGTGGACCCGGCATACTGGGATGACCTGTTGAAAAGAAACATCGATACCCTTTGCAACTTTACCCTTTTTGAAAACGACTCATCCGGACAACTGCGGTTTCATTTTTTAAATGAAGAGATAATGGTTGACCTGGGGCAGCGCTGTCTGAAGCGGATAGAAGATGATCGGTGGTCACAAACAGACGACCCGCTTCTTGAACTGGTAACCGTTTTGTACCTGACAAACGTTAACGGGCTTTATCCCATCGATAAAGATATCGTCGGCGTACAAGGATCTAAAAGAGGGCCATTTTTTCCAGGGGCCCCATGCGCTTAGAACCGAACCGCTCATCAGGCGCTATGGCACGGATTTAAAAGGCTTTAGCCAGGCCGCACAATACCTGGAAGGTGAACCCCGGGATATGGCTGACACCGCTTACAGATTGCTGCCATTTCCCAGAATTCCTTTATACTACCTGCTCTGGCAGGGGACGAAGAGTTCGAACCCCGGGTAACGGTTCTGTTCGACCGGTCCATTGAAAATGTTCTGGCAGCCGATGCGATCTGGGCCCTGATTAACAGGGTGACCACCGCGCTGCTGGAAGGTGAACCCAAGTGATTGATGCCAATCACTTGTGCGTTGCTGGTTCATAAGTTAATCGTTATTGGAAAAAAAGTGGGTCAGCGGATGTGGGAGCGGCTTCCAGCCGCGATAGGATGGATGGATCCAGCGGACTGCATCGCGGCTGGAAGCCGCTCCCACATCTGTTTAAAATTCTGGTTAGGTACTTTGCTTGTCAAACACTTCAGAATTTACGATGAACGCCGGCTTAAGGCCTTTTTGATATTCTATCAACTGTTCGACCACCCCCACACTCATGTTGTTCATGCCCTCAAAGGTGAAAGCGGCGGTATGGGGGGTCAGCACCACGTTGTCCAGTTCCAGCAACGGTGAATCACTCGGCGGTTCATTTTCAAACACATCGATTCCGGCCCCGGCAATGGCCTTGTTTTTTAACCCCTGATAGAGGTCGGCTTCATTGACGATGCCGCCCCTGGCCGCATTGATCAAAATGGCCGTGGGTTTCATGGTTTTGAGCGCTTTTTCATCAATCATTCCCTTGTTTTCGGGGGTCAGCGGCGCGTGGATGCTGATCACATCGGAAATCCTGAGCAACTCCTCGACTGCCACCCTTTCGATACCCTGTTCGGTGGCAAACGCCTCCGGCCAGTAGGGATCGTGGGCCACAACTTTCATTTCAAAGCCTTTGGCCCGCAAAGCCACACAGCGGCCAATGGCACCCAGCCCGATCAGGCCGAGGGTTTTCTGCCAGATTTCCAGGCCCATTATTTTGGTATGTTCCCAGCGTTTTTCACGCAGGCTCTGATCGCAGTAGATAATTTTCCGCGCCACATTCAACATCAAAGCGAAAGTGTGGTCGGCGACGGCCTGGTTGTTGGCACCGGGCGTGTGGAACACGATGGCATCATGACGGGTGGCCGCATCGATATCCACCGTATCCAGCCCGGCACCCATTTTGGCGATGGCCTTGACCCCCGGGGCCATGTCCAGCACCGCATCGTTTACCACCAGGTCATTGCCGCAGAGGATGGCGTCCGCCTGCTTCAAGGCTTCCACGAATTTGGGATCTTCGACACCGGAGCCGCGCATGTCAATCAGGTTCATCCCCGAATCCTTGAGTTGATCCATCGGGGTGTTATCAAAGGCACAAAACGGCCGGGCTTCAATCAAAACGGTAAATTTTTCCATCGCGATAACGCTCTCCTTTCAGAAATCAATAATTCCGATATAATTTTCCGGGGTTATTTTCAGCAGCTCGTCTTTGACGTCCCGGGACACCTCCAGGGATTCGATAAATTCGGCAATTATTTTCTGGTCCATGCGGGCATGGGTGCGGGTTAACCCTTTTAGTGCTTCGTATGGCTCCGGGTAGTCTTCACGGCGCAAAACAGTCTGGATGGCCTCGGCTACCACGGCCCAGTTTTTTTGCAGGTCGGCCCGGATCACCTCGTCATTCAAAATCAGTTTATTCAATCCTCTTACCAATGATTTCAACCCGATGACGGTATGGGCCAGGGGCGCACCGATGTTGCGTGTAACCGTAGAATCGGTGAGATCCCGCTGCAGCCTTGAAATCGGCAATTTGGCTGATAGATGCTCCAGGATGGCATTGGCAACGCCCAGATTTCCCTCTGAATTTTCAAAATCAATGGGGTTTACCTTGTGCGGCATGGTTGAGGATCCTACCTCGCCTTTTTTAATCTTCTGCTTGAAGTATTCCATTGCGATATAAGACCATATATCCCGATCCAGATCGATCAGGATCGTATTGATCCGTTTCAGATTATCGCAAAAGGCTGCCAGATTGTCATAATGCTCGATCTGGGTGGTCACTCTGGCGCGTGAAAGTCCGAGGACATTGTTTACCAGACGGTCGGCAAAGGCCGGCCAGTCGACATGCGGGATAGGCCACGGCGTGAGCATTGAAATTGCCGGTGGCTCCCCCGAATTTGCCCGAAAATGGGACTGTCGCCAGCATGGCGGCTTGAACCTGCAGGCGCTCAACGAAAACATAGAGTTCCTTGCCCAGACTGGTTGGCGATGCCGGTTGGCCATGGGTACGGGCCAACATGGCAACCCCTTGCCACTGGCGGGCTTTGGCCTGAAGAAGTTCGATGACGTCATTCAGAAGGGGTGAAACAACTTCCGCCCAGGCTTGCTTCAACGATAAGGGCAAGGCGGTATTGTTGATGTCCTGGGAAGTCAATGCGAAATGAATAAATTCTTTAAAAGCCTGCAAATCCA
The DNA here is from genome assembly GCA_963766255.1 of uncultured delta proteobacterium. Taxonomy (GTDB): domain Bacteria; phylum Desulfobacterota; class Desulfobacteria; order Desulfobacterales; family JAFDCJ01; genus JAFDCJ01. The sequence continues at coordinate 366,124 of CAVXZZ010000038.1, forward strand.
GATCGTCGAATTTTTCCTTTAAAAAATATTCCACGGCTTTGACATCATGGTTGGTGGTCTTTTCGATTTCCTTGACCCGCTGAGCATCCGCCAGTGAAAAATCTTTATAGATGGCCCTGAGGGGTTCGAAAAGTTTAGGATCAAAGCCCTCCAGCTGCGGCAGGGGCAATTCACAAAGAGCGATGAAATATTCGACCTCGATCAGCACGCGGTATTTGATCAAGGCGCCTTCCGAAAAATAATCGGCCAGTTTTTGGGTTGCCGGTCGATAACGCCCGTCAACCGGCGATATCGCTTCAAGAGATGAAAAGTCCATAATGCTTCCTTTGTTCTGAGGTTCAAAGGTTCAGGGTTATTCTGAAATCGCCGATCGGCAGAACCTCTGAACCCAGAACCCTGAACCTTATAACCATTTTCGATAGGAGTATAGGCAAATGCCATAGGCGTGTCAAGATGGCGCACCCGGCATATCGCCTGCCCCCCGGCAAAGATGAGTTAGCAACCTCGACTTTCGCCCAATTAAGGTTTATGATTTACACATATCCACAGATCGGTGAATCTAACTATTGAGAGAAGACAAGTCTTCCAAACCGGAGGAAATTATGAACTGGCCAATATTTATCTCAGGGTTGGCGGCCGTGTTCTGCACACTCAGTCATTTTACCGTCGGCAGCAAACACTATCTCCAGCCCATGCTGGCAGCTTCATTTGACGATGTGGCCAAAAAGGTATGCCACTGCTTCTTTCATTATGTTTCGGTTTTTCTTGTGCTGTCGGCCGTCTGCCTGGTGTTGGCCGGGGCCGGCGTTACGTTTACGGCCGATACCGCTCTCGTTGTTAGATTTATCGCCATTCATTATGCGGTTTTTGCTGCAGTTCAAATTATCATTGCAGCAACATCCGGCATCCAAAAAGCGGTCTTTAAAATGTTTCAGTGGACAATTTTTGTATTTATCGCGGTTTTTGCGTGGATGGGTGCGGCTTGAAAGGGCGCATAGCGACAGGGTATTTTGAAAAGGAGAAAATCCTGTTAAAATGAACCTTATCAGGCACCGAAAGGAACAGGAATGAAAAAAGCGCTGGTTGTTATTGTGGTCATAGTCTTAGGCATCAGCGGATTTCTGTATTATGACTGGCACACCAAAACCGGGAAGCAGGCCTCAGAGCCGAGCATCCCGCAATATTCGTGGACGGATGCCCAGGGAACCCGGCACTTCACGGACAGACCGCCTCCCAAAGGGGCGACCAACATCAAAGAAACCAGAGGCTATAAATCCATTGACCCTCCCCTGGTGGTTACCATCAAGAAAAAAGTGGTCGAAACCTATCAAGCTATCAAGAAAAAGTTGTTTAATCCCAGGAAAAAGAAAAAGAGGAGAGACCCATAGAACCAACAGGGAATATCACCAGCCGGAAAATCGTGAGCACCCACCGAGCGTTTATATATGGCGCCATTGCACCCGGAACCGGTGAGTTCTATGCCGGATCGCGCCTCCGGGGGGTTATAACGGCTTCCTTATTTATGATACTGAGTGCCTGGTTTATGCTGACCCTGTTTACCGTTCTGCAGGCAGTGGTGGGCCGGATTTTTGACGGCCTTAATGGAATCGAGCCCATCGCGCTGCCGGATCTGCCGTTTGTTTCCCTCGGGGTTTCATTTCTAGGAATTTATTATCATCTGGTTATGGGCGTTGATTGACGCCGTCGACGTGGCCGCGTCCCATGGACAAAAGCATGCCGAAACGCCCCGGGCAAGTGTGGCGTGGGCGGTTACCATGTCGTGGTTCTGTCCGGGATCCGGCCAGGTATACACCGCCGAGCGCCGCTTTGGGTATCTCCTTTTTGCCGCCTACCTGCTGGGAATCCTGCTGACTATCCCGGCCTACAGGCAATTGTTCCAGGATTTTTCCGGGATGTTAAATGACGGACAGCTGTCGCCCAATAATCCCTATGCCGTCATTGATGCGGTCCACGGGTTGATCGCCCGAATTGACTATAGTTTTGGCAAACTGATTCAGATTTCCGTCAGGTATTATGCCCTGGCTGCCACCATGGCCGCTTTACGACAGGGACCCTTAAAAACAGACACTAGATGGACGGTGCCTTCTGCAATATACGGCGCCGCACTCGTGGGTATGGGATGGCTGTGCCCCGGATCAGGGCAACTCCTCCAGCGCCGTGACAAAATCGGCTGGTACCTGTTGGCAGGCTATATGGGCAGCAAATTTCTCACCGGGTTTCTGCTGGGAATGGGCTTGATAACCGTTTCAACCACCGACAGTCTGACCTGGGTACCGTTGATCATTCAATGGGCGGCCATGCTGGAGGCCCCCATCCGGATGATGAAAGGCAATGATAGCACATAAAGAACCTGGTGCTTTTTTTACCATAGCATGGCTGCAGGCAGCAGCGATATCTTCCTACTTCCCAAAGATAATATCACAGGTTTTTGAGGGCTTTCAAAACCTTTGATTCGTTGGAGATAGTACAGGATTATTGCCAGATCCTTTCACCCCAACATATGTTATTGCCATATAAATATGAAAAGCGTGGAATTTTCCAACAATCCACGCTTTCCACCCGTTAGGTTCGTGTTAATAAGGAAGCCAAGGTCTCCATGCATTTGTCGGTTTTGAAACAGGTTCCGGGCACGTTCCCTGATTTGTGCGACCAGCTCTTCGGTCTGAGGGATGCGTTTTTCTCTTCAATCTAAAATCCGATTATTCACTTGCTTGCCTATTCAGCCTTTTCCACTGGATATTTTGCACCTTTCCAGGCGAAAATCCCGCCGGAATAACGGTAAACATTCTTGTAGCCCAGTTTGACAGCCCAAGCCGCACCGTTGTGGCTGCGGGTGCATTTGACAAACCCGCAGTAGACAACGATGGGTTTGTCTTTGTCACTTCCCAAAAGCTTGATAAAATCATCTTGGGATTTGCCGTCAGTTTCATTGATGTCCCATTGGTTCATGTCCGGAATCGGAAACAGAAACTGAACAGCCCCGGGCACATGAATTTTTTTGTAGCTGTCCTTATAAGGCATGGTGTCCACGATAACCATATCTTTACCGCTATCGATCCATTTCTTGAGCTCTTCGGTAGTGACCACATCGTAACCTCCCCGTTGGACCTCACGCACCAGTTTCACCGCACCCGCTTCCTTTTCCATTTCCTTTTCGAATTTGTTATCGAGAAAAGCCATTGCTGGAACGGCAAATCCGATCACAAGAACACTCACGATCATCACTTGCAGCATCAATTTAAACACACGCATCTTCTGCTCTCCTTTTTTTGTATAGTTTGTTGATTAAGAGCGTTAACTTTAATGGCTTGATGGCACCATATTGACGCCACCCATACAAGAAAGCGACTCCAGCAAACATGATCAGATCCCGGCAGAGGGATATCTTGAGGCTGTGAAATGCTTCGGCTTCAGGATCTTCCGGTCCGAAGCATCCGCAATCCACATCCAGCCCAATCCAAAGGCCGTAGCCTAACATAGCGATAAACAGTCCCAGCAAACCGGCAATCACCGAAAGGCTTCCTTTGATATCGAAGAGTAGTCCGATGCCGGCTGCCACCTCAAGCGCCGGTAGGGCAATGGCCACGGGTATGAGCAGACTTTCAGGAACAATCCCATAAGCCTCTATCAGGACGGTAAAAGTTTTGGGCTCCAGCAGTTTGGTGCTGCCGGCGTAAATGAATACGCCCCCCAAAAGCCAGCGGGTCAATTTGTAAATCCAACCGGACATACCATGCTTTCTTCTTTAAATTTCCCTGCAAAAATATAAAGACAAATTCCGTTCACCCTGTACGCTGATGTAAGAATGCACCTGCCATGATTGTTTACGGCGCTGCTAAACTACAATTATTTATTCCGATATGTCAAACAGGAAATTCCGATAGGATTGAGACGATATTAAGATTTTTCCGATAGGCTGAGGCGCAACCGGTTACCGCACTGGCGGAAGCTTGATTTTGAAGGGATTACATGAGCGGCGCAATGGAGATTATGACTATTCCTCCCGGTCATTCGGGTTGATAGAAGGCATTGCCGTCATTCATGGTTTAATTTAGTTGATCTATTCCCCTGTGGTGGTCAGAAGAAAATTAAGCATAGCCTGGCACGACGGTGAGGCGATCCGCAGCTTATTTCGGATCAGGAAAAAGTTTCGAGACATCGAAAGCCCCTTGACCTTCAAAGCTTTGAGGATTCCGGCTTTCAACTCCGTGTCAATGGCTCTTGCTGAGAGGATAGACAGGCCAAGGCCTGATTTGATACCTTCTTTAACAGCCGTCGATGAGCCGAACCGGGCGGAGACTTGAAGGGCGTTGGTACCGTCCTCACCGGATTCACGTAGATAGGCTTCAAGGATCTTTAAGGTTCCAGAGCCTTCTTCCCGCAGTATAAATGGTGTTTCCCTCAGTTCCTTCAGGGAGACGGCCTTTCGCCGAGTCCACGGGTGCTGAACAGGAATGGCAAGAACCAATTCGTCCTTCCAGAGTTGTTGGCGTAAGATGTTTGGGTGTGAACTTTTTGATCCGATAACGCCTATCTCAAGTTGGCCCGTCAGGACACGATTTTCAATTTCACCGCTGTCTGCGATTGTCAGTTTCACCGATAAATGCGGATACTTTGTGTTGAATCTACCGATAAGATCCGGAAGAATATATTCTCCGGGAATGGTGCTGCCGCCCATGGAAATCTCTCCCTGTTCCAGTCCAAGGAATTTCTCTATCTCCAATTGGGCCGTCTCTTTCATGTCCAGAAGAAGGGTGGCATGTTTGTGCAGAAGTTCACCGGCAGCAGTGGGGATTACTTTTCTACCCAGGCGGTCAAGCAGCCGGGTACCAATCTTTTTTTCAAGTGAGGCGATCCTTTCACTTACCGATGCCTGAACCAGAAAAACTGCTTCGGCAGCCTTAGAAAAACTTTCCAGTTCAACAACTTTGCAAAAAATTTCAAGCTCGCGAAAACTGAAATCAATGGTCAACATTTTCGGATTCTTCCTTATTTGGGTGGCTGTTATTTTTCCAAAAGAGACATGGATTGCAACCGATAGTCCTCATTCGGTAAAAATATAACGGATACCAGATATAGTGGTCCGTCTTTCAGCCATCAAATCTGTGAGTCGGGTACCCGGCCACTCTCATAAAATCACGACGAGTTAGCAGATTTCTTTGATCATTTTCCATAACTTAATCCTTTTCACTAACCGACTTTAGCCTTAATTTATATTGCTTAAAGCACATGTTTTCAATGGATTTCATAAAGGCTTTTAAAACTGAAAAAAATTCAGCCAGGACTCAATCTGTGACGTAATCTGGTATAGCGCCGCCGGGTCTTGTTGTTGTTGACCCCGATGGTCATGGCTTTGCGGCTTCCCACGATGACCACCAGGTTTTTGCCGCGGGTGACGGCGGTGTAGATCAGGTTGCGCTGAAGCAGGATATAGTGCTGGGTGACGATGGGAATGATGACCACCGGATATTCAGAACCCTGGGCTTTGTGGACCGAGACCGCATAGGCCGGCACGATTTCATCCAGATCGGCAAATTCATAAACAACATCCCGGCCGTCAATGGTGACCGTAACCTCCCGGCGCTCCCAGTCAATGGCCGTAACCCGCCCGATATCACCATTGAAGACATCTTTGTCATAGTTATTTCGAATCTGCATGACTTTGTCGTTGACCCGGTAGGTGCGCTCCCCGCGGGTGACGCCGCCATCTCCCGGATTGAGAGCCGCCTGCAGTTGCTGATTCAGGTTGCCGGCCCCAACGGACCCCCGGTGCATGGGCGTTAACACCTGGATATCATCTACCGGATCAAACCCAAACCGCTGGGGGATGCGCTTTTTGCTCAACTCCAGAATAATGCCCAGCACCTGGTCAGGATCTTCCTGCTCGATAAAATAAAAATCGTTGCCGGGATCCGTTGCCCGGCCGGCATTGACGGAGGGGGTCCGGCCCTGATTTATCCGGTGGGCATTGACGATAATTTGACTGGTTTGGGCCTGTCGGAAAATTTTATCCAGGGTCACCACCGGAACCGCAGAAGATGCAATGATATCTGCCAGAACATTGCCGGCGCCCACCGACGGGAGCTGATAGACATCTCCGACTAAAATTAGAGTGGCAAAGGGCGGAACCGCTTTTAACAGGTGATGCATCAAAAGCGTATCGATCATCGAGGCTTCATCGATCACCAGCACGTCACAGTCAAGGGGTTTGTCCTCGGTGCGCTGAAACCCGCCTTTTTGAAAACTGTATTCCAGCAGCCGATGAATGGTCCTGGCCCCAAAGCCGGTGGCTTCACTCATTCGCTTGGCCGCCCGGCCGGTGGGCGCAGCCAGCATGATGGCGGCCTTGAGCCTGGAAAAAATTTTTAATACCGCATTGATAATGGTGGTTTTACCGGTGCCGGGACCGCCGGTGATCACCATCACTTTGTTTTCGACGGCCCAGACCACGGCCTTCATCTGATTTTCAGCCAGGGTAATGGACAGCTGGCGCTGTACCCAGTCGATGGCCTTGTCCGTATCAATATCGCGGATGGACTTGGTCCCTGTGACCAGCGCTTTTAGTCGACGGGCAATACCGGTTTCGCATAAATGAAACCGGGCCAGATAAACCGCTTTATGATTTTCCTTGAAGTCATCAAGGGTTTCATTGATATCCTCGATGACAATTTTTTGATCCACGGCCAGATGGCCCAGGGCCTGAATGACCGGTTCGCGGTCGACACCAAGGATATCACAGCTCTTGGAGATCAGCGGTTGGTAGGGGAAGTAAACATGCCCCTCGTCGGCCAACTGGTTGAGGACGTAAAGGATGCCGGCTTCAACCCTCAGTTTGGAATCATTTTCAAAACCCAGTTTGCCGGCAATTTGGTCGGCGGTTAGAAAGCCAATTCCGAAAATTTCGCTGGCCAACCGATAGGGGTTTTGTTTCACAACGGCGATGGACTGGTTGCCGTACTGCTTGAAGATCTTGGCGGCGTAACCGGAGCTGACCCCGTGGCTTTGCAGAAAAAGCATCACATCCCGGATTTCACTCTGAGCGGCCCAGGCCTGGCTGATCAGGGCAATGCGTTTTTCACCGATACCCGCCACTTCGGACAGCCGCTGGATCTGGTTGTCAATAATATCCAGGGTCTTTTTGCCGAATTTGTCAACGATGCGGCCGGCCATCACCGGGCCAAGGCCTTTAATCATGCCCGAGCCCAGGTATTTGCGAATACCGTATACAGTCGCCGGTACTTTGGTTCGGTACTCGAGCACCTTAAATTGCCGGCCGAATCTGGGATGATTTGACCACTCGCCGCGCATGTCAAGGATTTCACCGGGCATGGGGGCCATCAGGGTCCCCACCACCGTCACCGGTTCGTGATGACCGGCAACTTTCACCCGGGCGATGGTAAAGCCGTTTTCTTCGTTGGTGAAGGTGATGCGTTCGATTTGACCGCTAAGCGTGGTAGCCATTGGTTTTTGGCTTACAAGGTCCTTTGGGGCATTTATTAGATAGCAAGTCTTAACGATAGAAGGTTTCAGGTGTCAGCCCAAGCGCCGGCATGAAAAGGGCTCAGTGTAATCAAATAGAAACTTGCCCTTGGCAATATGCATACGAGGGATTAAATAAAAAATGAACATCGAACGTTCGATGTTCGACGTTTAATGTGTATCTTCTCGATTCATCCTTACCCAGTCAGGTAGTCGGACGGCTTCATCCTCATGAGGAATATAACACTTAATGTCAATCACCGGCGACTCATCATGGGCATCAATGTCTTCTATCTCGATGATATTGCCGGTTATGGCAACTATCTTACAGCGTGTGAGGGCAATCAGGTTAGGCCGAGCCGGTGAGTGGGTGGCAAAGACTCCGGTCAACGGATTGCCCGGATCTTTGCGAGGGTGAACCTGGAGGGTCTGACGCTTTTCTGGCGTGTCATTTTGATCAAACCAGTAAAAAACGTAAATATGAGAAAAGCCCTCCAACCCCAGCAGCCCATCGGTAAACCCATCAAAAATCTCAATCCGAGCACCATCATCGGTTTTCCTGACAACACCAATGGGATTTAAAACAAAAGATTGCGACATTTTTTTCGCCTCTAATTGCTGGAAATGGTTGATGCTTGAACATGTAATCCGCTTTCAAGCAGGGCAGCCCTTATTTGAGGCTGTGCCTCAATTCAAAAATGTGATTGAATTCTGACCGTCATGCCGGACTTGATCCGGCATCCAGAAACCGAAAACCTCCAACCAGCACTGGATTCCCCTTCGACTTTGCTCAGGGTGGTGAGCCTGTCGAACCACGGGTCAAGCCCGGAATGACAATACAGTCCTATACTTGGTTTGCCAGTTGCTACCGAGCTACCTATGTCGGATCCACTATATCAGCTCTAATCCTCCTGGAGTTCTGGTAGGTTCTCGTAAAAATCCAGCGCCTCCGGATTGCCCAGAGCATCCCGGTTGAGCACCGGCTGGCCCTCGATGATTTTCTTGACTGCCAGCTCAACCTTTTTCATGTTGAGGGTATACGGTACGGCCGGGGTCGCCAGAATTTTGGCCGGGACGTGCCGGGGTGAAGCGTTGGTGCGAATGGTTTGCCTGATCTTGGCCTTTAATTCCTCGGTAAGCTCATGATCGGCCGCCAGTTTGACAAACAAGATGACCCGGATATCGTTTTTCCAGTTTTGGCCGATCACCACACTGTCTTCGATCTCTTCCATCTGCTCCACCTGGCGATAGATTTCGGCCGTCCCGATGCGCACGCCGCCCGGATTCAGGGTGGCGTCGGAGCGCCCGAGCATGACCACACCGCCGCGATCGGTCACCGTGATAAAATCACCATGGCGCCATATGTTTGGATAGACGTCGAAATAAGCGCTGTGGTATTTGCTGCCATCCGGATCGTCCCAGAAATATATCGGCATGGACGGAAACGGTTTGCAGCAAACCAGTTCTCCCTCTGTGTTGATCAGTTCCCTGCCGTTGTCGTCAAAGGCCCGCACATCCATTGCCAGGGCCCGGCACTGGATTTCGCCGGCATACACCGGCCCCATGGGGTTTCCAAGGACAAAACACCCGTTGAGGTCCGTACCGCCGGCAATGGAGGCCAGCTGTACATCTTTTTTAACCTCATTGTAGATGAACTCGAAGCCTTCGATGGACAGGGGCGAACCGGTAGATAGAACAGCTCTGATAGATGACAGGTCATAATCCTGGGCGGGTTTGACACCGGCGTTGATCAGAGCGGCAATATAACCGGCGCTGGTACCGAAAACCGTAACTTTTTCCTCCTGGGCCATCTCCCACAGCGCTGCCGGATGGGGATGAAACGGGTTGCCGTCAAAAAGCACCAGGGTGGCACCCACGGCCAGAGAACTGGTCAGCCAGTTCCACATCATCCAGCCACAGGTGGTGAAGTAAAAAATCGTATCCTGCCGCTTCAGGTCGGTGTGAAGCATCAGCTCCTTTAGATGGTGAATCAGAATACCACCGGCGCTTTGCACCATGCATTTGGGCAAACCCGTGGTGCCGGATGAATACATAATGTAAAGGGGATGATCAAAGGGCAGTTGCTCAAATTCGATATCCAGATTGGATTCTGATGACTTGAACGCATCGTAATGGACCGCATTGGGGATCCTGCTGATATCGGCATTTTGATCGGTATAGGGAACCACGACCACTTTTTCAATGGACGGAAGTTCTTTTAAAATATCGGCGATCCGTTCTAAAGAATCTATATTTTTACCTTTGAAGGAATACCCGTTGGCCGTAAATAAAACCTTGGGCTTGATCTGTCCGAATCGATCCAGTACCCCTTTAATGCCGAAATCAGGGGAACAGGACGACCAGGTTGCCCCGATACTGGTGGCTGCCAGCATGGCAATGGTAGAAGCCGGCATATTCGGCATAAACCCCACCACCCGGTCACCGGTTTGAACCCCTGCCTCCCTTAAGGACCTGGCCAGGCGGGCGACTTCATCATACAGTTCGGCATAGGTAATTTTGACGGATTTTTGTGCTTCGCCCTTGAAAATCAACGCCAGCCTGTCATCTCTATACCGCAGAAGATTTTCCGCGAAATTGAGTCTGGCACCTGAAAACCAGCTGGCTCCGGGCATCTTGGAAACATCGTCAATGACCTGGTCATAGGGTTTTGAAGCGATGATATCCGCAAATTCCCACAGGGTCTCCCAAAAATCCGCTATATTTTCAATCGCCCATTCATAAAGGGGCGCAAAATCCTTGAATTCATGATGATATTTTTCATTCACAACATTCATGAAACGATACATATTGGTCTGTTTGATCTGTTCTTCGGAAGGTTTCCACAAAAGTTTCGACATGATCATTCCCCCTTAAAAGTAATTACGGAACTATCAACAAGAAAAAGGTGAACCCAGGGTTACCTGTAATCCAAAAGGCTATCATTGGTGGCGTACTGGAGTGATGGAGCATTGGAGTGGGGCCAGAGGCTAATCGGATTTTCAGCAATTACTCCAGCACTCCTATACCCCAACACGCCGAAGTTGATCTATGATCACAATTCCAAGTTGGATTAGGACTCTTTTGGTTTATAGATCCGATTTATGTTTAACCGGTATTTACCTCCAAGTGCCCCCAATAGTCAAGAATAGGTCGAAAAAAAGCCACAATCCCAAATCCGCAATCGAACCACTCCAAACCTCCATTACTCCAGTACGCCAATAGGCCAAAGCTATTCAAAAATAATTACTCCCAAGATGAAAAATCGACTTTAGGATTTTATAGCCGAATTTTAACACTTGCAGGCTTTAACGATTTTGGTTATCACTAAACCCACTAAAATTGACCATCAAGGAGATATAATATGAGAGTTGTTGACTTGAGATCCGATACCCTGACCCGACCGACTGAGGCAATGTCCAGGGCAATGGCCGCAGCGGATGTCGGTGACGATGTCTTCGGGGAAGACCCCACCGTAAACAGACTGGAGGAAATGGCTGCCGATCGCATGGGAAAAGAGGCGGCGCTGTTCGTGGCCAGTGGGACCATGGGCAACCTGGTCAGCCTGCTGACCCATTGTGCCCGGGGAGAGGAAATCATTCTGGGAAGCTTTGCTCACACTTTCTACTTTGAACAGGGGGGGGCCGCGGCCGTGGGTGGCATCCATCCCCGGACCCTGCCCAATCAGCCCGATGGAACATTGACGTTATCTGAGATTGAAGGCGCCGTTCGACCGGATAATGTTCATTTTCCCCGCACCCGTCTGATCGTGCTTGAAAACACGCACAACCTGTGCGGCGGCCATCCCCTGGATACCGATTATATGACGGCGGTGGCCGATGTTGCCCGGCGCCACGGTTTAAAAATCCACGTGGACGGCGCGCGTTTTTTTAATGCTGCTGTGGCCCTGGGTGTACCGGCTGCCAAATTAGCCGCCGAGGCCGATTCGGTGTCCTTTTGTTTGAGCAAGGGCCTTGGGGCTCCGGTGGGTTCGGTGGTGTGCGGCAGCCAGGATTTTATTTCCGAGGCCCGGCGGGCCCGAAAAATACTGGGCGGCGGCATGCGTCAGGCCGGTGTGCTGGCAGCGGCTGGAATTGTCGCCCTCGATGAGATGGTCGAGCGCCTGGCGGATGACCATGCCAATGCCCGCAAACTGGCTGAAGGGATAGCGGAGATGCCCGGTATTTCTATCGATCCCGGCCAGATCCATACCAATATCGTCTATTTCGGGGTCGACCGCAGGGACATGACGGTGGAAGAACTGGTAAGCCGCCTGAATGACAACGGCGCCCGCATGCTGCCGGTAGGACCCGGACGCATCCGGGCCGTCACCCATTATCATATTTCACCAGATGACATCGATTACGTGCTGGGGGGGTTCGCGAAGGTGCTAAAGTAAAGAAGGTTTCAGGTTCAAAATTGGTTTCAGGTGTCAGGTTTCAGGTGTCAGGAATCAGTATCGATATAACTTAGGCCGAACATCCAATTTTGCAATCTTCCCCTAACTACATTTTCATAAAGCCTGATGATCAGCCTGAAACCTGACACCTGAAACCATTTAATATAATTTAACTGCCGGTATATGGTAATGTTTACTAGTGCTTAAATGACCTCTGCCCGGTATACACCATCGTCACATCTGCCTCGTTGCAGGCTTCAATGGACTGATAATCGTTGCCGGAACCGCCGGGCTGAATCACCGATGTAATTCCCTCCCGGATGCCAACATCTACGCCATCGCGAAACGGAAAGAAAGCATCACTGACCATGGCGGCGCCGATCAGCCCGCCCTTTTCCCTGGCCACCCGCGCATCGAATTCCGCTTTTTTATCGAGGTCCGCTAACTCATTATAGGGAATGCCCAGGCTCTCAAAGCAATATCGATCGGCCAGCTTGCGGTAGGCCTTGTCCCTTGCGATTTCTGCAACGCCGACCCTGTCCTGCTCACCGGTACCGATACCCACCGTGGCCAGATCTTTGACATAAATGACCGAGTTGGAGGTAATGCCGGATTCCACCAGCCAGCCAAAGAGCATATCCGCATATTCCGAGTCGGTGGGCGGCCGGTTAATTTTATAAACCCGGCCCTTATACTCGGTCTCGGCCAGCTTGAGGTCTTCCCGGCTGCGGCTGGCGGGCACAAACGACCATTGGGTGACGATGCCGCCGTCGATCAGGCTTTTGAATTCCACGCAGCGCTGCCCCACAAAAGACTGCAGCCGTTCGATATTGCTGATTTTAACCACCCTGAGATTTTTTTTCGTCGCAAATACATCCATAACTCCCACTTCAAAATCCGGGGCTACGACAACTTCGGCGTACTGCTGAACAATCGCCTCCGCTGTGGCTTTGTCAACCGCCCGGTTTAACGCAATACAGCCACCGAAGGCGGCCACTCGGTCCGCGATGTTGGCTTTCAGGTAGGCCTCCTCCAAGGTATCCGCCAGCGCCACCCCGCAGGGATTATTATGCTTTACAATAACCGCCCCCGGTTTATCTACAAAATAGCGCAATATGTTAAGTGAATTATCCGCATCCGTGAGATTGGTTTTACCCGGATGTTTGCCGGATTGCAGCAACTCAATATCGGAAGCCAGATACTGGCCCGGCTGAATGGTTTGGGTTTCCCCCAGAACCAGATTGCCGTTCACCATCCGGTAGAGCGCCGCTTCCTGACCGGGATTTTCACCATAGCGCAGCCCTTTCTGGACGTTGTCGATGGTCCAGGTTACTTTCTCATAGAAAAGGGTCTGGCGGTTATTTTCGTCAACGAAACTGATCTCCATTTTCGGCGGAAATTGATCGTCCATGATGGTGCGGTACATTTTTTTAAGATCTTCGGCCATATCGGGTCTCCTTTTTTTAGGTTCAAAGGTTCGGGGATTCTGGTTTCTGGTCTCTGGTTTCTGATCGCTGGTGGCAAATAAAAACAGATGCTCGATGCTGGATTCTCGATACTTGATTCAATTCGCAAAATCTGATTTTCAGTCCTTCACCGAGCATCGAATATCGAGTATCAGGTCTTAACAGCAACTATACCATTTTAGCCGAGGGACCAGCGTCCAGGGGCCAGCCACCAGAAGCCAGAAACCAGGGACCAGAAACCTATTAATTATAGCAGCCTTCCACCTCCGGCAGGCCATTGGCGCCCAAATAGTCGGCGATGGTGCGGTCATAAACAGCGGTGTGGTCAAATGCTTTTTGAGCCAAACGGTAGCGCAGCCCGAGGGTCAGGGCGCCGTCATTTGATTCCAGCTCGGATACGATCATCCCATAGTCGGAAGGGTCCACAACCGAGGCTACCCGGATGAAATTCTTGGCCGAGGCCCTGATCATGCACGGTCCTCCGATGTCGATGTTGCCCCGGGCCTGCTCAACGGTCACTCCCGATTTGGCAATGGTTTCTTTGAACGGATACAGATTCACCACAACCATGTCGATGGGCACACTTTCCGTTCGCTTTAAATCGTCCTGGTGGGAATCATTATAGGTTTCGGTGAGGAGGCCGAGGTAAATTTTAAAATCCAGTGTTTTTACCAAACCGCCCTGGGTTTCAGGCTGACCCGTGTAATCGGATACCTGGGTCAGACGGGAATCAGCTGAATCTCCCAAAATTTCCTGAATCCGGCCGTAGGTGCCGCCGGTGGAAAAAAACTTAATATCCGGATTAAGGGCCACAAGCCGCGGTATAAAGGTGTCCAGTCCACCTTTATCGGACACACTTACCAGCACATGGCGGACGCTAACCAGACTGTCGATCCTGTCTACGATATTCATTGCCATCATGTTCACCTTTTTCCTTCGTTTTCTTCAATAAACCGTTTAAAGAATTCCTCCATAAAAACGTGGCGGTCATCGGCCAGTTTCAAACCTTCTTTGGTTTGCATGCGATCTTTGATTTTGCAAAGCTTTAATTTAAATTCCCTGTAACCGGTATCGTCAATGGAGTACGGCCGGGTATCCTCTATTCTGGTTTCGGTGTTATGGAGCCGGGCACCAACTTCCCCGGCAAAAAGAAAAGCGCGGGCCACGCCCACCGCCCCGATGGCATCAAGTTTATCGGCATCGAACAATACCCTGGCTTCGGGGGTCTGCGGCTGACGGTCACCTCGAAAGCGATGGGTTCGAATGCAGTGCAATACATTTTCCTTTTGACCCCTGGAAAGGGCCAGCTTGGCAACGATGGCTTCTGCCATGCGGGCGCCCTCTTCAGCATGGCAAACAGCACCGTTGGAATCATCCTGGCTGCCACGGCCGATATCATGCAGGTAGGCGGCCACCAGCAGGACATCCAAGTCGACACCCTCGGCAGATCCCAGGTGTTCACACAAACGGCAGACTCTGAGGGTATGATCCCAATTGTGGCTGCCCCTGGCGCCTTGAAAGTGTTTGTGGGCCATTTCCTTTACGGTATCGAGCATAAGGCTTTACTGGGAGCGTTGTCGACTAAATAACGGGTGTATTCAATCATTTAAGTTGCAGGATTGGTTCAAACATTCAATCGCCAATTGATGGGAGTGTTTTGTACATACACTAGTTCAGGCCGGAGATGCAATAGGCAAATTAAACCGATTTTCGATTGTCATTTTGCGGGTCGGGTGGTAAAATTTGACAAAAAGGTTCAAAGGTTGAAAACAGCGAATATCGAAGGAATGCATTCTACTTCTTTTTAATTAAAGACTGAGCGAAGCGAAGCCACCCTTCGAAATTCTGCGGTTCGAGATTCGATATTCTGCGGTTCACTGTTTAATCACGATAGGCCAAATAATCGGTAAATTTGATCCGAATAGAAAAATTGACCAACGGGGCCTCATTCGAGGGTCCGAAGGTTCAAGGATTCTTGATTTCTAAGGAAATTATTATGCGTCCAAAAAGATATTTGTGGCTAATATGTTTGTTAACGTTGCTTCCCTCTCTGGGTTGGGCCGAATCCGATATACCTGGCTGGGGAAAGGCCAAATGGGGAATGTCCCATGCCGATGTGACAAAAATTTACGAGTTGAATTCGTGGGAACCCGGCACAAATACGACCTGCAAAATGAAACAAAAAATCAAGGTTATGGGGCACGATTTTGGCGTGGCATTCTATTTTGATCAGCGTTCGGCAGCCGGAAAATTGTATCGGGTGGTATTGGCCCACTTCAATAAGGATGTTACGGATGTCCTCTGGCTGAAGTCTGTCAAGGAAATGCTGGTTGAAAAGTACGGAAATCCGGATACCTTTGAAATCCATGGCAAAATGAAGACCAGCCAATGGAAAAAATCAGAAAACCGGCTCAAACTGACAACCGTAACCGGTACGAACGTTATGTGCGCCATTGAATACATTTCCCTGGGGGCAGAAAGCAAAAAACTCTAACGCATTAAACTATTTATAAAAATAGCCGATATATCATTATGAGGCTCAAGGTTCAGGGTTCAAGGGTTCATAGGTTACAAATTACCGTCTATCGCCAAGCGCTCGACGGTTGGACCAAACCCTGAACCCTGAACCTTGAACTCTGAACCTCAGATTGATAGGTTGGCATACACAGTGAACCAGCAGAACTATATTCAAGTCCGGAATTCGCAGATCAATTATTACAGAGCGGTACCCCTTTTCTATCAAACGGACACCGATTCATACTGCCTGTATAAGCCGGCGGGAACCAGCCTTCCAGAAATGCGAATCAGCCAGCAGCGGCACCCCTTGCTGTATATCCAGGAAGAAGACAGGATAGTTGCCATTAAAGAGCTTCAGAAGGGGTTTAACAAACAAATTGAAAAAAGCATTTCGACCGGAAATGCGGTGAACGTCAAAGCATCCCTCTGTCATCTGGTTGAAGAAACCCTTGATGAACCCCGCAGCGGCACCCTCAAGGCGCTGCCCGAAACCGTTGATTCCCTGATTACCGGATATTCCAAGCATCCCGAAATTTTAAAATCAATTGCATCGATTTCTTTTAAGGACTATACCACCGTAATCCATTCCGTAAACGTGATGGCCCTAACCCTGGGCTTCTGCTTTTACTCAAATTTTAAAATCCATAAAACGCGACGGATAGGGTTAAGCGCCCTGCTGCATGACATCGGGAAAACCGAGGTCCCTGCGTCCATTTTAAAAGCCCCGCGGAAATTAACCGACCACGAATTTGCCATCATGAAAACCCATCCGACTATCGGCAACGTCATCATCCGGGAAAAAAATAAACTGGGCGGCGATGTTGCGTTGGGTGCATTGGAACACCATGAAAAACTGGACGGCAGCGGCTACCCCAAGGGGACCCGAAGCCTCTCCTATGTGGGCCAGCTGCTGGGGATTATCGATTGCTACGAAGCCCTGACCAACGAGGATCGACCCTATCGACGTGCGCGCGAACCGCTGGAGACCTTAAAATTTCTCAAAGAAGACGTGCAGACCGGCAAATTCAACCGCGACATATTCGAAAAATTCTGCTACAGTCTGATATAGCATCTCAAAAGCTTAATTCCGCTGAAGACATACTCGAAATTGTTCCCTTTAACAGCTTCTATTAATCTACCGTGGACATGATAAATGATAGTCACGTTTAAGAAAATACTTGTCGCCTGCTTCTGGTTGTTTTTATCCACTGCCCTGACCGGCTGTCAGACTATACAATATTACGGCCAGGCCATTAACGGCCAGCATCGCATCCTCCAAAGCCGGCAACCGATTTCGGAGGTCACGGCGAATCCGAATTCATCGGATATTTTGCGCCGGCAGCTGACTTTCATAATGGATGTCAGAGCGTTTGCCGAAGACGAACTTCAACTACCGGTGGCCAAAAACTACCTTACCTATGTTGACATTAAAAGACGTTACGTTGCATGGAATGTGGTTGCAGCACCTGAATTTTCCATGGTGCCCAAGACATGGTGTTACCCCTTTGTGGGCTGCGCCGCATACCGGGGCTACTTTGCTCAAGCCGATGCCAATCAATATGCTGACGCTTTGAAAAAACAGGGCTATGATGTCCATGTGGGCGGGGTGACGGCTTACTCGACCCTGGGCTGGTTCGATGATCCGGTGCTGAGCACCTTTCTGCATCGATCCAAGGCCAGTGCGGCCGCGTTGCTGTTCCATGAACTCGCCCACCAGGTTCTTTATGCGCCCGATGACACAACCTTTAATGAGAGTTTTGCCACTTTTGTGGAGCAGGAAGGTCTGCGCCGCTGGCAGAACGCCCCGGGCAACTCAGCAATTTACATTGAATATTTAAAAAATTACCGCCGTCAACAGCAATTTGTCAGGTTGGTTTTTGAACATCGTCAAAAACTGGAAATACTGTATCAAACAGATTTGACGCCGCTCCAGAAAAGAGCAAAAAAGGCATCCATATTCGACGATATGCGCAACGAATTTGAGCATTTGAAAACAACACAGACCGGCCTTGCGGCCTATGATACCTGGATGAACCAGCCCCTAAACAATGCTAAAATCAGCGGCGTAGTGGCCTATCACGATTTTGTGCCGGCTTTCAGTGTCATCCTGGCGGATAAAAACGGAGACCTGGTCCAATTTTATGAAACCTGTCAACAGTTGGCCCGGGAAAAGAAAGACGAGCGACATCGTATTTTAGAAGCGGCCATGCAAAGGGTGCCGGAAACAGCCAGGACAGGGTTTCACGCATTCCAACTTGACAGATAAGCTCAATTTTTTTAATATGTTACAGTTATGTACGAAAATTTTTTCAGTTTCAGCGAAAAACCATTTAAACTGGTACCGAATCCAGCCTACCTGTTTCTGAGCAAGAGTCACGAAGAAGCGATGGCTCACCTCAATTACGCCCTGGCTCAGGGAGACGGCTTTGTGGAAATTACCGGCGAGGTCGGAACAGGTAAAACCACATTATGCCGGGCATTTCTTGAAAACCTGGATGACAATACCGTGGCGGCCTATATATTCAATCCCAGACTGGGTCCCAAGCAGCTGATTAAAACCATCAACGATGAACTGGGGATTAAATGTGACACGGATAACACGAAAGATCTGATTGATAAACTGAATGCCTTTCTGATGCGTCAAAAAGCCGAAGGCAAAAAGGTTATCCTTCTCATTGACGAAGCCCAGAATCTGAGCAGAAATATTTTGGAACAGTTGCGGCTGCTGTCGAACCTGGAAACCAGCAAGGAAAAACTGCTGCAGATTATTCTGGTTGGCCAACCCGAGCTAAGTGATATCCTGGACTCCCATGAACTCCGACAACTTGGCCAGCGCATCACCCTGAGATATTATCTCACTCCCCTCAATTTCAAAGAGACCGTAGACTACATTAAATTCCGTATCAATATTGCCGCCCGCAATGCCGGCATTAAATTTGATCGATCCGCTTTTGGCCATATCTATAGATATTCCGGCGGAATTCCGCGGGTCATCAACATCGCATGCGACCGGGCACTGCTGACTGCTTTTGGACTGAGCCAGCATAAAATATCAGGCAGCATTGCCAGGGCATCAATCAAAGAATTAAAAAGTCGAGGGACTAGGAACAGGTATGACTTAATTTACGGCAATAAAGCGATCGCCTTATTTGGGGTTCTGGCGCTGTTATTGGTGGCGGTAATTTTCCGCCAACCCATTATCAGGGAAATCGGGTCGTTTTTTAGCCAAGCACCACCTCCGAGGGTTGAATCATCCATATCTGCTGAGCCGGATGACGGCGAGATCGCCTCGATCGGCTGCCCAGGAGGAGGCAGTTGCAACGGGTGTTGATCCGGAAGACCGCGAAATTGCCGAGCCGGCGCCAAAGCCGACACTTGATTCTGAACCGGAAGATGAGATCCCGGCGACGACTCAGCTGGCAACGCTGAATCTGATGGATTATTTGGCGACCATGGAGATTAAATCTTCACGGCCTGTTGCCCTGAAACAAGCGCTGGCATTATGGCGGACGCCCATTGATTTCAAACCGTATCTCGACAGCCTTGATAATGATCAGGCCTTTTTCCGGCTAACGGCCAAACCAAGCGGGTTATTTATCCATCGCCTGGAAACGAACATTGAACTGCTAAAACGCCTGAATCTACCTGTTATTTTAGAATGTTACCCTCCGGGCAGCGATGAGCCCGGCTACCTGACATTGAGTAAAATTGACGGCAATAAACTGTATCTGGGCAGTGCCGTGAATAACCGGATGATAGAAACCGACATCAATGAAATCAATTTCACCTGGTCCGGCATCGCTTACCTGCCCTGGAAAAATTTTCTTTCAATCTGGGGCACTATTCCGACGCGGTCCAGCAAAGATTCAATCATCACCCTCAAACTGCTGTTACATGACCTGGGCTATGGAAATGTCGAAATGGGCGACACATACGATACCTGGACACGGCAGGGCCGTCGAAGAGGTGCAGGCCAAATACGGCATTCCGGTAGATGGGTTTGTTGGACCGTTGACCAAAATTATTCTCTATCGAGAAAAAAAAACGTTTGAGATGCCTTATTTGACCCGATAGCGGGCCGGACTGTAAAGATCGTCCGTCATTAACTATATACGGAAAAAGCATATTTCTTGACTGGAATAGTGGAAATCTGAAGGATTGTCATTTTGAGCTCCATCCTCAAAGCTTTAAAAAGAATAGAAGGGCAATCACCGCCGCCCAAATCGTTTCCCGCGCTGCCGGATTCGGCTGATGCGAAGCAGGCCGTCAATTCAAATGCCGGCAGGCGGTGGCGGCTGCGCAGGTTTATAACTGTGGGCCTGGTTCTGCTGGTAATTGTTGGTATAGCCATCATTGTTTTTCAACGACGACAATTTTTGACCTCGAAAATATTTCCGGCCGGATCCCCGGCAACCGGGCAGAAAAAAAACAACCCGGCGGTGGATAAATCAAAAATTTTCAGGGCCAAAATACCTTCGACAACTGTTAAGCAGGCCCCCAGGAGACCAGAACCAACACGGCCGGCCGGGAAACAAACAAAAAGCCTAACGGCTAGACAGAAACCGCAAAATTTCAGACCAAATACCAATACTTCGTCACCCAGCGCAACGGCCGGACAGCCCAGATCCAAAACTAGGCCCGCCCCCCCGGCCAAGCAGCTGCAAAACCGTTCTACCGGTAAGACATTAGCCCAGAAGCAATCCTCTCAAAAAAAACTGACTCCTTCAAAAAATTCCATCGCCGGCAAACGAACAGCATCCCGTAAACCTGCGGCCGTAGCCCCAAAAACCAGAAAACCTATGCCAGACTTAACGACTGCCAAAATAAAGCTCCAGGCCCTGGCCTGGTCCAGCGATGCCGCCAGGCGTATGGCAGTGATCAATGGGCGTATCGTTCGCGAGGGAGAATCAATGGACGGTTATCAGATCAACCAGATCCGCCAGGAGGATGTTGTTGTCAGTGACGGCAGGCAATCCTGGAGCCTGGAATTCGGATTAAAACAATAGCCCCTGATAATTTTATATTTTAAAATAGACGACGCTAATAATGTTAAAAAAACTTCATATTTCCACGCTGAGCCTGATTATCCTTTTCGTGGCGGTCATTTCCGGAAAAATTCTTTTTGAAATAGACCCCTTGCAGCCACTGGAATATAAGGTTTATGATTATTTGTTGGGACTGCGACAGCAAAAAGCCGCCACCCAGGTCGTCGTTTTGGCCATCGATAATAAAAGTGTTCAATCCATCGGCGGCTGGCCCTGGCCCCGCTCCTACATAGCAAACGCGGTCCGGCGGCTTACCGGTGAAGGGACCCACACCATGGGTCTGTCCCTTCTATACCCTTCCAGAGAATTAAATCCCGGTCTGGAAGAAATCCAGCTTATTCAGCAAAGCCTGCCCCAAAAACCTCCCAAATCCCAACGGAAATTATTAAAAGAAATATCCGGCTACCTGACCGAAGGGCTGAAACGGCTGGATCATGATCGGCAGTTAATTTCGGCGGTCCGTGCCGCCCGCAGGGTGGTGTTGCCGCTGCGCTTCAGCCTCGAGGGCTCCTCCGGCAATGATCCGGCGCCACTTTCAGCCTGGTTGGGATTGAATTCCCTGGATCCAAAATCCTATGCGATTGATCAACCGGGTTTGAACCCTGACGATTCACGCTATCGAGGTATCTTGAAAGCACGGACCGTATCCGCCACAGGCCTCATCCAGCCCTATGAGGAACTGTCCAAAAAGGCCGGGGCCCTGGGACATACCAACATATTTGCCGAAAGTGACGGGGTGGTTCGCAAAATGCCCTTGCTGATCAACTATCAGTCACGGGATTTTCTTGCTTTTGCATTGCAGGTGGCCAGGAAACATGCCGGCCTACGTTTATCAGATATCAAGGCCGGAAGTGCCGGACTCGAACTGAAACGCAAGTCCATTCCGACCGAGAAAGATCACAGCCTGTTTATCGATTTCAGCGGTCAGAGCACCAACATTCGCCAGGTATCATTTCTGGATGTTATGGATGGAAAAATACTGCCGGAAAGGTTTCAAAGAAAAGTCGTTCTGATCGGGGTGACGGCCGAAGGGATCTCCCCCAGATATAAAACGCCTTTAAATCCAAGTGTTTCCGGAATCGAAATAGCGGCTAATGTGGTGGAAAATATCATCAACGGAAAGTTTATCTCGCGCCCTTCCTGGGTCTTTGCCCTGGAAATTTTGGCTTTATTGTACTTTGGATTCTTTCTGCTGTTCGTGATTCCCAGGGTCACCCCCCGTATCGGGATTCTGATCATGGGCATATTTTTAACCACCTGGATCGGTGCCGGTGCCGCCCTGTTTGTTGCCAGCGGCATCTGGTTGAAAATTCTGACACCCGCGGTTCTTTCAATCATTGGTTTAATACTCACCAGCGGCGATAGGCGGATGGCTGAAAAACAGGATGAAAATGTTCAGCTGAACAAGAGCCTGGGGCTGGCATTGCAGGGCCAGGGCATGCTGGACATGGCCTTTGAAAAATTACTGAAGTGCCCCATTGAAGATAAATCAGTTCAAAAACTGCTGTACAATCTGGGGTTGGATTTCGAACGCAAGCGGATGTTTAACAAAGCGCTGGCCGTCTACCGCCAAATTATGCAGGGCGGAAAATACAAGGATGTCAAAGCAAGAATAAACAAGCTGGTCGCCCTGGAAAAGACCCTGGTAATGTCGGCCGGCTCCCCTAAGAAAGACACCACTTTTCTGGTGCAAAACGGCACCACCCGACCGACCCTGGGCCGCTACGAAATTTTAAAAGAGCTGGGACAGGGCGCCATGGGCACAGTTTATCTTGGAAGAGACCCAAGCATCCAGCGCCAGGTTGCGGTTAAAACCCTCAACTACGCCGAAATCGCCGCAGATGAATTAGCCGATGTCAAAGCCCGTTTTTTCCGTGAGGCCGAAGCCGCCGGGAAGCTTTCCCATCCAAACATCGTAACCATCTACGATGTGGGTGAGGATCACGACATGGCCTATATCGCAATGGAGTTGCTGGAGGGCCGGGATCTGACCCACTGTTGCCAGAAAGATCAGCTGCTGCCCCTTAAGCGGGTCCTTAATATTGTTTCTCTGGTAGCTGAAGCCCTGGGTTATGCCCATGACCGCCAGGTGGTGCACCGAGATATTAAGCCAGCCAATATCATGCTCATGAAAAATGACCAGGTCAGAGTCGCCGATTTCGGCATTGCCCGGGTTATTTCTTCCTCAAAAACCCATACCGGTGTCATATTCGGCACTCCCAGCTACATGTCTCCCGAACAGGTTGCCGGCAAGAAGGTGGACGGCCGGTCAGATCTCTTTTCCCTCGGAATTGTTTTCTATGAAATGTTGACGGGCCAACGGCCGTTTACCGGTGACAGCATGTCAGCGCTTCTGTTTGCCGTTTCTAATTCAGAATACGTACCGCTCGAGGAAACAGCGCCGAAAACCCCTTCCGGCTGTGTTCGGATCATCGAGCGAATGCTCGCCAAGGGCGTATCCAAACGGTATCAATCCGCCTCCCAGATTATCAAGGACATCGAGTCCTGCCGGGAGACCCTGCCATGATAACCGACCAAAATTATTAAAGATTACAACTTATTGTCTTTATGCTTATATCCTTTTTAATCAAATCTGCCTCTGCGATTGCCGCCGCATAGTTGAACTGCAAACCGCAGAATATCGAATATCAAACCGCAGAATTATGGAGGGTGGAATCGCTTCGCTCCATCTCTTTTATAAAATGGACAGAATACATTACTTCGATCCACCTGCGGCGGAATGTTCAGAATTCAATATTCGATATTAAGCCGGCTGTGGATGAACTAATGGCCAACCCCGGCTACTCCGGCTTCAAGGATCTTCTGGCAAGCAAGGATTCTGAGCACCGAGGGCTGATAGACATGTATTTTGACAGCATGATGTCGGATTCGGATGACGCAGACTTTATAGCACTTGAAGGAGACAGCACACCCTAGTTTTATGCGGATAGTCGTATTCTGCCCTTCAAAGTCATTCTGATAGCGGCACTTTGGCACCCCGAATTTTCCGGACGCCTGCTTTTCCATTGCACCAGCCCAATAAGCCCCTAGCCCCCAGGCAATATCCCTTCCTTTCTGACTCCTCACCCTATAATTCGGATATTTATGCCGGGTGACTTTTAACAAAAAAACCGGGTGCCAGGCACCCGGTTTTTTCAAACGGAATCATTTGAGGTTGGGAATGCATATTTTTGGAAATATCTACCTTTCCATTGTGAGATCATCGTCATACATGGATTCAAGTCGCAGATGCTGGGACCGCCAGACATTGTTTTCGTTGGCAAAGGATTCGATATTAACCTCTGACAGACGCGTCACCATCTGGATATCTTCGCTGGCTAAATCGGATAATAGATCGATGCTGCGGCCGAAGTTGTGGCCCACAAAGTCAGCCATGCCTTCCTCAAATTTTTCCCGGGCAAGATTGTTATTGGACATGTTGCTACCTCCGTTGTAAACTGATAGCTATATATTTAACTCAAAATAAAAATCCGGTTTTTGGCAATGGTTAGCCAACCGGATGGGTTGAAAGCAATCAACTCAAATTTGCTTCCAGAAAAAGACTAATTATCGACCTTGACGCTGTCAAGGAATTGGGAAAAAAAGAAAGAGCCACTATGAGTAAAGGCAGAAAACTCACCACCTGGTTTTCAAGAATTCTCGTGGTGTTCACCATGCTGATCGTCCTGGCCATGATTTTGTCTCCCCGGCTGATCAATCTGGAGATGGTGCGCAGCCAGATCAAATACAGAATGGCGCGCGATGTCGGCGCTGAAATAAAATACCGAAACCTGGTGCTGTCCTATTTTCCGCGCCCCCATATCGTCATACATAAAGCTGAAGTTCGAATTCCCGACAGTTTTACCATTAAAGTTCATCGCATGCGGTTTTATCCTAAGATCTTGCCATTGTTCAGGGGGATACTTCAGGTGGCCAGCGTCGGCTTGAATACGCAGATTACTTTATGAAACTGCCCCAAATCGACGAAACGGACCCGCAGCCCGGGGAAATCATCTCGGTTGATTCCATGGTCAGAGCGGTGGCCAGAGCCGTAAGGGGCCTGCCGGAATTCAAGCTGCCGGACGTAAGGCTATACATAAAATATGGCAAGGTAAACCTGGTCGATCCCTACGGGCGCAAATTCATGCTCAGGGAAGTGCAGGCCGACTATCATTCCAGCCCGGAAAAACTCGACTTTTCCGTCAAGTGTAAATCCAATCTATGGGATCAAATTGATATCAACGGTTTTTTGAATCCCGCCAATTTTAAAGGCCGGGGCAAAATTCAGCTTTCCCGACTGCGCCCGCAGAATTTACTGGCTTACCTGATGCCGAAATCCAAACTGCAGGTCATTGATACCCGCGCCAGTCTGAGGATTGACTTTGAGTCCCAGGGTGTCGGCAGCCTGAGGGCGAATTTCGATGGGGCCATTCCTTTTCTGGAATTGGGCAACAATAGCCAAAAACTGTCTTTAAAAGGCGGCCGCTTCAAGGGGGCCATTGGCATTGGCGACAGGGCTATCACCGTCAAACTTACGGAGTTCGGTCTGGATTATCCGCAACTGACGGCAACCGGACTGTTTTCATATAACGAAAATCAGGATGACATTCGGCTTGGCATCAACGGCGCCGAAATCAATGCAGACTCGCTAAGGCAGATAACCCTGGCACTGGCGGATGAATCCGAAATTATACGGGATATATTCGATATCATCCGGGGGGGCCATGTCCCGTCGATGAGCTTTCAAACCCGGGGACATTCACTGGCAGAATTGGGCAGCCTGGAAAACATTGTCATCAAGGGCAGAATGACCCGGGGTAAAATATTCATTCCGGGAGCTGAGCTCGATCTGGAAGATGTTAACGGCGATGCCCTTATTGCAGAAGGTATATTAAATGGCGCTAACCTTCAGGCCAGAATGGGGAAAACCCGCGGACAAGGGGGCACCCTGAAGCTGGGACTCAATGAGGCAATCGCACCGTTGCAACTAAAGATCGGGGTTGAGGCTGATCTGGCCCAGCTTCCACCCGTGTTAAGCCGCATCGTTGACGACGCGGATTTTATCAATGAACTTGCAAAAATCACAGATGTCAACGGTTCTGCCAGCGGGATTTTGATACTGGGTGATGACCTGGAAAGCCTGGGGGCCACCGTCACGGTCTCAAAAGCTGAATTAAGTGCCCGTTACGACCGGATACCCTTTCCTATTCGTCTGGAAGGCGGCCGCTTTACCTATGCCGGCTCCCGCATCACCGTTAATAAATTTAATGCCCGTATCGGCAATTCCTCCCTGGGGCAGTTTTCTTCTGCCATCAAATGGTCCGGGACGCCAACCTTCGACTTTAAGACCGCGTCGGCAAATTTGAACCTGGAAGAGATTTATTCGTGGCTGCTGTCAATTGAAAAATATCAAAAAAAATGGAATTATATCCGCTCACTGGATGGAAACGCCGCTGTTGACAAATTGTCTGTCAACGGCCCTTTCTTCAGCCCGCAGGACTGGCAGTTCAAAAGCAGCGGTACCCTGAATAAACTTGAAATCAGTTTAAACCAATTGCCGCAACCCCTGCGTATCGACAGCGGCAAGTTTTCCTGCAGCCAGGATTCCCTGGCCTTCACCGATATCGATGCATCGCTGGGAAAATCGACCCTTTCGCAGCTGTCTGCCAATTTTGAACTCAACAAACAACCCGCCTTTGACCTGCAGTCCAAATCAGTCAACCTGTTGGCAGGGGAAATCTACCCCTGGCTTTCATCCCTGGAGAAATTTAAAGCCGCCCTAAAAGACTTTGAGGTAACTTCAGGTAATCTGGCCCTGCATGATCTCGTTTTGAGCGGCTCGGTATATCAACCTGATCAATGGCATTATCAGGTTAGCGGAGACATGCAAAACCTGGTTGTCGGCTCAGGTGCATTCGTAAATCCTGTCACCGTTAATAAAGGCAGATTTGAACTGGCCACCGCCACCGGGTTAACCGGAGATGTGCCCGGCAAAAAGATCACATTCGATCCAACGAATTTGACCTGGGGAAACAGCCGGCTGGTGTTTAAGGGCGACATGGTGTTCTATGAAAAAGATATCCTCTTGAATTCAACCCTGTCAGCCGACGCAATTGAGTGGACCCAGATAAATAGCCTTATAGATTATTTCAAAAAAGGAGGCCCGAACGCGGACCCACCCGCCCGGGGTGGACACGTGCTGGGAACCCTTAACGCCACTGCGGAAAAGTTCATTTATGACTCTTATTCTGTAGAGCCGCTGCGAGCCCAAATCTCATTTAAACCCGAAGCGGTCACCATTGCCATCGAGCATTCCTCCGTGTGTGATATCGACGTGCGCGGTCTCCTGGATGTCTTTGAACAGACCCTGGAAATTTATCTGGTGCCCACAGCTGTTGATCAAAATCTGGCCCCGGCCTTAGCCTGCTTCACGGGGAAAAAAGAGACGGCCACCGGCACATTCAATCTCGGTGGTGAACTCCTGTCCAAAGGCCAACCGGAAACATTCGGTCAATCCCTCGGGGGACGGGTGGCCTTCTCAGCCAGAGACGGCCGGATATACCGGTTAGGCCTGCTGGCAAAAATCCTATCAATCTTAAATGTAACTGAAATTTACCGCGGAGAGGTCCCGGACCTGACCGGCCAGGGTTTTGCTTACCGCAGTATAACGGCCCATGCTGAATTTAAAGGCAGCAAACTCCTATTAAAAGAATGTTCGATCGATGGCGTATCCATGGGAATTGCCTGTGAAGGTAACATTGATCTGGTCGAGAAAAAAATGGACCTTACCGTTCTGGTCGCCCCGTTTAAAACCGTGGACCGCATTGTGGATATTATTCCTTTGGTCGGTCATGTTCTCGGCGGCAACCTTATTTCCATTCCATTTAAAGCCAAAGGGAATTTAGAGGATCCCGACGTAACACCCCTGCCACCTATGGCGGTGGGAGCCGGAGTGCTGGGCATCCTGGAACGAACCCTGAAACTTCCGATAACCATTATCCAGCCCATTTTCCCCGGAGGGAAGACCAAGGAAAAAGAACCCCAAAAACCCTGATGTGGAATTTAGACGATTTCGGATTTGGAATTGCAGATTGCGGATTTTCAAATCGAGAAATCTCCTGATTAAACTGGTATACGATCTCCTCTGAATTTACCCTGTGGCTTCCGCTGGTTTCCTTGACTTTCGCTTCCCCAGTATTCATATTTTGCTATCATCGAAGATTCGTTCAATCGAATTAAATATCTTCTGGCGGTTCAGGACACAGGGATTGGTAACGGCTTCAAATGATAGATCAATAGGATGATGTTTGGACAATCCAACCCTGAACGGTGAACGCTGAAACCTGAAACCTTTATCAAAAAAGGAGGTCCATAATGGCCTATACATGTAAATCCTGCGGTGCCATCGCCAACGAACCCGGGCATCTGTGCAGCCCCTGTGGTGATAATAAAAAATGCAGCTTTTGCGGCGAACCCAATACGGATACCAAACATATGTGCAAGGATAAACTGGCAACCATGAAATTCGTCTGCGGTGGCTGCGGCCGCGTGGCCATGGAAGAAGGCCACCTGTGCAAACCGTCGCCCATCGGTTGACAAACCCAATCCATTTAGTGTAAGCAGCGGCAGGTTTCTGCCGCTTTTTTTATGGGCAAATTTCAAGATTTAGCTGAAAAGGGCCTACCCATTTCCACTTAAAAATAAGTCTAAATTTCGGGTTGTTATATCTAACATGTCCATCCAATCGTGACGGAGAAGCTTGATAATGGAATCCATCAGAATCCTGGGCACCGGGTCATATGTACCGCCGACGGTTTTGACCAACTATGATATTGAAAAAAGTGGTCTGGATACAACCCATGACTGGATCGTCAAGCGCACCGGTGTCTGCGAAAGAAGAATTGCCGGTGAAGGTGTCACCACCTCTGATCTGGGTTACGAGGCCGGCCTTAAAGCGTTGGAGATGGCCGGGATGAGGGCCCAGGATATTGATCTGATCCTCGTGGCGACCATCACCCCGGACACCTGCTGTCCTTCGGCGGCCAACTGGCTGCAGGCCAAACTGGAAGCACCCCAGGCAGTGACCTTTGATATAACTGCCGCCTGCTCAGGGTTTATTTTCGCCTTAAATGTTGCCGAGCAATATCTAAAGAATAAAACGTTTAAAACCGTTTTGGTTGTCGCCTCGGAAGTCATGTCCCGCACCCTGAACTGGAAGGATCGTACCACCTGCATCCTCTGGGGGGACGGCGCCGGCGCCGCTGTGTTAACCCGCGGTACCGAGGGACATGAACTGCTGTCAACCCACCTGCATACCGACGGTGCCAATGGCCAGGATCTTCTAATGCCGGGTGGCGGTTCAAAAACCACCCCCATATCACACGAAAGTGTGGACCGGGGGTTACACTACCTGAATATGATTGAAGCCAATCTCAGCTTCAGAGTTGCCGTGCGGGGATTTATGGACGGCATAAAAGAAGCGGCGGAATTTAACAGGATCAACATAGAAGATATCAATTGGTTCATACCCCATCAGGCCAACATCCGCATGTTTCAGCATATCGCCAAATCACTGAAAATACCTTTTGAAAAATTTTATTTGACCCTGCCAAGATACGGCAACATTTCCTCGGCCTCCTGTGCCATATCGCTGGATGAAGCTGTTCGCGACGGCAGCATTCAAGACGACCAGTTCATCTGTATGCCGGTTTTCGGGGGGGGGCTTACATGGGGCAGCGCCCTTATCAAATGGTAAAAGTGTTTTTAAACCAATTAACTTTTAGTTAATTTCACCTTGGAGGCGATTCGGTTTACCAAACCGGTGACCTCCTGAATTTTAAGGCCATAGCCGGTTGCCAGCATGATCAGTGCGAACACGACACCGATGATCATGCACACTGTTAAACTGCCCAAAAATGTCGAGGCATCAATGGCACTTAATGCGGCTGTTTTAAGCCATGTCAGAATAAAACCCAGCGGCACACTGAACACCATCATCTTAAGATAAAAGAAATAGACCGCACGACCCTCGTTTTTGTTTTTCCGATTCCAGAGCGCATACAACATCAAAACCTGCAAAATCGCGGACACCGATGCCGCCAGGGCCACTCCGTTAGCCCCCATCATTTTCAGACCCAGCAGATACAGGGGAAGGCTCAATAAAACAGCAACCGTTCCGTAAATTGCCGGAAAAAGGGTGTCCTGCATCGCATAATAGGCCCTGGGAACAATCGTGTTGGCAGCAAAAGCAAACGCGCCCACCAGCATGAAAATTAGCACAGTTGCGGTATGGCCGGTGGCGACCGTATCAAATTTCCCTCTTTGAAACAGAATTAAAATGACTTCATGCCTGAGGACCATCAGCAAAACAGAAAAAGGGATGACCAACCCCAGATATCGCAAGGTCGTATTCAGCAATTGGTTTAATTGCTGCATTTGATCCTCGACGACCAAACGCGCCATAAAGGGATAAGAGGCCACCCCGATGGCCTGTCCGAAAAATGCCACTAAAAAGAGCATGGTGCGCTGGCTGTATTCCAAATCCGCGATGCTGCCGGCCGGTAAATAGGACCCGAAAAATTTAATCAAAATCTCCATCGAAAAAAACATGGTCAACCCCAGCATCAGCGGCAGGGTCAGCTTTACATATCGTTTCAGATCCGGATGTTTAAAATCAAAAACAGCGGAAAATTTCAGGCCCACTTTGCGGGCACCCCACCACTGAAGGGCAAAATTTCCGACAAAGGCACCCGCCAAAACGCCCCAGGAAAATCCCTCCATACCAAATCGAGGGCCCAGCAAAAATCCACCGGCAATGATACCCAAGTTATAGATCAGTGGTGCCAGGGCAGGGATAAAAAACTTTTCTTTGGCAAACTGAACTGCCATAAACAGGCCACCGGAAAAAAAGAAAAACTGGGCCGGAAGGATGATGCGTGTCATCCTGACCACGTTTTCCCGAAACACCGGATCCGGACGACCACGGGCCAGCAGGGCCACAAGCTCGGGGGCAAAGACATGGGCGATGACAATGAAAATTAAAAGGAGGCTGCCAAAGCAGGTAAATATGATAGAAAATACCTGCCAGCCTCGCTCCTCATGATTTTGCGACAGGTACTGGGAAAAAATCGGGATAAACGTGATTGAAAGAAACCCGCTGGCCAGGATATGGTTTAAAATTTCCGGAATGACAAAAGCGACCTGGTAGGCATCGACATCTCCGCTGCGCCCCCCGACATAGGCAATGGCCATCAAGCGGAATAAACCAAAAAACCGGCTTAAAAAGACCGAAGCCATCATGATAAGGGAGGCAATCCCGATTTTTTGATATATCGATTTAGACATGCAGCCTGCTACCGCCGATTGATTGGTGCAATTTTAAATTTGATATGCTTTATCAAAAAGTTGCCCTGAACGCAAAGGTTCCTTTCCTTGACACCGGATGGTAATTTCATTATTATTGGATCCGTCGAACCGCTGCTTGGCGGTTTTCTCCACTCAAAAATAAAATTATGCCCGGAAAACAATACATACCCAAGAAACTGACAACCCTGCTGGTGTATGGACGGCCGCCGCTAGTGTTTGGCGGGATGCTTTGCGCAATTGCCGTTATGTGGACCCGCAGCCCGGTTTTATACACCCTGGGGGTAGTCTTTTTGTTTATTTCAATGACCTTTGACCTGGTCGACGGCTGGTTTGCGGCCCGCTTTCACCCCCATCCCGTTTTGGCGAAGCTGGCCGACCGCATAATGGACAAGATCGTGTATTCAATCATTTTTCCCCTCGTAGCGGTCGGCACCATGTGGCGCATCCATATCGTATCACCGGGCCCCAATCGGGCTGAGCTGTTACACGCCATTCTGGTGCTCCTGTTAGTAGTGACGGTGCTGGTTCGAGACAATTTTGCCCATTTCATGCGCGGTTTTGCAATCCGCAATGAAAATGAACAGGATCCCGAATACAGTGAATTCGCCCGGCTAAGAACCATCGTCGCCGCCCCGGTGGGTGCCCTGCTCTATGCCTACGCTTTTTATGTCCCCGAAGGCCCGGCCACCCGAATTTATTCATCAATTTCCTGGTTTGGAAATCTGCCATTGCGGGGTTTGTTTTTCATTGAGATTATTTTTCTGGTTATAAACCTGGGCTCCATAGCCATGTACTGCCGCAAATACGGCACGTTGTGTTTGGATGAACTCTGTCTGGGCAATGAACGGCTGCGTCGCCGCATTTTATCCTTCTTTCCCAACGCCCTGACGGTCATGAACGCCATGATGGGATTGCTGGCGGTATTTTTCGCCTATCAGGGCCGGATCCGGGAGGCTTATTTTTTTCTGATCGGTGCGGCCGCGTTTGACAAGCTCGATGGGGCCCTGGCACGCAAACTGGGCCTGACCGAACCGCTGCCAACAGAAAAAGCGAATTCACATAATATCAGTCTGGGAGGGGTTCTGGATGATATTTCCGATGCGGTCAGCTTCTGCATTGCACCGGCCTGGATTTTTTATATCGCCCTGTCAGCCTTTCCCAATCCTGTTATCCGGCAGCTGCCCATCGGTTTGATTGCCTGGGGCTATGCGGTACTGGGAATCGTACGGCTGGTATATTTTACATTGGATAAAAAGCCCATTCCGGGATTTTTTAAAGGCATGCCGACGCCTGCCGCCGCCCTGCTGTCCATGGCCCCTTTGATAATATTCGCCCAGGCGGTCAATGAAGGTGCCCGGTGGGCGCAGTTCTGGGGGCTTTTCTGTTGCGGGATAATGATATTTACCGCCCTTCTAATGAACTTTTATCCCCTCCGGTATCTTCACATCGGCCGCTTTATGAGCCGGCACCCCTGGTTTACCCGCCTCACCCTGCTGCTGTCCGTGGCGGTGCTCACACCTTACTTCGGCCACATAGCCCTCGGTTATATGTTCCTGTATACCCTCTCGCCCCTTGTCACCTGGCGCATTGATCCACAGATAGCCGCCAAGGAAACCCGCGCCAAACCGGCTTGAGCCCTGTCTCAACCTTTCCGCTTCATTTAAAACAAGCTTCCGTTTGTTTAAGGCGATCGTTTAAAAGCACTTGTTGTAGGCAGGAAAAATCCGAAATTCGAATGTCGAAACTCGAAACAAATTCAAATGTTCGAAATATCAATGACCAAAATCAACCGCCGAATTACCATCGCAGTCTCTTTCTTGAACTATGCACCGGATTTGCGCGTCCTTTTAATGACAGAGGAGGTTTGGGACATTGGATCATTTGATATTCGATATTGTTTCGGATTTCGTGCTTCGGATTTCGGGTTTTTTAGGAAATCCTCTTCATGGGTATATGTCTACTTCTTCCACCATCTAATTGAGCAATTAGGTCACCAGTGTACCGAACAATACCCCGAAGCCCAGATTGATCGCATTGGGGATCAGAAATTGTGTTAGAATCGAAAAAAAGGTCCATCATCCTTGATCTTCAGGGCTTCCGGTTCGGCCCAGTTCCCGCCCAATGCCCGGTGCAGGGCCACCCGGTTTCGAAAAAGGTTCAAATCAACAAGAACGAGACTGTCCTCGGCCTGGAACCTTGTTATCTGGGCATTGAGCACATCGAGATAGCTAACCAGGCCGTTAACATAGCGGTTTTCAGCCACCCGCTGGGTGGCGCGGGCCTCGGTTAAAAAAATGATTTCCCGCTCCCGGCGGTCAAGCTGCAGCTGCCGGGTCAACAGTGCCTGTTCAACTTCGGCAAACGCATCCAGCACAGCTTTCACATATTCGGCAACACCCTGCTCGTACCTGGCTTCGGCCGCCCGCTGACCGGCTTTCAGGCGCCCGGCATCAAAAACCGGTTGAACGATGCCGGCGGTTAAGTTCCAGATGATATTTTCGGTGCGCAAAAGTTTATTCAGGTCCTCGCTGGTCACCCCGTATTCGCCGGTCAACGTAATTCGGGGCAATCGAGCTGCCTTGGCCACCCCCACCAGTTCATTTAAGGATCTGAGCCGATTTTCAGCAGCTCTGAGATCCGGCCGGCGCATCAGCAACTCCGATGGCAGGCCCGGCGGTACGGGGGGCAAAAGCTTGTAATAATCTTCCGGCTGCCGGCGGGGGGCCCGGGTCTCCGGATATCTGCCCAGCAGCACCGACAGCTGCTGCTGGATAATACCCAGATCCTGCTCGAGCTGAGGAACGATGGTTTCAGCCCCGGCCAGTACACGGCTGGCCTGGCGCACATCTAACACGGAGATCAACCCGCGCCGGTAACGAATTTCAACGAACTGAAGGCTCTGCCGAAAGGCCTTGATACTCTGCTGGGCTATCTGCAGCCTTCTTTCCACGGCTTCCATACCCAGGTACAGGGAAACGGTTTCGGCCACCACGGCCTGGGCCACCGTTCGTCGATTCTCTTCTTCGGCGAGGATATCCTCCCAGGCCGCCCGGGACGCTTTTTTCAGTCGGCTCCACAAATCCAGTTCAAAGGAAGCCGCTGCACTCAGATCATAGCTGTCGACAATAAAATTGTCCCGGGTTTCGCCCCCATTAATCTTCCGGCGGTCCCTGGCACCGCCCAGGTCCACCGCCGGGAAGCGGTCGGAGCGGACCTGGACATAGCGGGCCCGCACCTCTAATATCCTTGCGGCAGCCTGCTTGATGTCCCAGTTGTATTTCAGGGCGTCCTCAACCATTTGATCGAGTTCCCCGTCCTCGAAGATTTCCCACCAACGGACTTCGACCTCCAGGGGCGGTTTGGCGGTGGGCTCAAACTCATAGGCTTGCGGTGCCTGAATCCCCATGTCCGGTCGCTGGTAGTCCGGCCCCAGGTTGATACATCCATACAAAAATAAGTAAGTCGTCAATGCCAACGTGTAATAGAAAAACCTGCCCTTCATTTGCGAACCTCCTCTTGGCCGGCACCGATGCCGTTTAGGGAAAATTCTACGATGTGATCGATCAGACGGTCATTAAAATCGATCTCGTCGTGACCATCTATGAATCGGGTAATCAGCGGCCGGGCCAGGTTAAAATACAATCCCATGGCCAGGATGCTGAAGGCATTCAAGGCCATTTGCTTGTCCCGGGTTGTTTCCGGCATGACGGCCTCAAGATCTGTCACCAACTTGGTAAACAGCGGTCGTTTAAATGTCAAGGTTAATTGTAACCCCGGTCTGATTTCGCAACAGATCGCCGATCAAGCCACAGGTTGATTTATCCCTGATCGGTTTGTATAGTAGACGCTTCAAATTGAACCTTTTCTGATCGGAAGCAAAATCTAACAATTTATAGCTGCCGGGGCCCATTTTGCCCCATATTGGCTGAAAAGTCGGCATTTTTGGCTTTAGAGATGGACAAGTTGCCAAAATGGAACTATTTATATGAAATTGCTACTTTGCAAGAATGGCGCAAAATGCTAACATCCGGGCTTAATGCACTCCGGATGAATTTGCAGCGATCTTAAAAATTTGCGATTGCTGCTGAGTCACGTCGATTAATCAGATCTGAGCCAGGAGTTAGGATGTCCGATAAACTGAAAGCACTGGGATTGTGCCTGGGTGCATCGACGGTGTCGATTGTTCAATTGGAACTGGACCAAAGCCGGAGACTTGATCCTGCCGGCCAAACCAACCCACGGATAGTCGGCTATTCTCTCTACCCCCACGAGGGTGACCCCAAAAAAACCCTGATAGATGCCTTTAGCCAGATTGATCCGGAATCATTCGATCGAATTGCGGCCACCGGACGCAAATTTCGCAAATTCGTCAACCTCTCCTCTATTCCCGAGCCCCAGGCCGTTGAGCTCGCATATCCATACGTAAAGCCCGCCGATGTGGACTGCCCGGCCGTGGTTTCAGCCGGTGGCGAAACATTTATGATCTATGCCCTGGATCGTTCCGGCCGCATCGCCAATGTCATTACCGGCAATAAATGCGCTTCGGGCACCGGGGAATTTTTTCTCCAGCAGCTGCGCCGGATGAATGTATCGCTGGATGAGGCTGCAAAATGGTCAGCGCTTGAGGAGGCCCACCACGTGTCCGGTCGCTGTTCGGTTTTTTGTAAATCGGACTGCACCCATGCGACCAACAAAGGAATTCCCCGCTCCCAGGTAACGGCCGGACTCTGCAAAATGATGGCCAACAAGATTCTGGAACTATTAAAAAAAGTCGACCGCAAAAATATCATGGTTGCCGGTGGAACAGCCCTCAACCATACCATGATCAAGTATCTGGAGGAGGATATCCCCGGCCTGATCGTCCCTGAGCAAGCACCATATTTTGAAGCCCTGGGCGCCGCACTCTGGGCGCTGGAAAGCGAAACCGCCCCCTACCCGGGCCTTTCCGGGCTACTGTTGACCGAAATTGCGACCTTTGAGCATCTGCCGCCCTTAAAGGATTATGCCGGGCAGGTCGAATTTAAAACCCTGACCACCGGTCAGATACAGCCCCGGGATGACTGTACCCTGGGGCTCGATGTCGGCTCCACCACCACCAAAGCGGTGCTGTTGCGCAACGTCGACAACGCCCTGCTGGCATCGGTCTACCTGCGCACCAACGGCGATCCGGTCGGCGCCTCCCGCAAATGCTATGGCGCTATTTTAAAGCAGGTGGAACAACAAATTCATCCATCTGAATTTACCATATCAGGGCTGGGCGTTTGCGGATCCGGGCGCCAGATCGCCGGTCTGCACGCCTTGACTGACGGGGTTATCAACGAAATCATCGCCCATGCGACGGCAGCTGTATATTTCGACCCCCAGGTCGACACCATCTTTGAAATCGGGGGGCAGGATGCAAAGTACACCTATATCACCAATGCGGTGGCTTCCGACTATGCCATGAATGAAGCCTGCTCCGCCGGCACCGGGTCCTTCCTGGAAGAATCAGCCCTTGAAACCCTCGGGGTAAAAATGGAGGATATCGGCGATATTGCACTTAAAGGAGGGCGCCCGCCCAATTTTAATGACCAGTGTGCGGCCTTTATCGCTTCGGATATTAAAAACGCCATCCATGAGGGCGTTGCCCACGAGGATATCGTCGCCGGCCTGGTGTATTCAATCTGCATGAATTATTCCAACCGTGTTAAAGGCAACCGGCCGGTGGGGGAAAAAGTGTTCATGCAGGGCGGTGTTTGCTATAACCGGGCAGTTCCGCTGGCCATGGCGTCGCTGGTGGGCAAGCCCATCATCGTGCCGCCCGAACCAGGGCTAATGGGCGCTTTCGGTGTGGCCCTGGAAGTTAAAAAGCGCATTGGGTCCGGTTTGATGCAAGCCGAACATTTCGATTTACAAACCCTCGTCGATCGCGAAGTCACCTATAAAAAGCCCTTTGTCTGCGGGGGCGGAAAAGAAAAGTGTGATCGGCGCTGCGAAATTGCAATGATCGAAATTGAAGGCAAAAAATATCCCTTCGGCGGCGCCTGTAACCGTTACTACAACCTGCGCCGGAAAGTCAGCTATGATATTAAAAATTTGGATCTGGTGCGGTTACGGCAGGATCTCATATTCAACAAATACGGCGCCACCCAGCCCGGCCAGGATCAAACGAAGCGCAGGGGCAGTATCGGATTCAACCGCAGTTTTTTGATCAACTCGTATTATCCCCTCTATTCCAATTTTTTCACCGAGCTGGGATTTGATATTGTGATGCCGGACAGCCCTTCGCAGAAGGGCATTGATAAACAAAACGCCGCTTTTTGCTATCCGGTGGAATTGGCCCATGGGTTTTTCTACTCTCTGCTAAATGCCGAGTCGCCGCCGAATTACATTTTTCTGCCGCATTTTAAGGCCATTCCCGCTGAAAACGACATCCTTTCCAGCGACCAGTCACAGGTATGCCCCCTGGTTCAGGGTGAAACCTTTTATTTGCGGGCAACCTTTCGCAAAGAAATCGAAGCGCTCAAGCGCAGGGGCGTTCAACTGCTATCGCCGTTGATAGATCTTTCAGACGACCTGGCTGCTGCCCGGCAACCGCTGGTGAAAACAGCCCTGCAAATGGGGATAAAACGCCAGGATGCCAGGCGGGCCTTTGAAAAAGCCCTGGACCGGCAAAAGCAATGCCTGGCGGAGATGAAGGCTGTCGGCCGGCAGGCAATTTCCAGCCTGGAGAGTGATCCGCAGCGGTTTGCGGTCATTTTATTTTCCCGCCCCTATAACGGTTTCGTTGAAGAGGCCCATATGGGAATTCCCCACAAATTTGCCTCCAGGGGCATTGGGGTGATACCCCTTGATTTTCTTGACCTCGAAGACGAGCGCTCCAAGCGCCACATGTACTGGGGCATGGGCAAACTCATCATGAAGGCCGCTCGGGTTGTCGAGCGCCACCCCCAGCTTTTCGGCACCTATATCACCAACTTTTCCTGCGGTCCGGATTCGTTTGTAGTCGGGTACTTTAGAGACATCATGGGCCGCAAGCCTTCTTTAACACTGGAACTTGACAGCCATACGGCGGATGCCGGCCTGGAAACCCGGGTGGAAGCCTTTCTGGATATTGTCCAGGCCTACCGCCAGCTGGTGGCAAAAAATCAGATTGCCGCTAAAAAGAAAACCTTTGTCGCAGCCCGCACAGCGCTTGATAACGGAACCGCCAGTGTTATCACCTCCGGGGGTGAAGTGCTGCCGATGACCGATCCCCGTGTAACCGTCCTGCTGCCATCCATGGGCAAATACGGGTCCGAAGCGCTTGCCGCCATTCTGAGAGGATCCGGTTTAAATGCCAGGGCCCACCGGCCGTCGGACGAGGCGATCTTGAAACTGGGCCGCGCCAATACGACCTGCAAAGAATGTTTGCCGCTGATTCTCACCACCGGAACCCTTCTCAGTTATATAAACAACGGCAAACGGGACGACGAAGTCCTGGTATATTTCTTTGCCACCGGTTCGGGGCCCTGCCGCTTCGGCCAGTACTATATATTTATGGAAGATCTCGTCAAACGCCTCGAAATACAGGATGTAGCCCTGTTTGCTTTGTCATCTGAAAACTCCTATGTCGGTATGGGCGATGATTTCGAACGCCGGGGATGGTGGGCGATCATCGTGTCCGATGTTATCGAAGACATCCGCTCCATGCTGTTAGCCAATGCCCGGGAGCCCGACGCGGCCATGGAAACTTTAGACCGGGAATGGCAAAAAATCCTGGCGGAGATGGAAGGCGGGGACTATGACCGCCTGGAGCATCAACTCACCCGCACCGCCGAATGTTTACGCGCCATTGCCTTGAAGCGGCCAACCGCGGAAGTCCCGGTCATCACCCTGTCGGGGGAAATTTTCGTCAGGCGCGACGCTTTATCCCGTCAGTATTTAACCGAACAACTGGCAAAGATGGGATTTGCCACGGCCTGTTCGCCCGTCGCTGAATGGGTTGTTTACTGCAATTACATGGTGGAAGAAGGCCTGAATCCTGAGGACATGTCCATCCTGGATAAAGTAAAATTTAAGCTCCGCAACAAATTTCAGGCCCGCTACGAAAAAAGAATCAAATCCATTTTATCGACTTCCGGGCTGGTGCATGCCAAGCCCCTGGACATGGAGGCCATCATTAACAATGCCTCCCCGTACATATCCAGAAATCTTCCCGGGGAAGCCGTTCTGACGGTTGGTGCATCCCTGGCAGAGGTCGTATCCCATTCATGCGGCGTCATTGCAATCGGTCCTTTCGGGTGTATGCCCAACCGGCTGTCGGAATCTATTTTAAACGAAACCATGAACAGCAGGGATAAAATGGCCACCGAGCCGGGAAACGAAATGCTGCGCAGCATCCTGAGCGACATTGATGAACTGCCTTTTCTGGCAATCGAAAGCGACGGTTCACCGTTTCCGCAACTGATCAATGCCAAATTGGAAACCTTTTGCCTGAGGGCGCAACGGCTTCATCAGCGCATCCTGGACGCCAATCAAGGTTCCCGATAAATTGGCAATCAACTGAATTCTTTACATTTAGTGAAGAAAGCGTCTTATCACGAAAGCACAAAATGACGAAAACAAGAAAGAAAAGATAAATTTCGTGCTTTCCAAGTTTCGTGTTTTCGTGATTAATCCTTATTGGTTCCGGCCGGCCCGGGCAGGGAGAATGTGCATTGACGCCAAATAAAAAAGCGGTATGGGGCTGGGTAATGTATGACTGGGCAAACTCCGCCTTTGCCACCACCGTCATGGCCGGTTTTTTCCCGATCTTTTTCAAACAGTACTGGAGTTACGGGGCTGACGTCAATGTGAGCACCGCCCAGCTGGGTTTCGGCA
The DNA here is from genome assembly GCA_963766255.1 of uncultured delta proteobacterium. Lineage (GTDB taxonomy): Bacteria > Desulfobacterota > Desulfobacteria > Desulfobacterales > JAFDCJ01 > JAFDCJ01. Next base: position 406,254 of record CAVXZZ010000038.1, read on the forward strand.
ACTCCATTGCCAGTTTGCTGGTGGCGATGATGGCGCCGATTCTGGGTGCGATCGCCGATAAGGGGTCGGCCAAGAAAAAATTTCTCATATTCTTTGCCTACCTGGGCGTGTTGATGACAGCTGCCCTGTTCCTGGTTCAGAAAGGGCAATGGGCCTGGGCTATTTTCATATACGCCATGGGCATTATCGGCTTTGCAGGGGCCAATGTCTTTTATGATTCACTGCTTCCCAGCCTTGCCGACGAAGAAAAGATCGACTATGTCTCCGGCCTGGGGTTTGCCATGGGATATCTTGGCGGCGGGCTGCTGTTTCTCGTCAATGTGCTCATGACCTTGATGCCGCAAAAATTCGGCTTGCCCGATGCGGCTGCCGCGGTCCGTTATGCGTTTATTTCGGTTGCCGTCTGGTGGGGCCTGTTCACGCTGTTTACTATTTTTTGGGTACCGGAGGAGAAAAATACCGCGGCCACAGATAAGGAGGAAAATATTGTAGCGGCGGGTTTTAAGCAGTTTGTCGGCACCTTGAGGAAAATCCGCCACCTGAAGATGGTATTTCTGTTTTTACTGGCCTATTGGTTCTACATTGACGGCGTGGATACCATCATCCGCATGGCGGTGGATTACGGGCTTTCCCTGGGGTTTGAATCCAACGACTTGATCGTGGCGCTGCTCATTGTACAGTTTGTGGGATTTCCGGCGGCGCTGATTTTCGGCAAACTGGGAGAGCGCTGGAGTGTCCGCAAATCCATTTACCTGGCGATAGCCATCTACATGGGCATCACCGTCTGGGGGACGCTGATGACCCAAAAGCATGAATTTTATGTTCTGGCAGCAGCCATCGGCCTGGTCCAGGGGGGCATCCAGGCCCTGAGCCGCTCCTATTACTCCCGTCTGATCCCAAAAAATCAAGCGGCCGAGTATTACGGATTCTATAACATGCTGGGCAAATTCGCCGCCATTATTGGACCGGCCTTAATGGGAATTGTCGGTCTGGTGGTCAAACGGATGCTGATGCCGGCCTCCCCGACTGCCGAACAAATTTCCGCCGTTGGTCAACTGGCAGCCCGTTGGGGAATCGGCTCGATTCTAATTCTTTTTATCATCGGTGCCATCCTGTTTTATTTTGTCGATGAAGAAAAAGGCCGGGAGCAGGTGAAATATCTCTCTGGGGAATAGTTAATGCTTAAGGGTTTCTATAAGCGGATAGGAATTCTAATTTTGTAATCCTCAATTTGGCATACCACTGCAAACCTATTTACCCAGCAACCTATTGACAATCTCCTGCAGCTCGCCGGCATTGTTTGAAAAAATCCATTCAACCCCGCGGTTGACTTCCCTGAACAGGCAGTTTTTCGAACCTGGATAGCCGGTACCCGCCAGCTGATCTTTTAGGCGGTGCTTTTTCAAAATGGCATCGGTCAGCAAAAGGTAGTGCCCGGCGACACCCCCATATCCTTTATCCAACGCCAGCTCGCTGAACCGGGCCATATCCAGCATGGCAATGGGAATAAAGGTCGAGGAGGGCACGAAGGTGATCAGGTCAAACATCTCCGGGGTCAGGGACATCAGGTGGTAGTCGGCCCCGGGTTCCAGGGCAGCAAAACAATCTTTGAAAATGGCGTTTTGCCGGTCCGGATCCGGGTAGCTTTCTTCTTTGATCTCGACCATAAAATGCATCTTCTTGCCGTATCTGGCGACCACCTCCGACAGCAGGGGCACGGCCGGACAGCGGGACCGCAATTCGTCAAATTCAACCCCGGCGATGGTGGTCTCAATGCCAAAAACGCGCTTTAGATCCGGATCATGGGCCACCACGGGCTGAAGGTCCCGGGTCCAGCGCACATCAAATTCAATTCCCCAGGCGCCCCGGGCCAGAGCCCTGTCAAAAGCTGCCAATGTATTTTCATAAACACTGCTGTTGTCATGTTCCCCGCGATGGGAAACAATTTTACAGGACCTTAATGTTTCCGGCTCCGGCATCTGCCGGGGCAGAAGCATAAAGATGAAATCAATGCATTGAAGCAATCCTTTTTCAATTGCGCCGGGAAGCTCCATATTTAAACGACCGCCTTGTAATATTTGGCATTAATGCTAATTATTTGGAAATATTTTCAAAATATAATACAATGCTGTTTTTTTACAACACCTTAAGTTAGATAAAAGGTTCAGAGTTCTGGGTTCAAAGGTTCTGCGGTTGGAGGTTCGAGGTTTGAGGTTAGAGGTAAGATATGAACTGCAGCGGTTCCGCCTCAAACCTCCGACCTCATACTTTGCACCGAACTCCTGAACCTTGAACCTTTGAACCCTTTTTACCGAGGCACGAGGTAAAATATGAACAAAGATCAACCGACGAAGTGGCAAAAACTGACAGTAACGCCCGCAGAAGTCATGACCAAGCTTGAGCCCGGAATGAACATTTTTCTGGGAACCGGTGTGGGAGAGCCCCGAAGCCTGGTCAAGCAACTGATGGCCGACCATTCGTCCAACCTCAAAGATCTCGAACTGGTTCAGCTGGTGAGTCTGGGGGATGCCATATCCGTTGAAGCCTTGAATTCCAACGCCTACCGGCTCAAAACCTTTTATTCCGGATGGGTGGCCAGCGAAGCCATCACCGCCGGGCGGGTGGATCTGATCCCGAGCAGCTTTTCGCGAATACCCCAGTTAATCGAATCGGGTAGAATTCCCATCGATGTGGCCTTTGTTCAGATTACACCACCCAATCAAGCGGGCTATTGCAGCCTGGGAGTGGCGGTGGATGTCGGCCGCCAGGCGATGGAGCAGGCTTCGCTGGTGGTCGGTGAAATCAACCCCGATATCCCCATCACCCAGGGGGATACGTTTGTTCCGTTGTCGGATTTTGATTTCCTGGTCCGTTCCACCGAAAAACCAATCTATTTTGACCGCTGGCCGGTGGATGCGGTTTTCGACCGGGTGGCTGCCAATGTGGCCTCGGTGATTGAAGACGGCAGCTGCCTGGCCTTTTCCATCGGCCCCCTGTTCGAGGCGCTCAGCCGGCACCTGGTGCGCAAGCGCCACCTCGGCATCCACACGCCATTTTTTACCGATGCGCTGATGGATCTGGTAAAAAGCGGCGCCGTAACCAACCGATACAAAGAGATTTTCAGAGGCAAATCACTGACCTGTTATGCCTTCGGATCCCCGGAGCTGATGCGCTGGCTGAACCGCAACCCGCTGGTGGAATTCCAGGGCATTGACAAGGTGTTCACCCCGGCCCAGATCGGAGAAAACCCCCGTTTTATTGCGCTGCTGCCGGCACGCAAGGTGGATATTTCCGGCCGTATTGCCCTGCACTTCGGAAAAGGCAACGTAACGGCCGGGCCGGGTGATGTCATGGATCTTTTTCACGGCGCAGAGCTGTCCCGGGGCGGGATGACCATTATCGGCCTGCCAAGCCGAAGCCGCAGCCAGGAAGCAAATATTGTCATCTCGGTTGAAGAATTTCCCAATCAATTCAGCATCCGGGAGTCGATCGACATGGTGATCACCGAATACGGGGTCGCCAGCCTGAGCGGCCGTACGGTGAGGGAACGCGCCCAGGCCTTGATTGAAATCGCCCACCCGGATGATCGCGCCGGCCTGGTGGAGCAGGCTAAAAAAGAAAAAATCCTCTACCCGGATCAAATTTTTTTAAAGGAATCCGCCCACCTTTATCCGGCGGAGATTAACCAGCAAAACACATTTAAAGGCGGTGTAAGCGTGAGGTTCAGGGCCATCAAGCCGTCCGACGAAGAAGAAATGCGGCGCCTGTTCTACCGGTTTTCCGATCAGTCCGTTTACTACCGATATTTTGCGCCCATAAAAACCATGCCCCATTCCAAAATGCAGGGTTACGTCAATGTTGATTTCAGCCGCGTGATGTCCATCGTTGGTGTGGTGGGAGAGCCCGGTCAGGGCCACATCATTGCAGAAGCAAGATTTATCCGGAATGAAAAAGGCCCCACCGCCGATATGGCCTTCGTGGTGGACGAAAAATACCAGGGCATCGGTATTGCAACCTATTTTTACAAACTGCTGATCCGGCTGGCCAAGGATCGAGGCATCCAGTATCTGACGGCCGATGTGCTGGCCACCAACAAGGGCATGATGAAAGTATTTGAGAAAGAAGGGGCACCGGTGACAGCCAAGCTGGATTACGGCGTTTACCACTTAACGATTCCGCTTCATCATTAATCCCTGAAAACATGACCATCAGCGCTTTATTTGAAATAAGGTGACCGTATGCGAAGCAATGAAAATAGTGAGAATTTGACCCAGCCAATCCAGGCGCTATTACGCCAGGTCCAGGTAAACATTCCGTTTACTATGCTTCACGATAGCTATCTGGACCGTTTTCTTGGATACGAACTGAACCCTGAAATCGGACTCGATGCTAAAGCCCTGGATCGCTTTGATTTTTCGGATTTTCAGCGTATTGCCGAAAAACTGCAGGCTCACCATCTTTCAGTCACCCTGCACGGACCCTTCATCGACCTGTCAGCCGGCTCCAGCGACCCCGCGATAAAGGCCGTCACCCGCAGTCGTTTTGAACAGCTGCTGAAACTGGTTCCCGTCTTCAGGCCCAGGGCAGTTGTCTGCCATGCCGGCTATGATTGGAGTCGATACGGGTACAATAGGGAAGAATGGATTGAAAGCAGCCTGGATACCTGGTCTTGGCTGGCGGGCAGCCTGGTTGAGCAGGGCTCCCGACTGATGCTGGAAAACGTATATGAAAACAGGCCCCAGGATATAGGCGTCATTCTCGAAGGCCTTAAAAGCCAGAATGTGGGCTTTTGCCTGGATGCCGGCCACCTTTTCGCTTTCGGCCGCAGCGAATTGAAACCATGGCTGGAAAAATTGGGTTCAACCATCGGGCAGCTGCATCTGCATGACAATCATGGCCGCGACGATGAACACCTGCCCATGGGACAGGGCAAAATCGATTTTAAGCTGCTGTTCGCCTATCTGATTTCAAACGACCTTCCCCGGCCGATCATTACCCTCGAACCCCACCGGGAAGAAGACCTCTGGCCGAGTTTGGATTACCTGGCATCCCTGTGGCCATGGTAATTAGAAGGGGTTTCTAAACCCCATCTAATGATCGGTCCAAAATACCCGGATTGCCTACTTTTCCAGGATTGAATCTGTAAATTCCCAAATTCCAAAACTCAAATCCGAAGCCATTCTACCCTTAAATTAGCCCTACCGGCCAGGTTTTTGAAAAAAATCATCCGTATCCGCGTCGTCGATGCTCGGGCCGGCCGGAATGTGCCCTGGGAGCCCCGTGGTTGGGCGTGAGTTATATTTAGTAATAATAACTGATAGTTACAACTTAATAAATCCTGTTCAAAACCCCGAAAAAGCATAATAAGCGGTAAAAGCTATCACTGTGGGTTAAAAAACCGCGACCGGTCCCAAAATCTTGAAAAATAAAGGCTATAATTGCAATTTCTTATTAAAGGATGGCGTAAAATGACCGATATATACTTAGTGTCGTTATGTACATATTCGTTAACCACTCATCTTCAGGAAAACCATGACGGAAATTCTTCAGGAAGAAAAAAAATCGGCCAAACTATCGAAGGACGTACCCCTTGAAGCCAAAACGATGGTCATCACCCAGACCACAGAAAAGGAGAAGGCCGTCGGACCGCGTCTGGTCTGCACGTCAGTTTCGGGTACAAGCAAGATCATCCCTCTCAAAAAAGCAAAGCTTGTCATCGGGCGATCTGTAGAAGCGGATCTTAACCTTCAAGATCCACTGGTATCGCGCAAGCATGGTGTGATTGAAAAGCGGGACAACGAATATCTCGTCAGAAATGTCAGTACGACCAATCCGCTGTTATTAAACGATGTTGCCATCGCCCAAAAGCGCCTTTACACAGGCGATCAGCTAACAATCGGAAGCACCACTCTGGCGTTTGTATCCGATCGATCCGAAGACAGCCGCGAGGCTGAAATAAAAGCGAGTGCCAAGGAAGCAAAATCGGGGTTGGGATTTTGGCTTTCTATTTTTCTACTGCTTATTTTTGCCGGTTATTTCGGCTATTTTCAGGCTTATACACCTTTAAAGGTCAAATGGGCCCTAAAATCGGTAACCAAGCAGATAAAAGCCCAAAACTATGATATGGCCCAGAATATCCTCGAAAAGCTGTTAATGTCAGATCTTCCACCGGATTACACCCATCAGGTAATGGAACATTTAGCCGAAACTGCGCTGGCCATTACCGAACAAAAAGATAAAACCGAAGGTCTTGAATCTGTGATGGCCTACTTAAAGTCATACCTGTCAGAATACGGAGCCGGCAAAGAAGCCGAAGTCCTCTGGGATCGCCTGGACTATTACCGGTTAACCCTGGGACACCGCCTGGAATCAGCCAAGAAACTCCAACAGGCAGTGGCACAATATTCAGCTATCAAAGAGGACAGCATTTACTACGAAGAAGCACACAGGGCCATCAGGAGAATTTGGCTCGCTCACCAGCAGCCTTCGGGCCAGGACCAAAGCCTGGTGCAGCTTCTGAAAGAAGCCGATGCCCATTTCCAGGCGCAGCAGTATCTCAAGCCGGTCAATCAAAATGCCTTCGTTCTCTACCGTGCGGTTTTGGCCCTGGAACCCGGGCACGAGCTGGCACTCGAACGCATTGACGAGATGAAGGAATTTTACCGTGAGAACGGTGAAAAATATTTTTCCAAAAAGAAATGGGCCAAAGCACTTTCATATTTTGAACGCTATTTCCTGATCGATACGGAAGACAAGGCAGTAAACGATAAAGTTAAGATTTGCCGCGAGAATTTGTCCCATGCCCGGGTGCTGGCCAACAATTCCAAAAGTTCGCTAAAGAAGAATTCGCGGCGCAAAAGCAAAGAAGAGCGCAAGCAGGAGGCGGCCGAGAAAAAAGATGAAATCAAGCGCCTGCTTGAAGAGTCGGGGGCTGAAAGCTCCTGGATTATGAAATATCTATTTGAAGAGGAAACTGGCAAGACCAATTCAGACAAACCCTGGTAAGTCGGGTTAAGTTCAAAATATAAAGTTACTTTCGCAGCGCAAAGGGAAAAAATGAAAAACCTGGTCATGATTATATCATTTAGCCTCTTTATTGTTTTCGGCAGCGCCTCCTGCGCCCTGAGAGTTTTGGAAAAAGCGCCCGCCCCCACGGTCCTTGAAGAAGAAAAACTGCCCTATACAGTGGCCATTCTGCCCTTTGCAAATAAAACCTCCAACCCGGAAGCCGGTAAGATTGTACGCAAAATGTTTTACAATTTTTTCAGCTCGCTGAACTACCGGGATCTGGAGCCCTTTGTTATTGACGAGAACCTGCGTGCCAATCATCTGTATGCGGAGGTTACCGGGGGCCAAAATGTCTCTCCCCAAAAGTTGGGGCAATTGCTCGGCGTCGATGCGGTCATTTACGGAGACGTCATCAGCCTGGGTAAAATTTACGCGCTGGTCTATTCCAACAGCCAGGCCGGACTGAAAGCCAGGATGGTGCGTTGCTCAGACGCTAAATCCGTTTGGGAATTGGAGCACACCATCCATATAGAAGAAGGAGAGGTTCCGCTAAGCCCTATCGGGTTGGCGGCCGCCGTCTTCAAAACAGCTCTCAACCACCGGCAGGCAACGCATCTTAAAGCTGCTTCCGAGTTGTGCATGCAAATGATTGCCACCATGCCCAACCCGCCGGGGCGCAGTGAACCGCCGCCTAAAATCCAGGTCCTGGTGCATAACGGTGCCGGCAAGCTTCTGCAGCCGGGAGATACGATCAAGGTCGCAATGATCGGGGAAAAAAACCTGATGGCCAGCTGGAGTATCCCCCCCCTGATCGAAAACCTCCCGATGAACGAAAAGCAGCCCGGCGTATACATCGGCGCCTACCGCATCAAGGCCCGGGACCGGTTGGCCCACGGACGAATGATTGGCATTCTCAGGACCAAAAAGGGTGTCGGCAGCCAGTGGATGGATACCCTGGGCCCGGTAATAATCGGCAAGCCCGCCGTGCTGCCGTCGGTGATTGCCAAAGATCTTGTGTTGAGCATTGATAAGAGCCCCTATCTGGTTAGCAGTGCCCTGCTGGTCAAACCCGGTGCCAAACTCACCATGAACGCAGGCACCGTGATCTGGTTTCGCAGCCTGGGCCTGATTGTCAAAGGGCAGCTGGAAATTCTGGGTACCCAGGACGATCCGGTTCGTTTGTCGAGCCTGGGAGCGTCCAGCTGGAAGGGGGTTTTTCTGGACAGCAGCAGCGCAAACAATATAATCAGCTACTGCAACATCTCGGGTGCCGAGTATGGTTTCAGGGCTTCAAAGTCAAAGGTCTCTATTCAGAACTGCCAATTCCAGGACAATGTCTGGGGCATCGTGATGGAAGAAAGCCGGGGGGAAATCTCCGGCAGCCTCATCCGAACTTCTGCAAAATCAGGCATTGCAGCGCGCAAGGCCCAACTTTTGGTAAAAGATTCGGTTATCACCGAGAACAGTTCCGGAGGGTTTCTACTGGAGGGCAGCAAGGCCAAAATCGAGCAGAACAACATTGTAAACAACGGCGGCTGGGAAATCAAAGTGCTGGACAAAAAAGGCAAGGTCAAAGCGGCAAAAAATTGGTGGGGAGACCCGGACCCTGAAAAAAAGGAAATTATCGGACCCGTGGCCTTTCAACCGGCCCTGAAATCCCCGATTGCGTTCAGTGTCATAGAATTCTAAAAATGACAATGAATTACGATTGAATAATGGTGGAGTCGCTCGCGCTCCATCATTTTTTATTTTAAAATAGATAAAATTCCTTAATTCGACATTCGTCATTCGACATTCGTCATTCTCTCAACAAGCCAGTCCTCCAGATCATCCAGCACCCTCTTTTTTTGATCCTGCGGTGCATTGTAAATCTCATGGTAGGCGTCGTCATAAACGTGAAGGGTCCTGTCCTTGAGGGTCAATTTTTCAAAAAACTGCTTCGAAGAAAGGGGATTCACCAGATAGTCCTCATCGGCCACCTGCATTAATACGGGTACATTCAGGGTGGCGGCTTGCTGATTCACGGATTCGATGGCCGCCAACAACTCGGTAAAAAAGCGCGCGCTGACGCGGTCATGGACCAGAGGATCGTTTTCATATGCGCTGACAACAGCCGGGTCGCGACTGATTTTGGTGGGGTCCAGGCCATTGCCCATGGTCATAGCCGGCCATACAGAGGACATAAAGGACCCTAAAACCCTTTTAACCGGGGGGACTTCAATCACCATTCCCAGGCACGGGGATGAGGCTACCAGCCCATCCAACAAATCAGGATAGCGCAGGGCGAAATACAGGGCAATTAATCCGCCCATGCTGTGACCCAGCAAAAAACACGGCATTGCGACCGGCATATCTTTTTTGGCCAAATCAACCGTTTCACGAAGATCGGTCAGATATTGTTCAAAATTCAATACATGCCCGCGAGGGCCGCCACTGCGCCCGTGTCCCCGGTGATCAGGCACCCAAACACTAATGCCTTTTGGAAGCACCCGCTCAATAACATTGCCGTACCGGCCGGAGTGTTCCCCCAGGCCATGGGCGATAACCATGCGGGCCCGTTCCGATTCCGCCTGGTATTGTCGATAGAAAATCGTGACTCCGTCGTTAGCCGCCAGTTCGCCGGTTGATTCGGGTAATGCTGTCATAGGTCACCTCCAAGTTTGTTAGGAGTGTTGAAGTGATGATGATTGTGGATTTTGGATCTCGGATTTCGGATTGAAATAAAAAACCTGACTATTCGGACCATGTAGCCATTTTCAAATCCGAAATCCCAAATCCGAAATTAGGGAAGATCCCGTCTATTCCATCCGCTCGAATGCTTGCAGCAAGTCCGCTGCCTTTTTTTCATCGCCGAGCGACTGAAAACAAAGGGCGGCGAAACGGACCGCTTCTTTGACATTTTGAAATTCAAGAAAATGGGACAGTGCCCGGTCCCACTGCTCCAGATTCATGAGGCTGACGCCCATGCATATGTTAAGCCTGGCATCATCGGGGAAATGGGCCAATCCCTGGGACAGAATTTCGGTGGCTTCCCGGTTGGCACCCCTTTTCTGGAATAAAATCCCAAGCCCCAGGTAAGCTTCGGCATTGGGGTGGTAACTTAGTGCTTGCTGGTACAAATTTGCGGCGATCCGGTCTATATTTTCTATCTCTTCGATCCGTGCATAATCGCCATAATCGAAGGTCATCGCCAGGCGAGAACAGAAGTTTGAATGCTGCAGATAAAGCTCTTTATTGTCAATTAAATCAATCGATTCAACGAAGCGGGACAAATTCTTATTGAAGTAAGTGCGCAGTTTTTGTCCGAACGCCAGTATGAGTTCGGATGTTAAATCCGGATCGGTTTCAAAATACATGATGTCTTCAATACGCTCTAACCAGATATCCTCGGTGTGCGGTAGCCGATGTTTAAAATCCTCATAAAGCTGGGTGCCGGGAAAAATGTCCAGAATATAAAAAACCGTGCTCAAGGGTTTGATTTGGCCGATCAGGTCGATGGTCTCCTGAATCGTCTGCCAGCTTTCATCCGGGCAGCCGTAGATAAAATAGGCCCGGGCCATGATCCCATATCTCTGGGTCAGGGTAAAGGCATTTAGAATGGTGTCGGTGTCGATTTTTTTTTGCAAAAAATTCCGTATCTTTTCCGATCCGCTTTCAACACCGTAGCTGATCTGGACACAGCCGGCCTTGCGCATCCAGAAGAGAATTTCTTCGTTGATGTGATCCACACGGGATATGGCATTCCAGGTGATATTTATTTCTTTTTCAATGATTTTTTTGCAGACTTCAATGGTCCGTTTTTTATTGACCGTAAAGGTGTCATCCGAAAAATAGAAAAAATAAATGCCCCTTTGGTATAAACGCTGAATCTGCTCAACGAAATAGTCGGCCGAATGAAACCTGACATGGCGCCCCCAGAACCGGGGAGACCCGCAAAAATTGCAATTCCCGGCGCAACCGCGGGTCAGGGACAGATGGGAATAGGCAAAATACCGGGCCGGATCGGGCAGATCGTCCAGGGAGGTGACGGCAGGGGCATCGGTGGTCCGGACCACCTGACCGTCTTTTCTGAAAGCCAGGCCGTCAAGGGATTCGATCGCTTCAGGATGCCCGGATTCCAGGTGCCTGACCAGATTCAAAAAGGTGTGCTCGCCCTCTCCGATCACGACGTAATCAACTTCGTTAAAGTGGGTAAGAAAATGCTCCCACAGGAAAGTGGCGCCAACACCGCCGAAAACAATGGTTACCCGGGGATCAATTTGTTTGGCTATCCGGGCGATGTCTATGCCACCCCAGCGATTGCCGTGCAGAATGGAAAAGCCGATGACATCCGGTTTTTTCTCTCCCAAAATCTTCCCGATTTTCTCCGGAGTGGCACTGATGTCGTGCCAGTTTAGGATCTCCACGTCATAGTCGTTCGCCTTTAAAACAGCGGCCACATAATAAACCCCCAGCGGCACGGCACCCACATCTTCAGTGGTTACCACCCGAGCTTCGAGAAAATACGGATATATCAATAATATTTTCATAATCGATCCCGATCGGCCAGGGGCTTGCCCCCGTTGGGGTCAAAGCCGGAACAGCGAAACAGATAACAATGGGGCAAGGTTTGACACTTGAACGGCTTTCTGTCAAGGATTCTGATAGTTGAGAATACTTCGGTCATTTAGTTGCCATTTGTCAATAATATGACAGTTTTATGTATTTTTGGATTTTACAAAACACCCACCATAGCGTTAATTAGTTGAAATAATGACATTAATTTTTGTGCCATTCCGAAAAAATAGTCACGGTCAAGACGAATATAGCTCTTGGCTTAAGGGCGGTTCCCTAGAGGGGAATCGCCCTTTTTCTTTGGAAAATGGCTATCCTCAGGCAAGCTCATCTATCCAAGACACAGATGTCTTTGGGAAAAATCAGTGATTCTGAAGCAATGAGATGGATTGAGAATATTTATGCGTAAATGAAAAAGGGAGAATCCTATTGGTTCTGAGTTCTCCCTTTTTGGGGATATCAAAGCAATATCTTAGGGTTTTTAGGGAAACTGGTTTTCAAGATCAGTTGGAGATATAAAAAATTTCTGGCAGGATTGGAAATCTGTGGTACATAGCAGTATCCGCAATTATGGTCTAAATTCGATATATTACTGTTGCAACCTGTGGCTCATTATCCGCGGAATATTGAGCATATTGGATGATCAGTTGGGAATGTTGTTGGAGAAGCTTTAATTCTATATCGTCTTGTGCACTGACCTGATATTTTCTCTCGAGCATTTTTTCGATAATTTTAATATCCTTGTCTTCGGTAGTGCTTAAATAAAAACAATTGTTATATGTTGTCTGAATAGATAAAAGCAAAAAAGCCAACGACTCATTCTTCCATGAAACTTCATCTTGAAATTCAATTGTCAAATATTGATAATTCTTTAACTTTTTAGAACTGTTTTTATTTTTTGCTATTTCTCTCTCGTCAGAAAATATAATCGCTGCTTCTTGCTCATCTGTTAAAGCGAATCTAATAAGGGTTAAAACTGTACGTGAAGAAATAATTGTATTTTCAAATATAGCTTGTTTGAAATCTGCATCGGTAAGGTCCGCCCCTCTGAGGTCCACGCCGCTTAGATCCGTCCTTCTGAGGTTCGCCCCCGTGAGTTGCGCCCCTCTAAGGTCCACACCTCTGAGATTCGCTTTATTGAGTTGCGCTCTGCTGAGATTTGACCCTTTGAGTTGAGCTCCTCTGAGGTCTGCGAATTTGAGGTATGCTTCGCTGAGAACCGCCTCTAAAAGTTTCGCTTCACTGAGGTTCGCCATGTTGAGTTTCGCCTTTCTCAAATGCACCCAGCTGAGGTCCGCCCTTCTGAGCCAAGCCCCCCTTAGGTTCGCCCCGCCGAGGTCCGTCCCGATGAGGTTTGCACTGCTGAGGTGCGCCCCGCGCAGGTCAGCTTCGCTGAGATCCGCACCGCTTAAGTTTACCCCATTAATGTTCGCCCTGCTAAGATCAGTTCTGCTGAGGTTCACCCCTCTAAGGTTCGCCCAACTGAGGCGTGCATCCCTGAGATGAGCCTGCTTGAGATTCGCCCTGCTGAGGTCTGCTTTTTTCAGATTTGCCCCTCGTAGATCCGCACCGCTAAGATTTGCCTCACTGAGGTTCGCTTCGCTAAGATGCACTCTGCTGAGATCCGCTCCTCTAAGATCCGCCCCGCTGAGGTTCGCTTTGACAAGATTAGTAAAAATAAAGGGATTCTTTTCCCGCCAATAATTAAACGCTTTTACGCCTTTTTTGAGTATTCTGAGGTGTTCTGGATCGGGCATGTGCGGGTTCCCCGGATTTTGTGATCGAAAGGCTGCGTTCTCGGTCGAATCCTAATCTTGGAGGTCCGAATACCTCGTTTCTCGAATAGCATGGTTCAAAACGGTTTGAAGCCTCGAAATCAAGGCTTCAAACTAAAGGACTCGGTATGTGGATCGTTCAAATAAAAGCAGAGCCGGAGGAGATGCAAGGGCGGATTAGGGGTTACAGATCAGCTTCAGGTCAGATCAAATAGAGTATTCGATATTTATAACCAAATCGAAGGGATTTAGTCAATCATTATCGAGGTTCGGGCAGGTGGTGTTATCGTCTGGCAAAAACCAAATATCAGCGGATAGTGATTCATTGAGATGATATGCATTTTATTAATTTTGAAGATATCATTTACATATCACAGCTTGTCAGGGTTTCAACTGCATGGGTGCGTTGGAGTTTCAATTTGTGAACATACTGCTAATCATACTAAGTTGTGATAAAAATAGTTTTTCTTGAATAAATCCCTTATATTGTTTATACAAACCGGATACTATAAATCAGCAACATAAGCAATTTCAAGTGGTTACTAGGCCCTCCTTGATTTGTCAAGGACTCTGGTGCCGAATTCCAGAAACAATTCGTTCGTAAATCAAAAGGTTCATCCAAATTATGCACATTGAGGCTGTCATATTCCATTTAGAAAATACCCTGATTCAAAACGGTGTCCGAACAGACGAGGCCATCCCGGCCCCCTGCGCCGAGGCAGTCGTTCGCTACTGTGAAGACAAAGGCCTTCGCCTGGCCATCGTCAGCCATGAATCCCGCCCGTCGGTTCAAAAAATGCTGGATCAGCTGCCTTTTATCAGTCAATCGAATTTAGGAGCCGTAGTGGGCCTGGAGGACCTTACGGCTCGACGCTCGGTCAGCGACCCGGTTCAATTGGCAGCCGAAAAAATGAAGTTGCCGCTTGACCGGGTTCTTGCCGTAGCAGCTGATGCTGAGTTTCTGCGAAACGCGCAGAAAGCCGGTGCGATTACCGTGGTAATTGACCCGTCGGCGCCGCCTGAAAACGATACGGTTGAAGGGCATCGTCGTATTTCAGATTTAGAAAAATTGATTCCGATTGCACGTCTGGGCATACCATTGCCGGCCGGCAAACTGCCCAACGATCTTTTGCGGGAATTTTTAAATCAGTTTGTTTTCGATGACCCCTCAATTATTATCAACCCGGGTGTCGGGGAGGATACCGCCGCAGTCAATGTTGAACCCGAAGAAGTTCTGGTGCTCAAATCAGATCCGATTACGTTTGCCACCGATTCCATTGGCCAATATGCCGTTTTGATCAACGCCAATGATATTGCCACCTCGGGGGCCAAACCCAGGTGGCTGCTGACAACCCTGCTGTTCCCATCCGGCGTCACCCCCTCAGAAATAGGCCTGGTCATCGAAGAACTGAAGATTTTTTGCAAAAAATGGGATATTACCCTGTGCGGCGGACACACCGAAATTACGGACGCCGTCACACGACCGGTGGTAACCGGAATGATGGCCGGAACCGTCTCCCGCAGCCGCCTGATCGACAAGCGCAATATGGCCCCCGGTGACCGGGTGCTCCTAACCAAGGGCGTGGCGGTGGAAGGCACGGCAATTATTGCCAGGGAATTTGGAGATCGCCTGAAAAGCCTGGGAATGAATGATTCAGAAATAGATTCGGGTCGTCGGTTCCTGGCCAATATCAGCATCATAACCGAAGCCCGAATTGCGGCCGAGTCCAAGGCGACCAGTGGCATGCACGACGTCACCGAGGGCGGGCTGGCCAACGCTATGGAAGAACTTAGCATCGCCGGCGGTCATCGGATCAAAATTAATATGGATACCATTCCCGTTTACTCGCAAACGGTTAAAATATGTCAGCTATTGGATATTGACCCCCTCGGGCTGATCGGCTCCGGAAGCCTGCTGATCTGCTGCCGTGAGGCCGCCTGCGACAACCTTATGGCGGCCATCGGCAAGGCCGGTATCGATGTCACCTGCATCGGAGAAGTGCTGCAACCCGGCAGCGGCATCACAGCTGAAAAAGACAGGCAGCCGGTCCCCTGGCCCCAATTTGAAACCGATGAAATCACCAGGCTGTTCTGAGCTTTATGTGGGTTCCTGGCAACATGTTGGCAAAAATAGAGAGAGGTAGTTTCGGATATGCGATAGGGCGTTCGAAATGAAGGAACGAGAGGGTAGGAATCGCAAAGGATGGATGGCATTGATTGGGCTTATACTCAATCAACTTAATCAACTCAATCAACTTTTTATTATTTCTTGATCCCCCGGCCGAAAATCTCAAAAGCAAGCTCAAGGGTCTGTTTGAGATAGTCCTTTTCCTCATCGATCAATTTTTTGCTGGTCAGCCAGAGGACGACCCCCGAAAACATAGCCCAGAATGTGTCTGCCAGGGCAACGGGATGACGATCATAAAACAGGCCCTGCTCGACCCCGGTTTCAAATATTTTGGCGATCGAGCCCAAAGACTTGCGCGACAGGTCCTTTATTTCTTCCATCAGCTGGGGTGACAAATTCCGTAAGGTTTCGCTCGATTGCAGGTGAAACATGTTGATGATGATCAAAGGATCAAATTCATAGACATCGTACATGGCGTCCATGAGGGCTTTTAATTTTTCTTCGGGATCGGTCTCTTTGTCGTCGTTGACATGTTCAACCCGGATGAGCAGGTACTGCAGAATGCGAAGAGAAAGGGAGGCGTAAAGCTCCTCTTTATTCTTAAAATACAGGTACAGGGTGCCGGGACTTAATTCTGCTTCCTGGGCAATATCCTCCATGGTCGCTTTGTTGAAGCCTTTGTCGGAGAATACCCTTTTGGCGGCTACCATTATCTGTTGTCGCCGCCGTTCTTTTTCCCTTTCCTTGCGCTCTTGGATTCCCATATCCCGTTGCTCCCTGAATAAGATTTAGTTATCGTATTACCTTGTATTTTATTTTTTATATTTTTTCAAGAGAAATATTCAGTTTCTGATGTCGGCTAGAATTAAATTATGAGACTCGGCCAGAAAATAATATATTTTCGAAAAAATGGGTGTCAAGGCTTGCCCGAAAATATAGGGTGGCCTTCGCCAACCCGAACGCCTGACCGGACAGGAGGAAAACATGACGGAAAAATTGAGTTCAAGTGCCCAAAAAGTGCAGGATGCTCTGAAAGCCTTTGGATTAACCTGCCGGGTTGTCGAAATGCCGCAAACGACCCGGACCGCGGAAGATGCCGCCCGGGCCGTCGGATGTACGGTGGGTCAAATTGTCAAATCATTGATTTTTAAGGGCGAGCTATCCGGGAAGCCGGTTTTGGCCGCCACCAGTGGCGCCAACCGGGTGGATGAGAAAAAGCTGTCTGAAATAATGGGGGAGCCACCCGGAAAGGCAGATGCTGATTTTGTTCGTGAAACAACCGGTTTTGCCATCGGGGGCGTGCCGCCCACGGGACACGCGCAACCGGTGACCGTTTTTATCGATGAGGACCTGATGCAATATGAAGAAATCTGGGCAGCTGCCGGGACACCCCGGGCGGTCTTTAAGCTCAGCCCGCAGGATCTTGTCAAAATCACCAATGGGGAGGTTGTAGCGGTTAAATGAAGCCAGGAAATCGGAAGGTGGAAGGTGGAATGCAGTATGTGGAATGCGGAAAAAGGGCCATTTAGGATTGGAAACGTCAGCCGATGGCTACTTGCAGCAAGTCCTTCCTGGCACTGACATTTTGAATCGTAACCTGGATAAGATCTTCGGGCTTCAGCACAAATCCGCTGGAAAGGGGCAAATCGCACTCGGTCATATAGGACGAAAGAAGAATCTGATATTCATTTCGGCGTTTCATCAGCACGATGGCTTCTTCTTTGCGGCCAACGTGCTGTTCAAGATATTTCAAAAGCCAGTAGCGGTTTCGGCCGAACTGAATCCGTGAGACATTTGCCATGGGTAATTCAAGCAATTGAAGGACCCGGGCAATTTCATCAGCAGTGTAGGGTCGTTCCATACCGAGTACAGCCCTTATCTGTCGCTGGGTGAGGAGATCATAATATTTGCGGATGGGCGACGTTGCCGTCACATAGGCATTGAGACCGAGGCCGGAGTGCTTTTCAGGTTGGCAACCCAGGACGAAACGGCTTAAATATCTTCGCTGCATCCAGTTCTGAAACACAGTTCCACCGTCACCCTTGTACAGGCGTTCCCTGGGCCCGGGTTGGGACCTGAAAACCGCCGGCATCTTGTTTTCAGCCAGAAAACTGGCCATCAGCCAGTTGGCCATAATCATTATTTCTGAAACCAGCATCCGACCGGGGCTTTCCCGGTTGATCCGGTTAACCGTGATGGTTCGATCGTCGGCCAGCCAGACATTGATTTCCGGTACGGTAATCTGAACAGCCCCGGCATCCAGCCTTCGGTGGTGAAACTTTTCTGCAATTTGGCGCAGAATCACTATATCCGGATTTTGATCCGCCTCCTGGTTGACATCATAATAGGTAAGCTGACGTTGTACCTTTATCAAACTGGGCAGGATCTCAAAATCGATAACCTCCAGTGAAGGGCTGAGATTCACCATCGTACTGATGGCAGGCCGTATTTGACCGGCCTTCAGGCTGCAAAGACCCTCGGCCAGGCTGGCCGGCAGCATGGAGATTTTTTGGTCGGGCATGTAAATAGAGCTGCCTCTGGCTAAAGCCTCCTGATCTATAAGGTCTCCCTTGCGAACAAAATGCCCGACGTCGACGATATGAATACCGAGACGAAATTGATCTCCGATTTTTTCGATGCTGATGGCGTCGTCGAAATCGTGGGTGGCCTGCCCGTCGATAGTCATCAGCGGAAGATCGGTCAAATCACGGCGGGATCCGTCATCTGAAATTCCTCTATAAGTGTCGGCAAGATGGTCGGCCCGGGATCGTATTTCGCTGGAAAACTCGGTGGCGATATCAAACCGCAACAAATCGATATTTTGATCCTCATCAAAGACATCCAGTTTGACGAGCAGCGGAAACAGTTCGGTGGGCGTGTCCAGATTGGACCTGTTGATCATGGCTTTGGCGAGTGCCTGGTCTTTGCTTTCTTTTCCAAAAAGATAATACGATTTTAATATGCTTTTAAATTCAACGGCATCTGTCCCATTTATTTGATCCGGAAGCTGGGTGGAATTCATAAGGCCCGCTATCCAGTCACCGCCGGCCTCGATAATCCTTTTGCGACGGGCCTCTTCCTGGCGCTGGGAAATTAAGCGGGCAACCTGTTCTTCGGAATTGGGGAAAAATTGATCCAGATTGAACTTAAAATACAGGCGGTCATCGAAAACCGCCCGCAATACGGCTGATTCATGATCTCCACCGGGACTTTCCGGGAAACAGAGCTCGGTCATGGTCGCCAGATCAATCCAGACCTGTTCTGAATTTAATACCTCCCACAGATCTTTGATATCCACCTGGTTGAGTAATTCTTTGCGCTTGCCGGCAACCCCCTTTAAGGGCATCGACCATTTTACCCCGTCCCATGGAGAGGTCCAGGCGCACTTTATCCGTATGCAGCAACCTGCCGGCCGCAAGGTTGACCTCGCGGTTGTTTTCGGTCAACAGCCTCAAACGAGAATTTTTAATTTCCAGAATAACCGCACACATGATTTGTTGGCGGTCGATAAATTCAACGATGCTTCCTAATTCCATAGCGATTACAATAACAACCGGCCTTTATAAAGTCAATGTTGCGGGTTCCGAGTTACGGGGTGCGGGTTGCGTGTTGCGAGGGTCGTGTTGCGGGGTTCGCGTTCCGCGTTGCGGGGTGCACTCCGCGTTGCGTGTTACGGGTTTCGAGATGCGCGGTGAAAACCAGACCGGTCCGAAATCGTCAAACCCTATACCTTTTTTAATTTGCTTGCAGTTAATACATACTGGACTTATATTTACCACTATCTGGTATCCGGAAACCTTACTGGATTTCGGATTGTTCTGATTTTCAACCCGGAACACGAAACACGAAATTCGTTACCCGTAACGCGCAACCCGTAACCCGCAACCCGTAACACGCAACACGCAACTCGCAACCCGAATTATGAACGCCGTCGAATTAATCAAGCCCTATTTTATCGAAAATCGCTTCAAAATCCTGATCGGACTATTTTGCCTGATCTTGGTTGATATCCTTCAACTATTCATCCCGCGCATCATCAAGCAGGCGATCGACGATTTGACCGGGTTCCAGATCGAAGGCCGGCAGCTGCTGATTTATGCACTTTATATGATAGCAATCGCTGTTTGTATCGGTGTCTTTCGCTACGTCTGGCGTCGATGCCTTCTGGGCACCTCCAGAAGAGTTGAAGAGGGTTTGCGAAACAGGCTTTTCTCCCATCTTCAGAGCCTGCCCGCCTCCTATTTCGACGGTGTCAAAACCGGCGATTTAATGGCCCATGCCACCAACGATATCCAGCAAATCCGGATGGCCACCGGCATGGGGATGGTGGCATTAAACGATGCCATCGTTCTGGGACTGGCCGCCATTGGTTTCATGGCTTACATTAATATTAAATTAACCGCCTTTGTTCTCATCCCCATGCCGCTGATAGTAGTCAGCGCACGCTTTTTCAGCAAAAAGATGCACCGCCGGTACCAGGCCGTCCAGGCGGCGTTTTCAGATCTTACCGAGGTCATCCGGGAACGCTTTGCAGGCATACGCATCATCAAAGCCCATCACCTCAAAAATGAAGCTGCCGCAGTGGCCGAAGCCGCCTCCCAGGACTATGTCAACAAAAACATCCGGCTGGTCAAAATCATCGGATCTTTTTTTCCCATGATGCTCCTTTTTACCAATTTGAGCCTGGCCATTGTCCTGTACCTAGGCGGCCGGCAAACCATTATGCAAACGATCACACCCGGTGATTTCGTAGCCTTTATCAGCTATCTGGGATTGCTGACCTGGCCCATGATGGCCCTGGGATGGGTCACCAACCTCATCCAGCGCGGCCGGGCGTCATTGGATCGCATTAATGTAATTCTACAAACTGCCCCTGAAATCAAGGATCGGGAAAATGCCGCCTCCCTTGAAAAAGTCCGGGGCCAGATCACGTTTGAAAACGTTACCTTTCGCTATGGATCGGCTAAGGACGGCAACCGTACCGCAGCCCTTTCTCAGATTGAATTTTCCCTTGCACCCGGCAAGGTGCTGGGTATTGTCGGCCCGCCAGGGTGCGGCAAATCAACCCTTTTGAGCCTGATACCAAGGCTCTATGACATCCAGGAGGGAAGAATTCTGCTCGACGGCCATGATATTCGCGATTTGAAATTACATACGTTACGATCACATATCGCCTTTATCCCCCAGGAGCCGTTTTTATTTGCCGGAACGATCCGGGACAACATGACCTTCGGCAACCGGGCGATCACCGAAGGGCAGCTCGAAAAGACTGCCGGGCAGGCGGCTTTGTATGACACCATCAAAAGTTTTCCAAAGGGCTTTGATACGGTTGTTGGCGAAAAGGGCGTTATTTTGTCAGGCGGGCAGAAGCAGCGAATTGCCATCGCGCGCTGCCTGCTGCACCCGGCGGATATGCTGATTCTGGATGATCCCATCAGCCAGGTTGATCCGGAAACCGGAACGGATATTATCAATACCATCCGCGGGATGGCAGGGCAAAAGACCATTATCATTGTCTCCCATCGACTGTCAGCGGTCAGCTATGCCGATCAGATCATCTCGCTGGATCAGGGGCGCATCGTGGAATCCGGCAGCCACGAGCAATTGATGGCATCAAACAATTATTACGCCCGGACGATTCGGTTGCAGGAAATTGAAGAGGATCTAAATGAAGCCTGATTACGGGTATTTTGAAGAGACCAAACTGGGCAAACCCTATGACCTCAAGCTGCTGAAGCGGATCTATCCGTTTACCCGACCCTACAGGCTCTTATTATTCGGATCCATCGGGCTGGTACTGTTGATCACCGTGCTGGATCTGGCGCTGCCCTATGTCACCAAAATAGCCATTGATCGCTTTATTGTGCCCCTGACCGCCTCGGAAACCGCGAGTGCCGATGGCGCTGCAAAATCTGCAGAAAGGGTTATTCGAACAGATTTAAGCGACCCGCAGCAACAGGCCCTGGTTGATAAATATCGCGGGTTATTCACCGTAGAGGGGACCACGGCACAGATTCCATACCAGGCGCTTTCCCAGTTGAAAAAATCGGATCTGGCCGTGCTGCGCAAAGATGATGTGGCAGGCGTTACCTACATTACGGCCATTTTTTTAATTCTGGTGATCCTCAACTTCATGTTAAATTTCGTCCAGAAAATGATCATGGAGTACACCGGCCATATGATTATGCATGACCTGCGCCTCAATCTGTTTGGCCACATCCAGAATCTGGCCACCGCATTTTTCACCCGCAACCCGGTGGGCCGCCTGGTCACCAGAACCACCAATGACGTGCAGAATATGCATGAATTGTTCACCTCGGTCATATCAATGATTTTCAAGGATCTTTTCCTGCTCTGCGGTATTGCATTGGTTCTGCTGGTTTTAAACTGGAAACTGGCCCTGGTCTCTTTTATGGTATTGCCCCTGGTTTTTCTGGCCTCGATTATTTTCGCAAGGCGGGCCCGGGGCATATTCCGTGAATTGCGCATCAAAATAGCAGAGATCAATACCCGGTTTGCGGAAACCATCGGCGGCATCCGGGTGGTTCAATTATTTCGGCAGGAAATGAATAACTATCGCCTGTTCAAGCAGCTCAATCATGAGAACTACCTGGCCGGAATGAAACAGATCCACGTTCTGGCCGTCTTTATGCCGCTGATTGAAATTACTGGCAGCTGTGGCGGTAGCCCTGGTGATATGGTACGGCGGCGGCCGGGTGCTGGCCGGATCACTGAGCCTGGGAGCCCTGGTGGCGTTTATATCCTACATCAGAATGTTTTTCAGACCCATCCGGGACCTGGCCGAAAAATATAATATCCTCCAAAACGCGATGGCATCGGCGGAGCGGATTTTTCTGATTCTCGACAGCCAGGACCGGCTGGAGTGGCCCGCAGCTCAAAAGGGCGTTGACGAATCCGGACTGCAGCGCATCGAGTCCATTGAATTTGAAAACGTCGGGTTCAGCTATGCCGGTGATGAGGAGATCCTCAAAAACATAAATTTCAGCATCAACGCCGGTGAAACCGTGGCGGTGGTCGGTCCAACCGGTGCGGGCAAAACAACCCTGATTAACCTGATACCCCGATTCTATGATCCCACCGCCGGTCGGGTGTTGATCAACAAGCGTGATGTCCGTGATTGGGAAGCTTCCGCCCTTAGATCGAAAATTGCCCTCGTCATGCAGGATCCCTTTTTATTTTCCGGCACCATCCGGGATAATATTTTTCAGCAACGCCTGAATCTAACCCCGGCGCAGGAACAGTCTGTTCTCGAAGCGTCCAATTGCATGTCCCTGATTGACCGGCTGGCCCAGGGCCTGGATACCCTCCTGACCGAAGGCGGTGCATCCATATCCAGTGGAGAACGCCAGCTTATTTCCATCGCACGGGCCTTTGCCAGAAACCCGCAGCTGATCCTGTTTGATGAAGCCACCTCCTATATCGACTCCCCCACCGAACTGCGCATCCAGCAGGCTCTGGAAAAATTGATGCAGAACAGGACATCGCTGGTGGTCGCCCACCGGCTGTCCACCGTCCGCCATGCAGATCGCATCATCGTGCTCAACCGCGGCCGGATTATCGAAACCGGAAATCATACCGATCTGATGCAGCAAAAAGGCTTCTATTTCCGGTTGCATCAACTCCAGAATAAGAATGAATGACGAATGTCGAATCGATCCGCCTCCGGCGGAACTAATTATCGTCATTCGTCAATTGTCATTTGATAGAAATCTCTTGCTAAAAATAAAGTCAAATGATATAGAGATTTTCTCATGTTTTATCAGAATGTTGACGGATCCATCAGCCCAACCGGGTAGATGTGGGCAATCTGGATTCGCTTGACACGCCTTGGTATCTTTTGGGGAAAAAAGGCATTTGGTTAGAGGAAGTTATTGATCTATTTACATCTTGAAAGGAGGATTTGATTATGCCTTACGATGCAGTAAAAATGGCAGACTGGCAGATTTCCGAAGCAGCTGAACAGAACATGCCGACTCCGGAGGAGTGGCGCGACAAACTCGGCCTCGAGAAGGATGAAATTCTTCCCATGGGCCGGCTGGCCAAACTGGACTTTTTGAAAATCATTAACCGTCTTCAGGACAAACCGGACGGGAAATACATCGAAGTCACTGCCATCACCCCGACACCGCTGGGAGAGGGCAAAAGCACCACTTCCTGCGGCTTGATGGAAGGCCTCGGCAAACGCGGTAAGAATGTGGGTGGCGCGCTGCGCCAGCCATCCGGCGGCCCCACCATGAACGTCAAGGGAACCGCTGCCGGCGGCGGCAACTCGCTGCTGATTCCCATGACCGAATTCTCCCTGGGTCTGACCGGCGACATCAACGACATCATGAACTGCCCACAACCTGGCCATGGTGGCCTTGACCTCGCGCATGCAGCATGAGCGCAACTACAATGATGAGCAGCTGGACTCGTTTGACCGGTATGCCGCGTTTGAACATCGACCCCACCCGGGTCGAGATGGGCTGGATCATTGACTACTGTGCCCAGGCCCTGCGCAATATCATCATTGGTATCGGCGGCCGCGTCGATGGCTTCACCATGCAGTCCAAGTTCGGGATCGCCGTGGGTTCCGAGTGTATGGCCATCCTGTCGGTTATCCGCGACCTGGCCGATCTGAAAGAACGGCTCAACAACATCACGGTGGCCTTTGATAAGAGCGGCAAACCCGTCACGACGGGTGACCTCGAAGTCGGCAACGCCATGACCGCTTTTATGCGCAACACCATCAACCCCACCATGATGTGCACCGCCGAATACAACCCCTGCATGGTGCATGCGGGACCGTTTGCCAACATCGCCGTCGGCCAGTCCTCGATTATTGCCGACCGTGTTGGGTTGAAACTGTTCGACTATCATGTCACCGAATCGGGCTTTGGCGCCGATATCGGCTTTGAAAAATTCTGGAACGTTAAATCCCGCTTCAGCGGACTGAAACCCCATGTATCGGTTCTGACCACCACCATCCGCGCGCTCAAGAGCCACGGCGGCGGACCGAAGGTGACGCCGGGCATCGCCATGCCGGATGAGTACACCCAGGAGAACGTGGGAATGGTTGAAGCAGGATGCGTCAACATGGTGCATCACATCAACACCATTCGCAAGGCCGGCATCAACCCGGTGGTCTGCATCAACCGGTTCTACACCGATACGGATGAGGAGTGTAAAGTTGTCCGCAAGGCGGCCGAAGCGGCCGGTGCCCGCTGCGCCGAGTCCAAACACTGGGAACTGGGCGGCGAAGGTGCCCTGGAATTTGCCGATGCCGTTGTCGAAGCCTGTGAAGAGGAAAACGATTTCAAATTCCTCTATCCGCTGGAGATGAAACTGCGCGACCGCGTCGACATCATCGCCAAGGAAGTCTACGGTGCGGACGGCGTGTCCTGGACGCCGGAAGCGGAAGCCAAGGCCAAGATGCTCGAAAACGATCCCAAGTACGCCGACTTTGCCACCATGATGGTCAAAACCCATCTCAGCCTGAGCGCCGATCCGACAGTCAAGGGTGCGCCCAAGGGCTGGACACTGCCCGTCAGGGACGTGCTGATTTATTCCGGTGCCAAGTTTCTGTGCCCCTGCGCCGGCACCATCAGCCTGATGCCGGGCACCGGCTCCAACCCGGCTTTCCGCCGCGTTGACGTGGATGTTAAAACCGGACAGGTAAGTGGACTGTTTTAAACCTTTAAATTAACCATAAAAGAGGTTCAGAAAACTTTTCTGGGCCTCTTTTTTTTATTGAAAAAATCCGAAACACGAAATCCGAAATCCGAAACAAATCCGAATATCGAATGACAAAAATTCAAAACAAAATCGTCTTTCCAAAGTAATATCATTGATGACCATCGATTAAGTCTCAATGAAAGAAAACATTTGCATAACTTTATTTTTATTACGCTTATCCAAGCAAACCACTATTTATAATCAACTGCGTTTGCTGGCGTTTCGGTCATTGTCTTTTTAGGATTTAGAATTTGTTTCGGATTTCGATATTCGGATTTCGGATTTCGATGATCTTAATAAACCCAAAATTTAACTGTGAGCTCTCGATAAGTTAAACCAATGCGCATACTTCTAATAAACCCCTTTTATCCTATCTCCGAAACTCCCTCCCCTCCCCTGGGACTGTCCTATCTGGCGGGAGCGTTGTCCGCGGACGGTGCTGAAGTTAAAATCTTGGATCTGGTTGTGTTTCCTTACAGCCGTGCCATGCTCCAAACCCTGATCGAAGCGTTCAAACCTCAGATAGCGGGCTTGACCGCGGTTACGATGACCTTCGACCATGCCATGGAGGTCGTCAACGACATCAAGGATATCGATCCGGCCATATTGACCGTTATGGGTGGCCCGCATGTGTCTTTCTGCGCACGTGAAACCCTTTTGGAGTATCCCGACCTGGATGTCGTGGTCATCGGTGAAGGTGAAGAAACCGTTGTAGAGCTGTGCCGAAAGGTAGAAAACAGCCTGGACCTTGATAAAGTCAGCGGGATTGCCTATCGCCGGGGCACCGAAATTTATTACACCTCCCGGAGGGAGCCGATTGAAAACCTGGATGAGCTGCCCCTGCCGGATCGCGGGTTGCTGCCGCTGGGTCGCTACAGGGCACTTAACATGCCGATCAGCATCACAACCAGCCGGGGGTGTCCGTTCAAATGCATTTTTTGCGTCGGCCGTAAAATGGTGGGGGCCAGGGTTCGATACCGCAGTCCCGTAAAAGTGGTTGATGAGCTGCAATATCTGGACACCTTGAATTTCCCTCAGATCAACATTGCCGATGATCTGTTTACCGCCAATAAAAACCACTGCCTGGGGGTGTGCAATGAAATCATCAAACGGGGCTTGAAACTGACCTGGACATCCTTTGCCCGGGTGGACACCGTATCCGATGATGTGCTCAGCAAAATGAAGGCCGCCGGCTGCACGGCGGTCAGTTTCGGAATTGAATCGGCCAATCCCCAAATTCTAAAAACCATTAAAAAAGGGATTACCCTCGACCAGGTAGAAGCGGCCGTTGGCATGTGCCAACGGGCCGGGATAACGCCCTTTGCGTCATTTATTCTGGGGCTTCCGGGTGAAACCCCTGCGACAATTAAAGAAACCATGGCTTTTGGCGAACGTCTAAAGCACCGGGGCCTGGCTTTCGGCTTTCACCTGCTGGCACCCTTTCCCGGTACTGAAATTCGTGAAAAATGCGATCAGTATGGTATCCAGATCTTAACCGACGACTGGTCCCGGTATCATGCCAACCGGGCCATTGTGGAAACGCCTGAGGTCAACCACCGGATGCTGGACGAGATTGTGATCGAATGGGAAAATGAATACAATCAATTGCTGGCGGATATCAAAGAGCGCATGCAGAAAAATAAGGCCTCGGATGAAGACGCACACCAGGTGATCAATCTGGAAAGAATTGTCCTGATTTATGACCTGATGATGAAAACTGAGGTTGAGCGCAACGGCTTCTGGTCCCATGACGGCCGTCCGGTTAGCACGGATGACAGCCTCAGGAAACTGGCTGATAGAATCAGCCGCTCCGTTGATGCAACTCCTGCAATGCTCTACCGCACCCTCGGACATGCCCTGCGGGAAGATAATATGACATACTCGGACAGAAACGGAAAGATTCGATGGCAATGGAAGGACTATTTGGAATGACGAATATCGATTGGCGAATGATTACTGAAGGGAATCTGTCGTTCTATATTTGAAATTTTTTCTTTAAAAACAGTGGAGCGCAGCGACTGCCACCATTCTTCATTCGACATTTATCATTCCATAGTGCTTACTCGGTTATCAAATCATCGGAGAGCTTATTGACACCTTCCAGAGTTTGTTCTGCCAGCACCTCAAGGTCGACAGGCTCAAGCCCCAGACGATCCGTGACGGAGACAGACGGTTCAATCCGGACCCCTTCCATTTCCCTGCCAAACCCGATTCGCAACCCAACCGTATTGGCAATGTGAACAATGTCACTCAGGGTGCAATGATTTTCGCAGGTTTCCGGATCATGATGCCAGTTCACAGCATTGACCAGATTCTGGGGAAATGCCCATTTTTCCAGTATGCGGGCACCAATTTCTGCATGGTCGGTCCCGATAACCATGTATTCAGCAACTTCGAAGGCAATGCCTTTGGAAACCATGGTCTTGATTTGCTCGAGATCATTTTTTACGAAACCGCCCAGAACCAGCTTGCCGACATCGTGCAAAAGGGCGGCGGTGAAGACCTCCTCGGCCTCGGGAATTTTCAAAGCCTTGACCACGGCTTCGGATGCAACGGATACCGCAACAGAATGTCTCCATAAAGCGCCCTGGGGCAAATCATAGCCGGGAATCGGCTTTTTCATGACGGTGCTCATGCACATCGTCATCACCAGCTGCATGACCCGCTTCCAGCCCAGCATCATAATGGCCTGCCTCACCGAGCTGACTTTGGAGGGTATTCCGAAATAGGCGGAATTCGTCAATTTGAGGATATTGGCGGTCAGACCCGCATCGTATCTTAATACGTCTTCGATCTGAGCGGCGGTTGACTCCGAATCCTTTAGCATTTTAAGCAGTTTGGCAGCCGTAGTGGGCATCCCCGGAAAAGATTTGACCTGTGCCATAATTCGCTTAATTTTATCCTCGTTCACGTTCACCTCACCTTCCTGATGCGGCAAATAACACTTTAACTATTTGAAATATTATAATTTTATTTATTTGTTCAGGCGGATCACCGCCAGTTAACCCTCATTAATCAGTTATCGGCCTTAATGCAAACAACTTGAGCGGAAACTTAGGCCCAATCACCCTCCCGGCCATTGTGCCGGCATAAATCAACCCGCGACAGACGGCGCCGACAGTAATGAATCCATGTATAGTGTGCTGTCCTGCAAATAAGTTACAAATGGAATAGCGGGAATGAAAAGCGGCAGGACTGCGATCGGTCCTGCCGCTTGATTTAAAAAAGGTAAGCAAATTGAATCGAATTAACGCTGGGGAGGGTAATACCCAAGAATTCTGTCCACGGCGTTCTTGGTCACATTATCCTTTTCCTCGGGAGTCATATCATGAATTAAATTGGCCTTGGTTTCGCCCCACCATATTTCCCGATTGGAGGCCGCATCATAAAAGGCGAGTTTCAGTCTGCCGACCGTGTAAACATCATAGTCCATCAACACCGTCATATCAACCGCTTTATAGCCTCCGCCGAACATGACGATGTACATGTCGGGGTTGTCCTCGGTCGCCCTAAGACCTCTGGCCCCCAGTTGGGCATCCACATATTCTCTAATCCGCGCCTGGTTGAAAACGTCGATGCGCTGTGTAGCGGGCATCGCCACCCATTGATAGGTCTTCATCCGGCTGAAATCAGCGTTGACGTCGTAGTCAAAATTCACATCCTGATAGACGGTTTTTGTGGGAGCACAACCGATGGCAAGAGCCACCAGGCAGACAGCAATCAAGGCACTCAAAGATCTCATGCAAACCTTCCTTACCCGAATAAAAATGAATGATTTTCTCAGTTGCTTATTTTTATCAGATGACCTCTATAATTATGCCTTCAATTTAAGGGTATTGTCAAATCTTATTTATTCATAAGCCACCAGATGCATTACCAATTAGGGCCGGTATTTTTCCGGCAGCACCGGTTGGTCATCCCATTCCTGGGGCCAGTTCTGGTTGGCATCCTCGCCAAATTTCGCTTTTACTTTTTTCAAACCCGGACGGGCGAACTCTGGATGCCCCTCCTTTAGGGTCCGGCCGTTAATGGCGGCCTCACTGCGCAGCCGCTGGCCGACGGTGCGTTCCATTTGACGGCCCAGCCACAATATCCGGTCAACATTATAGCCGTGTTCGATCCCCATCTCGTCGATCTGAACCAGCAGGTCTTCCAGACAGATTAAACCGACAAACCGCGGGTCTTCGTAATAATAATCACCGGTACCGGGTACCGGCGTATCGTCGAGAAAGTTCGCCGGCTGCCCACCCATACCGCCGATGGTGGCTTCGAAATGCGTGATACCGGCATGCAGGCAGGCCAGAACCGAAGCGGCGGCCACCCGTTTGGTTTCGTGAAAATGGGCAATGTGAAGGGATGTGTCCGGAATTTCATCCAGTATCATTGAAAAATAGCGGTAGACATCCGGCGCGGAGGCGCTGCCGTCGTGATCGGCATGTTCGATATCAGAGGCACCGATCTCCAGCCAGCGCTTGGTGAATTCGACGGCATCCTTCAATTCAGTGGCGCCGGCAATGGGGCTGCCCCAGATCGTACTGACCGTTCCGCACATTTTCAGACCGGCATCGGTGCATTTTTTTATGCAGCGCTCAGCCTCCGCCCAATACACCGGCAGGGTGGTTCCGGAGTTGGCAAAATGGTGCTCTTCTTCGGTGGACACCATCATCAGGCAGCGGTCAGGGCCGACACCCTGCTCTTTTAATTGAATCGCTCGATCCACTGATTTTTCGCGAATCGTCACCGCCGTGATGCAAATGTCATCGTAATTGATGCCTTTTCTATCACAGCGCTGCTTAAATCGATCGCTGCGCAGGTGGGCCAGAATTTCTTCGGCATCGCTGAATTGCGGCATTAAAAAGGGATTGCCGAGATTGGTAACCTCGATGTTGCGGCACCCGGCAAAAATCAACTCCTCGGCATAAAATATTTTGGCACGGGTGGAAATAAACTTTTCAAGGTGTTGAAATCCATCCCGTACGGTGATGTCACCAATCGTTACTTTTTTAGGCATTCGGGGAAAAATTTTCCAGTAATCGTATTCGGTCATGATGCTCAAAAGCCTCCTTTCGTGATTATATATGCTAATATAGTGTCGTAGAAATTAGTGGTAAAATTATAATACTAAATAATTATCCGGCTTTTTGGAATGACGAATTTCAAATGTCGAATGAAGGAATTCTATCGTTCTATATTAGAATACTTTTAAAATAAGGAGGAGCGAAGCGACATCAACGCATTCGTCAATCGTCAATCGTCATTCGTCATTTGCCTTTGTACACCGGTTTTCTCTTTTCTTTAAATGCCGCCAGTCCCTCGAGGCGATCTTCGGTGGGGATACAGACCCAGTAGGCATTTGATTCAATCGCCAAACCCGTATGCATGTCCGTTTCCAGGCCGTAATTTATGGCATACTTGGCCTGCTCGATGGCCACAGGACCCGTTTCACAGATCATGGCCGCCATTGTCCGGCACGCTTCCAGCAGGTCGGTTGGCTCACACACCGCGTTGACCAGGCCGATATTTAAGGCCTCTTGACCGTCAATCCGCCGGCCGGTAAAAATGAGCTCTTTGGCTTTTCCCTTCCCGATCAAACGCGGCAGGCGCTGGGTTCCACCAGCACCGGGAATAATGGCCAGGCGCGTTTCGGTCAGCCCCATGCTGGCATTCGTCGATGCGATACGGATATCGCTTGCCAGGGCCAGCTCGGTACCGCCACCCAGGGCAATGCCGTTGACCGCCGCTATCACCGGCTTATTCAGCTCTTCGATGGAAGTAAACAAATTTCGGATCGTATAAATGTACTCTCGGACTTGGTCCGGGTTCAGGGTTGCCCGCTCCTTGAGGTCGGCTCCGGAACAAAAGGCCTTCTCACCGCTGCCCGTAATAATAATCACCCGCAGGTCTCGTCTGAATCGAAAAGACTCGATCTGTTCCCTGAGGGCGTGCAAGAGGGAAAAATTAAACGAATTCATGACTTGTGGCCGGTTAAGTGTCAATGTGGCGATACCGGCATCTTCTTCTACCAGTAGGACAGTGTCGTTCATGCGTTCCTCCCGAAGGGTATTTTTATACTGCGGTCATGGTAAATAAGACTGTAATATTAGCGCGTTGTTCGTTGTGAGCGAGCGCTCGGTCATAAATGCCAATTTATTACTGTATCTCTTATTGTTTGTCAAGCCCTTTGTAGGGTCAATATTTTAGTCTCCGGAAGTTAAAATAGGGATTTTTTATATATAATTTTAATCACTTATTTAAACAGTCAAATATTAATTACAAGATCTTGACAAGAAAAAAAGAAACATGCTATGAAAGTCGAGTGAGCGCTCGTTCAGAAAAGAAGGCCACGAGGTGTCAGCAATCCTTTAAGTGAGGAATTTAGGTGTTTTTGTAATCTGTGGCTTAAATTCAGGGTTAGAAGAATTCCTTAATCCCTAAATTCCTGAATAATTGAATTCCTGGCACCTGAGACCATAAACAATCGGATCGAAATCACGAATTGAATCTATAAAGGGGAAATTTTCTTTCCCTCAGGACCAAGTATCATATGCAGGACACGATCAGGACAAAAGACATACCCACCCAGGTCAAGGATCCTGATCTGGTAAAGCGCAGACGCCGTCAGATTGCCGATGCCGCAGTTCAACTGTTTATTGAAAAAGGGTTCCACAAAACCACCACGCGCCAGATCGCCCGGGCGGCCGGATCGTCCATTGGATCTTTGTATGAATACTTCACCTCCAAAGAAGACATCCTCTATATGGTGTGTGAATCCATTCACGCAGAAGTGGAGCGCGGTGTTACCGCAGCCATGTCCAGGGCAACGGGCGGCGGTGACGCACTGGCCGGGGTGATCCGCGAGTATTTTACGGTTTGCCACCAAATGAGTGATTTTATCCTGCTCATCTATCAGGAAAGCCAGTCACTGCCCGCCCAATGGCAAAACAGGGTTCTCGAAAATGAGCTTCGCATCACCGGCCTGTTTGTGGAAGTTCTGGCCCGTATTGCTGCCTCAGGAGAATTGCCGGGGATTCAGGAGAAACATATTGAGCTGGCCGCTCACAACATTGTGGTCCTGGGGCACATGTGGACCTTCAGGCGCTGGTACCTGGCCCGCCAATACAGCCTGGAAGATTATATCGCTCATCAGACCCAGTTTATTTTGAAAATGTGCAGCAAGTAAAAAAATGACTAATGACGATTGTCAAATGAATAATGGAGGTATTCTGTCGATTTAAATTGATCTTTCGATTAAATAGCCTTTATACATAGTTGAAATAAAAATGAATTGATGAAAATCCACTAAAAAAACACTTAGTGGAGCCATTAATGAAAGAGGCTAAAGAACTAACTGCAATATTCATCACATCAAGAAAAACCGCTAGGAATGAAAAAATGGCAGTAGTCGAATAAGCAATATTAATGTCACTATGCGAATTAGAATAGACAGAATTCAATAATTTGACATTATTCATTAGTCATTATTCATTTAAAAAGGGGACAGCATGAGTGCAGAAATTGAAACCTATAAGCCCCAACATCACATCCGGGTTGTTACAGCCACCTCCCTTTTCGACGGCCATGATGCCGCCATCAACATTATGCGCCGTATTTTACAGGATACGGGGGTGGAAGTCATCCATCTGGGCCATAATCGATCCGTGCAGGAGATTGTGGATGCGGCCATTGAAGAAGATGTTCAAGGCGTTGCGGTGTCAAGTTATCAGGGCGGCCACCTGGAATTTTTCAAATACCTGCTGGATCTTTTAAAGGAAAGAGGCGCGCCGCACATTAAAATCTTCGGCGGCGGCGGCGGTGTGATCGTCCCCGAGGAAATAGAAGAACTCGAGTCCTACGGAATTACCAAGATTTATTCACCTGAAGACGGCACCCAGATGGGGCTTCAGGGAATGATCAACCATATGGTTCAAAGTATGGACTTTTCCACCGTCACGGAGGATCGATTTTCTTTGGACGGCCTGTCGCCGGACAACAAGCGAATGGTGGCCAACCTGATCACGGCCGCCGAGCAGGCCAAGGTCCGGGAAGATGGACACCTTGCAAAGCTGCGCTCCGAAATGGCCAAAAAAATTGGAAACCGCCAGACTCCCGTTGTCGGAATTACCGGGACCGGGGGGGCGGGCAAATCTTCATTGACCGACGAGGTCATTTTGCGCATCCTGCATGATCTTGATGATATCCACGTGGCCATCATCAGCTGTGATCCCTCCCGCCGCAAAACCGGCGGCGCCCTGCTCGGTGACCGCATCCGGATGAATGCCATTGGAAATCCGCGGTTGTATTTACGCTCTCTGGCCACCCGCCAATCCAGGACCGAAATCCCCGAAGTTTTAGCCGATGCCATCAGCGCCGTAAAAGCGGCCGGTTTTGACCTCATTATCACTGAAACAGCGGGAATCGGACAGGGCGATTCCAGCATCACCAATCTGGTGGATGTATCGATCTATGTGATGACCAGTGAATTCGGCGCCGCTTCGCAGCTGGAAAAAATCGATATGCTGGATTTTGCAGATCTGGTGGTTGTCAATAAATTTGAAAAGCGCGGCAGCGAAGATGCGGTGCGCGATGTTCGCAAACAGGTCCAGCGCAATCGGAAAGCATTTGATAAGGACCCGTCCGATATGCCGGTTTTCGGCACCATTGCCTCCAAGTTTAACGACGACGGGGTCACCGCCCTGTACCATGCCCTGATCGATGTGATTCATAAAAAAACCGATGTCCGATTTACGCCCCGGATTCCCGTCCCACCGTCCAAAACATCATCATCGAAAACCATCATCATCCCCCCGGAGCGGATCCGTTATCTGAGCGAAATCGGCGATACCATCCGCGGCTACCACCAGAAAACAGAAGAACAGTCCCAAAAGCTCAGAGATTATTGGCATTTGCAGGAAACGCTTGAACGATTGGGCAGGGCTGACCTCGAGGGCAATATCCCGGAAGTACTGGGCCGGCTTAAAGACGAAGTGCAAAAAGCCGAAAAGGCCCTTGAGCCGGAGACGCTTCAAAGTATAGCTGAATGGCAAACGCTGAGGGAAACCTATACCAAAGATGACCTGGTGTACAGTGTGCGCGGCCGTGAGATCAGAATCCCGCTGCACACAGAATCCATGTCGCACTCCCGGATTCCCAAAATTGCCCTGCCCCGCTTCCAGGATCCGGGTGAACTCTACCGCTGGATGCGTGAAGAAAATGTGCCCGGTCGATATCCTTTCACAGCCGGGGTATTTCCGCTAAAACGGGTCGATGAGGACCCCACCCGCATGTTTGCCGGTGAAGGTGATCCGGCCCGCACCAACCGAAGGTTCAAAATGCTGTCGGCCGATTACGAGGCCAAACGCCTTTCAACGGCCTTCGATTCGGCTACCCTGTACGGGTATGACCCGGATATTCGACCTGACATTTACGGCAAAGTGGGAACTTCCGGGGTCAGCATCTGCACCCTGGATGACATGAAAGTACTCTATGGCGGGTTTGAACTGTGCGCGCCCAATACGTCGGTCTCCATGACCATCAACGGGCCGGCCCCAATTATTCTGGCCATGTTTCTAAATGCCGCCATCGATCAGCAGGTCGACAAGTTCAAATCTGAAAACGGCAAACAGCCTTCCGAGGAACAATATCAACAGATCAGCGCCGAGGTCCTTGCCAATGTCCGCGGCACGGTTCAGGCCGATATTCTCAAGGAAGATCAGGGCCAAAACACCTGCATCTTCTCGATTGATTTTGCCTTAAAAATGATGGGGGATATTCAGCAATACTTCATCGACAACCACGTACGCAATTTTTATTCGGTTTCGATTTCCGGATATCACATTGCCGAGGCCGGGGCCAACCCCATCACCCAGCTGGCCCTGACCCTGGCCAATGGATTTACCTATGTCGAATATTATTTATCCCGCGGCATGTCCATCGACAGCTTCGGGCCCAATCTGTCTTTTTTCTTCTCCAACGGTCTCGATCCCGAATACAATGTAATCGGACGGGTGGCCAGACGCATCTGGTCCCTGGCCATGAAAAAGAAATACGGCGGATCGGAGCGGACCCAGATGCTCAAGTATCACATCCAGACGTCCGGCCGCTCGCTTCACAGCCAGGACATTCAATTCAACGATGTCCGCACGACCCTGCAGGCCCTGTGCGCCATTTATGACAATTGCAACAGCCTGCACACCAACGCATTTGACGAGGCCATCACCACCCCAACGGCTGAATCGGTGAGGCGGGCCCTGGCCATCCAGTTGATCATCAACCGGGAGTGGGGCCTGGCCACCAATGAAAATATGAACCAGGGCAGCTTTATTTTTGAGCAGTTGACCGAGCTGGTAGAGGAAGCGGTTTTGATGGAATTTGACCGCATTACCGAACGCGGAGGCGTTCTGGGGGCCATGGAGACCGGCTACCAGCGCAGCAAGATCCAGGAAGAATCCATGTACTATGAAATGCTGAAACACACCGGCAAGATGCCCATTATCGGTGTGAACACTTTCCGTGATCCGGACGCCGGCGATATGTTCAGTGAAGCCATCGAGCTGGCCCGGGCCACCGAAGCGGAAAAACAATCACAGCTCAAACGGCTGGCTGACTTTAAAAAGCGCCATGCAAAAAATTCCTCTGTGGCTTTGGAGCGCCTGCAAAAAGTCGCCCTGTCCGGCGACAATATCTTTGCCGAATTGATGAATACCGTGCGCCATTGCAGCCTGGGGCAGATTACCCAGGCGCTGTATGATGTGGGGGGGAAGTACAGGAGGAATATGTAGTGAGATATCAGGTGTCGGGTTAACTAAAAAATGAACATCGAATAATGTATTCTGTCAATTATAAAAAAAGACTGAGCAAAGCGAATCTACCCTTCGAAATTCGACTCGGCTGAGCTCGTCGTAGGCTGCGGTTCGCTTGTTTTAAAATCGATAAAGCGTAGCGTCATCAATATTGGACGTTCGATGTTCGACGTTCTATCTGTTCTCTGTTCCGGCCAGGCGGCGTTTCAGACGAGAAAAAGGATACGTTACAAATTTAAAATTTGAAATCTAATATAGTGAAAGGAGATATATCCTATGCACGAGGCAGTCATCGTCAGTGCGGTAAGAACGCCTTTGGGCAGTTTCAACGGTTCCCTGGGCAATATCGGTGCCACGGATCTGGGTGCCATCGTCATTAAGGAGGCCATCAAAAGAGCCGGTATCGAGAAACATACCGTCAACGAGGTCATGATGGGAATGGTTCTGCCCTGCGGTTACGGCCAGAATCCGGCCAAGCAGGCCGCGGTCAAAGCGGACCTGCCCTGGGAAGCTGAATGTATTACGGTCAACAAGGTCTGCGGTTCGGCGCTGAAGACGGTGATGCTGGCTGCCCAGGCTATCCAGCTCGGAGATGCCGATGTGGTGGTTGCCGGCGGCATGGAAAATATGTCCATGGCGCCCTATTACCTTGAAAAAGCCCGTTTCGGGTATCGCATGGGCGCCGGGGCACTGCAGGATCACATGGTCCATGACGGCCTGTGGGACATTGTCAACGATTTTCATATGGGCATATCGAATGATCTGTGTTCAGAAAAATATAATGTCAGCCGCGAGGCCCAGGATCGTTACGCCGCCGGATCTTACAGCCGAACCTTAGCATCAATCAATTCCGGGCGGTATGAAGATGAAATTATTCCGGTTCAAATTCCGCAGCGCAAAGGGGATCCGGTGCTTTTCAGCAAAGATGAATGCCCCCGGGAGACGTCCTATGAAGCGCTTGCCAAAATGAGGCCCGCTTTTCAAAAAGAGGGGTTTGCAACCGCCGGCAATGCATCGATCATCAGTGACGGTGCGGCGGCTGTTGTGGTAATGTCCAGGGATAAAGCTGAAGAACTCGGCTGTACGATCATGGCAACCATCGGCGCCCAGGCCTCTGCCGGACTGGACATGAAATACGTGCTGGTGGCCCCGATTCTGGCAATACCCAAGTGCCTTCAGAAAGAAGGGATCTCCACCGAAGACGTGGACCTCTATGAGATCAATGAAGCTTTTAGCGGTTCAACCGTGGCTGTGCTCAATGAGCTGCAGCTGGATCCGTCTAAGGTCAATGTCACCGGCGGCAGCGTCGCCCTCGGTCATCCCATCGGGGCCAGCGGCTGCCGGCTCCTGGTCACCCTGCTGCATGAAATGATCAAACAGGATAGAAAGACCGGGCTGGTTTCGCTGTGTCTGGGGGGTGGCGAGGCCGTTGCGATGGTGGTAAAAAGATAGTGCGGGTTGC
Source organism: uncultured delta proteobacterium (assembly GCA_963766255.1). Taxonomy (GTDB): domain Bacteria; phylum Desulfobacterota; class Desulfobacteria; order Desulfobacterales; family JAFDCJ01; genus JAFDCJ01. Next base: position 443,715 of record CAVXZZ010000038.1, read on the forward strand.
GCGTTGCGGGTTACGCGTTGAGAGCTGCGGAGTACGTGAAGACGGGGCCGAGATAGAAATGCAGCAACTGAAAGGCCCAGATAGTTACATGGCAGTAGTTGATTTGCTTCCCTCCCCTGGTGGGAGGGATTGAGGGAGGGGGATAAAATAGACATTAGTCCTTTTACATGCACTTTCCATCTAACCAGAATCAATTTTTCAGTTTTCTAATAACGAATAACTTATAACAAATAACTTTTCACCAGGGGGAGATAAAAAATGAGTATCAAGACTTTCGGTGTAATCGGTGCAGGGCAGATGGGAAACGGAATCACGCAGGTGGCCGCCATGAGTGGCCTGAACGTGATCATGAACGACATCAAAGATGAATTTGTGGAACGCGGCCTGGCGACGATCACAAAAATCCTGTCGCGCAATGTCGACAAAGGCAAAATGACCGATGATGAAAAGAACGCAATCCTGGGCAGAATTAAGACCAGCGTCAGCCTGAAGGACATGTCCTCGGCCGATTTTGTCGTCGAGGCCGCCGTCGAAAATGAAGGGCTCAAATTTCAAATTTTTAAGGATCTGGATGAGATCTGCGAACCCGGGGTGATCCTGGCAACCAACACCTCCTCCATACCCATCGGCCGCATTGCAGCCCAGACCCGGCGGCCTGAAAAAGTGATCGGCATGCACTTTATGAACCCGGTGCCGGTGATGAAACTGGTTGAGGTGATTCCGGGCATCGCCACGTCGGAAGAGACGCTGAAAATCACCTGGGAATTGTCTGAAAAATTCGGTAAAACACCGGCCCGGGCCAATGACTTTCCAGGCTTTATCGCCAACCGGATCCTGCTGCCGATGATCAACGAGGCCGTCTACTGCCTTTATCACAATGTCGGCACCCGGGAAGATATCGATACGGTCATGAAACTCGGCATGAATCATCCCATGGGCCCGTTGACCCTTGCCGATCTAATTGGACTCGACACCTGTCTGGCCGTTATGGAAACGCTCTACGACGGCTTTAAAGATTCAAAGTATCGCCCCTGCCCGCTGCTGCGCAAATACGTAGAAGCCGGCTGGCTGGGCCGCAAGACGGGAAAAGGTTTCTACGAATATTAATGTGAAACAAGGTTTGCCCGTTTGCCCGTTAGGCCCGTTGGCCGGTTCAACCGGCCAACCGGTCAACCGGCTAACCGGCTAACCGATTGTTGGAGGACCTATGCCACGCAAAAAAAAGACGCCCCCGGTCCCGGTGGGGAAAAAGATCAAACAGGCCCGCACGGCTAAAAAAATGGCCCTGGATCACGTCGCCAATGAAACCGGATTTTCCATCGATTACATAAAGGAGGTCGAAACCGGTAAGTCCATGCCGCCGGTCGGTGCCCTGCTGCAGATAGCCCGGGCCCTGGAAATTGACTCCGGATCTCTGCTCAAAGAGCCGGAGTCAAAGATGCAAAGCCGGATTAAAGCACAAACCAAGCGCACAGAAGACTATGCTTATACGACCTTAACCCCGGGTGCCGAAAACAAACACCTGAAGGCCTTTTTGGTATCGATCGAGGCCCAGCAGACCCATAAGGGCGTCAGTTATCACCACGAGGGCGAAGAATTCGTATACGTCCTGGGCGGCAAAATCGAAGTGACGGTCGGCGAGCATGTCAACACCCTTAAAGCGGGAGAATCCCTGCACTTTAATTCGGGAATCCAGCATAAGTTAAAAAGCGTCAGCGATGAAAAGGCGGAACTGATCGTTGTTATTTATACGCCCTAGCGTGTTCTGCGTAGTTACGGGTTACGGGTTGCGCGATAGCCTGTCCAACTTTCGCCTCGCGACGCGGAACTCGCAACCCGCAACAGGGATTCAGACCCGAAACCAGAAATCGGTGGCAAGAAACTAAAAACCAGTAATCAGAATAAGGGAAGAACAGCATGTCTTTCAAACTCACCGAAGAACAATTGATGATCCAGTCCATGGTCAGGGATCTGGCCCGGTCCGAGTTCGCCCCCAAGGCCATGGAACGCGATAAGACCAAAGAATTCCCGGCTGATAACCTTGCCAAGCTTGGAGAGCTGGGCCTCATGGGTATGATGGTCCCGCCCGAATACGACGGTTCGGGGGCCGATACGGTCAGCTATGTACTTGCACTGGCGGAGGTGGCCTATGCCTGCGCCTCCACCGCGGTGGTAATGTCGGTCCACAATTCAATTGTCTGTGAAAGCATATTGCGCCACGGAACCGATGCGCAGAAAGAAAAATATCTAAAACCCATGGCCGCCGGAAAGATGATCGGTGCGTTCGCTTTAACCGAACCCAATGCCGGTTCCGATCCGGTCAGGCAAACCACCAAAGCGGTTTTGGAGGGTGACAGCTATTTGTTAAACGGCACCAAGCGCTTTACCACCACCGGTAAAAATGCCGGCCTTATTATCATCACGGCTAAAACGGATGAACAGGCTCGTCACAAGGGAATCAGCGCCTTTTTAGTCGAGCAGGGATCCCCGGGTTTAACGGTGGGGCCCCTTGAAGATAAAATGGGGCTGCGGGCCTCGGATACAGTGGATCTTATTTTAGAAGATTGCCGGATTCCGGCTGCCAACCGGCTGGGAAATGAAGGGGACGGATTTTTGATCGCCATGACCGGGCTTGACGGGGGGCGGATCGGTATTGCAGCCCAATCGGTGGGTGTTGCAACAGCGGCATTTGATGCGGCTGTGCAATATTCGCGGGAAAGAGAACAGTTCGGTCAAAGCATATCCAAATTTCAGGGGCTGCGCTGGATAATCGCCGACATGGCCACCGAAATCGAGGCCGCCCGGCTGATGATGCTGTCGGCCGCCGAAATGAAGGACAACGGCGAAAACTACACCCTGCAGGCCTCGATGGCCAAATTGTATGCTTCCGAGATGGTCAACCGCATCACGGCCAGAGCCGTCCAGATTCACGGCGGCTACGGATTTACCAAGGAATATCCGGTCGAGCGCTATTACCGCGATGCCCGGGTCTTTACCATTTACGAGGGAACATCGGAAATCCAGCGGGTGGTCATATCCAACCAGATACTCAAGGACAAGCGCACGCCCTGAAAAATGCCTGTGGCATTTTTCAGGGGTTAGAGGTTCGAGGTCAGAGGTTAGAGGCTGGAAGTCTGAGGACAGATGGCAGAATTCGGAAGTGGGAGTGCGGCCTGCGACGAGCTCCGTCGAGTCGAAGCCGGAAGTTGAAGATTATAGATGCCCCGATCCATATTTGAGTTGACGAATTCGAATGTAGGTTATTTGCCCGATAAAAAAAGTGGGAGCGGCTTCCAGCCGCGATCAGTGGTGCTAAGTCGCCATTAATCGGGGCTGGAAGCCCCTCCCACAATTTTATGAATTAAGATTGTGAAATTGTCGGATCTGTCATCTGACTTCCGACCTCTAACTTCTACCTGCCGCGCTATAGCTCGTAGGGCGAAGGCGGGTCCTCTATCCTTATTGGAATATCTTAGTTGCCAGGTCTATATCTTCCGGGCAAAAAACAAACAAATACTTTTCATCGGATGACGAGGCGGAACCATAGACGTAATTGATGTTGATGCCCTCTTCGCCAAACTTGGACGCAATTTGGGCCAGCGCGCCCGGCGAGTTTTCAAGCTGCAGGGCAATTACCGGCATGATGTCGAAAAGATAATCGTTTTTGGACAGCAGATCCACGGCCTTGTCGGTGTCACTGACGATGGCACGGATCAGCGCAAATTGAGCCGAATCTTTGCGCATGGAGTTATAGCTGGCAGCCGAAGCAATCCGTTTCAACGATTTGCCCCGGGCCTGGAACAATGCCTGGACATAACCCGAAGCATCCTGGATGGTAAGGGCATCAATATTGATCCCGGCCTCACCCAGGAGGTTGGCAAATTTGCCGAGTTCCCCCGGCGCATTTTTCATGAATAGGGAAATTTCCGTTCGGACCATTTTTCTTCTCCCAATAAAATCGTTCCCCGATAAAATCGTTTCACGATTTTAATAATTACGGCTCCGCCGCAAATTTATAATACAAAACGCATTTAGGTTGAGTTATATATGCGAAATCAAAGGAGAAGTCAACTTAATAGAAATGAAGCAAAGAAAGGGCCACCATCGCACAAGTCGCAGGTGGAAACTATTGCAGGCTGGGTTGAGGCTCGTCCGGAATCAACCCAATCAACTTAATCAACTCAATAAACACAATCAACTCATTCAACTTTATTCCTGTGGCCCCCCGTAAAGCTCCTTGACCCTGGCCCTATCCGGCGAGCCGTCTTCGAGCAGTGGAATCTCGGAAACAAATTCAACATACTGGGGCTTTTTAAAGCTGGCGATGCGGGCACCCACAAATTGTATTAAGGCACGGGACTCAAGGCTAGCATCTTTTTTTAGCTGGCAGACCGCCTTGATGCCTTCTTTCCATTTTGGATCCGGCACACCAAAAACAACGGTCAGCTCAACATCGGGGTGTTCCAGAATGGCTTTTTCGACCTCCGCCGGATAGACGTTTTCCCCCCCGGGTTTAATCAATTCTTTTTCGGCTTTGCGTCCTTCATACCAGAGGAAGCCTTCCTCATCAAACCGGCCCAGGTCCCCGGTGTGGTGCCATCCGCCGCGAAGTGCATGGGCGGTGTCTTCGGGCAGATTGATATACTCATTAAAGACCATGGGGCCTTTGACGGCAATCTCACCGACGGCGCCCATCGGCACCGGTCTGTCGTCGTTATCCACCAGGCGCACATCTGCCAGGGCAATGGTCCTGCCGGCGGATCCGGGTTTGTCGGAATAGCGTCCCATGGTGGCAATGGCCGATGTTTCGGTCTGGCCGTACATGCAGTAAAATGTACCGCCGATCGTATCTTGATATTTTTCAATGACTTCAGGAGACTCAAGTCCCAGAACATGCTGCAGCGTGCTAATATCTTTGCCGGATTTTTCGGCTGCTTCCAATACCGACCCCAGGATCGGTGAAAAATCAAACATGAGCGAAATCTTTTTCTCCTCGATAAGATCGACGGCCCGGGGGGCATCAAACTTGCTCATATTGATATTCAGAACCCCGCCGTGAAATGCGCCGGTGGCCATGAAAAGACCGCCAACATGAAACAACGGTAAAATGTTTAGATGGACATCAAGGGGCGATAAATTCATCAAAAGGTTTATGTGGATATTGGCACTGATGATATTACCCTGATTTAACAGGGCGCCCCGGGGCCGACCGGCCACGGCCGCCGTGTGGATAATGACGGCCCCGTCCCCGGTTGCCACCTCCACCGGCTCGAATTTGGCGTCAGTTTCAAGCAACCCGTCGAAATCGGAGAAATCGCCCCCCGGGGGCTTGAGGTTAAAAATCTGCTTCACGGATGTCAGTTTTGTTTTGTTATTTTCTATCATCTCCTGGTATTCAGGATCGACAAACAAAAATTCAGGCTGGCCATCGTTTAAATTAAAAACGGCTTCATCCGCCGAAAGCCTCCAGTTGACAGGCAAAACGATGCCCCCCAGGGCGGCAGCGGCACCATACAGTGTAAAAAATTCCAGGCTGTTCTTGCCCAGAACCCCGATGCGGTCACCTTTTTTTAAGCCGGCCTTTTGCAACCCGCAGGCCAGCTGATCCACCCTTCGCTTATATCCGGCAAATGTCAAAGTGCGTTGATCGTCAACCTCAAACCATGCCGGCAGGCTGCCATAACTGACCGCGTTGCGGTTGATGAGATCATAAAACGTATAATCATGGAGTCCCATAGTACCTATCCTGGTTATTTGTCACTTAACTGATGTCACCGGGCAGTTTGCCTTGAGAATTATAAATTGCGCAGTTGAGCCAAGGATTAATTTACTGGTTCTTGATTTTTTGCGGATGCCGACATAAATCTGATCGATGTCATTTTCTTCGGCAAAAAGCACGATGTCTTCTCCCGGCGTAAGGCCCCGGGCCAGTTGTTCCACTTCGCATTCAATCCCGTCTTCTGAAATATCTTTCTGAATACGTTCGAGATCGTTTTCGATTTTACTTATTTCTTCCGGTTTCTCCCCTTTTCCGCCTTCACTGGAGAATACGACCAACAATTTGGCATCAAAAGTTTTGGCATGGGTTTTGGCGAGTTCCAATGCGGCTTCCGACTCTTTGGTCCCGCTGTAGGCCACTAATATTTTCATCGTAATTTCCTTTCCCGCGGATGCCGTTGAGCTGTTATTTGTTATTAGTTATTGGTTATTGGAATAGAGCAGCGGTCGTCGATCCCTAGGGCGGGTATTTTGATCACTCGGCATTTGTTTTATTGATTCCTGCTACTGAACCGGGCCTGCCCTCAACTTGATTGGGGGTCCGGCAGCGGTCCCGCAGAAATGGCGGCCACATCGCAGTAGATCGGCGGACCGCCAATACAACGAATAACGAATAACGAATAACAATTAACCTCCACTTGAATTTTATTCAAGTGGAATACTACATCCAGCGTTTCCGTCGTTTGTAGGATTTTACTTCTTTAAAAGATTTGCGCCCGCCACCCTGGGTGACCCCCATGTAAAACTCTTTGACATCCGGATTGTTTTTCAATTCTTCAGAGGGGCCCTCGAGAACTATTTTTCCGGATTCCATGATATACGCATAGGTGGAGATATCCAGCGCGATTTTTGCATTTTGCTCCACGATCAGCATGGTGGTGTCCATCTCCTGATTGATGCGCGTGACGTTCTCGAAAATTTCTTTGACCAGCAGCGGGGCCAACCCCAGGGAGGGCTCATCGAGCATCAGCATTTTGGGAGATGACATCAAGGCCCGCGCGATGGCAATCATCTGCTGCTCGCCTCCCGAACAGTAGCCTGCCAGGCGGTTGGTGACCCGGGCCAGGCGCGGGAAGTGTTCGTACATAAGTTCCTGGTCCTTGCGGATATTTGTGGCGCCGTCCTTGCGGGTGATGGATCCCACGCGGATGTTTTCATCCACGGTGAGATGTTTGAACACGCGACGCCCTTCCGGCACCATGACCGCGCCCAATTTCACGACATGGGTGCCCAGGAGGTTGGTGATGTCGTTTCCGTCGAATTTGACATATCCGTCCTTGATAAAGCCGTTTTCAGGCTTGAGCAAACCGCTGACGGCTCGAAGGGTGGTGGTCTTGCCGGCCCCATTGGTTCCCAGCAGGGCAACAATAGCGCCTTCGGCCACGCTCAGGCTGACGCCGCGCAAAACCTGTACGATATCGTTATAGACAACCTCGATGTTGTTGACATCGAGCAGATTGCCGTTGGATGTTTGGTTAGTCATTTATCTTGCTTCTGAATTGGGAGGGCTGCACGAAGCAACCCTCCCTTTTTATGAGCAGCGAAGCTGCGTTACATAACAGCGCGAAGCGATGTTATTATTTGATCTTCTGGACATATTCCGAGATAAACGGCAGGCCCAGTTCGTGGAACACACCGCCCTTGGCAACATACAGCTGCAGGGTGTCCACGCCTTCCCGGTCGGTTTTTGAAAAGGTGACCGGTCCGACGGTGGTCAATGGATAATAGGCGTTGTAGCCGTTCATGGCCAACATCTCTTCGTACAGTGCGGCACGGGTAACTTTTTTACCCTTTGTCTTTACCCGTCGCATGGCCTCGACGGCAACCTGAACGACCATGATCCCGTTGGTGTAGTTCTGGGAATTGGCCAGTTTCTCATCGCGTCCGTAGCGTTTGGCCAGGGCCAGCTGTGCATCCGTTCCCGGCCCCTTGGCGGTCATCAGCTTGTAGGAAGTCGTCCAGTAATAGTTTTCAGCAGCCGAACCGGCCAGTCCAATCAGATCCGGCCCGCCGGCATAGTGACATCCCAGAAAGGTTATTTTACCGGCCTCACCGTATGTCGCGGCTGCCATGCCCAGACTCTGGGCCCCTTTCAGCATGGTGGCAACCGATGGTTGAGTCGTCTGGCTGATTACGTACTGAACACCTTTGCTCTGGAAGCGTTGGAGCATTGCCGTGTTGTCAAGATCCTTGCCGTGCTCAACCACTTCGACAAGTTCAACACCTAAACCGGCGGCAATCGCTTTTTTCACATCAGCGAGCGGTCCACGGCCGAATGCAGACGGATGCAGAAACATGGCCACCTTGGGTTTGCCGGAACCTTTGTGGTTGGCCACGACATATTCGGCCAAGCCTACGGCCTGGCTGGAATAAGAGGCTATCGGCAAAAAGATATAGGTTGAATCAATCAGGTTGCCGGCATGAAAGGATGCGGGCAGAGTTGGGATTTTTTCTTCGTCAAAATCCTTTTTCATGGCCATTGTGCTGCCGGTGGAGTAGTTCAGATAAAAGACGATTTCCTCATCCAGGAAATCCTCGAAATTCCGCTTGGTGGCCTCCGTTTTATAGGCATCGTCACGGATGAAGCACACCAGCTTGTCATCGCCCAGCAGCTTTTCATCATTGACATATTTAACATAGTCCTCGACGCCTTTTGAATAGGGGTCACCAATATCGCCTGTAGGCCCGGTAATGGCCAGAGACAGCCCCATCTTATAAGTTTCTCCCGCCAATGCCTGAACAGAAAATCCCAAAACCAGCATAAAAGACAGTACAACCAGCATAAATGTGACTTGTTTGTTTTTCATTTCTTCCTCCTTTTTGGGTTTGGTTAGCAGTTTACTACCTTAACGAATATCAAAGACCGGATGCTGTGGTTTCACCACCTGTCAATCAATAACGGAAGGGCCATAATTTAAAATATGACCGCGTGATCCGCCACCAGTTGGCAATGCCGCGAGGTTCGAACATCAGGAACAAAACGATCACAAGGCCAAAGGACAGCGGCCGAAATGCCGTGGAAATATCCCCCACGGCCGTGAAGTAGTGACCCACAAATTCAGCAATATTTTCCACCTGCAGTTCCAGCATCAGGATGGCCGCCGGTCCGACAAAAGAACCCACCAGGGTGCCCAGGCCGCCCACGATGGCCATGGCCAGGTAGGAAATGGAGTGGTGCAGCGTAAAGGACTCAAAGCCCACACCCCGCCACAGGTAGGCGTGCAGGGCCCCGGCAATCCCCGCGAAAAAGCCTGACAGGGCAAAGGCGTACACCTTGGTAAAACCGGGGTGCATACCCATGGCATCGGCGGCCCGGTCATTGTCCCGCACAGCCACCAGGCATCGCCCGTACTTGCTGCGCAACAGGTTGCGGACGGCAAACCCCAGCACCACCACGAAGACAAGAATGACATAGTACCAGAAGAAATAGTGCTGTTTACGGACCACCTTGCCGGTAAACCAGAAAACCCGGCCAATGGCAGATGGTTTGCCCCTGGTCGTAAAATTTCGAAAAATTGATGACCCACTGAAAAATCATCTGAAACGAGAGCGTGGCGATAACCAGGTAAAGGTGCTTGAGCCGCAGCGACGGCAAGCCCACAAAGGCGCCGAAAACGGCGCCGACACCACCGGCCAGAATAATCATCAGGGGCCAGAAATGGGTCAGCAGCATATGGTCGCTGCCCAGAAGCCTGGAGAAAGTCGCCAGGGTGTAAGCCCCCACCCCCACGAAGGCCGCATGGCCGATGGATATCAGCCCGGCAAATCCGGTCAGCAGGTTCAGGCCATATACCGCCACCACGGCAATGAGAATGCTGTCGATCACCAGCATGTATTTATTGCTGACCTCAAACACCAGCGGCCAGACAAACAGCAGCAACAGAAAACAGGCAAACAGCAGCCGGTCGACATGCGTCAGAAATATGCGCTGCTCGGCCTTGTAAGAGGTAAAGAAGTTACCCGTGGCTAACCATCGATTTTCAGACATAAACTATACTCGCTCTATTTCATGTATCCCAAAAAGACCATGGGGTTTGATCAACAGGATGATCAGGAGAATGACGTAAGGTAGCACATCCGCCGTCCCATTCAGTCCCCAGTTGCCGTCCAGGTAGCCGGAAGCAAACTGCTGGATCAGCCCCATGATGATGCCCGCCACGATCGCGCCGAAAATTGAATCCAGCCCGCCCACAATCACCACCGGAAACACGATGATGCCGAAGGATTGCAGAACATCGAAATTCAACCCCGTGATATTGCCGATGATGCCCCCGGCGGCGGCGGCACTCAATCCCGCAGCGGCCCAGGCCAGGCCAAACACTTTGGGGACGGATATGCCGATGGACATGGACGCAAACTGATCGTCCGAAACCGCCCGCATGGAAATACCCACAGTCGATGCTTTAAAGAACCAGGTAAAGCCCCCGATCATCATAAACGTGATGACAACGCCCACCATCTGGGTCCACGAGATGGAAACCCCCCAGTAAGTAATCGGCATTTTGGGCAAAAATTCCGGGAACGAAAAATTGCCCGCCCCAAAAGGGCGTCATGTAAATCAGACCGTCGATGATGGACATCAGTCCGATGGTCACCATAATCACCGATATGATCGGTTCGCCGATCAGACGGCGCAAAAACACCCGCTCCACACTCATGGCCAGAAAAAAGGTGATGACCATGCTCATAATAAACGAAACGACAATGTGGATACCCCCCCACACCGTCAGCGCATAGGTAATAAACGCTCCGGCAGCGATGATCTGTCCATGGGCGATGTTCAGCACGCGGCTGGACTTGTATATCAACACAAATCCCAGCGCCGACAGGGCATAGATGGAACCCACCACGATACCACTTACCACCAGCTGGAAAAAATAACTCATGCAACCCCTTCCATGGTGTAAAATTTCATTTCGGCCTCCACGGTTGTGGTCTGGCCATCCTGATACTGAAAAAACGCCTCGACCTTCTTTTTTTCGACGCTCTCGTCGTAAAGGGCGTCGTACAGGTCCTTGTACTTTTCCATGACGAACTTGCGGCGTATTTTGCCGGTTTTGGTCAACTCACCGTCGTCCATGTCCAATAATTTGTACAGCACGGCGAAACGCTTGATTCTAAAGTGCTCTTTTTCCGCCCGCGCGTTGATGTCGGCCACCGCCTCCTTGAGCAACTTCGCAACCTCCGGATTGTTGGAAAGATCCATGTAGGTCGTAAAGGATATGCCGCGGTCTTCGGCCCACTTGCCCACCACGATGGGGTCGATGTTGATCAGGGCGGAAACGAAATCCCGCTTATCTCCGAAAATGACCGCCTCTTTAATGTAGGGGCTGAATTTCAGCTTGTTTTCCAGAAACATGGGGCTGAACATCTCATCCTTGCTGTTGTGCATAACGTCGGCAACCCGGTCGATAACGACCAGATGCCCGTTTTCATCGAGATATCCGGCATCCCCGGAATGCAGCCAGCCGCCCTCCAGCAACTCTTCGGATTTATCATCCATCTTATAATAACCGGCACAGACCGATGGTGAGCGCGACAGTATTTCGCCCTCTTCGGAAATTTTACATTCGGTTTCAGGCAGCGGTATCCCCACAGTGTCCGGACGGACATCACCGTCGCGATGCATATAGGCAATCCCGACAATCTCTGTCTGGCCGTAAATCTGCTTCAAGTTCACGCCGATGGCCTGATAGAAAGTGAACAGCTCGGGGCCGAGTGCCGCACCACCGGTGTAGGCCCGCCGCAGCCGGCTCAACCCGATCTGGTTGATCAGCGGGTCCATCACCATGATCTTTCCCAGCCAGGCCATGAAACGCAGCGATGCGGGCATCGGATCGCCGCTCATCCGATAGCGGGCAGCCTGTTCCCCGACCTTGATGAATTTACTGTAAAGCAGTCGGTTGAGCCAGTAGGATTCATCGATCTTGAGCCATATCTGCGAGCGTATGGTTTCATATATTCTGGGTGCGCCGAACATGAAGTGGGGCCCGATCTCTTTGAGATCCTCCATGCTGGTTTCGACCGACTCCGGGAAATTGATGGTGATCCCGGTGGCCATGGCCACCCCGAAGGAATTCATCTGCTCACCGATCCAGGCAAAGGGCAGAAACGAGAGGTATTCGTCGGTGTCTTCGAGTTTGTCGACCTTGCTGATCTGGATGCCCATGTTGATGTAATTTTTATGGGTGATCATCGACCCCTTTGACAGCCCGGTAGTGCCGGAGGTCAAACAGAAGTGACAGACGTCGTCCGGGCTTCCCTGATCGATTAAGGCATCGAATTTTTCCGGGTTTTCGGCGTGAGCCGCGGCTCCCAGTTCATAAAGGTCATCTATAAGGATATACCAGTCGTCGGATCGGTACTCTCGCATGCCGCGCGGATCTTCGTAGATCACCTTGCGCACCTGGGGAATCTGATCCCGGATATCCACCAGTTTGTCCACCTGTTCCTGGTCGTCGCAAAAAACGGCTGTTACATCCATATAATTGATCAGCTGGGCAATTTCATCGGGCAGGGTGGTTTGATAGATCCCGGCTGAGATTGCACCAAGGGATTGGGCACCGATGGCCATGAACAGCAGTTCCGGAATATTGTCGCCGATCAATGCCACCTTATCGCCCTTTTTGACGCCCATCTTCTCGAGCCCCAGGGCGACTTCGCGCACGCGCTTGTAATAATCGTTCCAGGTATAGTTGACCCAGTATCCGAAATCTTTTTCGCGCAGAGCGACCTTGTCGCCGGTTTCATTGACCCGCCAGCGCAGCAGCTGCGGAATTGTATAATTGAGCAGTTCGTTGGTGTCTTGCATCCGGGTTATTCTTCTCCGATATAGGCTTCAATAACCTTGGGAATTTTTACGACCTCTTCAGGCGTTCCGGCTCCGATGACTTCGCCGAAATCGAGGACATAGATTCGGTCGGAAATGTCCATGACAACGCCCAGGTCGTGCTCCACGAGGACCACGGTTGCGTCACGCTCTTTCTGGATGTCGATAATGAATCGCACCATGTCTTCTTTTTCTTCGATGTTCATGCCGGCCATGGGTTCGTCGAGCAGAAGCAATTGGGGTGCCAGGGTGAGGGCGCGGGCCACCTCGATCCGTTTTTGAATCCCGTAACTCAGGCTGCCCACCGTGTGTTTACGGTATGGCTCAAGCTCCATGAAATCGATGACTTCCTCCACATACGCCCGATTTTTCGACTCTTCCCGGGAAGCTTTCCCGAAGAAGACCATCGCATGCAGAACGCTGTAGTGCAGTTTTTGGTGCCGGGCCAGCATCAGGTTGTCCAGAACCGTCATCCCGCTGAACAACTCAAGATTCTGGAAAGCCCGTGCAATACCCATGTTGGAAACCTGGTGGGGTGATGCTTTATTGAGCTTGTGGTCTCCGTAGTAAATGTCACCCGAAGATGGATGATAAAAACCGGAAATACAATTCAACAGGCTGGTTTTACCGGCGCCGTTGGGGCCGATAATCGAGGTGATAAGTCCCGGCTCGATGTGGATATTTACATCGGATAAAGCTTTCAACCCGCCGAATGACAATGTTACATCTGATATGGCTAATTTATCCATGGTCCGCAGTAAATTTCAATCCTTTGCGCTAAAATACAAAAAAGGCCTGGATTAGTAGACCTTTTCAATCTACAGTTGGCCGTCGGCTCCGTTTCAGGTCGGTGCTTCAGAATGGGTCTTCCCGATTGCCGGCCCGGTAACTTCCCATCCAGAATTCAGCGCC
>CAVXZZ010000039.1:0-7708 GCA_963766255.1 uncultured delta proteobacterium
CGACATCGCCTTGTAATGCGTAACCCCCCCGCCATGGCGGATTTAAAAATAACCAATATTAACACGAATAGAGACTCGGACCCAAATTTCAGGTACCTTTGATTACACAGCAGCAGCAGCGTGTGGTGTTGGATAACCCCTGCAAAGTTAGACTAAACACATCCTAAAACCACCTGACAACCCTCGGATACCGGACAGATGATTCTTGCCTTACAAATCCCGCCGCGGCGGGATTGCACGTTCAACCATAAAGGCATTTAAAGAGCAACTCTGGAACGCATTTTATAAGGACTATCAAAAAGTAAAGAAAGAGCGAGGGTGTCAATGAACCCATATAAAATTGCATTGTAAAAAAAAGTCAAATCAAATATGTAGAAGACGGTTTTTCCAAAATAGAGAGGGAGGGGGTTTTAAACGATGAGGTATATGTGGTCTGTATCCATTAAAAAGCATTGTGCCATCATTATACTGTTTGCTGCGTTGGTTTCATATTTACCGGTTACGTATCGGCTGCCAATGTCCCGGGGATGATGACCAAGTCCAAGAGCGCCAAGACAGAAGTGCAGGTTCCCGATAATATGACCCCTGAAGAAGTGGATGCATTTCTGGCCGGTATCAGTGATGAAAAAACACGTCAGATCCTGGCCGCCAGGCTTAAACAGGATGCCGTTGGAAATTCCTCAGCGGGCGACGCCGGGACTGCCGGTGGGGGGGATGATGCCACCGAGCACAAGTTTCATGTCTGACCCTGCGCGCTTCCCTTGCTTTAGATCAGATTGGTTCCTTTTTTTCTGCCGAACGGGAAGGTTCCGTAAAATGGGATACCGTTTTAAAACGCTTATCGGGCGGAAAAGGCATCGGCCATCAATTGCTGACCGTGGTGATCGGACTGGGGATCATTGGCTGCGGTATTGTCATCGAGCGGCTGGTGCGGCGCCTAACCGGGAGCCTTCGGGAACAGATTCTGACATCCGTGCCATTGGGCAGGCTCCAGCAGGCCGGCCGTTTTATCACCCGCCTGTTGTTGAATGCCCTGGGTGTCGCCGCCTATATGCTCGTTACATTCATCCTGCTTGTATTGATTTTCAGGCAGGAAGATGCCGGGTACTGGATCGTTTCCGTCTTTCTAATTCATCAGCTACTATGTAGCGGTCATCATGTTTGCGGCCAGGATCATCCTGGCACCGGCATCACCGTCCTTAAGATTGCTGCCGCTGCAGGATCGGGATGCAAAATTTCTGTACCGCTGGATTGTCCAAATTTCAATCGTTGCCGCTGTATTGGCCGCTTGCGGCATTATTTTCCTTAACGCCGGCCGCAGCGAAGCCCTTTACAATCTGTTTTTTATTGCATCCGGTCTGAGCGTATCCATATTGATGATCGTCATGATCTGGCAAAGCCGGCAGCGGGTGGCCGAAGCCATCTGCGCCGAGGCTGCCGAAGGCGTGTGTGTCGAATCAAGTTTGCGGGTCAAGTTTGCCCGGACCTGGCATTATTTTGCAATCCTGTACGTGGCAGGCTCCGGAACCTTCTGGCTGATCAATGCGTTTCGGGCAGCAGGGGCAAGATTATCAATTTAATTGCCGGTTTGTTTTTGATTCCCATTTTCATCGGCCTGGATCAGTGGGTGCAGCGCCTGTTGAAAATTGCCTCCGGTGAGTTGCCCGAAGTCATTGATCTTAGTGGCGAAAATAAATCCGAAACATCCGAAGAGCTCCTGACCGACCCATCCGGAGAACCCCTGCAAGATAAGAAGACCAATATCAAACATTTTGCCCCATTGATCCGGCGGTTATTTCGAATGGCACTGGCCGCTCTCTTGTTTTTTATCATACTGGGATTATGGGGTATTGACCTTTCTATCGGTCGGATATTTGCTGCGGATGTGCTGAAAATAATCATGGTTCTGATCCTTGGCTTTGTTATCTGGGAATTTGTCAAATCCAGAATTGACCGCAAGCTGAAGGAAGAGATGCCGGAGGATGATGAGGAAAAGGAGGAAGGGGGCGCCGGGGGATCGCGCATCGGAACCCTGTTAGTGCTGTTGCGCAAATTTGTTTTGGCGGTCATGTTCGTGATGGTGTCTTTGATCATTCTGTCCAACCTCGGTGTCAACATCGGACCGCTGATTGCCGGCGCCGGTGTCATCGGCCTGGCCATCGGATTTGGGGCCCAGACCCTGGTGAAAGACATTATCGCCGGCATTTTTTTTCTGGTTGATGATGCATTCCGGGTGGGGGACTATATCGAAACCGCCGGTACCAAAGGGATGGTGGAGCACATATCCCTGCGCTCCCTGAGGCTGCGCCACCCCCGGGGCCCGGTGTTCAACATTCCCTTTGGCTCCATGGGGACCGTGAAAAATAACAGCCGGGACTATATTATTTCCAAGCTTGATTTTCGCGTGCGCTATGACACCGACGTCGACAAGGTCAGAAAAATCGTAAAAAAGATCAACAAGATCATTATGAAGGATGAAGAAATGGCACCCGTGATGCTGGGCAAACTCAAGTCCCAGGGTGTCAGGGAGTTGGATGACTCGGCCATGATCATGCGGGTGAAGTTTAAAACGATTCCGGGTGAACAGTTTGTCGTGCGCCGGGAAGTGTTCCGGATGATGCAGGAATCATTCAGAGAAAACGGTATCGAATTCGCCCATCGCAATGTGACGGTCTACCTCCCTCCGGAAGACAAAAGCCAGACAAGCGGTGAGGGTCAGAACGGGGCCGTACCTGCCGGCCAGCCTGATAAAAAAATTGCCGAGGCCGCCGGCGCCGGCGCTGCAGTCATACAGGCCGAAGAGGAGGCCAAACAGGCAGCCCTGGCGGCCAAAAAGAAATAGATCCTTGTCTCTGGTTTCTGGTAGCTGGGCTCTGGTCACTGGCTGGCCTGTTTTTCAAGTGTATCAACAAGGGACCAGCAGCCAGAGACCAGTGATTAGAAACCAGTATCCAGAGACATTTATCCTGCTTCAGCGGTTTTGCTGTAACCATCATCATCTTTAGATAGAATGCGTTCAATCATTCGGGCGATATCATTCATAACCACAGGCTTCATGGCCAGCTCCTTGATACCGATCTCCTTGACGATATCCGAGTTGATCCTTTCGCTGTAGCCGGTGCAGACAATGATGGGGATGTCCGGGCGCAGGGCGATTAATTTTCGGGCCAGCACATCGCCGGTCATGTCCGGCATGGTCATGTCGGTGATGACCAGATCGAATTCATCCGGAGTTTGGCGAAATAATTCGAATGCTTCGACGCTGCTGGTTTTGGCGGTCACCCGATACCCAAGCCGCTCCAGCATCCGTTTGCCGATATCCGCCTGGAAATCTTCATCGTCGACAAAAAGTATGCGTTCACTTCCGGTAACTACCAGCTGGGCCTGGTCCGCCTGATAGGTAGCCTTTACCTCAACGGCAGGCAAGAAAACACTAAACGTGGATCCTTTCCCGGGGCTGCTTTCTACGCTGATGGTGCCGCCGTGACTTTTAACGATTCCATGTACGACGGACAGTCCCATTCCGGTGCCTTCTCCCATTTTTTTGGTGGTATAAAATGGATCGAATATGCGCTCGGTAACCTCGGGTGGCATTCCGCAGCCCGTGTCTCTGACGGTGAGGTTGACAAATTTTCCCGGTATCACATCCGGATGTTGTTTGACAAAATCTCCCCCCAGGTCTGCGTCGCTGAGCCTGACTTCCAGGACACCGCCTTTTTCCTGCATGGCAAAACTCGCATTGGTGCACAGGTTCATCAATACCTGGTGAATATTGGTAGGGTCGGTCAATACCGACATATCGGACTTTATGTCATGGCGAATTTTGATCGTTGCCGGCAGGGAAGCTCTGAGCAGTTTAAGCGCTTCGTTGACAATCAGATTTATCTTAACCGGCCCAACTCGTTTTCTCCGTGTTCCTTCCTGCGGCCCCCCCCTTTCTACTCTTTTCCTTGTTTTTTTCTGTCGCTCCTCCGCGTCTCTAAGAGCACCCCTTCGCTATCGCTAAATATTAAAATATTCGCGGCGCCCCCCCCCGGGTTCCCTGCTTTCCTTTTTTTGGCTGGGCCCGCCCCGCTTTTTCCCTCTTCTTTTTTTCTCATCTCCACAACTTCTCTTTCCTTTTCTTTTCCCCCCCCCCTCGTCTTCTTTTTTTTTTGCCTCTTTTCGTTACAAGGTCAAACCCGGCGATGTCCCTTTCAGGGACGATCGTGCCGATGACGTTTTTACCGATAATGTCTTCTTCCCGAAAGCCAAAAAAATTCTGCGCGTAGGTGTTGAAGAAAATTACCCGGCCCTCGGTGTCCATGCGTACGATGATGCTGTTGGCACTCTGAACCAGTTCGCGATAATTTTTCTCACTTTCCCGCAGCGCGATCTCCGCTCTGTTTCTTTGCCGGACCATGCGGTTGGCGGCCCGGGCCAGGGATTTAAATTCCACGAAAGGCAAAATTTCAGACTCGATTTTGGCTGATACGGTGGACGCTTTCGAGAAAAAGGCTCCAAATAAATCAAAACTTTTTTTGATACGGTTGGACACTAATTTTGCAGCCAGCAAGATAAAGAGAAGCACGGCCGCCAGAATGGCGACGATTTTAAAAATATGATCTTTAACCCTTGATTGTAATGCGGCTCTTTTCGCCTGCAGGACGGTTTCAATTTTGTCCACGTTAACGCCGGCACCTATGTACCATTGCCATTCCTCAATAGCCTTTGTATAGCTTAATTTGTCAAAAGTGACATCGCTGTCTAACTTTGGCATGACATAGCGCACATATCCACCACCCGACCTGGCAACTCGAATGAGTTCCTGGACGATCTTGACACCGTTGGCATCGGTGACATCGATCATGTTGCGCCCCTTGGCCGGGCTTAAAAGACTCAACCCATCCCACTGGCCGGCAAATATATAGCCGCCATCACCAAAGTGTATGGTTTCCAGGCGGGCCAACACCTCACTTTTAATTTGATCAGTCAAATCTTCGGTGTATTGCTGGTTTTCGTTCACGCCTCTGCTTCTGAGCCGTCTCAGGCGTTCTGCGGCCTGGGATTTTTTGAATGCGATGTAGTCAATGACTTTTTCAGTTTCATTTTTGATCAGGTGCTTTTGGGCTGCAAAATACTCCTCTTTTAGCGTGATCTTTTCTTTCTTAAAGCGTTCGTACTCGTTTGTTATCCAGAAATAGCCCACAAGTCCGACGGATATAAAGGCCAAAATGACCATTGAGTAAAGGAATGTTTCTGTTATGCTGTATTTGATTCTCATCACTTCATTTTTCCGGTCATATCTTCGGCTGAGTCGATAATATAGCGGGACAGTTTCCTGGGCCGGGGATGGCGTGGATCACTCCAGTCATAAAAACCTTTGCCGCTGCTGGCGCCGAACTCGCCGTTTTTGACCATGCTGACAAGCATCAGCGGGGGGTAGAAACGGGGATCGTTGGAAGTTTTGTACATCTCCAGCGCCACCCGCAATATGGTCGGTATGGTGGCAAAATCATACAGTTTGAAAGCCCCCTGGGGGTGTCCCAGGCAGGTGTTCAGGCCGATATCGCCATCTTCCACGGTTATTTTACCCTGCTCCAAAAGACGGATGGCGTCCAGCATCTGGGGAAAGAGCAGGCGGTTTACCCAGAAGCCGGGAATATTGGGCGCCAAAAAGGGGGCTTTCTTCATTTCCAGTAAAAGCTGGCGGGTGAATTCCACCGTTTCTGCCGAGGTCTTGTTACCGGGGACGACCTCAACGCCGGGCATCAGGGGCACTGGATTCATGCCATGGCAGACGATCGAGCGTTCAGGCCTGCCGCCGGCCTCTGCCATGGGATTAATATCCAAACCGCTGGTGTTCGACCAGAACACGACGTTTTCAGGAAGCTGCGGCAAAAACTCGGACAATACCGTACATTTAAGCTTCAGATCCTCAAATATGACTTCTAAAAAAATATCGCATCCGCCGGCAGCTGCAATAAATTTTTTTTTGTCGTCGTAAACATTAATGAGTTTGCCGCGTTTTGAACCATATCCGGATCATTGATCTTAAATTTTTTGGCGGCCTTGATGGTAAGGTTTTCGCAGGTTGCCTTTGCACCGGCCAGGATATCCGGATTGGCATCGTAACAGTGGACTTCGTGTCCGGTCATGGCGCACTGGGTGATCCAGCCGCATCCCATAATACCGGTGCCGATAATAGCGAATTTCATTATGTTTCTCCCGATTTAAAATTCTTCAATAATAGGGTAAGACCGTTTCAAAGGGATGTCATCCGACGCCGGTTTTGCTGCTGGCATCTTTATGGATGGAAAAACTGTTATTATAGCATATAAATGAGATTTTTTTATAGACATTTTCTGGCCTCAGATACCAGTTTTTGAGATGGCTTCTATGTCACCGATAAACAGGTATCTGCCCTGGTGCGGTTGTTCATATTTTTAAAAATGCATATATTGACATTATGGATTGGATTCTTTAGTTTCTTGGACGTGATTTGTAGTTTTGAAACCACTTCTACTATATTGATACTGGAACGAAGGAACGGAATATGTTTTTTATGAAAAAAAAGACCCTGATGGGAATGTCGCGGACCTGCGGGTGAGCGGCCAAAATCGGTCCGACGGAGCTGTCGGAAGCGTTGAAGGGGCTTGAAATATCAGATGACGAGAATTTGCTGGTTGGATTTGAGACCAGTGACGATGCCGCCGTTTACCGTTTGACGGCTGAAATTGCCTTGATCAGCACGGTGGACTATATCACACCGCCGGTGGACGACCCGTACTGGTTTGGGCAAATTGCAGCAGCCAATTCTTTATCGGATGTGTATGCCATGGGCGGTAAACCGTTGACAGCATTGAATTTGGTGATGTTTCCATTGAAAAAACTTGACATGGGGTTACTCAAGGAGATGTTGCGGGGCGGCAGTGCCAAAGTTAAGGAAGCCGGCGCATCACTGGCGGGTGGACACTCGGTGGATGATAATGAGCCCAAATACGGTTTGGCGGTCACCGGTTGTGTTCATCCCGATCGGGTGCTGACGAACAAAGGCTGTCGGGCAGGGGATGCCCTTGTTTTGACCAAACCCCTGGGGACAGGCGTTTTGTTTAATGCCGGCCGCTCCGGAAGATTGCCTTACCCTGAACTGGAAGCCATTTTGCCCCAGGTGGCCGCGCTCAACGGAAAGGCAATGGAGGTGGCATTAAATCTGGAAATTAATGCCTGCACCGACATCACCGGTTTCGGTATCCTGGGCCACAGGCTCGGATGGCCAAAGGCAGCGGGCTGCAAATTGACCTGCTTGATGACCGGCTTCCGATATACCCCAATGCCCTGGAAATGTATCAAAAGGGCGAAAGCACCGGCAGCAACAAGGCCAACCGCCGACTGGCACAGGGATCCTGGGAAGCGGCTGCCACCCTGACCGCCGAGGAGGAAGACCTCCTCTTTGACCCCCAGACATCCGGCGGCCTCCTGCTTGCCGTGCCGGCAGATCAATGCGATGGCCTACTAAATGGTCTGAGGGAAGCGGGGATTGAAGCCGCCACCCATGTGGGCGATGTTGTTGAAGCTCAAGAGCCCTTGGTACGGGTGGTTTAGATCATTTGATGGTTAGGTTCGTAATAATCGTAATAGGGATTACAGTCGCTTTTTAAAATGACAATATCCTTCTACTAATTAACTATTCAACTAATCAACTATTTAACTCTAAAAGCCATTGAGC
>CAVXZZ010000040.1:0-33280 GCA_963766255.1 uncultured delta proteobacterium
CCACCAGTACGGTGGAACCCGGGCGCATGTCCATGAGCTCCTGGTTGCTCCAACCAACGCCCACCGAGCAGGTGCCGGCCTGGGCGTATTTAAAATCCAGACTGTCTGGTATCTTTTGCAGGTTTGCTTCATGGGCAATGCGGTACCTGGCCATGGCCCAGCCGCCGGATTCACTTTCATTCCAGTCCTGAATTCCCGCCATGCCGACCCGCGTCATGCCTTCTTTAGGCGGAAAGGTGTTGGCGGAACAGTAGGTGGGCGACAGCCCGTTGAGACAGGCATGACAGTGACCGCAATGGTCACCCTGGAAGATAATGACCCGGTCGCCGGGCTTGAAGTTGGATCCGGGCATAACCTCGTCGACGACGCCCACGCTTTCATGGCCCAGGCCGTCGGGGTAATCGCTTTGCCCACCGCCGTAAAACTTTTCAAAACCATGCCGGGTCCAGATACGGGAGCCTTCCAGGCAGACACCAGCATAATCATTCTTCACAATGGCATAGCCGGCCTTGATCTTAGGAAAGGGCTTTTCCACCAATTCGAATTTTTTGGGTTCGGGAATCGTCAATACAACGTTAGTTTTACTCATAATGTATCTCCTTTTTTAATATAAAAATATTTAGAGGGATATATTGTGGCCATTTAATCATCTTCACGCCAATAAGAAAATGTGGCGCAGTGCATACCGCTGCCGGTGGCGTGATAGACGTCGTCAAACGGAACCGGCACTACGTTGACACCTCGCTTTTCAACCTCTTTTATATACTTCTTCGCACCGGAGGTAATGGCCTGGGCATCTTTGCTGAGCGCCACCGAGTTGCCGGCGCCGATCACGTATTCGTCCGGATCGATGTTTATTTGCTCCCAATCCCGGATTTCCTTCGGCAGTTGGGTCAAAAGCACATTCTCGTTGACGGCGATGAGCCCTTCCCGAATCACGGGCATCAGGGTGTCGATGTGGTAACCGTAATTGGCGTCAAAGTAAATTTGTTCCACCCGCCAGCCGAATGGTTTCAGCATGCGCCGCAGTACCTCCGCACCCAACTCGTTGCCCGATGATCGGGGTTTGGACGTATCGGCGATGTGAGACTTGTCAAATACACCATGGCCGACGACCACAAGTTTGTCAGGAAAGATCCGAATGTCGCCCGGGGAAAGACCGACGCCAAAAGCGGTAGGCATGGGCAACTGGTTGGGCATGGTCAGCCACACTGCATTGGTATCGCCTTCAATGAGCCCCATGAAGGCTTCAATGTACTCGACGCAGTTATAACGAATACTGGGCTGGGTTTCATGGAAATTCACCAGCACGTTTCCAAACGTCTCCCCAAATGCCTGGGCGTGAAACGCCCAATGCTTTCCGTACTTGCCCAACCAGCCGGATGTGTAATTTATAACTTCCGGCGGAGGCGTCTGGGTGTTCTGGATCACATGGGCACCGGCCTGGCGGTAGACGTCGGCCAGCGCTTCGAGTCCTTTCACCATTTTCTCCCAAAGCCCCCGGTCCACATCACGGACGTGCTTGCCGCGATTGCTTGCCATCCAGTCCAGTTTTTCCCGGGGCAGCGATCGAAAACTCGTGTACCACGAGGGATGAAAAGGATCGGGAAGATACATCGACTCCGGATTGCCGAGGATGACCCCCTTGAGACTGGCAAACTCATGCTCTACGTATACTTTTTGTCCTTCGGCCTGTTCCCGCAGACCCGGAATCATCACCTGTTTGTTTTCTTCCAGCGCCGCAATGGCACGCTCTTCGGTCCATTCGGGCAAATTTCCATTGTCCATAACAACAGCTCCTTTCTCTCAAATTGATATTTTAAAGAAAGTCATCCAATTTAATCGTTCTTGTTTTTGGGCCATCCCCAGGCAACATCAAAATAGACCAGCGTCCCTTCCGGCCCGTTGCGTACATCGAAATCCTGGTAAGCCGCGTAAATTTAGGTTTACCGGACCGATGCCGTGCGAAAGGGTCAAGCCGATGCCGTTGGACCGGTACTTGTCCACCGGTTCTGCATCAGACCCGCTGGGATCATTGACCTGCCGGTAGAAAAAACCGGTAAGACCGAAACTGGTGCGTTCGGTAAATTCCAGCCCGAGGCTCCACTCAAAAGTAAAGCTATCGCCAGGCCGGAAATCACGCCCCTGCTGGTTTGAATGAATTTCATAAAACAAACCACCGGTGGCCAGCAGGGGTAGATCCCTGAAAATGCCCTTTTCGGTACGGTAGGTTCCCAATGCGAAGGGCATGACGGTCCAAAAGCCTAAACCGGTATTGTCGTTCTCACCGAAATCATATTTTCCGGTAGGGGCAAATCCCCCAAGTGCGGTAACCAGATGAAATTCCGACCAGTGCCAGCCGAGTCCAATCGGGGAGAAAAACATGTCGGTGAGACCCACCGGGAGCATCCTGGGGGTCGCCGTCGACCAGCACCGGTACTCCTGATAGGTTTCCAATCGCAGGCGTCACCACCGCCTGGTAATCACCGCCGAAGAGCTTGAAATCCGGCCGCCACACCAGTGCCAGGGAAGTGAGCACATAATCTGTCTCGTCTGAACTGGCCGTGTCACCCGATCCGTCCTTGAATTTGCGCGCATTGAAATACATTGTGGTGCTCTGCATGTAAAAACCGGGGTCCTGCGCCATCATGCCGGCTTTCAGGTTGCCGTTCCAGCCCGGGGCATAATGACCGGTCTGAACATTCTGAGCCGCAACAGAACCTTCACCCGCAATCAGTAGCACGAGAATGTATATAAAGATCATCTGCCGTGTGACACCGGTTACCCCCTGTCTGGCTGGAATAATCATTCCATAGGGCCGACTTGGCATTCCTCTAATTCCTCGCCTGGTTGATTCATTGTTTTCAAGCCAAAATTTGCTTCCGCAGGATCTAATCCAGAGTTCCTTTGGCCACCTCAGAGCGTACTTCGTTTCAGCGACCGAGTTTTCTGCGTTATTAAGGCCTCAATCACCTCTTCTTCGAGTTCCCGGACAATGTTGCGAAACTCGTCGATCCTGCTTTCAGCTTCAGGCTCTTTGGATTCGGTCCAATACTGTAATGCATTGATGCAGGCATCATAGTCATCGCACAGGGAAAGGAACTCAGAATCTTTCGTCATGAGCTGATCAATACTGTATTTTTGGTCTGAGAATCGTTTTCGAATATGATGTGCCATGGCATTTACAGCTCATTCCGCCAATCTGCGTTCTGGGGTTGATTTTACAGTTGATTGTATGACCGACCCGATCAGGTGTATATCTACTTTTTAATTCTATTTAAAGTACGTTACTGTTACGTACAGGTATCAGCGCGTTTTTTTTCGACAGCTTAGGACCATTGCCTAATGACAGCAGATAATATACCGACGCCCGAAGCCATAATCACCTCTTCTTCGAGTTCCCGGGCAAAAGGAAGGACCGGTTTTGACTGACTCAAAATTATGTAAAAATGTTAAAGATCATGAGTGCCAGGATCAATTAGAGTCTAATGGTATATCTATGGGGGAATCCGTGAAGGTAACAGCATAACGCAAATGGGCAATGGCTTCCTCGTGATGCCGGCTTAGGTAAAAGTAAGCTGGATCAATGGCGAGTTTGAAGGGATTTTCTTTTAGGCTAAAATATTTCAAAATCATTGATGTATTTTTCAGTACAGTCTTTGAAGGTCCATAAACTATTCATATTGCACTCTCTTGTAAATTATATATTCACAAGCATATAATCAACTTAAAATTCAGTTCCACAATTTAGAATATACCCTTCTGGTGTATCTTAAGGCTCAAGTTTATCAACAACCATGATAATACCGTCAGATACACTTTCGCCAAATCAATAAAATTTGCTCCCGAGTTGTATATATCGTTTGCCAATGTAATAAATTTTAGCTTGCCCAATAGTTTGACATGCGTGCATCTATAGTTCTCATTTTTATGGATTTGTGATACAAATCTTAAAGAACCCATTTTGTGAACTGATTCTATAATTCCAACTTTCCGTTTGAGTTCCTCGAATTTTTCCAGTTGAGTTTGTTTATCCTTTATGCTTGCTATAGGTCTTAATCGTTTTACATTGAAAAACCTTAGTAGCGAGGAGTCATTTAGATTTTTTAGATACTCTTGGATTTTTGGAGCCAGGGGATAGAGTCGTGGCTGTTTCGGATAGCCATTTCAATGCAAAAAGAGCATCATCAAATGAAATTGATGAATACCCTTTTTTGTGAGAAGGGCGTATATTTAAACTTCTTCGCCTTTTTCTTTTTAGATTAAACGCCTCTCGATTCAATCAATCTTTTATTAAGATAGCTGTAAATCAATCTTGCAATGATTTCGGCGACCATGCTGATTCCAATATGCAAGATGAACAGTTGGCGTCGTTTGTTGAATCTTTTTTCACTGGGCGGAATCAGTCAGACGATCGGCACCGGCGGCAGTCTTGCCAAGCAACCCACGAGCGCCCACACCCCAGTGACTCAATACTTTAGAAACATCACCCAGATTCGCATCCAGCAGTTCAACCCGTTTGCGATCTACGATCTTGACAATTCCGGCAAAAGCAGTGGGCGCCCAGGGTAAAAGGACCGTCAAATGATCTTCTCCGTGATCCTCGATCACATAGATAAACTCCCGCTCTCCGTCAGCAGAAACCAGCAGGGCCGCCCTGAATGCCCCGGCCTTGCCGGCTTCGGCAAAACCTGTGGTCAGGCTTTTAAGCGCATTGTAAGCCGGCAAGCGGTCTAAAATGGTGCGCTCGATCCAGCGTCCCGATCTTCTTGCTATTTTTGCACGCAGTCCGAGTCCAATAACAAATGAAAAGCCCAGAATCAGAATCAATCCGACGATGACCGGAAACTCAACCTTACCGAAGGTTCCCTCCGGAAAAAGATCGGCAATGGGAGTAGCCAGGGCAACAACCATGTCCAGGGCCTCGGAAAGCAGCAGATAAAGGAGCAGTATCGGCAGCAGTACGAACAGGCCGCCCATGGCAGTTGTTTTTAAAAACTCCATTAGTTGTTTCATCAAAAAAGGTAGCACCTCCTTTTACTTCATTGGGGCCATAAGGTTCTAACAGGGCATGGATCAAGTGCGCCGCTAAAGCCTTATGACGGGCACCCGCGCTGTAGATGTCACATATCTTCCCTTAATCGGACCCCTTAACATTGCCTTCAAATTTTTCAGGTTCCGAGAAATACTTGTCCGGGTCTTGCTCGAGCGTCTCCAAACGGTATTTATAAAACCCGATGCGGGTGCGTTTGTTTTTTTGAGATCCGAAATACTCGAGGGGTTTTTCCTCAAGTTCGGCGATTTTGGCTTCCAGCATTTCTTTTTCGGCTGCGATCTTATCCTCTTGAGAGGACTCTCTGGTCTTCAGCGACCTCCGTTTCCTGGGCCCCGGCAATCGGAACCAGCAGGAACAAGCAGATAAGGCATACGGTTACACTTGAAAAAGAAAGCATGGTTTTCATCAAACTGTCCTCCTTGTGCCCTAATTCATCACAACAACATCCAATTAGGTGTTTATGGTCATAGTCACGAATACTCTCGGCATACGGGTCATGGATGACGCAACACCTTATGGCGGGAAATCACCCCGCCATAAGGCGCACATCTAGCTTATTCACTTAATTTTTACCTATTCCCATAACAAAAATTGACGATAAGTGTAACGGCACACCCGATCAATGGGCGCCCGTTTTGTACATCGTTTTCATGACGTCCTCCACGTTGAATTTCGCCGGTTTCTGGCGCGGCGGGAACTCCTTGAACGTTGCCATGAAACCGCCTACGATCTCCTGGATGGCTGTCACTGAAAACGCACTGCGCTCGATCCACCAGCGGTCATAATTGTTCGAATCGGTATCGGCCCGCTCAAAGGGGTCGCTGCGCAGATTGAATGGCTTTGGGACACGCAGCTGCACAAACGGTTCGGACCAGACCCGGAAGGTCTTGGCGCGTTGCTCGGCAAATACCAGTTTCCACTGGTTGTGACGGACGCCAACCAGCAGGCCGTCATCACTGAAGTAGAAAAACTCTTTGCGCGGAGATTTTTCCTCCTTGCCCATGATGTAAGGCAATAAATTGAAGCCATCCAGGTGCACCTTGAATGTTTTTCCGGCGGCCTTGTGGCCTTTCATCAGCTTTTCTTTGACATCCGGTTCACCGGCAGCCGCCAAAAGGGTCGGCACCCAGTCCTGCAAGGACATAATCTCGTTGGAGATTTTTCCGGCCGGAATTTTCCCCGGCCAGCGTACCATGCCGGGCACCCGGTAAGCGCCCTCCCAGTTGGTGTTCTTCTCGCCACGGAAAGGAGATATACCGCCGTCCGGCCACTCGTTGTAATGCGGCCCGTTATCCACGGTGTAGATGACGATGGTATTGTCGTCGATTTTCAACTGCTCCAGCAAATCGAGCATCTGGCCCACCTGCCCATCGTGTTCCACCATGCCGTCGGCGAAAATACCCAACCCGGTCACACCTTCACTCTCCGGTTTAAGGTGGGTGTAAAAATGCATGCGGGAGGTGGCTACCCACGCGAACCACGGTTTTTTGGCCTCGGTGTTCTTTTTGATGAACTTCATCGTGCGGTCCAGGAACTCTTCATCCGCCGTTTCCATCCGCTTTTTAGTCAGCGCTCCAGTATCCTTGATGGTCTGTTTACCCACTTTACCAAAGCGCGGATCGACGGTGGGATCGTCTTTGTCCGTGGCTTTACAGTCCAGCACACCGCGGGGGCCCAGGCGTTTCTTGAATTCGGGATCCTTGGGATAATCGGGATTCTCCGGTTCTTCCTCGGCATTGAGGTGGTAGAGGTTGCCGTAAAATTCGTCGAATCCATGCACCGTGGGCAGGTACTCGTTACGGTCGCCCAGATGGTTTTTGCCGAACTGGCCGGTGGCGTAGCCATGGTTCTTGAGCAGCTCCGCCAGGGTGGGATCTTCCTTCTGAATGCCGATAGGAGACCCGGGAAACCCCACTTTGGTCAAGCCGGTGCGCACGGGATGCTGGCCGGTGATAAAAGCCGAGCGCCCGGCGGTGCAGCTCTGCTCTGCGTAATAATCGGTAAAGAGCATGCCTTCGTTGGCGATGCGGTCGATGTTGGGGGTTTGATAACCCACCAAACCCCGGCTGTAGGCACTGATGTTGGTGATGCCCACATCATCGGACATGATCACCAGGATGTTAGGTTTATCTGCTGCTTGAAGACGGCCGGTGCCGCAAAGCCCAGGGCCAGCAGCAGGATCACGATACAAGTAAATGTTTTCAATCTCATTTTTCGACTCCTTTCTTAATGTTTCAGTTTAGAGAAATTATCAGTTTTCATTTTCTCGACATCATTAGATATTAGCTTGGGAAGCATACCGATATTGTGTTACTTCGACATGTCCAGTTTGTTGAATTTGGCCCCTTTCATAGAAACGTCCAGCATGAGTCCCTTGGCATCCAGAACGAAGGCCACAATAGGCTTATTTGCCATGGCCGAAATCGCACTTTCACCTGCGCCTACTTTGATCAAGGTAACGCCGCCGTCGACACCGGCTTCCCAGCCGCTGCTTGCACGGAATTTTTTCAGGGTCGCGCTGGTCATAAAAGCGATGATGATGTCTCTGGACTGTCCACCGATCTGCAGGCCGAATGAGCCGGCCCCCATGCTGTAATATTCCACTGTTTTGCCGCCGATTCGCATGGCGCCCTGTCCGTATTCAGCCCCGACGATGAAATGCGCCTTTTTTGACATTGGGCAGAACCAGGATGCCATTGGCCTTCATGACGACTTCCTTGGCATCCTTAACATTCTTGTAAAACCGATCCATAGCTGCATCGGCACTGGCATCGATTTCTTTGGCGGTTCCCCCAAAAGATTGTCCCGCAAATAAAAGTCCCCCGAAAATGACGATACAGCCGGCGATAATCAAAAATCTTGTGTGTATTACCTGTTTTGCTCATTGATTTCAGTTTCATGGTGGTTCTCCTTTCTTTGTTATGTTGGTTCAAACATTTGAATGGGCGTTCGGAAATACTTCCTGTCATCTCCTGTTGCCTCCTGAAGTGACTTTTTAATTCTCTCCGTAAATCAGGGTCGAGAGAAAGTCGGCTTCTTCGGTATCAAAGTCTATAATCCTCATAAAATCGAGTTCATAAAGGTCGGGCACGATAAGCTCCCGTTAATCTTTATTCTAAAAATCGTCTTGCATGTTATTTGTTTCTCTAATCCGGCCCTGCTGAATTTCATGCAATCGAGCCGCCTTCTGGCGTGAATCATAAAACATCACACCATCCACAATGTGGAAAATAGCGTGTTGATCAAGGATAGATTTCAGCTTTCGGACCACTTCGGAAGAGGCGTTGGTGTTAATGTTGCCGATTTCTATACAGCCATTGTCCATGACCGTCATACCCCCTGAACATTCAGTCAAATAGTTGATTAGAAAATCAGTTAAATAGGGGAAGAGGATTTATATCTATCTGACTATCGGAACCACCAACTATTTGACCATTCAACTATTTGACAAATTTATTTTGGAAACAGAAATTGAACGGTAAATCCCCACTGCCAATCCGGGGCACCATCGGGTTTTTCGACATTATAGTAGGCTTCGGTTCTTGCATTCATCGCCTGCTCCCCGATTTTAAACAGCTTGCCGACACCACCGCCCAGCGGCACCGTCCAGGTATTGCTGGAACTGGCCTCCCAGTTGGCGGTAATGACGATGTCCGCAATTAAATACCAGCCCTCAGAAAGGTTATAGTTCACAAAAGGTTCAAATAAGGTCTGGTTGACATCGTCACGATCCGAATCGCCGGCAAACGACCACAAATGCCGGACGAGCCCTCCGATGGTTCCCCATTTGGGCTGAAAGAGGATCACGCCGGTGGGTCCGGTGCTCCATTTTTCGCTGCCGAGCTCGTCGTCGGAAGCGCTGGGCATGGTGATGGACGGGCCGATGCCCCAGATGGCACCTTTAGGCTTGGCAGGGGATACGAATAGCGAATAATTGATGTCCCCGAGACCGGTCGCGCCATTGCCGGGAACGGGTGTCGGAATTCCAGGCAGTCCGGTTATATCGCCGTCAGTGTCGATGAGGGGAACGATGAGACGATTAATCAGATTCCAATCCCCAACGGTAAATGGGATGACCGGCTGTATATTCAGGAAGGAAGCCTCGCCGTTGGACGCACCGTAATCAAAAGTAAACTTGAACGGCAGGCTGATCATAGCGCCTATCGGATTTTGTACGGCGGCGCGCAGGTCCCCGCCGCCTGGGCCTGTTCGGCGGGCTGTTTGGCTTCATCCTGGGCCATGGCCGGGGTGCCGCAAAATAATGCCGCGATTACTAAAAGTGTGAACGCATATAACCTCCTTTAATTACGCTAGATTGCTCAATTGGGTAGGAGGGTAACCCGCATCATAATCCGACTCCTTTAACTTACGTCCGTGACCTGCAAATACAGACTTCAACCACCGCCATGATTGCAGAAATGTCAACCTGAGTAATCTCTTCCTCGAGTCGAAAGGGTATGATACTCAATGACCCTGCTTTCGGATTCAGGTGCATCGGACCCGGCCCAATACCGCAGCGCAGTGACGCAGATATCGTAGTCTTCGGAAAGGGCCAGGAATTCGGAATCTTCCGCCATCAGGAGATCGATGCGATGTTTTTGATCCGGAAATCGCTCTCGAATATAACGTGCTTTGTCATTCATAATTTGTCCAGCCAGGAGGGAACCTGGAAAATGATATCTGCGATTGATTTTACGATCGGTTTTTGGTAATTGGTGTATGACTATTTTCGATCCCAGTAAAGTACGTTACTGTTACGTACAGGTAGCAACCGGTTTCTTTTAGGAGACATCGCAAAGATCAGAGACTTATGGCAGCTGATAATAAACCCAGCCCCGAAGCCATCCGGGACCAGCTGGAGCGGATCCTCGCACAGTGACGAATTCAGGGCATCAGACAAACAGCGGGCATTCCTGAGCTTCGTTGTTGACGAAACCCTGGCAGACCGATCCTCGCAGCTCAAGGGATATACCATCGCCGTGTCTGTCTATGGGCGGCCGGAGGGGTTTGATCCCCAGGTGGACCCCATCGTTCGGGTGGAGGCCGGCAGACTGCGCCGTGCACTGGATCATTATTATCTGACAGCCGGAAAAAATGACCCGGTGCGCATAAAAATTCCCAAAGGCAGTTACGTACCAACCTTTCACACCGCCCGGATACCGCCGTCCGGTACCAAAACCCATGCCTCGAAACGGCAAGCCGGTGCGCTGACCACGGAACCATCCATTGCCGTCATGCCGCTTAATCAACTTGACCGGTGACAAAAAGCAGGACTATTTCATCGACGGCCTGACCGAAGAACTAACTGCTGAGCTCGCGCGTTACCAGGACTTTCAGGTCATTGCGTCCCAGTCGACCATGCGGTTTAAGGGCCAGAAGGTTGATCCCAGGGAAGTCGGCCGGGACCTCGGCGTGCAGTTTCTTTTGACGGGAAGTGTCCGCAAGGATTCGAAAACTGTCAAGGTGACGATCCAATTACTCGATACGTCCACCGCTGAGCAGATCTGGGGGGAGAGCTATAAACGTGATCAGACAGCCGCCGATTTGATTGCCGTACAGGAGGAAATTGCCCACAGGGTTATCGGAGCAATTGCCGACCAGTATGGTTTGATAAAACGCAGACTGTCCAGGGAATCCCGCAAGAAGGCGCCTGCGGATCTGAAGGCCTATGATGCCGTTCTGCGCTTCTATCACTACGAAACGGAATTGACCCCGGCGGCATTTGAAAAAGCCCTGGCAGCGCTCGAGCAGGCCGTCGAAATAGACCCGGAATATGGGCTGGCCTGGGCCATGCTCGGCCATTTGCATGCCGACAACCACGCCCTGGGGTTTTGTGAGATCGAGGCGCTCGTTGGAAAAAGCGCTGACCTTTGCCCAGAAGGGCGTGGCCCTGGCGCCGGACAATCAGTTTGCCCGGGATGCCCTCACCCTCGTGTATTTTCACCGCGGCGACAAGGAATTTTTCCTGCAGCACGCTGAAGAGACCATTGCCCTCAACCCCAACTCCCCGTACATCGTCGGTGTTGCCGGCTGGCACATGACGCTTTACGGCGAATGGGACCGCGGACTTGCCCTGCTGAAAAAAGGGATGAAGCTCAATCCCTATCACCCCAGCTGGTTCCATCTTGCGCCTTTCATGGACTACTATCACCGCGGTGAGTATGAAAATGCCTTCGCCGAAGCTCTGAAATTCAACTTTCCGGAATTGTACTTGGACCCGTTGATGCGAGCTGCCGCTCTCGGCCAGCTGGGAAGACAGAACGAAGCCAAGACCGCCGTCGGCCAATTGCTCAAGCTGGAGCCGGATTTCGCAACCCGCGGACGATGGCTGATCAGCCGTTATGTAAAGGTCGATGACCATCGTCGACAGGATTATAGAGGGACTGGAAAAGGCGGGGCTGGCCGATATCGAGTGACTCGAACGGGTGGGGGAAGAATTTGGTTTGGCCGATGTGCTTCCTTCATATATTTAATAATTGTCCGGTATTTAAATTGCTTTATAGATTGCATATGACAAACCCACACTTTTTTTAGCTGTTCAATGTGATGGACTTCGTGCCTGATGGTTAAATTTGGGGAGAATCAAAACTTGATGGATGTGCTGACGCAATATGCAATTTTGGGAGATTGTAGATTGGATAAAATCAGCTGATATCCTACTGGAACAGAATTTGGGGTATCATAAGGGAAAATGAAAATACTCCTCTCAAGTTATCATTATCTGTCTTCAGCCTGCTTTCCTCTGTCTTCTGCCTGCCGTGGCGAAGCCCTTGGGGCGAAGCCGGGTCATCTGCTATCCGCAACCCAGCGCGAGTGGCATAACTGAACACTCTTTTCAACCAGATCACGCGGCACAAGAAGGGAAATGCGAAAAGAGGTCGTGGTGATGCCGAGCACAGGGATCGCGTTGCGGGCCAGCAGATCGAGGGCATCCAGCAGGGGCAGGTTGTTGCGGTTTAAGCCCTCGCCGATCAGGGACAGGGCCGCCAGGTCCGTATCAAAATCGATCCGGTCGCCGATTTTATCTTTCAGGGCTGCTTTAATCTTGTCCCATCCATAAATATTCTGGGTGGAGACCACAAAGGAAGCCTTGGAATTTTGGCCGGCCGCGCTGATGCCGGTCACATTGACTTCCTTGATCGGCACCTGTTCGCTTTCCAGGAATTCAGCAGCCTGTTTAAAAAGGGCCCGGGCATCTTCTCCGTCCAGGCGAATCCGCTCAACCTGTTTTTCGCTAACGACCGCCTGGACCCCGATGATGGTGCCGGGCGCAATGCGGCGGATAACGGTTTCACGTCCCGGCTCGAAGGCACTGCGGGCGTATATGGCAATGTTTTTTTCTTTGGCAAATTGAACGGCGTTTGAATGCAGCACCTTGGCGCCGGCCATGCTCATCTCCTGCATCACCGGATAGGAGAGCTCGGGCAGATGCCGGGCGTCGGCCGCAACGGATGGATCGGCCGAGTAGACGCCATCCACATCAGAATAAATCTCACAGCGTTCGGCATCCAGGGCCGCCGCCAATGCCACGGCAGTGGTATCCGAGCCGCCCCGCCCTAAGGTCGTGATATCCCGCTTGTAGCTGACGCCCTGAAAACCGCCGATGATCACCACCTGGCCCTTGGCCATTTCATCCTGAACCCGAAACGGCCTGACCTCTATGACCTGGGCGTCGTTGTGCCGGTCGTTGGTGATGATTCCGGCCTGGGACCCGGTCAGCGAAACCGCCCCCAGGCCCCGTTCGTGCAGGGCCATGCTCAGCAGCGACATGGTAATGCGCTCCCCGGTGGAAAGCAGCATGTCCATTTCACGCCGCGGCGGTTTGGGAGAAATTTCCCGGGCCAGCGCCACCAGTTCGTCGGTGGTCTTGCCCATGGCCGAGACCACCACGGCGACATCGATATTTTGATCTTTGAGGCCGGCAATTACTTCGACAATTTTTCGCAGCTTGGCCACGTCCGCCACACTGCTGCCGCCGAATTTTTGAACAATGCAGGTCATAAAGGGCAACCCTCCGTTTCAGTAAGCCTCGATAACGTTATTTATATACACCGAAGTCAAGCTTTGATGGGATTGCATTTTTGGCAACCTTTTCCGCCGGCGTTGAATCCTTAATCAGCACTCTGGCAGACTCCACACCATGCCTGCCGGAAATCTCAGTGGAAATCATTTCTGCCCGGGAATGGGCTAAGGCCGGGAGTGCTTCGCCTGTTAGGGGCCATTGCTGTTCGAGCCACGTGTAAAGCTGCTCATGAAATTGGCCCGGAAGCGGTTTGAACTTTTTGGCATTCGATTTGGCGGCCTTTTTTTGGGCTGCCACCGACTTGGCATAATCATCCTTCAGATCGGCAAGTGATTCAGCCGACGCATGCTCTAAAAATAGGGTTTCCAACACCTTTTGGTTCTTGGTGTCTGCAAGGTCAATCGGACCGGGATCCTCACCGAGTTTTAGCTCAATCCCCAGGCGTCCCGCGAATTCACGTGCCAGCGCCGCCGATCTCAGCGCCAAGCCATCTGATTCAGCATCATACTGTCCTTGAACCTCCAACTGCAGCTGCGGGCGTTTTTTCATTGCCGCTGCCACGTGTTTGAGTTTTTCTTGCTCGGGTGGCAGGAGCAAATCACTACCTGGATCGAATTCGATGGTATCAAGACCCGTGTCCTCGATGCCCAGCAGCGCGCCGATCAATTTGAAAGGCGCGCTAA
Source organism: uncultured delta proteobacterium (assembly GCA_963766255.1). GTDB lineage: Bacteria > Desulfobacterota > Desulfobacteria > Desulfobacterales > JAFDCJ01 > JAFDCJ01. The sequence goes on from CAVXZZ010000040.1 coordinate 13,763, forward strand.
CGATATTGGTGACCAAGTTGCCAATGGCCTTCTGCACCAGTTGACCGTAACTGAATTCCGGGTTATCCACATCTCCGCTAACGGGAAGATTCAGGTCAATCTTGCCGTCCTGGTCCTTGAGCATAGCGATGGCAAATTCCAGAGGAAGATCCATGGCATCGGCACTTTTAACGCGTTCGCCGAGAAAAAGTTGATCGATCAGAATCGCGTTTTCACCCAGCAGTTTGCTGGATTCAATTTTGTACTGCAGGTCCAGTGAAAGTTTGCCGGAAGCTATCTGGTAACCGGCAAAAGTAGCGGTATATGGTGTCAGACTGGTCATTTCCACGTTTTGGAAGGTTACGTCAATATCGGTATACTTTTTAGGTTCATACGGCATGAGGCGGCCTTCAACCCGCGCGATGCCGTATTTGTCAACCCGGCCTTCCAGTTTCATCGCCGCACGGCTATTCGGCCTGGATGCTATCCCGGTTGCCACCCCGTTCAGTTCGTAAATCCGCGCCGAAAAAGGCAAAACCAGGCTCAGGTCAGCAAAATCCAGGTTGCCTTTCTCAATCCGGATGCGCTGAATTGTGAGGGGGAATCCGCCCTGGCCTGACTCACCCTTTTTCTTTTTCTCATCGGCAGCCGGAGATTCTCCTTGTTCGCCGTCCTGTTTCAGGACCTTGACCAGATTGACACTTTTATCTTTAAAAATAATAAGTTTGCCAGCCGGCTCCAGGATTCTAATTTTAGGAATATCCAGTTTATCAGGCTTTAGCGTGAGATTAAATTTCGGGGCTTCAAATAGCTTCCAGCCCAAAAAGGGCTTTTTTGTTTTCGATTCCAGCACTGCAAGGTTTTTCAGGCTCATCCCTCCATCAAAGACAAGCCGGGCGGTTGGGTCATTGTCACCGTAACGGAGTCGACCGCTAGCGTCGAGCAGCCCCGCGTCAATTACCAGACTGGCAACCGCGTTCAAATAAGGCTGCAGGGGCGTGAGCTCAAACCCTTGCAACTGCAGTTTGGCGTCGAGGGACGGCCGCAAGGCATAAATTTCACCCTGGGAAGAAAGACGACCTGTCTGGTTGATTTTAAGCGCCCCATCAAATCGCATCGGCTGATCAGGATTGCTGGTGATATCGCTCAGCTTTAAGTCTATTTCCTGAAACGTTAACGCTGCTGCCGGATCTGTGCTGTGGTCACTGACATCGGCGCGAAATCCAGCCAACCGGGCAGCACCCACCGCAAATATCCAGGGCTGGCCTTCCTCTTTGGCCTCATCCAGGGCCTCGCTGGTGGTCTCTCTGATGAGCCCGGGATCTTTGGCGGAAAGTTGCACCCAGTTTAGGTTGCGGTCGGCGTCGATAGCGACCTGCAAAACACCGCTTTTAAAATTGACCTGATCGACAGAAATTGACCGCTGCTTAAAATCGAATTTTCCTCCGGCAACATCGATATTTTTTATTTGTAACAGCGGGGCGGGAGCAGCGGGCTCCTTAATCACTATATCGGTCAGATTGACGGACATATCCTGGATGATAGTTTGAATATCCCCCGGGGCCAGGGATAGGGTTCCCGAAAAATTGATGGCCTGCTCGTTGAGTGATAATTCAAGCGGTCGCATACGACTTGCATCCGTGTACTGTATGGCCAACCCACCGATCTCAGCGGCATTTAGAATAATCTGCCAGGGATTCCCCTGATTGCCGGTTTCCGTTTGTTTAGGCGCTTGACTTTGGGTCTCACCCGGGGGGAAAAACTGCTGCCAATTCAAAATACCCTCAGTATCCACGTGGGTAATGACCTTGCCGCCTTGCAAACGCAGGCTGCCAAGTATCAGTTTTCTGGCCCCAAGATCCAGGTGGGTTTCTTTTAGCAAAACTTCATTTAAGCTCAATGCCGTTGCCTTTGAGCCGCGCGGTTGGAGTCTCAAATCGCTGACACGGGTAGTCAGTCCTTCCAATAACAGCTGTGGCTTCTGTTCGTGGTAGGTGAAGCTGTACCTACTTTCAAGGTCAAGGCTACCGCCGGTTACATCGCAGTTTACATCGTCATAGACAAATTCCCATAGGCCAGCGGCCTTGATGTCGGTTACGGCTAAAGTGCCTTGGGAAGCGATGGGATGCAATGAGATCGTGCCTTGCCATTGCAAGGATTCTCCCGCGGGTGTGGTTGCTCGAATGGTATAGAGACCTTTTTTATCAGGCAGGGTGCTCAGGTCCACCAGTTCGATATTGAGCGATTTGAGCCTGACATCAGCCGGAGTAGCTCCCTGCAAATCCACAAAATCAATCTGCCCGTCAGTGATCGCGATTTTTTCAAATATCAACCGGGGAGGATCACCACTGCCGGCGTCGGCTTCTTTTTGCTCTTTATTTGCGGCAAGCGAATTCATCAGTTGGACCCAATTGAAATGGCCCTCAGAATTGATCTCGAAATTGATTTTCGGCTTATCAAAATGGATATCCGCAAAGGTCCAGGCCCAGCGGAAAAGGCTTTTGGTCTCAAAGTTGGCAAACAGCCGATTGAAGGCAAGCAAGGGTTTACCATCTTGCTCCTTTAAATCAAGTCCTTGCACGGCCAGGGTCAGCTTATAAGGATTAAAGTGCACCGCCTGTATCTGAATTTTACGTTTTAAATCATGGGAAACAAATTGGGTAAGCTGGCGTTTGACTAAATAGGGAACCAGAAAAAAGCCGATTAAGGTATAGGCCAGCAACGTAAACACAGCGGCAATGAAGAGTCTGCTGAAAATGATTTTACGCAGCTTCTTATGTAGACCGGCCGAGGATTTATTTTCGGAGCTCATGGTTGTATCCTGGTTTACTTTTGAATAACGGTAGAAAAACGGGTACCGATTGGCTGTTTTGGGAAAGTGTAAGGAAACTTTGTACTTGTGTCAACATAGAATCAGAGCCTACACACGAGCGTTAAATCACAGGGTTCCATCCGGTTTGCAACTCAGATAATAGATATTGACAAACCCACCCGGCTTTCAGATAACATTGCTTATGCTTAGGAATTGAACGATTTGAAGGTTCTGTCCATTATCGCTATCGGCTATCCCGATGAAAGCAGAGCACCTCACCCAGGGGACGCCCTGGCCTACGACTGGGTGTCGTTTAACCGCCAGGGGACACCCTACCCCAAGCACCCATAACAAAAGGAGGCAGACCCATGGCAACATTTTTTATGTTCGGTAAATACACCGCTGACGCAATCAAAGAAATCAGCATTGACAGAACCCAGCAGGCGGTCGCTGAAATTAAAAAACTGGGGGGCGAAATTATCGCCATGCATGCCCTGCTTGGCGAATACGACCTGCTGTTCTGTGTTTCATTGCCCGGGGTCGAGGATGCGATTAAAGCCTCGGTGGCGCTGCAGAAATTGACCGGGATTTCATTTTCCAGCTGCCCGGCCGTGACCGTAGAAATTTTTGATCAACTGATGACAAAATAGCCTGGCACGGCTGGATATTGAATCAGTCTAGAAGCTTTTTCAAATTTGAAACAGCATCTAGATTCTCCCGGTATCTCTGACCGGCGGCCGCAGGGTCGCGATCAGGATAAAGCCGACCAGGGCCATTGCGGTAAGAATGAGGAAGACCAGCTGGTAGCTTCCGGTTAGGTCGAAAATACGACCAGCCATCAGTGGACCAATGGCGCCCCCCAGCGTCCCGCTAAACAAAACCATGCCAAACAAAAGCCCGTGTGAACCGGTGCCGAACAGCTCGGCCACGGTGGGCGACATGACCGTAAACAACCCGCCGTGGGCAAAGCCGTAAATGATGGCAAAAAGAAACAGCATCCAGGATGCATGGGACAGCTGCAGCCAGACAAGCCCGCAGACCAGTATAATAAAACAGGTGATCAGGGAGCGTTTGCCCCCAATGCGGTGCCGGCCACCGCGATCAGAATTCGGGGGCCGATGCGGTCGTTTAACTGGCCGGCCAGAACCCCGACGGCGCCCATGACAAAAAACGCCAGCGACGAGGCACCTGATATCGTCGCCCGGGACCAGCCGAATTCGGCCTGAAACTCCTTGAAAAAAACGCCGTAAGCAAACAGGGCGCCAATACTGATCGCTTGAATGGCAAAACCGGCGGCCACAATATTGTAACCGTAAAAATATTTTGTCCTCACCTTGTCTCCTTGAACCGTTTCTCAAAAGAACTGGGTCATACCCTAATTATCAAAGATTGGCAATCTATAAGCGGTGAATATTGACTAAAGAAAATTCACCATGTTATAGCGGAGGTAAAATTAAGGTAACCCAGGACCTGAAAGGGAGACGTTATGACCTTTGAAGAATACCTCGCAAGTATCAAAAACGATCGGCCGGCTTCAGAACTATCCGACACACTGACATCTTTGTGGTGGGATAAAAAGGGGGACTGGGACCAGGCCCACGCCATCGCCCAGGAGATCCCGACCACCCAGGGCAGCGCCGTACACGCCTACCTGCACCGGGAAGAAGGGGTTATGTGGAATGCCGACTACTGGTACGCCCGTGCCGGCCGGCAGCGGCCGGACATAACGCTGGAAGCAGAATGGGAGCAGCTGCTGGAGGAAATGCTGGCGTCTTAAATTCAGAAGAATCTTTTTCCGACCGATCATGCCCGTCACGAATCCGGCAGCTAGAATCTGTCCGCTCGGTCGGTCGATATGTGGTATCCGGTCCGGCGGTTATAATAAACCCGGATCAACTTCTTCGCAAATTGGATATTCTCATCGTGGGTCCCTTCAAACCTGATGCCGGTTCGAAACAGGTTCTGCCCATTTTTTTGGGAATAGGCCACCCTGCCTTTGATTTCTATCAGATTTTCTTCCAGATCACTGGTCATCAGTGAAATGTATTCGGATTTAACCTGCCGGTCGGTTTCAAGACAAATGCCGTTCTGGCTCACATCAAGCGCCCTTCCCATCCGGTGATCAATGAGGCCGCCGGCTGATCAACAATCACCGCGCGGACTGGTTTGCTTTAGTGACCGAATAAAAAGCCTGGATATATTTCCAGGCTTTTTTTATTTGATTGCAGTCCAAAACGGCTTATGCTACGAAGAAACCATCCTAAAGACAACCTATTATCACTCAGATAACTTCTAAAACACCAGAGAAAGAGGACTCCCAATGACCGAAAAACTAAACAAATACAGTTCACGGGTAACCGGACCCAAATCCCAGGGCGCTTCCCAGGCCATGCTTTACGGCGCCGGGTTAACCGACGAGGATATGGGCAAAGCCCAGGTGGGGATCAGCAGTGTATGGTTCGAGGGCAACACCTGCAACATGCACCTGAACCAGCTGGCCGCCAAAGTTAAAGAAGGCGTCGAGGCCGCCGGACTGGTGGGGCTGCGCTTTAATACCATCGGGGTCAGTGACGGTATCTCCATGGGGACCGAAGGCATGAGCTACTCACTGCAATCCAGGGATCTGATTGCCGACTCCATCGAAACGGTCATGTGTGCCCAGTGGTATGACGCCAATATCTCACTTCCGGGCTGCGACAAGAACATGCCCGGGTGCTTGATGGCCATGGCCCGGATCAACCGGCCGTCGCTGATGGTATACGGCGGCACCATCCGCGCCGGCCATCTGGGTGATGCCAAACTGGACATTATTTCGGCTTTCCAGAGCTACGGGGAATACATTGCCGGAACCATTGACGAGGAGCGCCGTCTGGAAATCGTTAAAAACAGCTGCCCGGGTGCCGGCGCCTGCGGCGGCATGTATACCGCCAATACGATGGCATCGGCCATTGAAGCCATGGGCATGTCGCTGCCTTTCAGCGCCAGCCGGCCGGCGGAATCAAGCGAAAAACTGGCCGAATGCTACGAGGTCGGCGCCGCCATCAGGCGCCTGCTGGAAGAAGATATCAAACCGCGTGATATCATGACCCGCGAGGCGTTTGAAAACGCGATTGTGGTCTTAACCACCCTGGGCGGGTCGACCAATGCCGTGCTGCATTTGATCGCCATGGCACGCGCGGTGGATGTCCCCCTGACCATCGACGACTTTCAGCGGGTCAGCGATCGCACCCCGCTGCTGGCCGATATGAAACCAAGCGGCATCTATGTCCAGGAAGATCTGGACGCGGTCGGCGGCATTCCGGCCCTGATGAAATACCTGCTTGAAGAGGGGCGGCTGAACGGGGACTGCCTGACGGTCACCGGCAAAACCCTGGCCGAGAATTTGAAAGACGCGCCGTCGCTGGCCGAAGGCCAGAAGATCATCAGTCCGGTGGATGCACCGATCCATACCAGCGGACACATTCAGATACTACGGGGCAACCTGGCGCCGGAAGGCGCGGTGGGCAAGATAACGGGCAAGGAAGGGCTGTCTTTCACCGGTCCGGCCAATGTCTTCGACTCGGAAGAAGAGATGCTGAAAGCCCTGGAAAATGATCAGATTAAAAAAGGCGATGTGATCATCATTCGCTACGAAGGCCCCAAGGGAGGCCCCGGAATGCCTGAAATGCTCACCCCCACCTCGGCCATCATGGGAGCCGGTCTTGGCAAAGATGTGGCCCTGCTCACCGACGGCCGTTTTTCAGGGGGATCCCACGGCTTTATAGCCGGTCACATCACTCCCGAAGCCCAGGTAGGCGGTCCCATCGCGCTGGTCACCAACGGGGATCAAATTACCATCGACGCGGCCCAAAACACCCTCAGTGTCCAGTTAAGCGATGACGAACTGGCGGCCCGGCGCAAAGCCTGGACCCCTCCGCCCTACAAGGCTACCCGCGGAACGCTGCACAAATACATCAAAAATGTTAAGTCGGCGTCGGAGGGGTGTGTGACGGACGAATAAATGAATTGGTTGCCGGTTGGCCCGCTATCCGTTAGCCGGTAAAAAAGAGTTTTTCAGATTCGTACTGGTAAACGGGCCAACGAGCTTAACGGGCAACCCGTTTCAACATGAGCACTGCGAAGAAACTCAAACCTAGTATTCGGGTGTGAGATAATGTTTTGAGACCGCTTATAATGCGTAGAGGTCGTATTGGTTTTCGAACCGGGTGATGTCGGCTTCATATAAGAGGGTCTGGTCGATATCGTCCAGTCCTTTGAGCAGCTGCTCCTTGGCCCCGGGCTCTATGTCGAAATGATAGACCGCCGGCTCCGGCCACTGAAATTCAACCTGCTGTTTTTCCAGGTCAACCGCCGCCTGCAATCCGGTGTGGGCCTTGACCATATCAAAAATGGCGTTCACTTCCTTTTCAGACAATTCAACCACCAGCAACCCGTTCTTGGCGGCATTGATCCTGAAAATATCCGCGAAGGCCGCTATGCGCTGGCCGCCGATCTCTTTCCAGGGGGCAATTATCACCCGGTAACCGTCCTGAAACAGGGCCCAGACGGCGTGCTCCCGGCTGGAGCCGCACCCGAAATTATTGCGGGTCACCAGGATGGACCGGCCCTCGAATTCGGTCTGGTTGAGCTCAAAGGTTTTATCTGGTTCACCGCCGGCCGTGTAGCGCCAGTCAAAAAAGGCGCTTGGCCCGTACCCAGTGCGTTTGATCGATTTTAAGAACTGTTTGGGGATGATGGCGTCGGTGTCCACATTGGCCCGGTTGAGGGTCGCCACAATGCCGGTGTGGGTTGTAAATGGCTTCAATTTTTCACCTCAGTTTTTCTAATTGAGCGAGAACCACTCAATTAGAGTTTATTTGTTATTGGTTATTCGTTATTAGTATTTGATGATCGGATCGCCTATATCACCCATTCTCCAGCCATTTCCGGACATCGACAAATTTACCGGCCACGGCTGCTGCGGCGGCCATTTCAGGATTTACCAGATGGGTCCGCCCGCCTTTGCCCTGGCGGCCTTCAAAATTACGATTGGAGGTTGAAGCACTGCGCTGTTGGGGTCGCAGCTGATCAGGGTTCATCCCCAGGCACATACTGCAGCCCGCATAGCGCCATTCGGCGCCGGCGGCCTTGAATATCCGGTCCAGGCCTTCGGCTTCGGCCTGCAGGCGAACCTGGTGCGAGCCCGGCACCACCAGCAGCTGCACATGGTCGGCCTTTTTACGCCCATCCAGAATAGCTGCCGCCCGGCGCAGGTCTTCAATCCGGGAATTGGTGCAGCTGCCGATAAACACCACATCGACGCCAACATCGGTTAGTTTAACCCCGGGTTCAAGCCCCATATAGGTCAGGGCATTTTCAACATCCGATGGGCTGTAGCCGGCAGCCGAGTCCGGCGCAGGGACAGGCTGGTCAATATCCAACACCATCCCGGGATTGGTGCCCCAGGTAACCTGGGGTACGATACTGCCGGCATCGATGGTCAACGTCTGGTCAAACTCGGCATCCGCATCGCTCGGAAGGGTCTGCCAGAATGCCCGGGCGCGTTCCAGCTCTTCTCCCATCGGTGCAAAGGGGCGCTCCTGACGCGTAATATAGTCAAGGGTGGTATCATCAGGCGCAATCATGCCGGCCCGGGCACCGGCTTCAATGCTCATGTTGCAAATGGACATGCGGGCTTCCATGGAAAGCGAGCGCACGGCCTCACCGCAGAATTCCAAAACGTGACCCGCTCCGCCGGCCGTACCAATGGTGCCGATTAATTTCAAGACCATATCTTTGGAGAACACGTGGGGCCCCAGCTGGCCGGTAAACTCCACCTTGAAGGTGCGCGGCTTTTGCTGCAGCAATGTCTGGGTTACCAGAACGTGCTCTACTTCCGAGGTCCCGATGCCAAAGGCCAGCGCTCCGAATGCGCCGTGGGTGGAGGTGTGTGAATCCCCGCAGACAATGGTCAGACCCGGAAGCGTAATCCCCAGCTCGGGCCCGATAACGTGGACGATGCCCTGGTTGTCATCCCCCAGGTCATAAAGTTTGACGCCGAAATCTGCGCAGTTTTTTCTTAAAGCTTCCACCTGGTCCCTGGAGATCGGATCCTCAATATTCAGGCGATCCTCGGTGGTGGGGACATTGTGATCCATGGTGGCGAAAGCCAGTTGGGGTGCGCGGATTTTTCTTCCCGCCAGCCGCAAGCCCTCAAAAGCCTGGGGGCTGGTCACTTCGTGCACCAGATGACGGTCGATATACAGCAGGCAAGACCCATCGGGCATCTCCCGCACCACGTGTTTGGTCCAGATTTTCTCGAACAGGGTTTTTCCCATAATTACTTCTCTTTTATTTGAAAGTTTTAGAAAAAGGCTTTAAATTAAATAGAAATTAGCCCACAGAAGTAGATTGCGTTAAAGAGCAAAATAGATTGTGCCGGTTAGCCGGTTTGCCCGTTCGTCCGTAAAATCTGACAATTCCGTAATCAGAACGGGCCAACCGGCACACGGGCTCAACGGGCTAACCTGTTTTACATGAGCATTTAAAACCGAATCGGGTAAACCTTTGAAAATAAAGATCGATGTATCATCCAGCTATGCTGGGAGGCGCGCCTCAAAAACAAAAATTGATGCGTCATCAGGCTTTGCGTGGCAACGCCGCTATTGAACGTAAGATGCTTCTGTGAGATAGTTTCTTGATAAAATGGCCATGATGCCTGTTGAAGTCAAGGGATCAAATCAGATTGTACTAGTTCAATTCGTGGTTATATTAAATTTTTAGTCTATTCAATATAATCTTTCATAGCAGAACTAACCGCAAGAAGGAAACATTAAATCATGAAAGGCACAGAACTGGTCCTCAAGGCCTTGAAAGACAAGGGCGTCAAATACATATTCGGCTACACGGGCGGTGCGATTATGCCGATTTTTGACGAAATGGAAAAACAAAAATGCTTTGAATTCATTATGTCGCGGCACGAACAGGGGGCGGCCTTCATGGCCCAGGGAATATCACGCGCCTCGGTGGGCACCTCCCACCCCCGAACCGGTGTCTGCATGGCAACATCGGGTCCCGGTGCCATGAATCTGGTAACCGCCATTGCCGACGCGATTATGGATTCCTGTCCCCTTCTGGCCATTACCGGCCAGGTCCCCACCGGCGTAATCGCCACCGACGCTTTCCAGGAAAGTGACGTAGTCGGTGTCATGATGCCGATTACCAAACAGACCTACATGCCTCTGTCCGTTGATAAAATCGAAGAAACCATTCACGAGGCCCTGTACGTTGCCTGGACCGGTCGAGGCGGTCCGGTGGTCGTCGACATCCCCAAGGACATACAGCTTCTGGAGACAGACGCCGATTACCAATTCAACCCTGAAACCTATGAACCGGACCTGCCGGGCTTCTTGTATTCGCCTTCCCCGGATCGCGACCGCATCAAAGAAGCCGTAGCCCTGATCAACAAAAGCGAACGGCCGATCATTCTCTGCGGGCACGGTGTGATTACCAGCAACGCGGGCCAAAGTCTTCAAAAATTTGCCGAAAGAGCGCACATCCCCGTCGCCTTTACCCTTCACGGGATTTCAGCGATCCCGATGGATCATCCCTTGAGCCTTGGCATGGTGGGCATGCACGGCACCGTCGAAGCCAACCGGGCCCTGCTCAACACCGATTTGATGATCTCGTTCGGAATGCGCTTTGATGATCGCGTAACGGGCAACCTGGATCTTTTCGGCGGAGATGCCAAGGTCATCCATGTCGAAATCGATCCTTCCGAAATCGATAAAAACGTCAAGACCGTCGATCGCCATTAACGCGGACACCGGCCAGGCGCTCAATATCCTGGCCAATGATCATGAGCTGATTAATAAACCCCGACGGCTCTGGTTCGAGCAGATAGATGTCTATCGAGCGGAAATCAGGGACGCCATCCAGGCAGAAATCAACACCGGTTTGGGCAAAGAAGGTGAGCTGTTGATGAAAACCATTGCGACGCGGTTGTCCGACATCACCGGGGGCAAAGATATCATTGTCGCCGATGTCGGGCAGCACCAGATGATCATGGCCCGCTATTACAATTACCAGACGGCCAATAGCTGGTTTACTTCCGGCGGGGCCGGCACCATGGGATGCTCGCTGCCCATGGCGCTCGGTGTTAAATTGGCCCGGCCGGACGAGCGCGTGTGGTCCATTAGCGGTGACGGGGGCTTCCAGATGAATATCCAGGAACTGGGAGCCATTATGGAACATCAAGTCGATATTAAAATTCTGTTGATGAACAACGGCTATCTGGGAATGGTGCGGCAGTGGCAGACCCTGTTTTACGATGGCCGCTATGCCGGAACCCCGATGAAAAACCCTGATTTCGAGGCTATTTCCGGTGCCTATGGCATTCCTTATCTAAAGGTTGACCAGCTGGATCAGATTGACGACGCCATAAAGACCGCGGCCGAGCACAAAGGTGCATTTATGGTGGAATTTTTATGTGACCCCAGTGAAATCATTTTGCCGATGGTGCCGGCCGGCGGCGGCATCGCCGACATGATCGTATCCAGGAGGACCTGATAATGACCACAGCACAGACAAAACGGCGCGCTATTCTATCGTTTATGCTGGACCGCTCGGGGGTGCTCAACAAAGTATTCATGCTGATCCGCAGAAAAATGATCAATGTTGACACCATTACGGCGTGCGCAACCCAGCAGCCCGGTATCTCCCGGATCACCCTGACGCTTGCGCGAAGACAGCGACGACAAAGCCCTGCAGCTGGTCAAGCAGATGGAGAAATTAACCGAGGTGATCTCGGCCAAAGAGCTGGACGTTGATCAGAGTTTCTGGCGGGAAGTGGCGATTGTCAAATTCGAGGCCGGCAGTGGACACCTGGAACGACTGGGTCAAAGCTATAACTTTGAGATTCTCGACCGCCAGAATCATGAGGTGATTGTCGCCCAGGTGGCAGGGACATCCCTGATGATAGACAATTTCATGGCGGAAATCGGGCCGGATAAAATCATCGAAGTGGCGCGATCCGGGTTTACGGCTATGGAAAAATAGAGGGGGGGTTGCAAGAGCTTATGCTTTCAGACATCCAGAAAACATTCGACAATCTGGAAATAAAATACGGAAAACTGCTGCAACAGCTAAATTCCCTGACCAATGATGAACTGTATTTCAAAGCCGGCGAGGATAAATGGTCGATCGTAGAAGTCATCGAGCATCTTGTTATGGCGGACGAGAATATGCTGGAGCAATTAACCGGCAAGACTTCAGCAGTAAACCTTGACCCCCAGGATAGATCGGCCAAGAATTTTCATATCGTCATCAAGGTAATGACCAGGGATATCCCGGTGGATGTGCCGGATGAAAGTATGGAACCCCACGGCCAATTTGCACTGGAAGAACTTCTGGACCGCTGGGACGATACCCGCAAAAAAACCCGGGCCTATATCGATGGCATAAACTCTGAAAAAGCGGAGGACCTGGTATACCGCCACCCCTTTGCCGGTCCGCTGAACATGGCCGAAACCCTTCGTTTTATCGATGTGCACTTCGACAATCACATGCGGCATATCGACAAGATCATTGCAGCTGGCGGATAGTGCCGGGCCCCATAAATACATTTAAAAAGTCGTCTAGCGTATTTAAAAATGGCAGCACCATTACCATAAAAAATTACAAGCTCCAAAAAACAAATAACAAAGAATAACCAAATTTAAAGCTCCAATGACCCAAACTGATGCATACAACCGAATCGATTTGATTCATTGTTTTCTGCATGTGTTTCGGCCCGGTCTGGTGCGAATTAATTGAGTGTGGCTGCCATAAATCAAATATTTCTTATTTAGAAAATGCATAGCTTAAACTATGGTGAAAGGTTCTGGGCTATGGATTGAGTTTTGGAATATGATATTTATTTGTGATTTGGTGCTTGTGATTTGGGATTTAGCCTATTTAGTTCTGTGTAACATAAATAATTTGGGCTTACCCCTATCGCTTCATATCCGCAAGTTTCTCAAACTCCTCATCGTACCGGTCAATGAGGTTGGCCCAGGCAAACGGCTGCATGGCGTCTGAAAGCCGGAGACGAAGATCCTGGAATTGCGCATAATCCTGGATGCGCCGGGAAAGCTTTTGGACCAGGTCTTTTTGGTCGCAGTACAATACCCGGTTGTGGAATTCCTGCGGTATGATTTCCGGGTAAGCCAGCCTGTCCGGCAGCAAGGGGAAGGCAACCGTAGCGAATTGCCTCAACCACTGAAATACCAAAATTCTCCTGGGCGGCCGTGCTGATGACGATGGCGCCCCGCTGCAGCCACTTGATATATTCTTGCCTTGATTCAACATACCCGTATTGCACGATTCGAGGCCCCATACCGGCTGCGGGCTCGAATAAAGGCTTTGGGCACGGCCTGAAAGTTCTCACCCAGCAGTGCCAGGCGAAATTCCGCCCCATTTTCCAACACCGCATCCAGGGCATCAAAAAAGGCTTCCGGATTTTTGTCAAACTCCCAGCGATGGTTCCATATGATCAGGGGAGGTGATTGCGGTGGCAGATCCCGCAAGGCGACCCTGTCAGCCGTAAAACGGCATCCCGGATACAGGACGCCGGATTTGGTGCGAATGTCATCCACCACCCAATGGGGCCGGTATTCGGGCATCAGGTTTAAAAACCCCGGCAGCCCCTCAAAAAACGCATTGCTGTGCGTTCGGGAGTTAAAAAGGATCCGGTCTGCAGCCAGGGCGCTGGTTATATCTGTAAAACCGTACTGATAGTCGGCGTGTTCGCCGGGCGCCAGGGGGTATGTAAACTGATTCTCGTGAAAATACATCAGGGCTGGGGGACAGGCACCTTTGGCAAGGGCCTTGAAATCAGACAGGCTCATCAGGTCGGTGGTGATCAAACCATGGTAGCTTTCCAGGGCGGTAACATTTTTTATAAAATAAAGGGCGGCACCCCGCATGCGCCACTTCCAGAAGCGGGCCGGCAGCGTCAACAGATCGATGCTGTGCCGGGAGTGCGCAACCAGGCCCTGGGCAAATTCACGATGTGATCCGCCAAAAAAAGGTTCCAGAAATAAAAATTTTAATTTAGTCTTCAATTGCAGATATCGGATTCTAACGGTAATTTGACAGGATACGTTTAAACCCCTATCATGGTTGATGGTAGTTCTACCCATTTTACATAAAAATAGCAAACAGCGAACCTGCTTGGGAAACAAAAATTTACCCGCCAACTACATGGCGGACTATTCCGTAATGGGTCTCGTGGTGGGTCGGTTGGATGCCGCCCTTCGGGTTCTGAAAGAAAAAAAGTTCGAAATTCAGAAAAATGCGGATGGTTTTGAAATCACCATTGACGGCGCCGGCCGGATGTCTGAAATAGCCAGTCTATTGCAGCAAAACAGCATTGATTACGCAATGACCGACATCGTCGATCAAGTCTACCAGGGCTGATAACAACTTTTGGTGCCCGGAGGGCACCAAAAGGTTCAAAGGTTCTGGGTTCAGGTTCAGGGTTGAAGGTATGTAGGTTTTGGGGAATCCGACCAGATTTCACCCTTCACTTTCTCATATCTAAATTCAGTAAATTACTGAAACCTGTGGAATGGCAGCCCTGCAAGTTGAGCATTGAACAGCGATACAGTTGAAAACGTGCCGCCCTCTGATTCCTGAACATCTGAATTTCTTAATCGTTGAACCCTGAACGCTGAACCTTGTATTAAACATGTCCAAAACCAATGATACAAGTATGACGCCAGGCGCACGGGAACTGACCGAGTATGGCCCGGCGGCTGGTGGCCGAACAAAACACACTGACCCTGGCCACCGCCGACGGTGGCACGGCCTGGGCAGCCCCGGTGTATTATGTGTTTGTAAAGTCGACCTTTTATTTTTTGTCCGGCCCCGATTCAAGACACATAACCGAAGCCCTGCAAAACGGCCAGGCGGCTGCAGCAGTCCATGCTGCTGCTTCAACCTGGAAGGAAATCAAAGGCCTTCAGATGACCGGCCGGATCCGCGCGGTAAAACCCGGCCTGGAAGCCGTCCAGATACTGCGGGCTTATCTGAAAAAATACCCGTTTACCACAGATTTTTTTAAAGATAACCAATCCCTGGATTTAGATACCTTTGCCAAACGCTTTGGCGTCAAACTCTATGGTTTTAGCCCCTCCCTGGTTTATTACCTGGACAATCAGATTCGATTTGCCTTTCGCGAAGAAGTGACGCTCTAATTCCTTTGATGTAAAAACCATCCTGTGATAAACTGGTCTGATTAGGATTGAAAGAATATTAATTCCAATTATGCGCGTGCTGCCAGTAAAAGTAACCCTGCTGTCTTTTTTGTGTTGCTGTCTCCTATTAACTGCCTGTACCACTGTCGAGAGATCCGGTGATCGGTTCAGCTCCGAAAAGGGGTGGTCCAGTTCCGATCCCCTGAGCATTCCCTATGATACCCGGCAGGCCCAATTAGCTACGGGAAACCTTGTCATCAATCCCTTCTTTGAAAACGGCCGCCAGGACGATGAAAAGAATATCATTTTATACCCGAAGGCTGGCAAATGGTCGGCCACCATGTTAAATGGTCTATCAAACGAACGGAACGATGACGCCCAAGAGGTGAACACCGGCAGCCGGTCGGTAAAAATTGCCAGGGCACCGCGGCCAATGAAGGGGATGACGCCGAAGGGGTTATCAGTGATTTTCTGCCGGTGATCCCGGGAAATTATGATTTTACTTTTAACGTCCGGTTAAAGAATATTGCCAGCCACAAACGCCGCCTGGGCGTTAAGCTTTATGATGCCATCGAAATCAGGGTGTTGTTCTTTGACAGCAACAAGCAGCCGATTGAACCCCATGCTCCGATCCCGGTCCGGGAAACCCTGATTGACAGCTCCGACAAAACCTATTCCTTTTCCCATTACTGGACAATTGAAAACCTGGGTTGGGGCACGGTCAGGGGCAAATCCTATACCTACCCATTTTCTGAAGGAGATGTCCCTGACGCAACCCGCTACGTTCGGCTGTTTATGGGATTAAGAGGCACGGGGACCATGTGGATAGACGATATCGATTATCGCTATTCCAAATGGAATTTTACCGCCCTGGAGCGCTTCCAGCCTTATCTGGGCAGGCCCCTTACCCTGGAAGAAAAAATAACGCCGACGCCGAAAAAATTCCAACGATTACGGGATGTGGTCTACTACGATGCCGACAATCCGAATGCGCATCCGCCGCTGATTGTGCTTCCCGAGAATCCGGCAGCCGCAGAACAATCCGCGGCCGCCTTGATCAAAAAAGAAATCAATAAAATACTGGCTAAAATTTCCGGCGCCCGAAATCCTAAAAGCGCCAGCGTTCGAATTTCGGACAAAGATTTTTCGATAACGGAAATTGCAGGTCCCCGCCTGGTGCTGAGTGTCGGCCGCAATCGGCTTTATCACCAGATACAGCCCGACCTGCCACTGGAAACCATCCGGGATAAAAAACAGGGCTATATCATTAAATCCGAGCGCATCGGCAACAGTCAAATTGTCTTTTTAGTGGGCCAAACACCCGTTGGCCAGTTACTATGCCGCCACAACTGCCGTCCAACTTCTGGAAGAGAACAGCGGCGTCTATCATGATACCGCCATCATCGATTATCCGGATTTTCTCAACCGCGCCTTTGCCTTTCGAAATTGGAGAAATGGTAATGAGGTGGGAAGGGATCTGGATAATATCGGCAGGATGAGTTTCTACAAATTAAACAAGGTTTATGTCAAAAATATTTCAGCCCGGAAAATACGGCAGGATGCAGACCCTTTTTACCTCAAGGGCATACAGGAAGCCGGGAAATTATGCGCCGGCAGCGGGGTCATGAATCTGGCTATCATGGTCGATCCTTACGCCCACTTTAAATTTTTCCCGTCGGCAGACAGCCTGAGCGAGGATCAGCGATATCTATGGACCCACAGCGATCCCGCAAGTCTTGCAGAACTCAAGAATTCTTTTAAAATCGGTTTAGACGCCGGGGCTGATACGATCATGCTCATGGCCGACGACCGGGTCCCGCATAGCGGCAGGAACTCACAGAATTACTCGCTGTATACCAGCGAAGATAAAAGCCGATTTGTGAACCTCCAAAATGCCCAGGCCCATATCATTAACCGTCTAAAAGCGTGGATCGACCGGGATTATCCCGGAACCCGATTCGAGTTCTGCCCGCCCTGGTACACCAATGATTTTATTAACCGCAGTGAAAACAAAGCCGAAATATATTTTAAGGAGCTGATCTTTCAGATACCGGCGGATGTGGCCATTGTGTGGACCGGCCCGGCTGTCAGATCGCTGTCGATTGACATGGCCGACATCCACCGCTACAAAACCCTTATCGGCCGCTGGCCAATGGTCTGGGACAACACCCTGTATGCTCGCAGCATCGCTTCCAGGTATTATGGGGGTTATACCGCCCACTACCCGGGCAAGGTCAGAATGTGTAACCTGTTCGAGCCCTTTGACGGCTACCGTCCTAAGAATTTTCATAAATACAGCAGTGGCGGGCACATTTACACCAACGGCGATGCATATCGGGATAGCTACAAGGTAAAATTAGCGACGGTGGCCGATTACCAATGGAATACATCGGCTTATAATCCCGAGCTTTCGTTATGGAAAGTCCTGTGCCGAACCTACGGCCCTGCGGGCGCCAAAGAACTCTTATACTTCAATGACGCCTATTACGGCCTGTATCAGATTTGTCTGCGCATGGAGGCCGGAGGCGCCCGGGAAGCTTACATCCAAAAGGGCAGCGAATTTTTAAATGCCCTGGACGGTTGCCTGAAGCGAATAGCTGAATCTCCAAACCCCGGACAGGCGTTGCTGCAGGAATTGGAAGGATTAAGGGACAGACAGAAAAAGCGGTTTGAAGCCTTAGTGCAAAAGCAGTAATAGGTCCTAAATGCCTACAGATTGTTACGCACCAGGGCTGCACCGACTGCCAGGCTTTTGATCTTGCCAAGGGCCATGCCATAGGCAAGGGGTACCATCCCGCAGTTGGTGCAGGGAAAAAGTCGTTCCGGGTCCACATACCGCATCGCTGAACGGATCGTGGCCGCCACCTCTTCGGGAGTCTCCACCCTTGCGGCCGTAACCTCGACCGCCCCCACCAGCAGGTCTTTGTGTTTTAATAAGCCCATCAGCGACTGCGGCACCTGGGATCCAGCACATTCCAAAGAAACTTGGTCGATGCGGCTGGCATTGAGCGCCGGAAAAATCTCTTCATACTGCCGCCACTCGCGGCCCAGGGTGTCTTTCCAGCGCAGATTTTCCTCGATGCCGTAACCATAGCAAATGTGCACGGCCGTGGTGCACGCCAGACCTTCACGCGCGCGATGCAGGGCATCGATGCCCCATTCTTTGACGTCTTCCATAAAGACGTTAAAGGCCGGTTCATCAAACTGGATGACGTTCACACCGGCCGCTTCCAGTTCACGGGCCTCGGCATTTAAAATTTCGGCAAAGGCCATGGCCATATCCGCACGCCGGCCGTAGTGATCATCAGCAATCGTATCGCAGATCGTCATGGGGCCCGGCAGGGTGAACTTCAATTTGCGATCGGTCAGGGTCCTGCAATAACGAACCTCATCCAGATGCACCGATTTAAGTCGGGAGACCGGTCCTGTAACCGTGGGCACCTTCACGGTATAGCGATTGTCGCGAATACCCATGGCGGTCTTTTTTTCCCAGTCAATGCCGTTAATCTGTTCCAGGAAACCGTGCACGAAATGAATCCGAAACTGCTCGCCGTTGGTGACGATATCGATGCCGGCTTCCTCCTGGTGTTTGATCCATTCGGCAGCGGCCCGTTCCTGGGCCTGGATCAGAGCCTCACCCTCAAAACGCCAGGGTGCCCAAAGTTTCTCCGGCTCGGCCAGCCAGTCCGGTTTGGGCAGGCTGCCCGCAATGGTAGATTCAAGCATTTAAATCCTCCTTAATTTCATTGATTTATTAGAGGCGAGTATGGCCAAAAGGCAAGGTGCTGTCAAGATCGGGGTTGATAGGGAACGGTTAATAAATCTTTAGCGTCTGCAGACCTTGTGGGAATAAAAAAAGGGAGGTTCCTGGGAACCCCCCTCTTAAATTAAGTTAGGTTGAAAAGTTAACCACTTTACCACTTGGTTCTGCCAACTGATTGTGATCCCCGATATGCCGTTTTTACAGGAGATGCACGTACATTCGAGAAAACCACTATACTGTCACCGCAAACTCTGTTTTAAGTTATAACCGCTGGAGGCGCAGGGCCGTCACGTGGTTTCTTATTATGTCTTAGATTGGGTGACGAGTAATAATTGCTCATTTAGAATGCAAAGAGCATTCCAAAAGGCGCAAAAATATAGAAGGTTTTCATATGTCCTAAAAAGTCGGCTAATTAGGACTCATCCTGGAAATTTCGGCCCAAAAGGCAGACAGGTAAAGCGTTCGCAATTTGCAATTTGCATTTGCGAAATGCAAAGATTGCTGGTCTTTAGCAATCGTAATGAGCCGCAGGTAACTCAGTGGGCGACGGTTTGAAATCAATTTGAAGCTTATGATCATGACAATCATATGCTATTTTTGTAAGATTAAGACGCTAATTGGATTTATCAGCTTTTTCAGAGTTTTAAATATAGCGATATGGAACTTCAATTTTGGAATGCGAAAAGATAAAAGATTAGCAAAAGATATGTGGAAAAATTTGCGGTTATCTCTTCATAGCCGGAACCCAC
>CAVXZZ010000041.1:0-17964 GCA_963766255.1 uncultured delta proteobacterium
TATCCGAAAAACATCGGCACCCTGACGTGGCGCACCCGTCCGACCTTTGTCAAGTTTCAGTGCATGCACTGCAACGACCCTTCATGCGTTTCAGCCTGCATCGTGGGGGCGCTCACCAAGCAGCCCAATGGATCGGTCATATACGACGCCGGCAAATGTATCGGCTGTCGCTACTGCATGGTGGCCTGTCCCTTTCAGGTCCCGGCCTATGAATATCACAATGCCCTGACGCCCCAGGTCCGAAAGTGCACCTTTTGTTTTAATTATATCAAAGACGGCGGGCTGCCGGCCTGCGCCCAGGTTTGCCCGCGGGAAGTCATTACCTTCGGCAAGAAATCAGAGCTTTTAAGACTGGCGCGCTGGAAGATAAAAAACAATCCCGGCAAGTACGTGGATCACATTTACGGCGAACATGAAGTCGGCGGGACGTCCTGGCTGTATCTTGCCTCCGAACCATTTGAGACCGTGGGCTTCCCCAAGCTTGGCACCAAGGCGCCGCCCCGGCTGACCGAATCGATCCAGCACGGTCTGTTCCAGTACTTTGCCGCCCCCATCATCCTCTACGCTGTTCTTGGCGGCATCATGGGGGTAACCGGCTATTTAAAAGGTGCTAAAGAGGATTTCAAAAGCGATACCGAGGCGAAAGGAGACACGCCATGAATATGCACGCTGAAGCGGCACCGATTAAAGAAGAAAAGTTTTTAACCCCCGGGGTGATGGTCATGCTGGCCCTCATGGCAGTGGGCCTTGCTTTTGTCGCCGCGCGTTTTCTCTTTGGCATCGGTAAGGTTGCCAATCTCAACAATCAATTTCCCTGGGGCCTGTGGATCGGCGTCGATGTGGCATCCGGCGTGGCCCTGGCTGCCGGGGGATTCACCACCGGTGCGATTGCCTACGTTTTCAACCGCGACCAGTATCATGCCGTTATCCGTCCGGCCCTGCTGACCGCCATGCTGGGTTATACCTTTGTGGTCCTGGGGCTTTTGGTGGATATCGGCCGCTACTGGAATATTACCAGCCCGCTGTATAACTGGAACGGGAATTCCGTCCTGTTTGAAGTGGCCATGTGCGTCATGATTTATTTAAATGTTCTGTATATTGAATTTTTACCCATCGTGGTGGAGCGTTTTAAGGGGCGGGTGAAGCTGCCCGGTCCTCTGGCCGGGCTCAACAATCCAATAGAGGCATTTCTTGCCTTTGCCGAAAAAATTCTGGGCAAAGTCATGTTCCTTTTTATTATTGCCGGCATCGTTTTGTCCTGCCTGCATCAATCCAGCCTGGGGTCTTTGATGCTGATTGCCTCCTACAAGGTCCATCCCCTGTGGTACACGCCGATTCTGCCGCTTTTGTTTCTGCTTTCGGCCTTTGCCGCCGGTTATCCCATGGTTGCCTTTGAGTCTATTCTGGTGTCCAAATCTTTTGGCCGCCAACCTGAAATGGACGTCCTGACCCCGCTGGCCAAATTTATGCCGCTTTTAATGGGAATCTACCTGGCATTCAAAATCGGGGATATGCTGGTTCGCGGTACCTATGTTTATCTGCTGGACGGGACCTTCCAGACCAATGCCTTTATCGTCGAAGTCCTTTTCGGTGTGATGTTGCCCTTTGTGTTGTTGATGTTCAAAAGGGTCCGCCGATCGGCCGGGTGGCTGTTTTTTGTATCCGCAACTTTTGTGCTGGGAATCCTTTTAAACCGCATCAACGTCTTTGTGGTCAGTTACACGCCGCCCTATATGATTGTTAAGTACTTTCCGGCCCTGGGGGAAATTTTTATTACGGTGGGGCTGATCGCCACCCTCATGTTCGTCTACCGGGTGTTTGTGTTCATATTTCCGGTCCTGGGAGCCGAACCCAAGAAAATGTCCACCACGGCTGGGGTCGTGCTGGCCCTGGCGGCTGCCCTGATGATCCTGGGGACCCCTTCCGGCGCCGAGGCGGATCAGACGCAAAAGCGGCTGCTGCCCCTGGAGGAGAACATTACCCCTTCGATTGCCGATGCGCCTAAAGTGGCTGTGCTCAACAGTCCGGTAATTAACAAATACAGCGATCTGTACGGACCGGTTCGCTTTATGCACAGCAAGCATGCCAGCGTCCTGGGCGATTGCACCATCTGCCACCACCGGATGCCCAGGGAAGAGCGGGATATATATGGCGAACCGGTATCCATGGCCAAACTCAAAGCCAGAGCTGTGGAGCCGGTGGCCTGTTCCGTCTGCCATACCGATCCGTTTAATGCCAAGGACCTGGGCACGCCGGGGTTGAAAGGGGCCTATCACCAGCTCTGCATGGATTGCCATCAGGAATCGGAGCAGGTTCCCCATGCCCGCGGTCCGGTTCTTTACAGTGCCATGGTGCGGGGACCGATTGCCCGGACCCTCGATACCCGGGCGCCCACCGACTGCCTGGCCTGCCATGCCAAAAAGGTGCCGAACCACAATCAACTCGTCAAACTGGCGGGTAATGCGGATGCCCTGGCGGTGACCCGCAACTGTCTTTCCTGCCACCAAAAGGAGGGCGAAGCCATTTTAAAAACTGCCCACTGGAAGTGGCACGGCCCGTCTCCATATACTGTCGGCCAGGAAAAAAGGATCGATCTGGGAAAGAACCATGCCACCTTCAACAATTTTTGCATCAATCTGAACGGGAACTGGCCGCGCTGTACGAGTTGCCATATCGGTTACGGGTGGAAAGACAAAGACTTTGATTTTACCGATATGTCCAAAATTGATTGCCTGGTTTGTCACGACACCACCGGAAAGTATAAAAAAGCGCCGCCGGCTGCCGGATTTCCGGTCAAGAATTTGGATTTGGTTGCCATTGCCCAGAATGTGGGCCGACCCGGTCGGGCCAACTGCGGTATCAACTGTCATTTTCGCGGTGGCGGCGGTGATGCCGTCAAGCATGGGGACATGAGTTCCACCCTGGCCAAACCTGACAAGAACCATGACGTCCACATGGGGACCACCGAGGGGGGACTGGATTTCAGATGCCAGGACTGTCACAAGACCCGCAATCACATGATTTCCGGGCGCAGCATATCCGTGGCGGCGGTGGAAGGCGATCTGTCCTGCGAATACTGCCATACCGACAAACCCCATATTGGCAGTGAGTTGATTGACCACCATTTAAATAAACACACCAAGCATGTGGCCTGCCAGACCTGCCACATTCCGGTTTACTCCAAAAGCAATCCGACCAAAATCTTCTGGGACTGGTCAACGGCCGGCCAGGACCAGAAATTGCCGAAAGATAAATATGGAAAGCCGGTTTACGATAAGATGAAGGGCACCTTTAAGTGGAAAGAAGCGGTCAAGCCAACCTATCGCTGGTACAACGGGACCGTCGAGCGCTACATTCTCGGTGATCGGATTAATGAAAACGGTTTAACGGAATTAACCAAACCCGTGGGTGATATCAAAGACTCGGCTTCCAGGATATATCCCTTCAAGGTCCATAAGGGAAAACAGATCAGCGATGCGGTCTATAAATACCTGATCGCCCCCCAGCTCTGGGGAGGATACTGGAAACACTGGGATTGGGACAAGGCCTCCCGGGATGGCATGAAGTCTGCCGGACTGGCATACAGCGGCCAATATGAGTTTGTGGATACCACCATGTACTGGGGTCTGACCCATGAAGTCGTCCCCAAAGAACAGGCGCTGTCCTGCTCCGAATGCCATGCCTCCCTGTCCAAGGCACCCTATTGTGGCAGGTGTCACCAGGAAAGGCCCGATGTGAGTTTTAAGGATCTGGTACACAAAGGCGTGGATTTTAAATCCCTGGCCAAGATGGGCCGCGATGTGGAGGAGTTGATCGGCAAAACCAACTACATCGATTACCAGGCCCTTGGTTACGAGGGCGACCCCGTTGAAACCGGCGGTCGCTTCAATAAACTCGGGCTTGGCGTGGCGCATTTGGGAGGCGCTTCAAAGGATTAAATATTTAAGGTCCGCCCGGGGCGGATCTGGATTAGAAATATCAACAGAACAAGGAGAAAAAAATGTTAAAAAAAATTGGTGCTATTTTAATCGTTATGGTGTTCTTGCTGGTTTCCATCGGGATGGTCATGGCGGAAGGCAAAGGCAACGCCCGCAAGGGCAAGTATCTATTTCGAAAAAACTGTCGTGCTTGCCACGTCGAGGGTGGAACAGCGAAGGCTCTGAGCCCCATTGATAAAACCCAGGCCAAGTGGGACGAGGTTTTTGCGGCCATCGACAAACTGCCGTGCGCCAAGGAATGGGATAAACTGTCGGAAAAAGACCGAAACGACATGTATGCCCATCTCTGGGGACATGCATTTGATTCACCGTCTCCGGCCAAATGCAAATAGCGGGTTGCGGGTTGCGAGGTACGTGTTGCGGGATACGTGGTGCAAAATCGGCAGAGCGCATAGAGCATAGCGCGAAGCGTAGAGCCCACAGAACGCTATGCCCTATGCGCCATACGCCAGGCATTCGGCGGTAAGAAACCAGCAACCATTAGACAGTATGGGAGAGATAATATGTCGGCAAAAATAAATGGCTCTATGTCCCGCCGTAAATTCCTGAAGCTTTCCGGAGCGGCCACGGCTGCTGCCGCCCTGGGAGGGCCACGGATTTTGCATGCCCTGGTTCCTTCGAATTCAAAGGAAGCGGTAGATCAGATTCAACAGCGATTTTCGGCCTGCGATATGTGCTTTAACAAGTGCGGACTGATTGCCAGGGTGGAAGGCGGGGTTGTCAAAAAGCTGGATCCCAATCCTAAATCCCTTAAATCGAGAGGGATGCTATGTGCCCGGGGAAATGCGGGTGTCAAACAGCTCTATGATCCGGATCGCCTGAAATATCCCCTTCTGCGCAAAGGGGCAAGGGGAGAAGGCAGGTGGCAGCGATTGACCTGGGATCAGGCCCTGGACCATGCCGCCGAACAAATGGATCGGATCGGCAAAGAGTACACCCGCTGCGGCTTTCTATTCATGGCCGGTACCGATATGCAGTCCACCTTCGTCCACCAGTTCGCGGAAGTTTACGGATCCTATAATGTCATCTCCCATGAATCCAACTGTTTGCTGAGCCGCAACCGGGCCTTCCTGGATACCTTTGGGGTGGTGCCCACGCCCGACATTATTCACACGAAGTATGTCATCATGCCGGGTGCCAACCGTTTTGAGGCCCTGGTGACCCCCGACAGCATTGACCTGATGACGGCCATGCATGACGGCTGCAAGCTGGTGGTGCTGGATCCACGCTTTACCAAAACAGCGGCATTGGCTGATGAATGGTTTGCCATCAAACCCGGCACCGACATGGCATTTTTCCTGGCCATCGCGCATGTTCTGATTTCAGAGGGCCTTTATGACAAAAAATTCATGGCTGAAAAGACATTCGGCTTTGAAAAGCTTCATGAGCATGTGCGGGAGTACACGCCTGATTGGGCCGCCGCCGAAACGGAAATACCGGCCAAAGATATCCGCCGACTGGCCCGGGAAATGGCTGCCGCTGCTCCGGCTGCCATGGTGTACCCCGGACGCCGCAGTTCGGATTACAAGGATTCGACCCAGATTCGAAGATCTTTTGCCATTGTCAATGCCCTGCTGGGAAATTGGGATCAAAGAGGTGGGTTGATTCTGCCCAAAAAAATAAAAACCGGTTCCATTTCCTACGAGGCTCCCTTTTACGAGGACAACCCTGAAGATAGAGTCGATGCCGGCAGGGCCAAGATGATGTTTGATGAGGAAGGCTCGTTCAAACACACGCGAGATGCAGTTATCGAGGGAAAACCGTATCCGATAAAAGGCTGGTTTACCTATAAAACCAACCCCATGCAGACGGGTGCCAACCGCCAAAAGACCATCGAGATGATCCACAAGCTGGATTTTATGATGACCGTCGATATTGCCATGAGTGATACGGCCTGGATGGCAGACCTGGTTCTGCCGGCTCCCAGTTATCTCGAACGACAGGATCCGGTTTCGGCCTTTCTGGCCTCTTCATCGTGTTCCGGCGTGCTGACCCGGGATCCCATCGTCCCCGCCATGTTTGAATCCAAACCGGTATTCTGGATCGTCAAAGAACTGGCCAAACGCCTGGATCTGGGCGAGCACTTCGACTTTACGATTGAAGATTTCCGCAAGGCTCAGCTGAAGAAACTGCCCGATGTCGCCAAGGCACTAAAGAACGACGGCGTTTATAATATCGTCGGCCATAGCCACGGGATCCATGAGGGCAAACCCTTCAAGACGCGTTCCAAGAAAATTGAGCTTTATAATGAGCGCTATGAGGAAGCCGGAATAGATCCCATGCCGGTATACCATGCCCCCCAAATCGTGCCGAAAAGTCATTTCAGGATCGTGGTGGGACGCAATGCCTATATTACCCAGAGCGCGAGCACCAACAACGCTTTACTCTGGGAACTGGAGCATGAAAATTCCCTGTGGATCCATCCGAATCCGGCCAAAGGGCTCGGTATCCGGCAGGGAGACCGGGTCGAGGTCAGAAGCCCGGCTGGCAGTGGGCAGTTGAAAGCCCTGGTGACTGAAAAGATCCGGCCGGACACCGTTTATATGGATACCGGATTTGGTGTGATTTCAAAAGGGTTGTCGAAAATTTTTGGCAAAGGCGCCTGTATCGTAGATGTTCTGATAGATGAGGCCGATGAAATTTCAGGCAATATGGCCATGCATGAGACCATAGTCAGCGTAAAAAAAGTATAAAAATGGTGTCAGGTTTCAGGTGTCAGGTTTCAGAGGACAGATCAGCAAATATTGCCGAAGCTTCTAATTTATCATCTGCCTTCTGTCATCTGTACTCTGCCATCGGCCCACTGACACCTGACACCTGAAACCTGACACCCTATCCTGGTACTTGAGATTTCATCGAGTCCACCAAAAACTATTTAAAGGGACCCTATCAATGAAGGATAAAAAACCAAAGAAATACGGGATCGTTATTGATGCATCCCGATGTATCGACTGCAAAGCCTGTATGATTGCCTGTAAGGTCGAAAACGATGTCTCTGAGGGATTCTGGCGCAATTGGATCCGACCCCTGTGGGATATGAGCGGCACCGCCAAATCCGAATTCCAGCCAGGCCAGTGCATGCAATGTGATACTCCTTCCTGTGTGGCGGCCTGTCCGGTGGATGCGACCTATAAACAGGCGGAGGGGCTTGTGGTGATCGATCCCCTGAAATGCATCGGTTGCGGGAACTGTGTATCGGCCTGTCCTTATGGAGCGCGCTATCGCGACCCCGGAACCCGGCGGGCTGATAAGTGTGATTTTTGCCAACACCGTATAAAGCGCGGAGAACAGCCCGCCTGTGTGGCGACCTGTCCGACCAACGTCCGCATATTTGGGGACCTCAACGATCCCAAGAGTGAAATCAACCGGATGGTTAAGGAAGAAAAACTGGTGCGGGTAAATGCCCCCCATGTGGACACCCGGCCCAACATCTATTATCGCAAAGGCACCCGTTTGCTGGACTGGGCGGTTACGCCCACCCTGCCGGGAAATGTCCATATGGCCCGGCAATTCTGGGAAAACATATAATCTTTTTGAAAGTCGGAGTTATATTTTCCATGGATGCGCTGCCACACAGGAGGCCAGTAAATCGGCAGCGGACTGGCAATTTCACGATATTGCTGATCTTGCCCTGGTGCAGCAATACGCAAAGGTCCCGCAACCCGAGGGGCGATGATCATTGACTCGCGGCCCTGTAAGCCCAAATATGTGCAGGGACACATCCCCACCGCAGTCAATATTCCGGACAGTCAGTTCGACAAGATGACGGCCAGTCTGCCCGAGGATAAAACCACCCTGCTGATTTTTTATTGCGGGGGACCCACCTGAAAGCTGAGTCATAAATCCGCCAGGAAGGCGGAAAAGCTTGGCTACACCAATGTTAAGGTTTATTCCGACGGATTCCCCGGATGGATGAAAGCCAAAGGCAGTTATGCATCGGTATCCGTTGAGTACGTGGCCGATCAGATCGCCACCAACCAGGTGATGGTTGTCGATTCATGACCCAAAAAGGCCAAATATGACAAAGGTTATATACCTTCGGCCATCAGTATTCCCGACAGTGAGTTTGACCAATTAAAAGGCAAACTGCCGGCGGATAAAAGTACACCTTTGATTTTTTACTGCGGCGGCTACACCTGAAAGCTGAGCCATCAATCCGCCAGGAAGGCGGTTCAGCTTGGATACAAAAATGCCAAAGTGTTTGCCGCAGGTTATCCGGCCTGGAAAAAAGCATACGGTGCAGCCCCTGCAGCCGTTCAGGTTAAAGCCGGTGGAGAAGAAGGATCCATTGACCTTGAGACTTTTCAAACTATAATAAAAGATAATCCCCAAAGCATTTACCTGGTCGATGTGAGGGATCCGGATGAGTTCGCCGCCGGTCATTTCCAGACCGCGGTTAATATACCCGTTGATCAACTCGAAGAAAAAATCAATACCCTACCGGCTGACAAACCCATCGTTTTCGTTTGTTCAACCGGGGCCCGAAGTGGTGAATCCTACTACATGCTCCAGGATTTAAAACCGGATTTGAAAAAGGTATACTATCTGGAAGCCGAAGTGGAATACAAAAAGGATGGTTCATATACCATTAAAAAAGCCGAGTAACGGATAGGTGGGTTGCCGGCCGGGTGTTTTGACCCGGATTCCAGCGAACAGAAAAGGGCACGGGTGTTGTGCCCTTTTTTTATATCCCCCCAATATAAAAGCTGCACCATTTTGTTGGCGCTCAATTAGGGTGAAAGTGATTGGCGGCCCAGATAAGCCAGGATTGACGCCGCAACAGAGGTGATCAACGGATAGAAACGGCAACGGTTTTCATTGGCAATCCGTTCCCGCAAACCAGTGACCCAGGGCAGCATGGCTTCACCTGCAAAAGAAACGGCTTCGGACATTAGCCCGGGATCGTTATCGGCCCACCCATTTTGCAATAGAAAATAAAGATATTCCAATTCAATCGACAGGTGATCGGGCGCTTCGTGCATGGTTTCCGACATCGCCAGCCCCTTGGACTCAAACCTTTTGCGCATTAAAACAGCAGGCGGGCCCATAAGTGGCGCGTTTTCGTCGGAGGCCGTACCAGTGATATAACAGGATGCGTACAGCGGTGCAGTTAGGCCTTCGCGGGAATTAATAAACAGGCGCACATAGGCTTCCTCAAGGTACTGAAAAATTGCGTTTTCGTCTGCCAATTCATTAATGATGCCGTTGAGGTCGGTGAAAATATCGGGCTGTTCGAAATTCACCCGGGATTCAAGGGCTTCAAAGGGACTTAAAAATGCCCCCTGGCGTAACGCCCGGCTGATGTCGGGATCGGGTCCCCAAAAAATTTGGGCCAAAGCTGCAAGGCTATCCAGCAGGGCAGTCTGCGTTTTCTTATCAAGGGAAACTAATGAAGCCATTTCATTTTTTTAGCATATACAACGCGGTTATGCAATTTATTGGAAGCCTTATTTTTTGCAGCTGTCATTATTATTTATGAATGAGTTTAAATATGGTATAGACCAAAAATCTCATATGAAAAATCAAGGGAAAATAAATGATTAAGTCCATGAACATTGCCTGGTGGGTTCAACGCTGGAGCGCACTGCATCCCAACAAAACGGCCATTATTTTTGAAGGCCAAAATACGAGCTACCTTAAACTCCACCAGAAGGTTAATCAAGCCTGTTGCTGGCTGCAGTCCCTGGGAATCGAAAAAGGGGACCGGGTCGCCGTCATGCTGGCAAACTGCCCCGAATTTCTTGAACTCTACCTGGCCTGCTCGCGGTTGGGAGCCCTTTTTGTACCCATAAATTACCGCCTGGCAGCCCCTGAATTGGACTACACCCTTTCTAATTCTCGTCCCCGGCTATTTGTTTTTGGAAGCGAATATGCTGGGACCGTTTTTAGCCTGACTTTACAAGACCGCAGACCATTGATGCTGCTGGCCAGTATCCCTGAATGCACCGATTTCGGTGATGTCCTCGATTATCATACCGGGACCCGGGCCTGTGAAGGGCAGCACCCTTTTCTGACGGAATCCATGGCGCCGGCCACCCCCGAAGAACCCCACGTCATCATGTACACATCCGGCACCACCGGGCATCCCAAAGGTGCGGTGCTCTCCCATCGCAAAACTTTTTTTAACTGCCTGAACGCCGATATTTTTTTTAAACTCCACTTCGATGACATCATGCTGCTTGTTTTACCGCTTTTCCATTCCGGTGGGCTTTTCATCCAGGCCTCGCCGGTTTTCTATAAAGGGGGCACGCTGATCCTGCATCCCCGGTTTGACCCCCACAGAGCCTATGAGGATATCCGGAAATATCAGGTCACAAAATTTCTTGGCGTTCCGACGGTCTACAAATCCCTGGTCAAGGTAGCCTCGAAAAATCGAGCAGCCAACTCTTCCCTGAAGGTTGCCGCCATTGGCGGTGAGAAGTTGACGCCGGAGCTCATGTCCCAGTTTCAAGAGGCCGGGTTCTCCCTGCGCCAGATCATGGGGCAGACGGAAACCTCCATCCTCCTATGGGCCCATGAGGAAGATGCCGTTCGCAAACCCGGGTCGGTGGGCCGGCCTGTCTTCCACGCCGATGTGAAAATTGTAGACCGACAGGGGCGTTCGTGCGAGACCGGCCAGGTGGGCGAAATCGTTGTCAGGGGGTCTATCATGATGACGGAATACTGGCAGGACCCCGTTAAATCCGAGGAGACCATCAGGGGCGGGTGGCTGCACACCGGTGATCTGGCCCGTATGGATGAGGACGGTTACTTTTATTTGATTGATAGAAAAAGAGACATGTATATTTCGGGGGGTGAAAATGTCTATCCGGCCGAGGTCGAAAGGGTGTTGCGCACGCACCCTGAAATAGAAGATATCGCAGTCGTGGGTGTTCCCGATGAGAGGTGGGGGGAGGTCGGGTACGCCTTTGTTATTCCCAAACAGGGCGTGGATTTAACCACCGAAGACGTGATCGGATTCTGTAAAGGGGCCCTGGCGCGCTACAAATGGCCTCAAAAGGTCATTTTTAACGCGGGTTTTCCCCGCACCGCCCTCGGTAAAGTACGCAAGACGATTCTTAGACAGGATTATCTGGCATCATAGCGATCTTAAAAACAGGATCTTGAATACGAAAGGATGGTCAAAGCGGTTGAAGAAAGAAATGTTTAAATAGGAAACGCATTTTGACAACCGCCATAAAGCAATGAGCATTCATTTACCAGTTGAAGAATATCACCGCCCCCGGGATCTGGCCCAGGCCGTGGAAATCCTGGTCCAATATGGCAAGCAAGCCCGGGTGATTGCCGGCGGAACCGATATTTTGCCCCGGCGCCCCGGCCTGAAAGAGAATGATCGCATCAGCCATCTGGTGGATATTGCCGGGCTGGATTTGAATTATATTAAAAATGACAACGACCAGATCCGAATCGGTGCAGCAACCAATATTAATGCCATTGCCGCTTTTGCTCAATTTTTGCCAGGTCCCTATCGGGCTTTATCTGAGGCGGCTGAGGCCCATTCCACCCCAACCATCAAAAACCGGGCGACGGTGGGGGGCAGTTTGTGTAGTGCATCTGCCTGCGCGGATCTGGCCTTACCGTTGCTGGTAATGGATGCCATCCTCTTGGCGGCAGGGCCCAATGGGAAAAGAGAAATTCCGATCGCAAACTTCTTCACGGGTGCCAACCATATGGCCCTGGATGGCGATGAGGTATTGCTGGAAATTCGCATCCCGCGGTGCTCCGAAAAAGCCGGTACCGCGTTTGTCAAGCTCAGGCGGCAACAGACGGACATCGACATGGCCGTCGTGAATGTCGCCACCTTTCTCATTTGCCATCAGGGGCGCTGTGAGGTTGCCGGAATAGCGCTGGGAGCCGCAGCGCCCATTTCTTTTCGCGCGCAAAGGGCTGAATCCGAGATGACGGGGGAAAAACTGACCGAGAAAACCATTCAAAAAGCGGCTGCAACGGCCGCCGAGGAGGCCAGTCCCATCGATGACATTCGCGCAACGGCCGCCTACCGCAGGAAAATGGTTGCGGTGCTGGTGCGAAGATCCCTTGAAACCAGTCTGCTGAGGTGCGGCTGATGAAAAAAATCGACATCAAGATTCAGGTCAACGGCACCTGGCATGAACTGACTGTGAACCCGGGTGACCGGCTGATTGATGTCCTCAGGGATCAGCTCGACCTGACCGGCACCAAAGAGGGCTGCGGGGAAGGGGAATGCGGCACCTGCACGGTGAATCTGGACGGCCAGGCTGTTTTGTCCTGCCTGATGCTGGCAGCCCAGGCCGACAATTGCACCATCCTGACCATTGAAGGACTTCATAAAGGATCTGAGCTTCATCCGCTGCAAAAAGCCTTTGTCAGTGAAGCCGCGGCACAGTGTGGATATTGTACACCCGGGATGATCATGGCCGCCAAGCCCCTGATCGAAAATGACCCGGAGGTTACCGAGGGTATGATTCGGCAACATCTCGCCAACAATCTTTGCCGCTGCACCGGGTATGAGCAGCCGGTGAAGGCCGTCCTCAAAGCTGCCAAAGAAATCAAGGGGGGCTCTGATGTCTGAAACGCGAATCGCGGTTGGAAAACCCCTGCCACGGATTGACGGCATCGACAAGGTCACCGGATCGGCCAAATACGCGGCTGACATAAAGCTTGAAAATATGCTGCATGCCGGACTGCTGCGCAGTCCCCATGCCCATGCCCGGGTTAAGCATATCGACACAGCGGCCGCGGAAAAACTGCCCGGCGTCAGAGCAGTGGCCACCATCTTTGAGGTCCCCAAAGTAATCGAATACTGGTTTTCGCTGCGAACCGAGGAAAAGAAAAAACAGATGTTTTTACGGGATGATGTGGTTCGGTTTATCGGGGACCCCGTATTGGCCCTGGCGGCTGACGATCAAGCGACGGCGGACAAAGCCCTTGCCTTGATCAAAGTGGAGTATGAACCCTTGCCGGCCCTGCAGGATCCCTTCAAGGCCATGGCAGAAACCGATATCAAAATACACGATCGGGGCAATGTCGCCTTCAAATTTGAAAAACTGTACGGGGACATCCCGGAAGGCTTTAATAGCGCGGATATCATCATTGAAAACACCTACCGTACATCCAAGCAGAAACATGCCGCCCTGGAGCCCTTCGGGACCTGTGTGGCGCACTACCAGTCCAACGGCAAACTGACCGTCTACTCCTCCACCCAGCTTCCGCACTGGAGCCGGCATTACCTTGCCGGAGCGCTGGATTTGTCCCTGAATAAAGTCCGGGTCATCAAACCGCATACCGGAGGGTCCTTTGGGGGACGGTGCGGCCTTATTCACGGTCTTGAGGTGATGTGCAGCTGGCTTTCGCGCCGGACGGGGCGAGCTGTCCGAATGTCTTTTAGCAGAGAAGAAGATTTTATGGCCACCGAAACCCGGCATCCCATGACCATAAAAATGAAAACCGGTGTGGCCAAAGACGGCACCCTCACGGCCAACGAAGTCGAAATTGTTTCAGATGTCGGCGGGTACGGCACGCACTATATCGGGGTTCTGGCAGACTGTTTGTCCACAGGGGTGGGGTTATATAAAATCCCCAATTACAGCTTGAAGGCGAAAGCGGTGTTTACCAATAAATCCCTGTGCGGTGCCTTAAGGGGCTATGGCAATCCCCAGATGAATTTTGCCCAGGAATCCCAGATCGATATTCTTGCCGAAAAGCTTGGCATGGACCCCATGGAGCTCAGACTCAAAAATTACCGCCAGCTGGGTGAAATAGACCCTGTCTTGAACCAGGAGATCCGCAGCAACGGCTTGAAAGAGTGTCTGGAAAAAGGTGCGCAATCATCCGGCTGGGAGATAAAAAGACGCCAAAAGCCGGGCAAGGGTCACAAAAAGAGGGGAATCGGATTGTCCATAGTGCTGCATGGAACCGGTGCGGGCAAAGCACTGCCCGATCCGGCGGCGGCCACCATCATGATAAATGCGGACGGCAGCGTTAACCTTGTGACGGGGGCAGCCGATGAAGGGCAGGGCAACCGGACCGTTCTGGCGCAGATTGCGGCAGAGACCCTGGGGATTGAATTTGAAAGGATTTCCGTTTCCGAAACCGATACCGAGACAACCCCGCTGGATTGCGGCACCCATGGCAGCCGGCAGGCATACGGCGGCGGCCTTGCGGTCCAGGCTGCGGCCAACGAGGCCCGTCAAAAGCTTCTGGCCTTCGCGGCCAAAGAGCTGAACGTGATCGGGGATCAACTCGAAATCAAAAATGGTGCCGTATTCGAAGCCGCCCATCCTGACAATAAAATTCTAATCAGCGACCTGATGCGCAAAACCCAGATCGAGGACATGAGCCTGTGTGAGCAGGTGATCGGGTCTGCCGCCGGTGTAGCACCCGCCATGCCCGGCTATTACGGCGCCGTCTTCGCGGAAGTGGAAGTGGATACCGAGACGGGCAACGTCAACGTTTTAAAATTAACAAGCGCCTTTGATGTGGGCCGAGCCATAAACCCCGCGCTGGTCAAAGGACAAATTATCGGAGGAGGGGTTATGGGTATCGGTTTTGCCCTGACCGAGGATCTGCTGGTTGAAAACGGACGCATATTGAACAGCGGTTTTACCGATTACCGCCTGTTGAGGGCCTGTGACGTACCTGAAATTGTCCCGATTATCGTAGAGTCCCACGAGCCCACCGGCCCGTTCGGCGCCAAGGGGGTTGGTGAGGGCAGCATGGTGAATGTGGCCGCGGCAATTTCCAATGCGATTTGTCATGCCACCGGCGTTCGGTTGACCGGTTTGCCTATGGCACCCGAGGCAATTCTGCAAGGCATTCAATCCATATGATCAGGAGTTTTTAATCAGAATGCCCAAACCATCAATTCAATCGACTGTTCTCCATAAAGGCAAGCCGCCCCCTTGCTTGAAATCAAGGCAGCAATGCCGGGGCTGTTTCGGGTGGCGTAATATGCTCAAAGCCACCCAAACAGATCATTTCTGGCAGTCATATCCATTCAGGTGTGCAATAACGGGACTGACCCTGAGAATCGAAAGCAAGATCAACTAAAGGAGGGCCCTATGTCCGAGAATCAAAAAATTGCAGGTATCAAGGCCTGTGTGTTTGATGCCTACGGGACCCTGTTCGATGTTCACTCCGCGGTAGGAAAGCACCGCGCACGGCTGGGGGATGTTGCCGATCAAGTATCCGCGGTTTGGCGCACCAAACAACTGGAATACACCTGGCTGCGAAGCTTAATGGGAAGACATGCTGATTTCTGGCAGGTGACCCGGGAGGCCCTCGATTTCGCATTCGAGATGCACGGGGTTACGGATTCGGAACTCAGCGCTGATCTCATGGAGGCTTATTTGCAATTGACCTGTTATCCGGAGGTGCCCGCGGCCCTGGCCGAGCTTAAAAAGCGTGGATTTCAAATTGCCATACTTTCCAATGGAACCCCGGCGATGCTTGAGGCCGCCGTAAAAAATTCGCGGCTCGAAGAGATGATACCCCAAATTTTCTCTGTTGAAACATCCGGTGTATTCAAGCCGGATCCCCGTGTCTATCAGATTGCGGTGGATGGGTTGGGCCTAAAAGCCGAAGAAATCGTTTTTCAGTCTTCCAATGCCTGGGATGCGGCTGGCGCGGCCGCCTTTGGTTTAAAAGTCGCCTGGATTAATCGATTTGGACAAAGCCCGGAACGGCTTCCCGGCAAGCCCCAGGTTGAAATTGAAGACCTGTCCGAATTACCCGGATTGCTGGAATGATTGCCAATTGATTGTAGCCGATGCATTTTGGCCGGGCTTGTTTAAGGAGTATGCCTATGAACACCACCGCTAAAGGAATCCACAAAAACAGATATGAATTAGATCAGATGGCAGATGGATTTTCGGCTTTTACTGAACGCTTTCCATCGTTTAATCAAACCCTGTTGTTAGATGAATGGCGGGAGGCCCAATACAGCCGACTTGACGCTAACGGACAAGTCTACCTTGATTATACGGGTGGCGGACTGTACAGCGATTCGCAA
Source organism: uncultured delta proteobacterium (assembly GCA_963766255.1). Taxonomy (GTDB): domain Bacteria; phylum Desulfobacterota; class Desulfobacteria; order Desulfobacterales; family JAFDCJ01; genus JAFDCJ01. Next base: position 15,988 of record CAVXZZ010000041.1, read on the forward strand.
CTGTATAAACATATGGAATTGCTGCGGTCCAGCGTACTCGGCAATCCCCACTCAGCGAACCCCACGTCCCTGGCAATGACAGACCTGGTTGAGGACACCCGCAAATATGTCCTCCGATACTTCAACGCATCGCCGGATGAATACATTGCCGTCTTCACGGCAAATGCCAGCGGTGCATTGAAGCTGGTCGGGGAGGCATATCCGTTTACACCTGCCAGTCATTACATTCTCACCTTCGACAATCACAACTCCGTCAATGGCATCCGTGAATTCGCAAAAGCCAAAGGGGCCCAGGTAACCTATGTGCCTTTAACGAAGCCGGATTTGCGCATCGATAAGGCCAAACTGGATGACATTCTACATTCGGTGGATTTGGATCGAAACAATCTGTTTGCCTTTCCCGGCTCAATCCAACTATTCCGGCGTAAAACATCCGCTGGATTTGATTGAACAGGCACATAGCAAAGGTTTGGATGTGTTGTTGGATGCGGCAGCGTATGTACCCACCAATAGCCTTGATCTGGGTGTGGTTAAACCGGAGTTTGTAGCCATTTCTTTCTACAAAATGTTTGGTTACCCGACCGGCATCGGCGCTCTGCTTATTCGCAAGGCGGTTTTCCAGAAGATGAAACGGCCGTGGTTTGCAGGTGGTACGGTGAACTTTGCCAGCGTGCAGGGAAAGGGCCACTATCTGGCTCCCAACGAAGCCGCATTTGAAGACGGTACGGTAAACTATCTGGACATCCCGGCCATCAAAACCGGATTGCAGCACTTGGAAAAGGTGGGAATCAACATCATTGGGACACGGGTCCAGTGCCTCACCGGCTGGTTGCTCGAAGACTTGCTCTCATTGCAGCACAGCAACGGCAAACCGATGGTTCGAATTTATGGTCCGTCAGATACAAAGATGCGCGGCGGAACGGTGACGCTGAATTTCTACGGGCCGGATGAGCGGCTTCTTGATTATCGGCGCATTGAAGAACTGGCAAACGAGGAGGGTATTTCGCTGCGCACCGGCTGCTTTTGCAACCCCGGCGCGGGTGAAATTGCAGAAGGGCTGACGACGGAGGATATGGTGGCTGGGTTGAATGATGGCCCGGAATTGACCTTGCCCCATTTTTTACAGGTGATTCAGCACCGGGGGAATAAAGAGCGCCGGTGCAATTCGTATCTCAGTTGGCCTGGCGACGAACTTTGCCGACGTGTATCGCTTTCTGCATTTTGCGGACGGCTTTCGCGACAAGACAAATATGAATATCGGCGAAGTGACATTTGATATTCAATCTTGCCGGGTGATTCGGGATGGCAGTTAGGAAAATGGTTTAGTGCGGCGATGATTCCCTTGAAAATTGGCGTATGTTGGCGCTATTTTGCCTGCTTGTCCTTATTTGCCGGAATTGCCCGATGATTGTCTTGCTTGAATTGTTTAAGTTTTCTCCACAAAGCTGCCCGGCTGATGCCCAATAGCTCGGTAGTTTTGGATTTGTTGCCTCCGGTTGCCTCCAACACCTCGAGGATGTATTTCTTTTCCCTTTCAGCCAACGTCATGAATGTTCTGGCAGCATCCAAAGGTGGGGAATCTGCCTTGCGAAAGCGTTCGGGAAGATGTTTCAATTCTATGGTATTGCCATCGGCGAGGATGACTGCGCGCTCGATGATGTGTTCAAGTTCGCGGACATTTCCAGGGAATGCTCAGTTCTGATGGATTTTAGCACAGATGGATTTTAGCAATCATCCACGACGTGTACAAAATTTACATATAGTATAAAATTAATAAATGCTACACAAGATTCAATCTGTGCGATGTGTCTAATATGCTGCGACCATTGAATTGTTTTGAGGTCAATACCCTTCTTGAACCATTTCCCACAGGGGAGACATCTCCCTCAGCTTATTCACATGATTCACGGTCATCTCTACCGCCCTTTCAACCTCTTCATCAGTCGTAAATCGACCAATGCCAAACCTGATGGACGT
>CAVXZZ010000042.1:0-13473 GCA_963766255.1 uncultured delta proteobacterium
CTTAAAATCCCTCGGTCCTTAGTGGCTGTGCGAGTTCAACTCTCGCCCCGGGCACCATCAATTCAAAGCTCTCAGAGATCTTTTCCTGGGAGCTTTGTTTTTTTTGATCGGGCGGAAATGTCCAATTGGCTTTGCTTTAAACGGATTTGGTATGGCCTCACCAATTTTGGGGGGTTCATTTTTTTACGGCCTGATGGTATAATATACAAGTTGGCGTTCAGGCTTTGTCCTTAACCCTGAACGCTGAAACTGTGAACGGTTACATATATTATATTGGACAAATTTGCAGCAGCCATTGGGGAGATGCATTATGCCTAACGAGAAGCATTTTGAGATCATCAAGCAGGGAGTGGCGGAATGGAACCAATGGCGTGAGGATAATCCGGAAATAGAGCCGGACCTTTCAGACGTCGACCTTAGCGACCTGAAATTAAACAATGCCAATTTGAGTTATACGGATCTCAGGCGTTCAATCTTGAAAAATACTGATTTTAGAGGCGCCAACCTGGTGCGCGCAGATTTAAGGTCAGCAAGTATCAGCAAGGCCAGCTTTAATCTGGCCAAAATGCGCGAAGCTAATTTCAGCGAAGCCTATCTCAGGGCAAGCGATTTGAGCGAAGCGGATCTCAAAAGAGCCTACTTTATTCGGGCGGACCTCGTCAGGGTTGATCTGTGCGAGGCTGACCTCACCAAAGCAGATTTCCGCTGGGCCTATCTCATCGCAACCGACCTCAGAATGGCCAGTCTTAACCGGGCAGATCTCAGATGGGCCCATTTGAGCGAATCTAATCTCAGCGAAGCCAATCTCACCAAAGCCAACCTTATCAAAGCCAGCATTATAAAAACCAACATGCACCATGCCGATTTGAGGGACGTTTCCATGGCCTGGACCCATTTTGGCGATGTGGATTTGTCATTGATCAAAGAGCTTTTTACGGCTCGCCATTTTGGGCCCTCATCAATAGGAATTGACACGATCATGAGATCGGATGGAAAAATTCCCGAAAGCTTTCTGCGAGAAACAGGTGTTTCCGATAATATTATTCAAAACATCGCATTGCTGACGGAAAAAGGCCTGTCGCATCAAAGCTGTTTTATCAGTCACTCCGGCAAGGATCTCGAATTTGCGGAAAAACTATATTCGGATCTACAAAACCATGGGGTTCGCTGCTGGTTCGCTTCCGAAGATATGAAAATAGGCAAAAAAACCTGGGATTCAATTTATCATTACATTCGGATGCGTGACATGATTTTGCTGATTCTATCTGAAGATTCGATTTCCAGTGATTGGGTCGAAGAAGAGGTGAATGCGGCCCTGGCAGAAGAAAACAAACGTAAAAAACCTATTTTTTTGCCCATCCGTGTTGACACTGCGGTTTTGGAAAGCGATCAGGCCTGGGCGGAATACATCAATAAAACCCGGAATATCTGTGATTTCAGCAATTGGAAAGACCATGATGCGTATCACCAGGCGTTCGATAAATTGCTGGATGATATAAAAATATCCGACTGAAAATTGCCGTTCAGGTAAGTTCCGATCTGTGATGTGCCCCAGAATAGGGACAACAATTTTGGGGATACCTTCTAATCTTCGGTTTCCACCCCTACGCCATGGAGCGCAATGGATCATCTAAAGGTCCTTGCGCCGTGCAGGAACGTTCCTCCCCAATCCATAGCCTTTTTCCCGATCTTTATATACCAAACCGGCTTATGAAATAGCAAAATTAGCCGATAATATATTGGAATATGATTGTCCAAAACGGTGAAACCAACACCGTTTAACTCCAACCATTGGAAGCACGGTGAAAAATGGGAACGGAAACCGAATCAAAAAGTTCAAATCCTTCAGAAATACAGTTACTTGCAGAGTTCGGTCCCAACAAGGAGCCGGTGACGGAACTGGACGAAAGGGACGTAATTGAACCGTTGAAAAAAACGACGGATGACACCGGTGATCAGGAGCAGGAAAATGAACCCGATACACCTGGAGATATGGGTGCGGATACGGATGCCGAAGAACAAGAAATCCCCTTAGATGAGCCTGGTGGGCAAATTGAAAGCGATGCCGAAGTGGCAACCGATGACCCAAGTGATGAATCGGAAATTCATCTGGACAAGATTAATGGTGAGGTGGATAAGCCGGATTCTGATGAAAAGGTAATATCATTGGCAGCGGCATCCAATGATTCGGACAGCGATGGTGTGGCTGATTCAGAGGATGAAATCAAGGATTCGGATGCCGATGGTGATGGTGATTCACCGGGTCAATGAAGAAGAGCAGCCGGTAGCGAATAACAACAAAAATGACTTTACCGATCTGGATGACGATGAAATAGATGACGGGATTGATTCCCAACGTGATCAAAAGCAGGAAAAGCCCGGCGAAGGCCCAGTCAAAAAAAAGGCCGTAACAATTAAGGACCCGGGCAAAATAAAAAAGCTCGACAAAAAAAAAGAACCACTCCCGAAAAGCACTGGTAAAAGTCAAAAAGGAAAGAAGCCTGCTAAGGATTCGGCAACATCCAAAAAGATAACAGTATCGATCATCATTATACTCATGGTCGTGGGTGCTGTCATTTACAGCCGGCCCGCCCTATTCGGTATCAAGGGGAAGCCGGAAAATGTCTTGCTGGAAAAGTCCGAAATAAAGACACCTGCCGAACAAACGGAAATTCAACCCCGGCAGCCGGAGCCTCCCGGAAAAAATGACCATTATCTGTCTAAAATAGAAGACATCACCCGTCTCAGGGATGAATTGCTGGCCAAGAAGGAAGAAATTTACCGTCTGAAGCTGCACTACCGCAATGGGATCGCTGAGCTAAAAGACCAAATTTATAGGGAAATGCAGGATGATAATATCTCCACCTTTGCACAGGCTTTAAAAACCAAGCGCATCGAACTCGGCCTTCGAACCATTCAACGCCGTGAGGCATATATTCAAGAACTCGAAAAGCCGGACCAATGGGTTCATAACGGCAGCGAGGAGTTGCTTTTCCTAAAAAGAAAAGCCTTGTTAGATCTTCAAATGACAGATATTGCCAGCGGCATCGACCTGAACCGGCATATGCGGTATATGAACGCTGCCCTTCAGAAATACCAGCCAAGTGCAGACAAACTCGCCGTTGATCCGCCACCAGTGGAATTAACCCCCCTCGAAACCATCTGGAGTTCAATACTCAATCAGCAAGCTGAAAAGGTGCAGGCACCCATAGGGCAAGAAAATAAAAAAATAATTGCTGAAATCTGTTCAGGGGATTATGGACGCATTGCCGAACTGACCGCCATTACCCCCGAAGCAGCCAAGTGTCTTTCCCGCATGAACGGAACGGAGCTGTTTTTAAACGGATTGACCCAATTATCCCCCACAGAGGCCGAATATCTATTCAAATGGCAGGGTAACTGGATCTGCTTAAACAGCGTTAAAAACCTTTCTCCGGCAGTGGCCAAGCATTTATTTAAGTGGGAAGGCAATTGGATTTCCCTCAACGGCCTGACAGAGCTTCCACCCGAACTGGCGTTATATCTGACGGAATGGAATGGTAATCAACTCGAACTCATGGGTTTGAATTTTGAAAAATCTAAACCGAATAAAAGAACTTTGAAATATCTCGCGTTATGGGAAACCATGGGGGGCAAATTGTTTGTTTCAGAAGATATCAGAAATGAGATGGCGCGGGTGATGTAACCGGGTTTCTAAATACAGTCGAAGTGGGATAAATCGTATTCAAAAAAGGAAAGTAAGCAAAAAGGGAACTGATATGCGGAAGCATCTAAAATGCAGTTTTGCTGTCATCGGGCTGATAATTTTTTTTCTTGGTGGAACCGTATCTGCAACAGGCTATAAAACAACCGAACTCAAACGCAAAATGGCTGAAATTTCATCTTTGCAACATAGCCTGGCTGAAAAAATTAACCAGGCCATGACTAAAAAAAAACAACTGGAACAAAAAGCCGAATCCCTCAAACAAGAGATCAGACAAGAAAAAGATCAGATGCAGATTGAATCCTACCACAAAGCCGTTTTGATCCCCAGAATTGATTACAATCTTAAACTTATTCAACTGCTCCTCGGGTACACGACCAGCTTAAAAGAAAAAATTGTATATTTCCAAAATGGTCGTGATACCCTGGATTTTTATTTTCAACAGGCCCAGGATGATTTATTAATGATCAAAACGTTGAACGATCTGGAAGTAGACAAGCTGATCGCTCAAATCAATTCGGCATTGGACGAATATACCCCTGAAACAACCAAGCCCCTGTTTGATGTCGACGGTGTGCCGCTGAAAGATACCGAACAAATTTGGAATGAGATAAAGAATTAATTAGGTGATAGACAGGGGGCACTTATAACCTGACTGAGAACAGCGCCAGGGTGGGTTTTCGCCTTGCCAAAAAACCCGGTCTAAGCTATAGTTAATTATAGCTTTCCAGATAAAGTATTGGACCATTAATCAGGATATTTGCGATAATAGGCGGCCCAATGATGCCTTAACAGAAGACCCTTCTCAATACTTTTCAGAACCATAATCTGGAAAGCTATGACTTAACACCGGAATAAAATTAGGAAGCCATCTCAAAAGGATATTGATATGCATAAAGTGGCGGTAGTCCTAGTGGTGATTATGTTTTCTTTTATGAATTCCAGCTGTCGCCCCCGTATAACCCCTGAGGAAGCCAAAGTGCTGGTTACTCTAGATGAAATACAGCGCGGGGTGGAATCCAACATTGACATTGACCGGTTTGAACAATTGTTAAATACAGCCAATGCTGAAATTAGTAATCTTAAACAAAACAGCAAAAAAAACCTCTGTTTTATGAGTGCTGTCACGAAGTGTTATGCATCCTATGAAATTGCCAATAAAGCCTGGAAAAGGATGGAGGCGGAACAGGATGCGAAAAGAAAGGAAGACATGGAAATGACCCTGGCTTTTTCCCTCTCATTTTCGAGGTTGAATATTGAAAAAGCCAACAAGTGCTACAAATAAGAAATGCCTACCTCTTCATTTCCCTCATCAAACAGTTTCTGATTAAAGCAGCCCCTCAGCAATTAACCGGGTCATGGACTGTTGACCGATGTTGGTGACCTTGCTCAAGGCCTGGGTGAGGTGGTAACCGGATTCTGGCACCACCCCTGAATTGAGCATCACCATGGCAGTATTAATGTCCTTTTCGGCCTCCAGCCAGTCATCATGAGGGGCGGCCTTTTGAGCGACACCGATTTCATTGCCAATCATACTCACCAGGGTTTTGATGATTTTTTCAGCTCCCGGTTTATCAGTCTCGGTCAACGCCAGATGCATCTCGGATAGTTGGCTTGCCCAGATAAGCGCACTTTTGAGTTTTTCACTCTGAGAAAACGCCATTATGGCCTGGTTGGTTTGCATCTTATTATTTTACACTCCTATTTTCCCCCGATGTCATCGCCTGAAAGGGAATCTGGTAACTGATAAACTAAATTTTTGGTTTCAGGTGTCAGGTTTCAGGCGCTTTGGAATTTGGAAGGTGGAATGCGGAAAATTTGAAAGTCAGAAACTCTGCTATCGCCTTTTCCGAATTCCGTATTCCGACTTCCCCATTCCTTTATTCCCTATTTATCGCGGATGCCATATAACCGGCACCAAAACCATTGTCGATATTGACAACCGCCACATTTGAACTGCAACTGTTGAGCATGGCAAATAGGGCTGTCAATCCGCCGAGATTGACGCCATAACCAACACTGGTCGGAACTGCTATGACCGGACGATCCACCATTCCGGCAACCACACTGGGCAGGGCACCCTCCATACCGGCGACAACTATCAGCACGTTGGCCTGGTCAATGGCCTTATGATGATTCAACAGCCGGTGAATGCCGGAAACCCCCACATCAAATATCGTATCAACCGTATTTCCCATGGCCTCGGCCGTCAAATAAGCCTCTTTGGCGACGGGTATATCCGACGTGCCGGCTGTGATAATTAAAATGGTGCCGCGACCCCGATTGACTACCGGGCGAATCTTCAACACCACCATCCGGGCATCAGAATGATAAACTGCTTTGGGAAACTGCGACAAAACAACATCCGCTTTTTCCGGATCAATGCGGGTAACCAGAATGATATTCTCCTGGTCTTTCATTCTGTCCATAATGCCGGCAATTTGTTCAGCTGTTTTGCCTTCTCCAAAAATAACTTCGGGAAATCCTTTGCGCAGGGAGCGGTGATGATCGATGTGAGCATAGGTTATGTCTTCATAGGCCATATGCTCGAGTCTTTCAGCGGCATCGGCGGCGGCGGTCTTGCCTTTGGCAACCGCATTTAAAAGTTGAATTAACTGATCTTTATCCATAATTTAAGCTCCGCGAGGCTTATCTATAAACTATTTTAAACCGGCAAACGGGCAACCGATTTTAACCGACCAAGCCTATTCGATAAGATCCTGTTCATCGATGGATCCTGATTTGGAGGGAATCGCTGCTTCGGTTGAGCCGGTGGATTGCGCGGGTGATGTTTTTTTGGGTAACGACTTCATCGACCGCTTTTGTGATCGATTATTTTTCTGGAGGTCATCGATTTTTGTTTGAATCGCATCAAGCTTCTGGTTAATTGCCGCCATCTCCCGGGCTACGGTGTTCTGAAGATTTTTCTTGAGCTTGAAGACCTCCAGGTCAAACGTGTCTTTATCAACCTTTTTTTCCGACAGATCGGAAATAGAGGTTTGAAGCTGGCCGTAATCCTTTATGGATTGCTCGGTTGCGGTTGTGACGGCCGCTAATTTTCTGGTTCATATTACCTTCCAGCTTTTTCATGCCGGAAGATACGACTTCCAGTTCCTGCCGTAGTTTCGCCAACGATTTCAACTCTTTTTCAAGTGATGTTAAGGACCCGTTGACTTTGGCAAAAGCGGCATCCTGGCTCTTTTTGTCCGCTTTGGAGGCTGTCAGGTTGTTGACCGTGCTGCGGGTTTGGGTTAAATTTTCGTTTAAGGATTTCAGATTCTTGTTTAAATCCGTAACGTTCGCGTTAACAGTGACCAGTTTCTGCGAAACCGTTGTATCGAACTCTTTATCCTGAGTCGACAGGGTCGTCGAAAAAGTGATTAGTTTGTCATTGAATTCTTTGGATAGTTCCGTAAGTTGCCTTGAGATTCTTTGAACCTCCAAGGAACCGGTATCCTGGGTATGGCTAACCCGACCGGTGAGGTCGCGATAAGCAAAAAATATGGCGATCCCAATCAGGACGGGCAAAAGAATCGTTAAGAGGGTGACCTTCTGACTTAACTTCTCGACCTGCAGGTCTTTAATTTCCTCCTGATAAAAGGTTTCGGGATCCTGCTCATCAGCGCTAAATTTAAATTCAGGGGGGGATTCTTCAACCATGATTTTATTCCCATTCAATCGTGCTGGGCGGTTTGGAACTTATATCGTAAACCACCCGGTTAATACCCTTGACTTCATTAATGATCCGGTTGGAAATTTTGCCCAGAAATTTATGGGGCAACCTGGCCCAGTCGGCCGTCATGGCATCTTTACTTGTTACCGCACGGATCGCCACAATATTTTCATAGGTGCGTTGATCGCCCATTACCCCCACGCTTTTAATCGGCAACAGAACGGCAAATGACTGCCACAACTTTTTATAATATCCGGCATTTTTAATCTCTTCAAGCAGAAGTTCATCTACGTTGCGCAATACAGTCAGGCGCCGGGGGGTAATTTCACCGATAATTCTTATCGCCAGGCCCGGTCCCGGGAAGGGCTGGCGCCAGACCAAATCATCGGGAAGCCCCAGGGCTTTGCCCAGCAGGCGAACTTCATCTTTAAACAGATACTTTAAGGGTTCGATAAGCTTGAGTTTCATCTTTTTGGGCAGACCGCCGACATTATGATGGGATTTGATGACGGAGGTCGGACCGCCAAAGGCGGACACGGATTCGATCACATCCGGGTACAGGGTTCCCTGGGCTAAATAATCAGCCCCTTTAATTTTTTGGGCTTCAGTTTCAAAAACCTGCATGAAAATACGACCGATTATTTTGCGTTTTTTCTCCGGATCGGTCACCCCAGTCAGGGCTTTTAAAAATTGGGTTCGGGCATTTACAAACCGGATATTGATCTGCAAGTGCCGTTTTAGGGTCACCTTAAGTTTGTCAGCCTCGTTTTTTCTGAGCACGCCATTATCAACAAATATACAGGTCAGATTTTTGCCGATGCTGTTGTGAATGAGAACGGCTGCAACCGAAGAGTCCACCCCGCCGCTTAAACCCAGGATAACTTTTTTGTCTCCAACCTGCTCCCGGATATTTTCAATGGACTGTTTGGCAAAGGACTTCATAGTCCAAGAACGCTTACAGCCGCAAATATTGTAAAGAAAATTGTACAATATCTTTTTGCCCATCTGGGTATGGACGACTTCGGGATGAAACTGGACACCGAACAGTTTTTTCTTTTTATAGGAGGCGGCTGCAAATTTGGTGTTGGCGGTGGAAGCCGTAGCTTTAAAACCCGACGGCAATTTTGTGATGGAATCACCATGACTCATCCAACAGGTGCTCTTTTTTTTCACCCCTTCAAAGAAGCCTTCGGGTTTTTTAACTTCGAGCTCGGCAAACCCGTATTCGCGTTTGCCGGCTTTTTGCACGGTTCCACCTAATCCAGCGACCATAAATTGCATGCCATAGCAAATCCCCAGTACCGGAATACCGAGATCAAAAATGCCCGGGTCGGTTTTGGGGCTGTTTTTTTCATAAATGCTTGCAGGCCCACCGGAAAGAATAATGCCTTCCGGATTCAGCGCTTTTACCTCAGCAGTTGAAATGCCGGGCGGCTCAATTTGACAATATACATGGAGCTCGCGCACCCTGCGGGCGATTAACTGATTGAACTGGGAGCCAAAATCAATGATCAGAATCATGGTCTACTCCGGTAAACGGTTTGCGAAAACAGGCTGAATATGTTAGAGACGGTTGCAAAAGTCAACCGCAATTTTATGGCAATGAAAAAAATAATCATTCAGATTTACGAGGTACAGAATCCCGCAGAAGCGCAAAAACTGATCCAAATCGGTGTTGACCATATCGGCAGTGTTATTCTCTCCGAAGCTGATTGGAAAATTCCCGAAATAAAAGAGACGGTCGAACTGATTCGCTCCTCAACGGCCAAAAGCAGTTTGATCCCATTGTACAACTCGGCAAAGTCAGTTCTGAACACTTTAGACTATTATCAACCTGACATTGTCCATTTCTGTGAGACCCTGGCGGATCGGAAAGATGATTGGAATTACCATCACAGGTTACTCCGTCTTCAGGAAGAGGTTAAAAAACGGTTCCCGCAAATACTGATCATGCGTTCCATTCCGATTGCACCGCCCGGAATGGGCCACCTTGTGCCGACGCTTGAATTGGCGAAGGTCTTTGAACCGGCCAGTGATTATTTTTTAACCGATACGTTGCTGATAAACGATCCGGATTCGAATGCGGATCCCCAGCCGGTTAAGGAATTTGTGGGTATAACCGGGCGAACCTGCAGCTGGCAGACAGCCGCCCAGCTTGTTGCCGCAAGCAACATTCCGGTTATACTGGCCGGTGGGATATCACCCACCAATGTGACCGAGGGCATTCTGCAGATCCGACCGGAGGGTATCGACAGCTGTACCCTGACCAATTCCCTGGATGATCGGGGAATTCCCATTCGGTTTAAAAAGGATATTGTCAAAGTAAAACAGCTTGTTAGCGCTGTTCGAGCAATTGAAAGGAAATCAGCAATATGATTGAAAGTAGCGATCTGCGCAAAGGACTCAAAATAGAAATAGATGGCGAACCCTATGCCATTGTACAGTTCGAATTTACCAAGCCCGGCAAGGGCCAGGCGCTTTATAAATGCCGGTTAAAAAATATGGTCACCGGCGCCCAATTCGACAGAACGTTTCGATCCGGTGAAAAGTTCAAACAGCCGGACCTGGATGAACAGGAAATGGAATACCTGTATTCGGATGGCGAGCAATACTGTTTTATGAATACATCCACCTACGAACAGGAGTTTCTTACCGTCGAAATGATTGGCGATACCATCAACTTCCTAAAAGAGAACACCTTATGCAATATTTTGTTGTTTGACGGCACTCCCATTGGAATATCCCTGCCGATTTTCATTGAATTAAAAGTGGAACATACCGATCCCTGGGTCAAGGGAGACACGGCCTCCGGCGATTCCAAACCGGCAACCCTGGAAACGGGCTATGTGCTGCAGGTACCGCCCTTCATCGAAGAAGGAGAGCTGCTTAAGATCGATACCCGTACCGGGGAATATGTGGAAAGGGTCAAGCGTTAAGGGCGAATAACGAATGCAGAATATCGAATATTGAATTTCGAAGGAAGGCCTAAAAAAGAGAATAACGAATATCGAATCATGGATATCGAATGTCGAATGAAGGTATCCTGCCTATTTTATGAAAAAGACTGAGCAGAGCGAAACCACCCTTCGAAATTCTGCGGTTGGATATTCTACGGTTCTGCGGTTCGTTGTTAAATCCATTCCAATTGGCATAGCTGCCTGTTTACCGCCTAATATTCTTATGTTCAACAGCTGATGAGTCAACCATCTATAATCACCGAATACCTGCAGTCGCTTGTCAAATCCAAGCGCCTGGGAGCTCAGGTTGTCTTTCAAACTGTCCTGCCTCAAACCCCGGCCCTCTGGTCTGAATCAGTCTCCCAATACTCGCCGGCAATCCAGGAGGCCCTCCGTGCTGCCGGAATTCGGAGACTGTATCGGCATCAGGGCCGGGCAATAGACAAAATTCGGAGGGAGGAAAATGTCATCGTGGCCACGCCGACGGCCAGTGGGAAAACATTGATTTACAACCTGCCGGTTCTGGAAAGGTTTCAGACCCATGAGAACTCCCGAAGCCTCTATATATTCCCCCTGAAGGCGCTGGCCCAGGACCAATTGCGGGCGTTTGAACAAATGGCGGCCCATTTCGGAGAAAACCAGCCAACAGCAGCCATCTACGACGGTGACACCTCCGCCTACCGCCGTAAGCAAATTCGCGAGTCACCTCCCAACGTGATTTTAACCAACCCTGAAATGCTGCATCTTTCATTTCTGGCCCATCACCGTAAATGGAAGCATTTTTTAAAAAATTTACACATTGTCGTGGTGGATGAAGTTCATGCCTACCGGGGTGTAATGGGGTCACACGTCGCCCAGATTTTCAGGCGTTTTCAAAGAATCTGCCACCGCTATGGAACATCTCCGACCTTTGTTTTCAGCTCTGCTACGGTGGCGAATCCTGCCCGGCTGGCGCAGCAGTTGACCGGCCTGCCGGTAACCGCCATAACTCAATCCGGAGCCCCCCGGGGTAACCGCCATCTTGTTTTTGTCAATCCTGAAACGGGTCCCGCCCAGGCAGCGATCCTCCTTTTAAAAGCAGCGCTTCACAGGCGGTTGCGAACGATTATCTATACCCGCTCCCGGAAACTTACCGAATTGATAACCATGTGGGCGGCAGAGCAATCCGGAGATTTTGCCGACCGTATCAGTGCCTACCGCGCTGGATTTCTACCCGCAAGAACGCCGGCAGATCGAAGCCCGCCTTTCAAACGGTGATCTTCTGGCGGTTATCTCTACCAGCGCCCTCGAACTGGGCATCGATATCGGCGATCTGGACCTGTGCATACTGGTAGGGTATCCGGGATCGGTGGTATCCACCTGGCAGCGGGGCGGACGGGTAGGGCGCAGCGGGCAGGACTCCGCTTTAATCCTGATTGCCGGCGAAGATGCCCTGGATCAATTCTTTATGCGAAATCCGGAAGATTTTATTAATCGGCCGCCTGAATCTGCAGTGGTCAATCCCCACAACACCCACATTTTAGCCCAGCATTTAGAGTGCGCAGCCGCCGAACTTCCTTTAAACTCCGGGGAGCCTATGATCAACAACCGCAATGCCGAACAAACCATTGCAGTTCTTGAGAATTCCGGAAAGCTTCTGCGCAGTGCTGACGGCAGTATGTTGGTTTCTAAAAGGAAAATTCCTCACCGCTATGTGAATATTAGAGGTTCTGGAAATCCATTTCAGATTATCAGCCGGGCCACCGGTGAGAATAGGGGAGAAATCGATGAATTCAGAGCATTTCGCGAAACCCATCCCGGGGCCATATATCTGCACCGCGGGAATACCTTTATCGTTGACAGCCTTGACTTAGATAGCCGGACCATCAAAGTGTCCAGAGCAAATGTGGATTACTATACCCAGGTCAGGGGATATAAGGAAACCAAAATCCTGGAAACCTTCGCACAAAAACCGGTGGGGGGGGCAACCGCCCATGTCGGTCGCTTAAAAGTGACCGATCAGGTCACCGAATATGAAATCCGGCGTATCCATGGAAAAAATCTAATCAATAAAATTGCTTTGGACCTGCCGCCCCAGGTATTTGAAACCGAGGGGATGTGGTTTCAAATTCCACGGACCATTTATGAGGCGGTGGAATCAAAGAGCTCGATTTCATGGGGGGCATCCATGCCATAGAGCATGCCGCCATTGGTATTTTCCCGCTTCTGGTGATGGCCGACCGCAATGACCTCGGCGGTTTAGCGACCCTGTTCCACCCCCAGTTGAAGGGCTCGGCTGTTTTTATTTATGATGGAATTCCCGGTGGCGCCGGTTTAAACCGTGAGGCCTTTCATTGGGCAGACCGCCTGCTGGAAAACACCTTGAAAGTCATCCAGGGGTGCGGCTGTGAGTCAGGGTGCCCATCCTGCGTACAGTCACCCAAATGCGGATCCGGCAACCGCCCGATAGATAAAATGTCGGCAGTTTATATTATAGAGCAACTCAAACTCAAGGTTAAGCCGCACACGCCCGAAAACAAACGCATTTCGCATCAGAATCATGCGGCGCCCCAAAGCCGCCCCCCTAAAAAAGCATTGCAGAAGCTGCACTATGGTGTCTTCGACCTGGAGACCCAGCGTTCCGCAGCCGAAGTCGGTGGATGGCACCGGGCGGACTTGATGAAAATAAGCTGTGCGGTATTATATGATTCAAAAGAAGACCGTTATATTGATTTTTTAGAAAACCAGATCCCCAGGTTTGTTGAGTACCTGCAGACCCTTGATCTGGTTATCGGTTTCAACATCAAACGGTTTGATTACCAGGTGCTCAAAGGGTATACGGATTTTGATTTCGCGAAACTCGCCAATCTGGACATCCTTGAAGAGGTGAAAAACCATCTTGGGTTTCGTCTGTCCCTGGACCATCTGGCATCGGCCACCCTTGGTGCCGGCAAGTCAGCTGACGGGCTTCAGGCGCTTCGATGGTGGCAACAGGGGAAAATTCTCGAAATTATTGCATACTGTCGACAGGATGTTAAAATCACCCGAGACCTGTATCGTTACGGCACTCCAGAATAAATACCTGCTGTATACTAACAAAGATCAACAGACCCTTCGCATTCCGGTTGATTGGTAGGCGAGGATGACAGGTATGCCCCTGT
>CAVXZZ010000043.1:0-53342 GCA_963766255.1 uncultured delta proteobacterium
CCAAGGGGTCGGCCCCGACGCGCGGGGCCTCCTTTGTCGACCATGGAGATCAGTCTTTTAATTCTGACGGTGTCGATTTCGCTGGCCAGCAATACGATGGTGTTGGTTCTTTCATCCGCCACCATGGTGAGGACTTTTTCAGCGGCACCTTTGCCTTTTGGTCGGGTGGGCTTAAACACCGTGCTCAGCAAATTCACCAGCTTGGCGGCATCCGAATAATCCAGCGGTATCACCGATATTTCCTGGCCGATTCCGGTGACATCAATTTCTTTTAATATTTTGAGCAAGCGCTTGATGTTGGAGTAAACATCGGTCACGATCAGGGTATTGGTCGGTGGATAGGCCAGAATAACGCTGCTTTTGGATACCATCGGCGTAAACAGGCGTTTGATTTCAACCGGGTCGGCATATTTTAGCGGTATCAACTGGGTGACCACCCGGTCCCTGGGGCCTGTTGACTCTTCCCGCAGCCTGGTTTCAATGCTTTTCGAACGTGCATCCGGAGATGGGATAATTTTAACCACTTCGCCCGATTGCACGGTGGTATACCCGTGAACTTCCAGTACCGATTCAAATACCTTGTAGGCTTCGTTTAGCGAAATTTTTGACGGGGATATAATCGTTACCTTGCCTTTGACCCGCTGATCCACCACAAAATTGGTCCCGGTCAGTTCGCTCATAAATTTGATAAATACATTGATATCCACATTGTTGAAATCAATGGAGACAAATTGCTGCGGATTTTCCTTCGCGGTTTCCTGGGCCAGGATCCGACCGGATGGAGGCGCCAGCGCCAGGCCGGTAACAAACACGATTGAAAACAGAAAATATTTGATTTTCGCGCGGGTTGGTTTCATATAAATTCCGTTTGAATTCTATGCAATTTTATAATGTTAGTAAAAATTTTCATTTTATTCAATACTATAATCAAGGGTTTGCTCGCGACCCCTGCGTTTTATCTGGAGCTGGATGTTGGATCCCGACGACAGTTCTTCAAACACCCTGGTGGCATCCTCAACCGAACCGATTGAATTGCCGTTGACACCGGTGATGACATCGCCGTTGCGCAACCGCATTCTTCGGAATATGGCGTTGGGTTTGATACCGGTAATGGAGATGCCGGCAGGCTGTCCATCTTCGATGTGCGGCCGCAGGGTGGCCTGCTCCATTAACTGGCCCAGGTTTTCCATGGCCTTTTGGATTTGATCGCCTCGCAACTTGATTTTACGCGGGTAGCGAGATACCGGCAGCTTTCTGTCACCGGCAGCGGACGAGGCCCGGACCTTATTTTGGGAGCTCCCGGCGCTTGCCCTGCGGCCGCGGATTTCCTCCATGGCCAGGATTTCGTCGCGATCATCTATATTTAATACCACCTTTTCCCGTAATATCAGCTTGACCACGGCATTTTGAATGGTGTCCCCGGCGTGGTAGAGGTCTTGTTGTCTGGTTTTGGTATCTTCGATCACGGCATAGGCCTGTCCGTTTTGACCCGTTACCGTGCCCCAGAGTTTTAATTTCAAATCGGTTTGCCGCAATTTTTCGATGTCAAGTTTCTGGGCCTGGGGCGCAAGTTCTTCGGTACCCGAATTGAAAATATTGCGTTTCGTTATGGCCTTATAATCCGCCGGCGGTGGCTGTGAATAAGAGGTGCCGGATGGTGATACCGGTCTGGCTGCAGCGGTCGGGGCTACAGCAAAATCGGGACGCGGGGTGACAAGGGCGTAAAAGGCCTTTACGCACAGAATTACCCCTGCGGTTAGAAGCAAGATATTGGCGATGCTAAAATAGCGATTGGTCATACACCTAACCCTGACACCTCGTATAAGCTTCTGCAGAGCTGAAAAGCAAACCGCAGAACCGCAGAATATCCAACCGCAGAATTTCGAAGGATGGAATCGATAGGCTCTGCCTTTTTATAAAATAGACAGAATACATTACTTCAACATTCGACATTCGACATTCAAGATTCGATATTTGCTTTTTTATAAACGCCACAAGCCTGAAATCTCTTTTTTCGATCAAACGGATCACTCTAACGGCCAGGGGCTGGGCCGACACCTGAGACCTTTAGTTCCTGACAACATGCTGCTAGAAAAAACCTTCTAAGCGCCTAGTTTAGCTTGAAGTCCGGGGCTTCCAGGGTGCCCCCGATTTTAAACGAAATAGTCGTTTTCCCGGCTTTTTGTTGCTGAAAAAGATCGGCCGGAATGCTGTTTCCAATTTTAGCCAGAAACCCATGGTGGGGTGTTACTGATCCATTCAGGTCCAACGCATTCCCGCGACTGCTCCCGCTCAGGGCAACGGTGCCGGAAATTTCGGCGTTGAGCTGATTTCCACGTGCACTGAATTTTTGAATGGCCAAAGTGCCCTTGTTTAAAAACAGATCGGCATTGATAGATTTAAATCCCAATGACGACTGCCCGATTATGGGTTGGTCGAAATCTATCCGGCAATCCACCAGGGTAAGCTTGCCGCTCATCGAGCGGCGCGATCCTGTGGCCCCGATTGTGAAATCTCCGCCCAGGTTACCGGAAATTTTATAGGCGCCCAGGTGTTTCAGGGCCGGTATCCTTTGTACCTGAACTCCTGAAATCGTGCCTTCAATTTTCTCCGCTTGCTGGTTTTCGCGGCTGTCTACTTCCGCCCATCCGTTCACGGTGCCGTCGTTAACACTGCCTTTGAACCTGGCGGTTTTTGTGCTGCTGAAAAACGACAGCAGCCCGGGCGTTATTTTTACGCTGTCCAGATCAACAAGCGCCCGGTTGCCCTGGGCGATACCGACAGCGTGCAACTTGATCCCCGGCGGAAACGCCGGGCTGACGCGGTCGATAGTGACGCTGATACCCGGATTTGCCCGGGTTATTTTATAAACCACATAGTCTCTGACAGCATCGGACGGAAAAAGATAGTATAAAAAAATGACTGTTATGCCGATGATATAGGCAGTGTATAGTAGTGTCTTCTTCGACGGTATTATTTTCATCAACTCAATGAACCCAATGAACTTCATTTACCCGACTCGTATGAAACTACACATGGTTGGAACAGCGAACCGCAGAATATCGAATGTTGAACCGCAGAATGTCGAAGGATAGAATCGCTGCGCTCTGCCTTTTTTTAAATAGACAAAATACCTTACTTCGATATTCGATATTCGCTTTTCAGAGTTTCCTTTCCGGTCAATCTGGTTGCTTCAGCAGCCAACGGCTGGGTTGACACACTGAAACCTGACACCTATATCTCCACCGTTTCAACCTGCAATACTGCCGTAAGCAACCCCTGTGTTTTATCCTTTTTAGAAATCGATATCTTTTTTACATCAACCATATTCTTAGAGGTTTCAACGCCATGGAGGTAATTTGTCAGCTGTTCCAGGGTAATGGCTTCAAGCTTCATTTCCACCCGTGAAATCTTATAGGGGCTATTTTTTTGAACCGTTTTTGACGGTTTCATGTAGCTGATCTGGTCTTTGATCCCGGCCTCTCCGGCCAGCCTGTCCAGAAAGGAAAACAACGTAAATCCCTTTTGCCGGCTGGCAAAGCGGGACGTTGATATCTTGGCCTGCTGTGTCAGGGCCGTATACTCAGATTGCATTCGCTGCATTTCGACCAGCATACCCGCTTTGGTCTGCAGGCTGTTTTTCATATTCGCCGCCCGGCTGAAAAAGGGTTCAACGACAAATACCGCAATTAAAAAAATACCGATGGCACCCGCCGTCAGCATAATGCCATAGCGTTCGCGTTTGTTTAAATTTTTTAAAATGGCCGGTAGCTTCATTTTACAGCTCCACTTTCAATTGAAAACGGATTTCCTTGCCCGAGCGGTCCTTGTTGGTCGAGCTGATTGTGACTCTCTTAAAAAAGTCAATCTGCTCCAGATTGCTTTTGATATCCTCGACGGAATTGAAGGTATCTGTCGTTCCTGAAATCAGTACGGTTTCCGGTGAAATAACCATCCGGGTAACATCGACCGTGATGGTTTCCGGAATGCTGCCGCTAATGGCGTTTAAAATATCGATACTGCGCAGGTGAGGCCCCGCGCCGCTTTGAACCACGGCATTTTTTTTGGTATCCCTTAATTTTATCTGCATTTGCTTAAATGGGTCGACTATTTTTTCATTGGGGAATCTCGCTTGATACAGGCTGTGCATTTGCTGGTCGTAAAAATTCAGCTGTTTATTCAGGGTATATGAATCCGTAATCAAATTGAATAACAGCAGGACAACAACGGCTGCAGCGAATATGCCGGTCTTGATCCAATTTTTTTTATGTTTTAAAAAAAGCTTTTTAGCGGCGAATTGACCTTTGTGAAAATTAAGCCCGCGGATGCCTTCGATTTCGAGCATGGCCAATGAGAGGGCACTGTCCATCAAGGCCGGGTCCCACGGGTTGACGTCTTCGTCGTCTATGGGAATTTGCAAATGGTCACAGATATTCAACCGGTTGGCGGGAAGGTCCAGGGCGTCGGCGACATCTTTATCAAAATTGTCACCATTTAAACCGGAGCCGGTCATCACGATATCCAGGGGTTGAAAAACCGAACGGGAGAGTTCCCCATAGGCTGCCAGCGTTCGTCGGACAAAAGCCCCCAGTGCTCCGCTGCGGGTATCTTCAGCCACCGGTGTTGGAATGGATCGCAGCAGTTTTATCCGGCCGCTGCCGACAATGAACAGGGTGCTGATCGTTTTGTTGATTTCAAGAAAAAGCTGATCCTCTCCAGGATCAGCCTGACGGGCCAGCAAGAGGGCTGATGGAAGACCGCTGACGGTTATCATTTCCGGGTCGATTTTGACGGCCGCCAGGTTCTTTATATAAGGGGTTAAATCTGATTTCGGCACTGCCACGGCAATCAGATCTGTCTGGTCACCCGGGCGGTCCGATTCCAGATCAATAAAATCTATAACCAGGTCATCAACCGGAAACGGGATCGTAGGCTCCAACTCGAAGGGCAAAACCATTCGAATTTTTTTGACCTCTTTGAAGGGGACTTTCAGGATTCGGTAAGAAAAATGGTCAGCCGAGATTGAGACAACACAATCACATCCCACCGGATCGATTTGACTGGTGAGGGCCTCCAGGGCCGGTTGGATGTTATCCGGGCCCTCTTCGGAATCAGGTATGGGGATATAGGCATGGGTATCGATCCGGCTTTCCCTCAGGCTGGTTTTCACCAGCACCGCGGATACGGATTCTTTTCCAATGTTGATACCGAGTACTTTTCTGCTCATTGCTTAGTTCGTCTCCCAGCTTAAAACCTTACAAGACCATTTGCCGGAATCGGGGTTTTGGACCCGGTTTACAACCGTGGTTACAGATGATTGGATGCCGCCAAGGGAAGCAGTGGATTGAATGCGAAACACATCGGAGGATAGGGTAATCATTCCGGTATCAATCGCGGCATCACTGAGTCCGGTAATATTTTTATACCATTTAGGATCCGAAAAGTCATGAACATCTTTTTCGGCCGCCATTTCCTGCCGGAAATCATAAAATGTTTGGGCCAGATCCTGGTTTTCGGATCCCAGCAGGGCTGCCAGCACCGGCATATCAGCTGTGTTAATGTTGATGCGCCCCGGCCAGCTGAAATTGGTTCCCGCGCCGACAGCCAGCCCATGGACGGTCATATAATTGGCCAGACCCGGTGTGTCCTTGGTTCCGTAATAGAGCTGAGGGCTAATTCCCTTTATCAGCAGGAGTTCGTTCAGATCCGATATCGGACCGTTGCGGCTTGCATAGGGCGGGTCCTGTCCCTCATAATAGCTCGATTCAGCACCGCTTAAACCGGTAGTTGCCTCGTCATCACCCCCATCGAGCCAGTCTTTCACCGAATTAACGATGGCCGTGGGGCTGCTGTCATTTTGCAGGTCATCCTCGCTTCCAATAACGTTCAGGATCCGTTCCCAGATCTTCAACTGGGATTCATTGAACTGGCGGCTGTCCGGAAACCTGACCAGGGCATTGACCTGGATTTTTCCCAGCTCATCGCTAATTTTGACTGCGAGTTTGCCGTTTTCAAATGGGATTTCCTGTAGAATTTCATCTATCTTTTCGGGATTCGCCCAGTCTTCCTGAAGGGAGTCGATCTGTGACTCGCCTTTGTCTTTAATCAGCAGGGCCATGGCAACATGTATCCCGGAGGAAGCCACATATGACAGTGTCAGCCGGTCCCGTACGGCGGCAGTGGAGATAACCTCAAATCTCGCGCGGCGGTTGTATTCCAGGGCGGCGGCCACCAGAATCGTTGTTACTGATATGGTTATCAGCAGAGCGATTCCCCGGTTGTTTGCGAGAATTTTATTTAATAGCGTCATGATGGTGCCATTTTAATACTTTTTTACTCGATTTTTTCACGATGGGCGGCCAGGCTGACAGTGGTTTCAAAATCGTATGCGGTGGTTTCATCGCCGATTGCAAGGGCAATGCGAATGGCTGCCGGTGTTGCGTATCCATACTCGTCTGAATCGGAATCCCACTCGTCAAGTTCAGAGCCGTCAGCATCAAGGTATTTAAATACTAACGATTTTATGTTGTTGCACATAACAGGATCGCCTGCACTTTCCTCAAACTCCGGGTAGGGATACAGATGATCCGCTCGTCTCAAGACCATTTGGCCGTCATTTTTGGCCTGGACGTAATATACAATTTCAGCTATACCGTCCCGTTTGCTTATTCCCAGAGGGATATGGGCCCGGCTGGTAAATCTAATTGTTGCAAAACTTGTGCCACCAACATCGATTGTGGAACCGACAATGCGATAGGGATCGGGTGGATCGTCAAACTCCGGTTTTTTGTAAAGCGGTGGCTGATGGGCATAAAAAGCTTCCAGGTCGAGGGTCATGCGATTCAGGCAACTTTTGGCCATTTCATAAAACCGGCTGCTGCTGTTCAATGTGTCGGTGGTGGAGAAGACGGCGTTGAAAGAGGCCAGAATAGTGGTCACCACGATCCCCAGAATCAAAAAGGCCAGCAGGATTTCCATGAGGGTAAATCCTGTTGCTCGATGCTGGGTTCTTGATGCTGGATTTTCGATGCTGGATACTCGATACCGGATGCGTGTTGGGTTACGCGTTGCGGGTTGCGAGGTGCGGGGTGAAATACAGACAATCCGAAATGCGCAATCGAGAAAATCTGTCATCTGTCTTCTGTTTTCTGTCATCTGGCCTCTTGATCAATCTTGCATCAGCCGGTAGGTCCTGACATTGTAGACATATTCATTGTTATTGAAGGAAACCATCAAATCAATCCGTTTCAAATCATTTGCGGCCTCACCAAGCGCTTCTGACGAGACCTCCTCCACGGTGACGTTCCAGCTGTAACCGGGAAATTCCTCCCCGAAATCCCCCGAATCACCGGCAATTATTTCTGATGCGCTGGCCTCCAACTGTGCCAGTTTGCCCCGTGCCAGCAGGGGAGCCTGGGTGTAGAACCTGTTGGCGGTATTCATGGTCAGCGTTTGCGAGTGCATCCTGTAAACACTGACCAGAACGATGGCCATAATGGACATTGCCACCATAACCTCCAGCAGGGTGAAGCCGGTGGTTCGATGCTGGAAGCTCGATAGTCGATACTCGATTCCGGATACTCGATTCTGGATGCGTGTTGGGTTACGCGTTGCGGGTTGCGAGGTGCGGGGTGAAATACAGGCAATCCGAAATCCGCAATCAAGAAAATCTGTCATCTGTATTCTGTTTTCTGTCATCTGTTTTCGATATTGTGGCTTATACCGTTTACCATTATTTGCCGGCACTGAATTTTCGAGAATCCAAATCCCCAATCCGAAATCCCAAATCCGCAATCGGATGAATCCCAAATCCAAAATCTGAAATCGAAAATCAGTCCTCAAAACTGGCATAGCTTTCAAAAAACTGGACATTCGACAGGAAGGGCTCGATTAAAAAACTTAAAGATGTATTGCCCTCCTGCATGTGGACCAAGGCCTTGTCCGTGTAGCCGGCCTTGTAAAAAATGATTTCTGCCTGGCCGGTATAAATTTTACCTTTTTGCGGATACTCAATATCAAGGATCCTCAGCTCATCCGGCAGGGAGTAGCTGCTGTTTAAAGCTGCATCCTCAATATCTTCCGGTGACATTGATTCATTGGTTTCCCAAATCCGACCGCTACCCAGATCAAAATGCAGGGAATACTGCTTTTGATCGCGGATGGCGCTTTCTTTTAACGATTGCACTTTGCCGATCAGCCAGCGCGAACTTTGTTTGCTGTCGTCCAAAAACGGATTGTCCCCTAGCCGGGGCAGTGTAAAAAAAAGCATCAGACCCATAAGCGCCATGACAACAATCAGCTCGATCAACGTAAATCCATTACCAGGTCCGTTGTGAATGTGTGTGTATGATTTTGGGGTTTTTGGATTCATGACGGCGATATTTAAAATAGGATTTTAAGTTTCATATGGGCGTAATTGCCTATCATCAAGCCCTGCTTTATTGTGGGATCGGCCATGACCTGTAACTAATTTTTTATAACGATAACAAATATTTAATTATAGAAATAGATCGGTACCTGCTTGCATGGCCACTATTTAATGATGTGAGTTGCGTAAATTAATCGCCAGACTTAAGTGCAAACAATTGACAACAGACAAAGGACAACCGACTAATTTACTATTCGATATCCCAATTGTTGATATCTCTGTTTTCCTCCTCGCCACCGGGCACCCCGTCCAGTCCATAGGAAATGATGTCGAAATCGCCTTTAAGGCCGGGAGACAAGTAAACAAAATCATTACCCCAGGGGTCTTTGGGGACTCTACCCTTTTCGAGGTAACCGCCGGATTTCCACTTTTTGGGGATCGTCCCGGTTTCAGGCTGTTCCACCAAAGCCAGAAGACCCTGTTCAGTGGTCGGGTAGGTACCGTTGTCGAGTTTGTATAATTTTAGAGCACTTTCAAGGTTCTGAATATCCAGGCGTGCTTTGACCTGCCTGGCTTCTCCGGGTCGACTCATGATTTTGGGTGCCACATACATGGCCAGAATACCAAGTATAATAATAACAACCATCAGCTCTATGAGTGTAAACCCCCGGTTGTCATATCTCAACTTCTGCAACATTTGATTTTCCCTTCCCCATTAAATTAAATAATGAATATTGGCTTATCGTATCAACTGATTCATTTCAAAGATCGGCAGACAAATTGATAAAACGATAAAGGCGACAATAGATCCCATGATCAGGATCATCACCGGCTCCAGATATGATGTAAGCCGCATGATAGTGATTTCCACCTCATTTTCAAATACTTCTGAGATTTTTGTGAGCATCGTTTCCAGTTGGCCGCTTTGTTCCCCGACCTGGATCATCTGGATGGATAGCTGGGGGAAAATTCCACTTTCCGCCAGGGCCACCCCCAATCCCTGTCCTTTGCCGACTTCAATGGCGGCCATTTCGACTGAATCGGAGATCAATTTGTTGCCGGCAATGTTTTTGACGATATCGAGGGCAATCAACATGGAGACCCCGTTTTCCAATAGAGATCCCAGCGTGCGCGCGAAACGAGCAACGGCAAGCTTTTTGACGAGGATGCCGACCCCCGGCCATAAAAGCATCGTTTTATCGATCCAGTAGCGTCCCTTTTCGGTCTTTTTCACACGGTTAAAAAACACTGCCACAGCCGCGATAATAATGAAAACACTCCACCAGTAGGATTTTAAAAAGTCACTCAACAAAATCAGGATCCGGGTCGGTGTCGGCAGAACCTGATTCATGTCGGCAAAAATGGATGTAATACTGGGGACAATATAGATCAAAAGTATAAATAAAACAGCTGTGCCGATAACCAGCATAAAAATCGGATACGCCAGAGCCGTCTGGATTCGATTTTTTAGAGCCTGCTGCTTTTCAGTTATGTCAGCCAGCCGTTCCAAAACAATTTCAAGGGTTCCGGAGGTTTCACCCGCACGAACCATGTTGACATACAGGGGCGAAAATTGTCCCGGATAATTTGACAGGGCCCGGGCAAAACTGTTGCCTTCCACAATCAAATTCTTGATTTGGGCCAGGATTTTTTTGAAACCATGGGATTTGGTCTGGGGTATCAGGGCATCAAGGGCGGACACCAGCGGAAAGCCGGCACTAATCAAGGTTGCCAGCTGTCGGGTCATCATTGCGACCTCCACCGGTTTGGTGCGGCTTAACCGTGAATACAGGTTGAATGTTCCCGGTTCTTTTTTCGGTTCTGTCTCCTGGGTTTCTTTAATTGATACCGGAAAAATCCCTGACGTACGCAGCTTTTGGCGGGCGGCCTGGGCCCCCTCCGCATCAATAATGCCGGAGGTGGATTTTCCCCTATCATCTAAGGCGGTGTATTCAAAAACCGGCATGGTATCCCATCACCTACTGTTCTATTAATAATTAGTTTGAAGCTAAATAAATCTTAACGCACTTAGCAAATTATTCAACATAATAGTTGGAGCGCAGCGATACATCAATTTTAGGCCCTTTAGTGCACTTTAGTGCACTTTAGGCATTTCCTTCACAAACCTAACAATTTAATAATATTATGGTTTTTAGTTATTTTCAACTGAAAATTGATTATCCGATGATACCCGGGAAGGATCCACGTGCACAACCACCTCCAGTACATCCGGGATGCCGCGGATGATATTATCTTCAACGCTATCGGCGATGGTGTGACCCTCCCGGACACTGATGGTGCCATCCACGACAATATGCAAGTCAACCTGGATGCTTGAACTAATATAGCGGGACCTGATGGCATGAACCTCCCGGACGCCCATCGTATGGGAGGCAATTTCCATAATTTTTTTTTGAATTTCTTCAGGTGCACCGGCGTCTATGAGTTCACCGACAGCCGGCCAGATAATTTTAATGGCTGCATGTAAAATAAAAACCGAGACGATGGCGGCACCCACATGGTCCAGGAAGGACCAGGACGGGAAAATCAATGCAGCCCCGACAGTAATCAGGACCGGCACGGAGCTGATGGCATCGGTGCGATGATGCCATGCATTGGCCGCCAGGGCCGGACTCTTGATTTTCTTACCGACTGCAATGGTCCACCTGAAGAGAATTTCTTTGGCGACAATGGATGCCATGGCGGCATAGAAAGCGATCCATCCCGGCGGTGTTGCATGTTTTTTTTGCAGGGTGGAAATTGCTTCCCAGCCGATTCCAATACCCGCAGCAGCCAGCATGAGGCCGATAAATACGGTCACCAGGGTTTCTAACCGCCGATGCCCGTAGGGATGGCATTCATCCGGGGGTTGCGACCAGTAATGGGAGCCTGCGATAACGGCTATATCGGTTGTCGTATCGGTTAGGCTGTGGATGGCGTCGGCGATAAGGGCCTGGCTGTGGCCGAAATAGCCGGCCGCAAATTTTAAGCTGGAAAGACAAATGTTGGTTACTAAACCTATCCAGGTCACCTTGCGAACATATCTTTCGCGCGCGGGGTTGGCGTGATCTTCAATTTTCCGGTCGTTTTTGTTTTTATGCATGGGATCGGTTTCCTATATCCTTGCCATATAACTCATTCTAGCATATTAATTGTCATCCGATCTTGCAAGTAGTTTAATACCCGAATCTTGCACATGAAAGGCTCCGACCCGTGCAAAATCCAGGTAACAATTTGAATGGACGACTACTAAGGACTGAATGCACATGAATTTGTTAAACAGTTTTAGCTTTGAGCTGCCGACGAGAATCGAATACGGTGTCGGTGCAACCGGAAAACTGGTGGAATCCATAAAAGCGCTTGGGTCCCGAAAAGTGCTGATAGTTACGGATAACGGAATAGAGGCCTCCGGGCTTTTATCTGCCATTGGCGACCAGCTTTCGACGGCCAGGATGGAATATGAAATTTTCAGTGAAGTTGAGCCTAATCCCAAAGACCACAACGTGCACGCGGGTACCAAAATCGCGAAGGGGTTACAGGCAGATTGCCTGGTGGCAGTTGGGGGCGGGAGTCCCATCGATTGTGCCAAAGCCATTGCGGTGCTTGCCACCCATGGGGGGGCCGTCCGGGATTACGAAGGCGGGCATAAAATTTCCGGAGATGTATTACCATTAATAGCCATTCCGACAACAGCCGGAACCGGCAGTGAAGTGACATTCAGTTCCGTTATCACAGATACCGGGGAAGGCTTTAAATTCACTGTCAAACATCCATGCATGGCACCCAGGATTGCTCTGCTTGACCCGCAAATGACAATAACGATGCCAGCGGGTTTGACGGCTGCGACCGGAATGGATGCCCTGACCCACGCCATCGAGGGCTATACGGCCAAGGTATCCGAACCCCTGGCGGACGCTGCGGCCCTGTATGCCATCGAATTGGTGACCAGATATTTGAAAACAGCGGTCTTTGAGGGAGCTGATATGGAAGCACGGGCCGGGATGCTGGTAGGCAGTGTACTGGCCGGAATTGCTTTCAGCCATTCGGATGTGGGATCTGTCCATTGCATTGCCGAAGCGCTGGGCGGGAAATACGATACGGCCCACGGCGTTTGCAACGCCGTCGTGCTTCCGGCGGTAATGGAATACAACATGGACTATTGCCGGGAAAGATATGCCCGAATTGCCCTGGCCATGGGAATTCCTTCTGATTCGGCAGAGGATGGGGCCGCAGAGCTGTTGAAGCCGTAAAGCAACTGGCCGTGGACGTAAAGTTGCCCAGCTTCAGCAGCTTCGGCGTAAAGGAGAGGATATTGAAGAGTTGGCCTATCAAATCCTATGTGAATGGCAGCAACGTGGATAATCCCCGGCCGATGACAAAGGATGATTACGTGACGTTGTTTAATAAGATGATGTAAAGGGCACCTGAAGATTTGGGATTTGGGATTGATCTGATCTTCACCACGCAACCCGCAACTCGTAACAGTCGATAGAAGCTCGGGAACAGCATAGAGCTGCCTGACACCTAAAACCTGACACCTGAAACCAATAGTCTTAAGACCATGACCCAAATAATTCACGCTAAAACCAGAGCTCAGTATCAATCGGTTCGTGAACTGTTTATGCAATATGCGGATTCTCTCGGTTTTGATCTGGAGTTTCAGGGCTTCAGCCGGGAGCTGGCAGGATTGCCCGGTGACTATGAATCTCCAGAGGGTTGCATTCTGCTGGCAGAGGGAGCCGATGGCCATGCCGGTTGCGTGGCTCTGCGCCCTTTGCAAAATGAAATTTGTGAGATGAAGCGGCTTTTTGTTATACCGGCCTATCAGGGTTGTGGTATCGGCAGGGCGCTGGCGAAGGCTGTGATCGGAGAGGCCCGTAAACTGGGATATCAAAAAATGCGCCTGGATACCATCGAATCCATGAAAGCAGCTCAAGGGCTTTATTATTCCCTGGGCTTTAAAACCATCGAAGCCTATTGCCACAACCCCCTTGACAACCCCAGCTTTATGGAATTGGAGCTTTAAAGGAGTAAATGACATGATTATTTCAGCAATCGTCGCCATGGCATCCAATCGTGTTATCGGCAACCGGGGAGACATTCCCTGGAAGATTCCCGGTGAACAAAAGATGTTTAAGGAAATTACCCTTGGCCACACCATTATCATGGGCAGAAAAACCTATGAGTCGATCGGCCGCCCCTTGCCTGGAAGGACCAACATCGTCATCACCCGCCAATCCGATTATCAAGCCCCGGGCTGCATCGTCGCCCATGATCTTGACAGTGCCCTCCAATCCTGTCCGCCCCGGGAAACCGAAGCTTTTATCTGCGGCGGCGGTCAATTGTATCAAGCGTCACTGTCGGTAACTGACCGGATCTATTTAACCGTATTGCCCAGAGAGGTTGCCGGGGATACCTATTTCCCCGAAATTTCCGAAGCCGACTTTAAGATGACCAAATCAGAATTTATAGATGGTGTTGAGCCTTACAACTTCTATATTTATGATCGGGTCAAGGGTTAGTAAATAGTGGTTCAAAGGTTCAAAGTTCAGGGTTCAGAGGTTAAAAAAATTCCACCATTGAGTGCGAATAGCGTCAACCCTGAACGTTGAACCCTGAACCTTTGAACCCAATCACAAGGGACTTATTGGCCCACCAATATCAACCTAAGAACCAAGAACCGGAGCAACCATGAACGAACACAAATCCTACCACATGACACCGGAAGAATTTCGGCGCCACGGGCGCCAGGTGGTGGACTGGATAGCCGATTATTACGAAAATATTGAATCGATGCCGGTACTATCCCAGTCTAAACCCGGTCAGACCCGGGCCTCTTTGCCCGACCATCCCCCCACAGAAGGCGAGGCTTTTGAATCTATCCTCAAGGACGTAGCGGATCTGATCCTTCCCGGTGTGACCCACTGGCAATCACCTAACTTTTTTGCTTTTTTCCCGGCCAATACTTCAGGGCCAGCCATACTGGGAGAATTGCTTTCAGCAGGCCTTGGTGTCCAGGGGATGTTGTGGGCCACCAGCCCGGCATGCACCGAACTGGAAACCCACGTTCTTGATTGGCTGGTTGAGATGCTGGGCTTGCCGGAAAAATTTTTGTCGGCCGGCAGCGGGGGCGGTGTCATACAGGATTCGGCCTCCGGCGCCGCCCTGTGCGCATTGTTGGCCGCCCGCGAACGATCCACCAATTTTACCAGCAATGAGCAGGGCTGTGACGGTCGCCTCGTCGCTTACACGTCCAGCCAGGCTCATTCTTCCATTGAGAAAGCCGTTAAAATAGCCGGCCTGGGTCGGGAAAACCTGCGTTTGATCGATGTGGACGACCGCTTCGCCATGCGGCCGGACCTTTTGGCCGGGCAGATAGAAAAGGACCGGCAGGCGGGTCGCGTGCCATTTTTCGCATCGGCCACGGTTGGAACGACATCATCCAACGCGATAGATCCCCTGCCGGAGATTGGCAGCATTTGCAACGATCATAACATCTGGCTGCATGTGGATGGCGCCATGGCCGGAACAGCCGCGCTGTGCCCTGAGTTTCGCTGGATTCAAAACGGACTGGAATTGGCAGACAGCTACTGCTTTAACCCCCACAAGTGGATGTTTACCAATTTTGATTGTGATTGTTTTTATGTGGCCGACCGCAATACGCTGATTCGAACCCTGAGTATATTACCGGAATATCTTCGTAACCAGGCCACCGAGTCCGGTGCTGTGATCGACTATCGCGACTGGCACATTCCGCTGGGAAGGCGCTTTCGCTCCTTGAAACTGTGGTTTGTAATCCGCCACTACGGTGTTGAGGGTCTGCAAAACCATGTCCGGCGTCATGTTGCACTCGCCCAGATGTTCTCAGACTGGGTTAAGGCGGATGATCGCTTTGAGCTGGCCATGCCGCCGCCTTTAAATCTGGTCTGTTTTCGTCACCGGGGGGGAGACGAAATCAATCAGCGGCTGATGGACCGTCTAAACCAGAGTGGGGATTTGTACCTGACTCACACCGTTATGGATAACAGGATAACGCTTCGTTTTTGTGTCGGCCAGACCAGCACGGAGCGGCGCCATGTTGAGCAGGCCTGGCGTAGGATTCGAGACGAAGCCACAGCGTTGGAACAGGGCATGTAGAATTCGAAAATCAAGCTGTGCAAAGAAATGCCTAAAGTAAATGTATTCTATCTATTTTATGAAAATAGAAACTCACGTTAAGTTGTCATTTTATTGTTCTGATTTCTGGCCCCCCATACTGCCAGCGTCAACGACCTGTATAAAAGACGGAGCGAATCCCGCCGAGGCGGAATTCAATTTTAGGCATTTTAGGCACATTTGTGCATTTTAGGCATTTTCCGGTGGAGAAGTACGATGAAGACCATCAATCCCGAATATATTGAAAGAGTCAACCAAATGATAAACCGCTGTCCTTATTTTGATCTGCTTTCCATGACGATCTCGGAGGTGGGCGCCGGTTTTTCAGTAATGGAAATCGATCTGGCCCAAAAGCATTTACAGCCTTTCGGTTTTGTCCACGGCGGTGTATTTGCGTCCATTATCGATGCCGCATCCTTCTGGTCTTTATTCTATGAGATCGAAGACCAGGATACCGGCGTTACGACCGTTGATCTTAAATTGAACTATCTTGCACCGGCGGTCTCCGGTAAACTGATTGCAAAAGGCCGTCAAATCAAATTGGGACGGACACTGGGATATGCTGACGCCGAAGTGACAGATAGCGAGGGACGAATCCTTGCCCATGGCAGTTCAACGGTGATATTGCTTCCGGGTCAGGGGCTGAAGGCTGCCCCCCCGCTACCGCCCAAATTCCTATAATCGCTTTCAAAACCCATCTTGTACACGAATACTGCGTTGTCCAGCATAGCTGGATGACGCATCAATTTTAATAATTAAAGATGCGCCTTCCACGGATTGAAATGCTCACGTACTGGCTTGTATGCTCCGCTTTCAATCCGTGGAACGCCTTGTCTTCGTGCACAACCTGGGGTTTGGAAGCGATTATAATTTAGGTTTTGATTGTGCAAAAATTTCCTATCCTAAATGACAATGAAATGTGATATGCTTTTGACAATCATTCTAAATATTTAAAGGAGTAAAAAATGAGCAACGACGGGGAGTATGGTTGGAGCCAGGAGATGAAGGTTTCCTTGCATGACAAGGTTCGAGCCGACCTCAAGGCAGCCATGTTAAATAAGGACCAGGAAGTTCGCAATACTTTGCGTATGGTCATATCGGAGTTTCCCAAATTGACCGTGCCGATCACCCTCGAAAGCGGTAAAAAATCGACCCGCCTTAAAAAGCCTGAAGAAATCACCAACGATGATGTCATCGGGATTATCAAGGGACTCGTAAAATCCGAGCAGACAGTCCTGGAGGCAACCGGGCAGTCTACCTCCGAATACCTTGTCAATCTGCAATCCTACTTGCCGAAGATGATTGACCAGGAAGAAATAACTGCATGGATAAGAGATAATATTGATTTCTCAGAATTCAAAAATAGGATGCAGGCCATGGGACCTGTCATGAAACATTTTGGCAAACTTGCTGACGGCAAAATCGTGAACCAGATATTAAAAGAATGGGAGTAGTGTTTGAATGATGAAGAGACCGACAGCTTCTGATTCTGATAGTAAAATGCCAGACGGTAAATTCGACCCGTTTACCAATCGCCTTTCCCGGGATATTCGCAATACCCTAGCGGAAGCCTTTATGGCGGCTGTATCCGCGGGGAAGCCATCGGCCTATCGGGAAGAGGCCGATATCTGGCGCGGAAAAAACCCTGCTAAAGTCTATCTTGATTACATTCAAGATCGTTTGCAGCGCTACGACCGGGTTTTGGAAAAGATCGAGGCCGGCCGGCTAAAAGATCCGTTGCTGCAAAGTCTGGTGATCTGGAATAATGGACTTTTCTTTGAGTTCCACGACCACCTGGAAGGCATGTGGAAACAGGCCACCGGAGATCAGCGACAGGCACTTAAGGGCATGATCAAGGCTGCCGGGGTCTACGTTCACCATGAATTTAACCATCAGCAAGCGGTTGAAAGTCTATCCGCCAAATCCTATAATCTTATCCGGCAATATTCTCACTGTTTGGCTTTTATCGAGAATCTGGATTCACTTTTACAAAGATTAAAAACCCTGGATGCAGATCCACCCAGGCTCGAAAATCCTGCTCTGCGCGAAGAGTAAATGTTTTGCAGACGCTTCCGATCTTTCGACCAACATATCTGGAGAAATCCACCATGGCCCTTCATCTGTACGTTAAACGAAAAAGGCTGAAAACCGCCGACTTTATACTGAGCCTGATTTTTATGCTTTTGGTTTCTGCCGGTGTAAATGCCCAGCAAAACCAACCCGCAGCGGCTTTAAAGCATTGTCTCTGGGAAGTGGCAAGTCCGTTTAATAAAGTTTTCCTGCTCGGTTCCCTGCACGTTCTCAAAAGCGATGCCTACCCTCTGGCAAAAGAAATTAACAAGGCCTACAGCGCAAGCCCCAAAGTGGTTTTTGAGACGGACATCGGGGGAATGATGGATCCGTCCGTTCAGGCCAAGATGTTGAGCATGGGGCTTTATCCGGAGGGGGAATCTTTGCTCCAAAACATATCAGCAGATATCCGAGGTGATCTCCAAAAAAAGATGGCCGAACTGGGGCTGCCGCTGGAGCAGTTTGCACGCTTCAAGCCCTGGCTGCTGGCAGTTACGTTAACCACCCTTGAGCTTCAGCGCCTGGGGTTTAGCCCGGCCTATGGCATAGATGTCCACTA
Source organism: uncultured delta proteobacterium (assembly GCA_963766255.1). Taxonomy (GTDB): domain Bacteria; phylum Desulfobacterota; class Desulfobacteria; order Desulfobacterales; family JAFDCJ01; genus JAFDCJ01. The sequence goes on from CAVXZZ010000043.1 coordinate 18,153, forward strand.
CTATGGCAGGGCGCGATCCGATAAAAAAATGATCGATTATTTTGAGTCCATCGACTACCAGCTGGACCTTCTCGGAAACATGGACCCTGACGATCAAACCGCCTTTTTAGGCCAGACCCTGAAGGATCTGGAAATTGCAGGCGAAATGGCGGATGATATGATGACCTACTGGCAAAAGGGTCAGGCCGATAAACTGTATGCACTCCTGTATAAAAGTTTTGAAGGCTATTCGGAAATCGAAGATCGCCTCTTGCTTCAACGCAATAAAGACTGGCTGGATAAAATTGAAACCCTGCTGGAAGAGCCTGAGAATGTATTTATCGTCGTCGGTGCCGGACACTTGGTCGGCCCCGAGGGTGTTGTCGCCCTTTTGAAACAGAAGGGATACAAGGTGAAGCAGCGTTAGTTGCTGGCTGCTGGTCGCTGGTTTCTGGTCACTTGTCTCTGGTTCCTGGTTGCTGGCGGCTGGTCACTGGCTTCTGGCCCCTGGTCCCTTGTAACTGCGAACTCGAGAGCGGCAGCTATCAACCAGCAACCAGCAACCAGCAACCAGCCGCCAGCAACCAGAAAACCGGGAATGAAAAATGGAGGATAACAGTTCTTCAAAACGATTGAAAAGCCGGCTGCACGAGATTATTTTTGAGGCGGATACGCCGGCGGGAAAATTATTTGATGTCCTGCTGATTCTGTCTATCGTGGCCAGTGTTGTCCTGGTTATGCTTGACAGTGTCAGCAGCATTCGACAGTCTTACGGCGACCTGCTTTATCTGGGGGAATGGGTGTTTACCATTCTTTTCACCATTGAGTATGCCCTGCGGCTTTACAGCGTCGGTCGCCCCCTTTCATATGCGACCAGTTTCTTCGGCGTGGTGGATTTGCTGGCCATCCTGCCGACTTATTTGAGCATCATTTTTCCGGGTACCCAGTATTTCCTGGTCATTCGCATATTGCGGGTCCTGCGGGTCTTCAGGGTTCTGAAACTGGTGCAGTACGTCAGTGAAGCCCGGGTTTTAATGCAGGCTATGCGCGCCAGCGGCCGTAAAATAATCGTTTTTTTATTTGTCGTCCTGACCCTGGTCGTTATTTTTGGATCTTTGATGTACATCATAGAAGATCCGCAAAGCGGTTTCACCAGCATTCCCCAGAGCATATACTGGGCCATTGTCACCCTGACAACGGTCGGTTACGGTGATATCTCACCCCAAACGGGCCTTGGCCAGACCCTGGCGGCCCTGATCATGATCATCGGCTACGGAATCATTGCCGTGCCCACCGGGATTGTGACCGTCGAACTGAGCCAGTCATATAAAAAATCAGTCTCCACCCAGTCCTGTCCCCAGTGCAGCGCGGAAGGGCACGATCCCGACGCCGAATTCTGTAAATATTGCGGATCGATGCTTTAGCTGAGATTGCGGATTTTGGATTTTAATATGGATTATTGATTCTAAATTTATGATTTTCAGCTATGCACTAAACACTCCCTGTCATTTTATCATTTATTTATCGTCACAATATATAAATAAGATAGCATCCCAATTAAAAATCCGTAATCCGAAATCCCAAATTCGCAATCGAGCCCCTCTGGACAAAAGCCCCCGGACGGGTTAATATGGCCATCAGGAAGATGGGTCAGGATGCTCAAACTATCAACCAGACTCGAAGCTATCTCAAAAATAGTAGCTTACGTTCAATGGCAAGGCGTCGATTCGGTTTTAAAGCGGAGCGTACACGTAGTACGTGAGCATTTTAAACCGAATCGCAACGCAGCAATTGGACGTAAGATGCATTTTTGAGATGGCTTCTAGATAGAAAGGAATCAAAATGATCTATATCGGAAAATTTCTTCACGCCACCGATCAGCAGAATACCCAGGAAACGGATCGCCGCCATGGTGAATTTAATTTAATCATCGAAGCCGACAATGAAAAAAGCGCCACTGATAAATTTAAAGAGCGGATTAAGGGATTCAGGGAAACCAGTGATTTATTTCAAGGGGATTGCTTTATCTATATGGTTCATTTTCTGGAATTGGAAGACTTTCCCAAAGACAAGGCCCGTATGCTTTACTATAAATCCATTGCCGGCGACCCTGTTATGCCTTACATCAGCTGTTCGGCCCCATCGGGCGAAGCCGAGGGCTGCCGGATATTAAACTGGATGGAAAACAGGCCGGAAATTGACGGGCAGGACGCCGATGTATTTATCCATTTTAAAGCCTAACCCGGATAAACCGGAAATTCCAAAACACAAATACCAAATTCCAAATAAATTTGTAATTTGGTGCTTGGTATTTGAGATTTTAACAGCTTGTGCTTGTGTATTTATTTCTGCATAAAATAAAAAGAAATAACAATTTTGGCTCTAATAGCCTTACAATCTCCCGGCCTGCAAATTCAAACTCATGTTCTATCCTGCAATTCATATAGCCCTCCACTTTTTGATTCCCGGTTTAACCGCCATTCTTTTCTTTAAACCTCGATGGCAACAGGCATGGTTGATCATGGTGCTGACAATGGTTGTCGATCTCGACCACCTGCTGGCCAGTCCCATTTACGATCCCAACCGGTGCAGCATTAATTTTCACCCGCTGCATTCCTATCCCGCGATGCTTTTGTACATTATTATTGCTGCTGTTCCCAAGTCCCGGCTAATCGGTCTGGGACTTTTGCTCCACATGGGGATCGACCTGACGGATTGCATTTGAATGTATCATGGTTAATTTAACTGTCTAACAGGTAGCTGACAGATAAGTCTGTTTAAGAAGAATCCTGACAACCTAATTATTTAAACAGGGAAGCGGCAACATGAAATCAAGAATTTTGATCTTAGTTATCAGTCTGTCTTTTTTGTTTGGTTATGGCCATCAGGCCGATGCCGGATTTCAGGATTGGCTCAAGGACGCAGCCCAGAAACTGGGAGGAGAAAAGGCCCTCAGCGAGGATGAAATCGTCAGCGGCCTTAAGCAGGCCCTTGAAATCGGTACAGGCAATGCCGTCCAAACGGTCTCCCAGACCAACGGCTATTTTAAGAATCCCAACATAAGAATTCCCCTGCCGGAGAATGTAAAGAAAGTTGAAAAACTCCTGCGGGCGACCGGTTTCGGCAGCCAGGTGGACAAATTTGAATTAAGCATGAATAGAGCGGCGGAACGCGCAGCACCCGAGGCCAAAGCCATTTTCTGGGATGCCATCAAGCAGATGTCCTTTGCCGATGCCCGCCAGATTCTGGATGGCCCGGATGATGCTGCGACTCAGTATTTTCAGGACAAAACTGCCAGTCGTATGCAAAAGGTTTTCAAACCGATCACCCACCAGGCCATGTCCGAAGTCGGTGTTACCCGTAACTATCAATCAATAGATGACCAAATCAAAACCATCCCCTACGCCGACCGGATGAGCTTTGACCTCGACCAATATGTAACCGATAAAGCCTTGAGCGGTCTTTATTTAATGCTGGCCGAAGAGGAAAAAAAGATCCGTCAGGATCCGGCCGCCCGGGTTACGGATTTGCTCAAGAAGGTTTTCGGAAGTCGATGATCGCAGCGCCCACCTGATTGCAAGGTCCCAAAATTATTCAATAAATCATTCAATTTATTGATATTTTCCTGAATCCATGCCATAATTAATTTGATTGATTGTATTCCGTCGTTTCATCTTTTATTAACTGTTGTGTTCGATAAATGAACATTTAAAAAATCTTCCTGGTTGAAAACCGCTGGAGGTGCTCCGAATGAGCAACAATTTTACTACTGAAAAATCGGTTGATCCCCATATTGCCGGTGGCGATACGATCGCCACCGTCGAATCGCTTTTTAAAATGATTGTTAAATGTGCCAGAGAGAAGGACTTCGCAAAGGCAGAACAGCTGCGGGAGCATATGCTGGAACTTGACCCAATGGCATTGGACGAAATTATCAGTTCCGCAGAAATCATTGAGGAGGAAAAAAGCCAGGCGCTGGATCCGATCCATATGCAGATATGGTCCAAGCTTTATGACATGCTGGATACCGAAGAAAAAAATGAGCTTTACTATGCGTTGCAGGACGCGGTTCTGGAAATTAACCAACCGGTTTTTTTGCAGGGAAAATTGGACACCAATCTCTATTTTATAAACCAGGGCCAATTAAAAATGATTTACCAGGACAAAGCCGGTGATGTCCTGCTCTATTCCCTGGGCCCCGGCCAGCTTGCCGGTCAAGAAAGCTTTTTTTCCAATACGGTATGCACAACATCACTGATTACGTTGAGCAACGTTAATTTAAAATATTTAGAAAAACGCGCCCTGCTGAAGTGGAAAAAGGAATTTCCAGGCCTGGAACAAAAATTAATCGATTTTTGTGCGGCCTTTCCCAATGCGACAGCTTTATTGCAGACAAAAAAAATGGATCGCCGCGGATTAAAACGGGTCAAAATTTCCGGCAAAGGATTAATTAAACTGCTCAACAGGGCCGGAGAACCGATTGGTAAATCCTTCAAGGGCCATCTTTCCGATATTTCGGTCGGCGGACTGTCATTTGAGATCAGAATTTCTAAAGAGGATACCGCACGCTTATTACTGGGCCGCAGAATAAATATAGCCTTCAATCATTCCACGGGTACACCCAATATATCAATTGATCAAAACGGGATTATTGTCGGGGTTTATCCTTTTCCGTTTGAAGATTATTCCATCCATGTGAAATTTGACAAGATGCTGGACAGATCGGTGATCGATGCAATGGGAAAATGATTCTGATTGCTGACAATTTGCAGATCAGATCCAGGATTATCCATCATGCGTGTTGAACACAGCGTGTTTGCAGCGGCCAATACGCTTTAAATCAACTTAAGCCATGCTTACCTTCTCTGCTAAATCCGAATGAAGGTCGATCCCGTGTTTTTTGATTCGTTTCCAGATCGTCACCCGGCTTACGCCCAGCAGTCGAGCGGCTTCGGATTGATTGCCGCCAACTCGGCGCAGGGTTTGGATCAGGTTGTTCCGTTCTTCTTCCCGCGATATTGAGCCCAGGGCGTGACTGGCCGCCGTTCGTTTGCCGCCCGTGGCGATTTTGGGGGGCAGGTGCTCTTTGCCGATCCAGTCACCGGAACACAGCACGAAGGCGTATTCGACGGCGTTGCGCAGCTCGCGCACATTCCCCGGCCAGGGATAGGCCAGTAAGGCTTCCATGGCCTCCGGGGTGAGGCCCAGGATTTCTTTTCCGCCCCTGGTTCTGTTCTGGTCGATAAAATTTTGAACGATCAGGGGAATATCCTCGAGACGCTCGGCCAGGGATGGACAGTTCAGCGGGAAGACATTGATACGAAAAAAAAGATCTTCCCGGAAAAGGCCCTCAGCGATCATCGCCTCCAGATCTTTATTGGTAGCGGAGATTATGCGTACATCAACCGGGATCGGTTTGTGATCGCCCACCCGTTCGATTTCTTTTTCTTCCAGCACCCGCAGCAGTTTCACCTGGGTGGACAGGGGGATGTCCCCGATCTCATCTAAAAATATCGTGCCTTCATGGGCCGCTTCAAAACGGCCGATGCGGGTGCGATCGGCACCGGTGTAAGCGCCTTTTTCGTGGCCGAACAGCTCGCTTTCAAGCAGATTTTCGTTTAAGGCGGCACAGTTGACTTTAATAAAGGGCTTTTGATGACGGGGGCTTTCTTCGTGAATGGCCCGGGCGACCAGTTCCTTGCCGGTGCCGCTTGGTCCGTAGATCAATACCGGGGCGACCGTCTGCGATACATTCTCGATAAGTTCAAACAGGTATTGCATGGGCTGTGACTCGCCCAGCAGTCCGTGATGCCCCTCCTCCAGGTGACAGCTTTTGCGCAGGGTCGCGATTTCCTGCCGCTGGCGCACGATTTCAGATATATCCGTAAAGGTTTCCACCGCACCCAGTATGGTGCCCTCGGGATCTTTTAGCACGGAAGCATTTTTAACCACATGAACGGCCCGCTGTTGTTTGTCGGAAATCAAACACTTTTTGGCTTTGACCTCACCGGATACAAACAGCTTGCACCAATCTTTGCCTGCGCCCCTGCCGTACACATCGCAGCCGGTGCAGTTCAGCGTTCGGCAATTGTGTCCGACCAGTTCCTCGGCCGAATAGCCGGTCAGCCTTTCGGCCGCCGGATTGACCGCCAGGATGTTACCCGAGGGGTCGAGGACCATCAGGCCGTCCTGCAGGGTGTCGACAATCGTTTTCCAGTGTTTCACAATGTCCATCAGCATGCACTCCCTATCTGCAAATTCCATGCAACCTTAAAATTATTGATGATATGCCGGGCAAATCGAATCCCAGAACCGCTAGATGATCCGGTAATTATTCCCCCGGAGCCTTTAATTTCAACAGTTTTTAATCTTCATCACACTCATGGGATTTTAATTGGGTTAACAGAATATCCCACAATTTCCCACGACCGTTAACTGTTAACAACGTTAACTTAATTGATGTTAACTTAACATTAACCATTAACGATTTCAAGGACCAATTTAGATAATATTCAAACCGATTCAGATTATTTTATAATCAAACCCCAAGCGGTCAAACCGCTATATATTGATATATATATAATTTAATTAACAATATATGGTATGCCAAAGCCCGGTGATGATTTGGTCGGATATTTGGTGCCAGGAATCATTTGTCAGTCACGAGGTTGGTATAATTATTGCTGAAAGAAAGCCTATGGATATGAGTGTTTGTATCCAGCAGGGTGGTCAGCAAACGGTTGCAAGTTCAACCTAAAAACACAGAGGCTATTTTTTATTTGCTCCCCCTGACGGAAAAACCTGCTGAAGATGGACAACTTAAAGTAACCGGCAAGTAAGTGGGAGTTGACAGGGTGGGTGTGATGAAGATGTTGAAAATGAGGAAATACATATATTTTTGCCTGTTACTGGGCATGCTGTTTTCCTGGTCCCTGGCTGCAACCGTCGCCAAGAGCACGGAGGAACAGGCGCCCGGTCTCAAAATGGCCCAACAGGCGACGGCGGACAAGCAACACTGGATTACAGCGGATCATGCCAAACATGAAATTCTTCAGCAGACGTTCACTTCCGGTCCGGAAGTGACCAAGGCCTGCTTGAGCTGTCATTCGGAAGCGGCCAAACAATTTCACAAAACCATCCACTGGACGTGGCTGGATCCGAATGTTGCGCCGGAGCAACGGGTGGGCAAGGCTGGCTTGTCCATCAATAATTTTTGTATTGCCATGCCCGGCAGTTACCCCCGCTGCACGTCCTGCCATGCCGGTTATGGCTGGAAGGACATGTCCTTTGATTTCAGCGACCAGACAAAGGTCGACTGCCTTGTCTGCCATGAACAAACCGGTACCTATAAAAAATTTCCGGCCGGCGCCGGCAACCCGGCTCCCAAAACCATGGTTTTCAAGGGCAATCAGAAAACCTACCATCCACCTGAGTGGAATAAGGTCGCCCAAAGCGTGGGGCGCCCGACCCGTAAAAATTGCGGCACCTGCCATTTCTTCGGCGGGGGCGGTGACGGTGTCAAACACGGGGATTTGGACTCCTCGCTGATGAAGCCCAACAAGGATCTGGATGTTCACATGGGCATGGACGGGAAGAATTTTGACTGTGTGCGCTGCCACTCCACCGACCTGCACCAAATAGCCGGCCGGACCTATGCCACCCCGGCTGCCATGGATCGCAAAAGCCTGGTTGAGGATGACACCATCGCCAAAATTACCTGCGAATCCTGTCACACCAGCACACCCCATAAACCCGGGGCAAAACCCAACGACCACACCGACAAAGTGGCTTGCCAGAGTTGCCACATCCCGGAATTTGCGCGGGTGAATCCAACCAAAATGTGGTGGGACTGGTCCACAGCAGGGCAGAAAAAAGACGGCAAACCAATTAAGAAAAAAGGCGAACTGGGCAAGCCGGTTTATTTCACACTAAAGGGTGATATGGCCTGGGCCAAAAACGTCAAACCGGAATACTACTGGTATAACGGTTCGATCACCGCCATCACCGCCAACGATATGATTGATCCGGGAAAACCGGTGCAAATTAACCAGCCGGTCGGCAGTCTCGATGATCCCAATTCCCGTATTTCGCCCTTTAAGGTTCATCGCGGAAAGCAGCCTTACGATAAAGTCAACAAGACGCTTTCGATCCCCCACCTTTTTGGTAAAAAAGGCAGCGGCGCTTACTGGGCCGATTGGGACTGGAAAAAAGCGCTTGAAAGCGGTTCAAGCAAGGCCGGAACCAAGTTTAGCGGTGAATTTGATTTTATCGAAACAGCCTATGTGTTCCCGATCACCCACATGGTCGCACCCAAAGAAAAATCACTGGGTTGCACGGAATGCCACTCGAAGGCGGACAGCCGCCTTGCCAACCTGAAAGGATTTTATATGCCGGGGCGTGATGCCTTTAAAGTGATTGATTTTGCCGGATGGGGCGTGGTTTTTGCCTGTCTGGCGGCAGTCCTCATCCACGCACTGGGCAGAATGTTTACCACCGGAAACGGAAGAAAGGAGAATTAATTCCATGGCAGGTCATACCAATAATTTAAAAAATATTTATCTTTATGCGCGTTATGAGCGTTTCTGGCACTGGCTGCAAACCGTGCTGATCATTTTGTTGCTGATTACCGGATTTGAGATTAAGGGCCTTTACAGCCTGTTTGGTTTCGAGACCGCGGTCGAGATCCACAATTTTGTCGGCAACACCTGGCTGATCGCTTTCGTCTTCTTCGTTTTCTGGGTCATTACCACCGGCGAGTGGCGCCAGTATGTCCCCACCACCCGAAAAATGTTTGCGGTGGTCCGGTACTACCTGTACGGAATTTTTCGCGGTGAAACTCACCCCGTGCCCAAGCGCAAGGACGCCAAACACAATCCGTTGCAAAGAATCACTTATTTGATTCTGGCCGCCATCCTGCTGCCGGTTCAGATGGTCACCGGCCTGTTTTACTGGGGATATAACTCCTGGCCGGCCTGGGGCCTTTCCGGCCTGTCTTTGCAGGTGGTGGCCATGGTTCATCTGGCCGGCGCCTTTGCCATCCTGTCCTTTGTGATCGTCCATATCTATATGATCACCACCGGCCACACCATCCTGGCCCATACCCGCGCCATGATTACGGGATGGGAGGAGGTCGCCGACCTTGATACCGTCGGAGATTGGGAGGTTAAAACCAAGGCGGCCAAATCAAAGGGTTAGAACAGCACCGTTCGTCCAGTATTCCATGGCCGGAGCAACATACAGACTTGAAGCCAGACCTTAATAGCCACTAAACTAAACAAGATTCAATATTTTCGATTTTATCATGGAGGAAGCCTCATTGATTGATGGCTTCCTCTTTTATTTTCTTGGCACTATCTAGTGGTATGACCCGAATGTATTTCGCAAAATTTGTTTGGGTCATTGGATCTTGGAATTGGGATATTATTTATTTCCTGGTTATATTGTGCAATACAAATAAAGTTGTAGTGGTTTAAGTTTTTTGTTGACACCGTATAAAGTTTGGTATAACTAACTTTCTTCATTTTGTAAAAGGTTGAATGGGGAGGATTGTTTCAACATGCGGATAAATTTGCGCCAGATGAGTGATAATCAAGCGGGAAAGATAACTGCGGTTAAGGTGGCCGGTGATCTTGGGCGACGTATCCGGGATATGGGCATGGTTCCGGGGACCGATATCAAAATCCAGGGGCGGGCGCCCCTTTACGATCCGGTGGCGTTGAGGGTTCGTGGCGCCACCCTTACCCTGAGGAATAATGAAGCCGATTATATCGAAGTGGAGGTTGAAGAAGAATGCAAGCAACAGTAGCGCTGGCCGGAAATCCCAATTCCGGTAAAACCACCCTTTTTAATGAATTAACCGGTGCGCGCCAGCATGTCGGCAATTATCCGGGGGTGACGGTCGAAAAAAAAGAGGGAACCTATACCCACCCGGATTTCAAACTGCACATTGTTGATTTACCCGGAACGTATTCGCTCACCGCCTATTCGCTGGAGGAAGTGGTTGCCAGGGATTACCTGGTCAATGAAAAGCCGGAAGTGGTCATCAACATTGTGGATTCATCTAACCTGGACCGCAACCTGTACCTGGCCGTTCAGTTTCTCGAGATGGGTATTCCGGTGTGCATTGCCCTGAACATGATAGATGTCGCTAAAAAGCGCGGAATCGAAATCAACGCCGAAAAATTGTCATCCCTGCTAGGGGTGCCGGTGATACCCACCATTGCCCGGATCGGCCAGGGTAAAACAGAGTTGATGGAGAGCGCGGCCCATATTGTACGGGAAAGAAAAAAATTCGCTGCCCTTAAAATATCCTATGGTGACGACGTTGATCGTACCATGCTCGATATGCAAGAAGAGATCGCGACCAGCGGTTTTCTGACCGATATCTATCCGGTGCGCTGGATTGCTTTAAAGTATATGGAAAAGGATGAACAGATTCTAAGCCTTGGCCGGAAGTTGAACCCCGAGCTGTCGGCTGTGCTGGAAGAAATGGTCAAAAAAGTATCGACTCATCTACTGAATACACTGGACACATATCCTGAAGCAATGATTGCCGATCAACGCTATGGCTATATCAATTCCATCCTTAAACAGGGGGTCATTTATCAAAAATATGATCAGAACCGGCTTTACTCTTCAGATAAAATTGACAAAGTTGTAACCAACCGGTTTCTGGGGCCCCTCATTATGCTGGCGGTGATTGCCGGCTTGTTTCATGTCGTCTTCACCTACAGCGCAGTGCCGGTGGGCTGGCTGGAAAGTTTTTTTGGGTGGATCGGTCATGGCATGTACACCATATTACCCGACGGTCTGCTAAGATCCCTGATTGTTTCCGGCATCATCGACGGTGTCGGCGGGGTGCTGGGTTTTGTGCCTTTGATCATGTTCATGTTTTTCGGAATCGCTTTTCTCGAGGACTCCGGATATCTGGCCCGGGTTGCCTTTATGCTGGACAGGGTATTTCGTATATTCGGTCTGCACGGCAGCTCGGTCATGGCCTTTATCGTCTCCGGCGGCATAGCCGGAGGCTGTGCTGTCCCTGGCGTGATGGCCACCCGGACTTTAAAATCCCCACGGGAGCGTATGGCGACCCTGCTGACCGTGCCCTTTATGAACTGTGGCGCCAAGCTGCCGGTATTTGCCCTTTTGATCGCTGCCTTTTTTGCAAAGTATGAGGCGGCGATCATGTTCGCTATTACACTGGGCGCCTGGGCCGGCGCTCTGCTGGTTGCCAAATTGCTGCGGGTTACTATCATCAAAGGCGAGTCCACCCCTTTTGTGATGGAGCTGCCGCCCTATCGGATGCCGACCTTTAAAGGTTTGGCGATTCATACCTGGGAGAGAACCTGGCAGTATATCAAAAAGGCCGGGACGGTCATCCTGGGGTTTTCGATCCTTCTATGGGCCTTGATGACCTTTCCCCAGCTACCGGAATCAAGTGTAGACGAGTTTGAATCCCGGCGGCAGTCATTGCTTGGATCTGTTCCGGCCTCAGTAAGCGCTGAATCGGCAAGTGTTGATGAAGGGCGCGGGCTTAGCGCGGCAGCACAGAAACTGAAAAAACAACTGCAGAGCATAAATAACGCCGAGGCAGAGGCGGGTCTGAGATATTCGGTGGCCGGCCGCATCGGGACCGCTATGGAATCCGTATCGCAGTGGGCCGGGTTCGACTGGCGCACAAATATCGCCCTGATAGGCGGATTCGCTGCCAAGGAGATAATGGTGTCCACCCTTGGTACCGCTTACTCGTTGGGAGAAGTTGATCCGGAAGCAAGTGGCCCTCTTTCGGAAAGGCTGGCCGAAGATCCCGGCTGGTCGCCCCTGATGGCCCTGGGCCTGATTGTGTTCACCATGTTTTATGCCCCCTGCTTTGTATCGGTCGTCTGTATTTCCAAAGAATCCGGATCCTGGAAATGGGGCGCTTTTGCGATTATTTTCAATACCCTGTTGGCGTTTGGTCTAGCCGTTCTGATTTTTCAAACCGGATCGGCATTGGGGGTGTTGGTGAATTGAAGTCATTATTTATTCGGAGGGTAAGTTTCACCGCCCATTCGCTGCGCTCATTCGAGTCGCAAAGAGTGCTAAGAATAGTTGTTTTATGTTTGCCGTTGAGAGGACGGCAAACATAAAGGTCGATGCTCCCAAAATTAGTAAATACCTTGTGCGTGACAATGGGAAGATAACATTTCGGTATATTACCCGAAGGGTTGTTGTTTTTCACTTTTTGGCCTCTCAGCAAAAAGTGAAAAGAAAAATTTACTCTGCGCCCTTTGCGTCTTTGCGGTGAATATAATGTCGAATGGACAATGAAACATTTACTCTGCCCCTTGAATAAATACGTAGACATTTATCAATCCTAGCGGTGATGGAAAATGGAAAATTTTCTTGTCATATTAATCGTCGGGCTGGCCGCCTTCTTTCTCGGGCGCAGTTATTATCGAAAATACAAAAAAAAGGACTCATGCAGCTGTGGATGCACTTCCTGTCCGGTAGATGCATCTGCCTGTGATTTGCCTCAAGCAAAAAAGAAGCTATAGGAAAGGGAACCATGGCACCTCAAGCAGCACTTAGTTCGAATATGGAAGATTATCTGGAGGCCATATTTCACATTTCATCTGAAAAGCAGGCCGCCCGGGCCAAGGACATTGCCGACCGGCTGAAGGTTAATAAATCATCGGTCACCGGCGCCCTGCGTTCACTATCGGAAAAAGGGTACGTGAACTATGCACCTTACGACATTATTACCCTGACTGACAAAGGCAAAATTTTGGCTGAAGATGTTGTCCGCCGGCATGAGACCCTGAAGGATTTTTTCATAAAGATCCTTTTACTGGACGATGATGAAGCTGAAGAAGCCTCCTGTAAAATCGAACATGCCATATCCAATAAAATTTTAAACCGGATAATCAATTTTGTGGAGTTTGTGGAAATATGCCCCCGGGGCGGTCAAGAGTGGATCAAAGGTTTTCGGCGGCATTGCGAAAATGGAGATACCGCTATCCGGTGTGCGAACTCCATCGCATTGTGCCTTGAAGACTTAAACAAAAGAAAAGATCTGATTGGCAATTCACCAAAGGAGACAATGCTTCTGGAGGAAATGGACCCCGGTCAAAGGGGCAAGATACTCAACATCCAGGAGCACAGTGAAATAGATAACCGATTATCCGGTTTGGGAATATCTTCGGGGAGCATCATTGAAGTGGAGGGGCAGAAATCTCCGGATGACCAGATCGCCGTCAAAGCCAGGGGATATCACCTTTCCCTCAGGAAGAATGACGCGGCGAAGATATCGGTCGAAATTTACAAATAGCCAAAAATGTCGTTTTACACCATTTCAATTCCTTGCCTGGAAATAAATATCTCGTTCTAAGGTTTGACGCCGGTTGAGGTTAGCCGGTTAGCCCATTTCCAGTTAGCCCGTTGAAATTGACATTCTGCACTGAGGCTTGCCCATCTTTGGAGAGTCTGCTAAGCCAATTTTAACCGGTCAACAGACCAACCGGCCAACCGGCCAACGGGTCAACGGGTCAACGGGCCGCCATCTCCCACGTGAACATCTCCGGATCAATGGTTCCGGTGGCAACTCTGGTGACGCTGCCGGTCATGGATACCGCAAAGTCGGGCGCAATTTTTATTTCAATTTTGCCGCCGGGCATGTGAACCGTGACTTCATGATCGCACAATCCCAGGCGGTGGGCGACGGCGGCCGCTGCGCTGCTGCTGCTGCCCGAGGCCAGGGTATATCCGGCACCCCGTTCCCAGATTTCTATGGAGATGTTGGACCGGTCCAGGATTTGCATGAACTGAACATTGGTGCGGTTGGGAAAGCGTGGATCGGTTTCGATCAGCGGGCCCCATTTACGGGCCTCATCGGCAGACGCCTCCGATCGCAAAACAACGCAATGCGGGTTGCCGATGGTGGCGGCACAATATTCCAGGGTCTGCCCTTTTACCTCCATGGTTTCGTTGATAACTTCGCGGGCCGGTCCGGTGACCGGAATTTTGCGGCTGTCAAAGCTTACCTGCCCCATTTCCACGGTTATGATTTTGCCATCCTGGTCCATCTTCACTTTGACCGGACCACCGGCAGTATATATTTTGACCGGACGGTCACCAATCAACCCTTTGTCCCATAGATAGCGCGAGAAGATGCGCAAACCGTTGCCGCTTTTTTCGGCTTCACTGCCGTCCGGGTTAAAGATCCGCAATCCAAAATCACTTTGAGGATCATCAAGCGGACCGTACAGTATCCCGTCGGACCCAATGCCGTAATTACGATGGCATATCAATCGAATGATATCAGTGGTCAATTCTTGACCAAATTCATCGGGAGTCAAAACAATGTAGTCATTGCCGAGGGCGTGGTACTTGCGGAATGGAATCGGTAATTGCATTTCGGATTTGGGATTTCGGATTGTGGATTTAAGATATGGAAAAAATACGGATTCAAAATTTTTAGATCAACTGCAAAAAATTACCCATGTGTTTTCGTTAGCGCTCAGGGGGTCGCGATTTTAGGTAAATTCCCTATGATTTCTTTTAATTTTTTGGAAAATTCTTGTGGGACGGGTTGCTCTTGGGCGTTTTTGCAGAGGGCCACGGTTTTTTTAAGGGTTTCCATGCAGGAGAAGCAGGCGACACAATTGTTAGCGTGTTTTTCAATTTCTTCACAGGTCGCATGATCCAGTTCACCGTCGATATATTCCGATAGTTTTTCAAACATCTCCAGACAATGCTGGTGGTCATGGTCGTCACGGGTCATTTTCAAAATATCCTTTTAATTTATCTCGTAAATACAGCCGTGCCCGGTGGAGTATTACTTTCACGTTGGATGGTGACAGATTCAGAATCTGAGCGGTTTCGGCTGTGCTGAAGCCCTCAATATCCCGCAACACGATGACCACGCGATACTTTTTGGGAAGCTCTAAAATGGTTTCGTTGATTACCCCATGAAGCTCGTCATTTAGCAGTTTGTCCAGGGGCAGCAGCGCCCATTGCGGAACGCTATCCGGCTTTTCGGCTTCATCGTTGGGCAAAAACTCATCTAAAGACAGTTCTTTGTCCGGGGCGAATTTTGACTTGCGTCTTTTTTTGATACAGGTGCTGGCCGCGACTTTATATAGCCAGTTTTTAAACTTGGTTTCGTATCTAAAACTATTTAAATATTTAAAAACATTTAAGAATGTGTCCTGAATCATGTCCTCGGCATCACTGGGATTCCGACACATCCGCAGGCCGAAGTTATAAAGCTTCTGTTCATACCTTGTGACAAGGTCGTGAAATTTCTCAGCCTGTCCCGAGTTGATCGCCTGTATCAGATCAAAATCATTGTCTTTGATTATCTTGCGGGTCTGATTCTTTTCTGCTGTCATCGCTGCTTGTCACCTGACAAGAGTCCGCCAGTCAGGTGGGTACCCCGAGTTTCGGCAATATGTA
Source organism: uncultured delta proteobacterium (assembly GCA_963766255.1). Lineage (GTDB taxonomy): Bacteria > Desulfobacterota > Desulfobacteria > Desulfobacterales > JAFDCJ01 > JAFDCJ01. The sequence goes on from CAVXZZ010000043.1 coordinate 33,567, forward strand.
TTTCTGCAACACAAACCATGCGACTACGATTGCCATAACGATTAATATATCTTTCATTGGTTATCTCCTCGAATCAAAATACGCACTTATCGTTCAGTTGTCCAATGTTTTTTACGGATTAGGCAATAAAGGCTGACAAACAAAAATACCATCACCAGGCCCAGATGGGTGACATCCAGAAAAATGATAAATCCGGGAGAAAAATGGGTCCCGGTCAAGTTCCTGATCACCAGCAGACCGCCGCTGGCCAGAATACCCATCAGCAAACCTACACGAACCGACCCGCTGGTCGTCATGCGCCGCGCATTGCGTTGTTCCACCAAATAGTCGGTCAATATATAGGCGGCCAGTGCCAGGAATACAACAGCGCCCAGATAATGGATATAATGGGTCACGAAGAATTCGGCCAGCCAGCCAAGCCCCGGTATGTCGGCGATATAGTAGCGTTTGAAAATCGGCATCTGCCCAAAGCCGCTCAGCACCAGAAAAAAGGTCGTCGCCAGGTAGAGCCAGCGAACGGGCAAGTTGGCCACCCTTGTGGTTGCTAAATTTTGATTCATCGGTTTACACTCCCTTGCTCACTGTTTTTGACCGTTTAAAGTATTTTCCGACCGCGGCCGCAATTCCTGCCACCGGGGCGATGAGCATGGCGGCCGCCAGGTTATTGGCCTGGGCCATGGTGTCTTCCACCGGTTTCAGGTGGGGCTTGCCCTTGCCTTTTTCGACGGCCTGGTTGAGTTCCTCAAACGGAACCGGTGAGACATAAATGGTATTGGTGCCGCCGTTTTCCTTTTCCCCGTAGATGTAGCCGTTGATTTCTTTGGCCAGGGCATGGGCCTTTTTTAGGATTTCATCCCGGGGCCCGATGGTCTGGACATCTTCCGGGCAGGCCTCGATGCAGGCCGGCAATTCGCCGTCTGCGACTCTATCGTAGCACCGGTCGCATTTGTACATCACACCGTTGCCGGCCATGGACGGCATAATGTCCAGATAAAGCCCGGTGCCGGTCTGGCGCTGGGGGATGTCCCAGGGACAGACCTTTTTGCATTTGGACCCTCCCAGGCAGATGTCCGAGTCGATCCGTGAAATCCCGTTGTCCAGCTGCCTGGCCGCACCCCAGGGGCAAAGCTTGACACAGGGGGGATTCACGCAGTGCATGCAGCGCCGCGGGATCGTCAGCTCCTTTTCTTCGCCGTTGATTTCGACATCGGCATGCTGGATATACAGCCAGTTGTAAGGGGTTAAACGGTCGTTTACATCCTGTTTCTCAGACCAGTCCTCCACCGGCACCCGGTTAGGGACCATTTTCGGAAATGGTTTCTGAGGATCGGGATATTTGTCGGCATTGACTTCCGAGCAGGCCTCCACGCAGGCCTCACAACCGACGCATTTGCTGATGTCAATCAGCGTTGCCAGTTGCTTGCTCTCATCCGGCCCGGCAAGGGCCTCGGTTCCCGGAATGCTGGCGGCGGCCACACCGGCGGCTGTCGCCATGCCACCCTTTAGAAACGCTCTTCTGGAAAGCTGTTGTACCATATAACCTCCTGATAAAATGTATAATTGTGCTCGAAATGTATCCAGGCTACACTAAGATTTGCCTGTAATGAGACCGGGGTAGTTGAATGGTTACAAAAAAAATATCATCACCAAACGGCTGTTCTAACAATGTGCGGCGTTTACCGAGCGAAAGATGGCACGGCCGTGGAGGGCAGGGCAAAGCGTTTGGATTAATACGAGAGAAAAGTATTGAAGGGAAGTGCAAAAACTTCACTCTGTGTTCCAAAAGAAGATAATCTACAAAACCCCCAATCTACAATGATTCAATTCAAGAATTATGGAATCTTGACACCATATCTGTTTTATATATAGATAAATATACGGATAGATCAAATAGGTTCTTTCATAATCTCCATGCTTATTTTAAATCCAAACAGGTAATAAGAATCTCAGCGCAAAAACGATTCATGCGCAATAGGGTGTTCTGCGCAATGGATTTATACTTTTCCGATAACCTTAACCCGGTAAATTCCTGCAGTATTAAAGCAACGGCGAAATCTTTTAGCGCGTGAAAAACGTGCCGGTCCACATCCGCGTCATCTGGAATCTGGAAATCCCCGAAGGCGCTGGCTTCACCGTTTGAACCTTTATAAAAGCAATTCATTGAAAGAGTGATGAATACGCTCCTCGTCTTGCCTTCGCGACACAAGGCCGGCAAGCAGAGAGGTTGTCGTCAAATATCAGTCTTAAAGAAAGCCCTAAAGGAGGACTAAATGGCAAAACCGCGGCGGATACGGATTCGGAATCGTTGGATGCGGGATGGTGGCGGATTTTCACGCCAAGGCCATTGCCGCGATGAAAGGCGGCCACCTGACATGTGTTTTTTCACGCAGTCGCAAAAATGCCCAACGGGTGGCCAAAGCTTACGGGTGTGCAGTCTATACGGATTACACCCAATTTCTGGCACACCCCGGGCTGGATATCGTCACCATTGCCACTCCCAGCGGCGCTCACCTGGAACCCATCCAAAAAGCCGCCAAGGCCGGAAAACACATTGTTTGCGAAAAACCGCTGGAAATCACCCTGGAGCGGATCGACAAAATGATTCACGCCTGTAAACAGAACAAAGTGATGCTATCCGGCATCTTCCAGCGCCGGTTCTACGAAGCTGTGGGGGTGTTTAAAAAGGCCGTGGAAGCCGGCCGGCTGGGAAAAGTCACCCTGGCTGATGCCTACATCAAATGGCACCGTACCCAGGCTTACTATGACAGTGGTTACTGGCGTGGCACCTGGAAACTAGACGGCGGTGGTGCGATGATGAACCAATCCATCCACACGATCGATCTTCTCTACCACCTGGCCGGGGACGTGGACTGGGTCTGTGCCTTTGCCGACCGTGCCATCCACAAGCGGATCGAAGCCGAAGACAATGCCGTCGCCATATTGAAATTTAAAAGTGGGGCCATGGGCGTGATTGAAGGGTCCACATCCTGCTACTCGCCGGGCGGGCACCCGGCCGAGGTTCACATGTGCGGGTCCGAAGGTTCCATCTTTATGCGCGACGATTGTTTTTCGGTCTGGGAATTTAAAAAAGGCCGCTCAAACGATAAGAAAATCATGCAGAAGCTGGGCGCTAAACCAGGGGGCGCGGGCGCAGGCGCCGCCGACCCGGCAGCCATCAGCTATGTTGAGCACCGCAAGAATTTCGAGGATGTGGTCCGCGCCCTAAAGAAAGGCACGCAGCCGCTGATAGATGGCCCTGAAGGCCGCAAATCTGTTGAAATCATCCTGGCCATTTACCGCTCGGCTCTGACTGGCGGCAAACCGGTGCAGCTGCCGCTGAAGCGAACACCGCTAAGAAAGCCTTTTCGTTAAAAACATAAGCAACTGATAGGACTTATCGATTATGAACCGACCGAAATCAGGAGGATAAAATGAAATATAGAAATCTTAGTAAAGGATTGCTGCCGAGGTGCCCGAGGCTATGGGACAAATGGGTAAAGATCCGCGATCTTGTCGAATGACCTGCCCAAAGCAGAATAAAGCTCCTTATAAACCAGGTATAAATCGTGGTACCGTTTGGCATCTTCGGCAACGGGCGAATATGATTGGCCCATCGGGATCAATTCTTTGATTTTCTCGAAGTCCTCGATCACACCTGTTCCCAGCAGTGTCCATAGCGCCGCTCCGAGGCTCGATGTCTCTCCCCAGCTGGGAATATACAATTCGAGATTGAGCGCACTGGCGATAATCTGCGGCCATAACGCTGAGCTGGGTGAGTCCTCCGGATACCCGGATTTCATTGGTTTTACAGCCGATCTCATCCATCAATTCCGCCAAAGAGCGTAGAGCGAAAGGCCACACCCTCCAGCAGCGCTCTGGTCATGTGGTCCAGGCCATGGTCGAGTGTCAATCCGAAGAAGACGCCGCGCGTATTCATATTCCAGTTCGGGACTGCGCTCTCCGGCCAAAAAGGGCAGGCAGATCAGGCCATCAGCCCCCGGCCTGACGCTTGCGGCCGCGAGCTTTATCAACTCGTCAAATGACAAATAACAATTGCTTCAGGACCGGCGGTTATGAATTTATTTAGTGCGTCCCGGAACCATGAGAGCACAATGCCGCCGTTGTTGATGGCGCCACCGATCAGCCAGTGATTCCGGATCGATGGCATAGCACCAACTGCGGTCCGGTGGGATCGAGAATGAGCTTTTTGGCGATGATCCGGTAGGCGCCGCAGGTGCCGACCATGCAGGTGGCACAATCTCGGAACACAGCACCGGCGCCCATGCTGGAATTGACCGCATCCGAGGAGCCGAGCACCAAGGGGACATCCTCAGGGAATGCCCATGGCAGAAGCAAGTTCGGGTTTTAAACCATCAATAACTTTGCGGGGACTTGCCGCCGAAGCGAGCTGTTTAGGTTTGACCCCGGCCAATTGCAATGATTCTGAATTCCAGGTCAGATCGTGCGTATTCAAGAAGGCCTGAGCCGGAAGCAATATTGTAGTCGGCCATAAATCGGCCGGTGAGGCGTTCAATAACATAGGCCTTGGCCGAAACAAACCGGGCGGCATTGTTGAAAATACGGGGCTCTTTTTCACGCAACCAGATCAATTTGTAGATCGGATACATGCTGTGGACCGGGCAGCCCGTTTGTCGATAGATCCGCTGCCCATCTCCGGCAGTGACGCACAGCCGCGGCCTGATCGACGGCCCGGGCATCAATCCAGGTGCAGGATCCCCGTTAACGGCTGACGAGCTTTGTCCATGGCGATGAGACTGTGAAGCGCCCCGCCGACACTCATCCCCTGGCAGGCTGCGGCGAGACCCCGCCTGCTCAACGGCATTGCGCACCGATCGGATCAGGGCATCGATAAGGGTTTCCGGGTTTTGCTCATTCCACCGGGTGGGCGACTCAATTGTGGAATAATCCGCCGCACCGAAGCCGAGAATTTGCGCCTCGGCGACTGATGATAACGCTTTTGCAGCTTCCCGTGCCCAAGTCGATGCCAATATACCATTTATTCTTTGTTTTACGGGCATTAGACGACTCGATAAAGCGGCTCTTGGCCGTTGAGAACAGTTGATCACATTTTCGCGGCCACAACCCCAACCCTCTCGATAGATTCTTGCGTGTGCGCGCCGATATGCGGCGTCCCACAAATTGTCCAACCCGAGCAGGGGACTGCCGGTGGGCGGTTCGTCAACAAAGCAATCGAACGCTGCGCCGGCAATTTGCCGCGTGTGACAGGGCATTGAAAAGCGCCTGCTCATCAACCAGCCCGCCGCGGGCGGTATTGATCAGAAAAGCACCGGGTTTCATGGCGGCCAATTCGCCGGCACCGATTATGTTGCGGGTATCATCGTTTAAGAGGTGCATGCAGAGAGACAAAATCAGCCCGCCGGAAAGATTTCGTCCAAAGAGGCCAAGCTGGATTTCCGGCAATTCCTTTGGGCCGCTATGCACAAAGGGATCGTAACCAGCACCTTCATATCGAAACCCATTGCGCGTTTTGCAACCCCCAAGCCGATATGTCCCAGTCCGATAATGCCCAGCGTCTTTTGGAATAATTCACTGCCCTGATGACGCCCCCAGCCGCCCTGCCTTAGCTGCTCGATCAACGCCGGGAAATGTTCCGGGCAAGCGCAATCATGAGGCCGATCGTCAAATCGGACACTGACGCCGCATTGGCACCGGGGCAATTGGCGATGGTAATGTCCCAGTCTGGCAGCCGCATCCAGGTCGATATGGTCCACACCGACACCATGGACACTGACAACTTTCAGATCGGGAGCATGCGCCAGCACATGGGCCGTCATCGGCACCACTCCGACAATCGCGGCCGCTGCTCCCTTTAACAGATCGATCAGCCGTTCTTCGGTCATTTCCAGAGACATGTCTGCATTGACGATATCACAGCCTGCGGCCTTGTGCAGTACTTCCCACTGGTTTGGGTGAGGTGCTTCCGAAGGAACGCGTGGCAATGAGGACTTTTGGGTCATAAGGTGTTTGTTATTGAAAATTGGTTTTATATGCCGTTCGTATATATTCTCTGGTTACCAAGCGGTGCGATGGTGCTTTCATAATTTTTCAAGGCATCGGTGAATTTGCGGCTCCCATCTCTGCCGCAATTTTATAACCGACATGCAAAAGCTGCCGAAAATGTGGATTGTAGGCCGCACATGTTTGATCATGTTTTAGCGCATCCGCAAAAGGATTTGCCGCTCCATTCACCCACGGCTTCTTTGCCGGGAAGCCTGGTTCAGTCGATATCGATAACAGCGGCATATGGGCCGCACAATTCGTCAATGCGATCAAGGGATTTGCCGTACACCTCTTTGGCGATATTGAGGCCGTCTGCGCCGGATTTTGCCAGCCCGATGAGTTCCTCCAGCCAGGTGGTGCCGGCTGTCTTGACATGCAGGCCGGCATCGAATTTTTTAAGGGTACGGTTGATGCCCGGGTATATCGAAAATTTATCACTGCCGGAATGAACACTCAGCTTCAAGTTTTCGGGCAGACCGAATTTTTTGACACCATACCGGATGACACAGACATCTTCTTCAAATTCTTTATTGAACCGATCCGACATCGCCGACAAAATCCACCCCTTTGTTAAACCGGCCGGTAAATTTAGGGGCAATGGTCTGTACGGGTACCTTCTCGTCGGCGAGCGCGGCCAGGATAAACAGAAGTTCTTCCGGGCTTTGGGGCTCATCGGTTTCATCCATGGACACCTCGGTAATAAAATTGCCCACGCCTTTTTTTTGTTCAATATGCCGGTAGATCTTACGCGGCTTCCTGTGCGGCCAGAAGATAACGCTCGGCCGACATAATCGATCTTGTCTTCTGTGATCGTCAGCGGTTCAGGAATTCCGGGGATGCTCAGTTCACCGCAGAGCTGCTTGTGATTTGCAACAAAAGATTGGATACTCTTCAGTTGGCGGCTATTTCACCGGTAAAATCGGCCACATCGATGGTAAAAAAATCACTGGCATCCATGAACAAATCGACGTTGTTCAAGCCGATATGATCCGCATCGACAAAATAGCGCCCATCCCAGCTGAGCGCCTTACCGCACTGTCGGCTTCCTGACGCACGCTGTCCGGGGTGGTATGGATGATCACATGCTCCCGGTGGGATTTGTTCCAGACGATTGAAAGATTCAGGCCATCATCTTGATGGGCCTGTTGACAGCTGCCAATAGTGCCTTTCCCTGATGGGCAAACCGATCACCGGTTCCAATGGAATATTTATCCAATATCAGCAAGTCCGTGACCATTGCCTATCCTAGAAGATTTGGTAACGTAAGCGATATTGCGGGAATGAATGTAACGAACATTAACGCAATTAATATGGCAAGATAAAAGGGCCAAATGGTTTTCACCGCATCCTCCAACCTCACACCGCCGACGGCACAACCGACAAATAGAACCGATCCCACAGGAGGCGTACAGAGCCCCAGCCCCAGATTCATCATTAATAGCATGCCGAACTGATATGGATCAATGCCAATGGAAGTAGCAATGGGTAAAAATATCGGCGTACAAATGAGAATCAACGCGGCCATATCCATTATCATGCCAAGAAAAAGCAGCATCAGGTTGATCATCAACATGATAACGACCGGATTATCTGAAATATCCGTCAGGAAAATCGACATTTTTGTTGGCACCTGGTAAAACGTCAACAGGTAGGCAAATGCGCCCGAACAGGCAATCAGGATCATGACCATCGAGGTGGTTCTGACTGAATTGACGACAGCCAGCTTGAATTTCTCCCATGTCAAAGCCCTATAAACAATAATTGTAGCGAGAAAGGCATAAATAGCTCCAAAGGCGCCTGATTCGGTAACCGTAAAAATTCCGCTGAGTACACCGCCAACAATGATAATTGCGGTCATCAACCCGGGCAGTGCCGTGATAAAACTCTTGATTAAAGTAACAAAACCGGGAAAGGCCTCGGAGGCATAGCCCCGCTTTACAGCAACGATGTAGGAAACGGCGGCAAGGCACAGGCACATCAAGACACCGGGAACAAACCCGGCGAGAAACAATTTGGAAATGGAAAGACTCCCGCCGGCCGCCACGGCATAGATAATCATATTATGGCTCGGTGGAATAATGATTCCGGCAATGGATGAGGTGACGGTTACATTTACCGCGTAATCATCATCGTAACCTTTCTCTTTCATGACCGGTATCAGGATGGAGCCAAGAGCGGAAACATCTGCTATGGCGGAACCCGATATGCCACCGAACAGCATGGATGAGAAAACATTAACGACGCCAAGTCCTCCCCGCACCGCCCCAACAGCGGAAGATGCGAAGCGAACCAACCGTATGGCGATACCCCCATGAAACATCAGCTCACCGGCAAAAATAAAGAATGGAATCGCCATGAGGGAAAAAATGCTGATACCTGAAATAATCCGTTGAAAAGCGATCATCAGCGGCAACCCCTCATAAATAAAGGCGGCAATCGAGGCAACGCCCAGGGCAAATGCCACCGGAAGACCGATGATGACACAAATTGCGAATGCAACAATTAAGATGAGCAGGCCCATGGATCAAAGATCTCCTAATTTATTCGGCATCTTCTTGATGGGTATGTTGAAAAAAGTGAATCAGATGCCCGATGGAGTATAGAAAAATCAAGGCACCGCTCAACATAATCGGCAAAGATCGTATCCCTTCAGAGACGTGGATGAGGGGAATCTCAGCGGCCCACTTGAACATGGTCAACTTATAACCATAGATGGTCATTATCACGCCAAATCCAGCCAGAATACTATGGGATAGGAAATCGAAAACACGACGAACCGGTTTCGGGCTTATTTCCCGGAACACGGATACACCCAGGTGGGTTTTTTGTGGACGCCGACAGATGCGCCCAAAAAGCCAATATAGACGATCAACAACAAAGAAATCTGTTCAACCCAGGTTGGGGTTGCATTCAGCACGTAACGACCAAAGACAAGCCACCCGAAAATAGCCGTCATGAAAACCATGGCAATACCGGTAAGGATGGTATTGATATGGCTGAAAAGATCTAATAATTTGTCAAATATTGATGTTTTCTCCAACGATTTTCCCGCTGACATAAGCAATACCCTGACAGTCGATGTCACTTCAAAAATGGTCACCGGTATTCCTTCTTAAAAAAGAATACCGATGACCGTTACGTTTTCAGAACGATACTATGGTGTATCTTGAATCAATTTGACCAACGGCTTCAGGTTCGGGTTATCAGCCAGAAACTTATCGTAAACCGGCTTCATAGCGTCCTGGAAAGGGCCTTTATTCGGGATCGAATTGATCATAGAGCCACCGGCCTTCACTTTTTTCTCACTGGCTTTTGATCTCTCTTTCCAAAGCTTGCGCTGAAGAAGTGCAGACTCCTGGGCGGCTTCCTTCAGAATTTTCTGATCCTTTGCAGACAACTTCTGCCACACGGCTGCATTAATACACAGCGTCTCGGGAATGATCAGATGTTGAGAGATGGAATAATATTTTGCGACCTCATAGTGACCGGTCGACTCATAGGAAGGCCAGTTGTTTTCGGCACCGTCCACAACCCCGGTTTTCAGGGACTGATATACTTCGGAAAAAGCCATCGGAGACGGGTTGCCACCAAGGGCTTTAATCATACCGGAGTATAAATCATTATTCATAACCCTGACTTTCAGGCCAGCAACATCGGCAGGAGCCTTGATGGGCTTCTTGGAGTTATAAAACGAACGGGCTCCGCCATCATACCATGCCAGAGAAATCAGGCCTTTTTTTGCCATACCCGCGTTGATCATGTCACCCGCTTTTCCTTCAAGAACACGGAAAGCATGATCCGGGTCTTTAAAGATAAAAGGCAAAGAAACCACATTCGCTTCCGGAACAATCGGCCCCATTGGACCCAAACTGAAGTTGGCAATCTCCAGACCACCCATACGCACCTGCTCAATGGCGTCCGGTTGACTGCCGAGCGTGCCCGCATGGTACATCTTTAATTTCATTTTGCCACCGGACTTTGCGCTCAGCAACTCAGCAAATTTGTCCAATGCTATCGTGTTCGGGTAGCCCGCCACATGAATATTCCAGCCCTTCCATTCTGCGGCTTGGACGGATACAGCAAAACTGACGATCATCGTAATAACCAAAGCGGCATAAGCAAACTTTTTTAAATACTTCATTTCGCATCCTCCTTTTGTGGCATTTTAAAAATACGTTTACGGTCGGTCACCTATACGAATGATGACGGTAATAGACAATTCTGCAAGGCCTTTCGTAAAATAGTCACACCCGAACTTCTCCCTGAAATATTTCCCTCCTTTCTTATTGTCGTTATAATCGAACAAATCATACGACCCCCTGGTTTTTGTTTTGATTGATGTTTAATCTTAACGGACCACCCGTGCGCCAGCTCCGGCCATTATTTTTTCCACTTCTTTTAATGTCGCCATGGTCGTGTCGCCGGGGGTTGTCATGGCCAGGGCACCGTGGGCGGCACCGTAATTGACCGCTGCCTGTGGATCACCTGATGTCAGCAATCCGTAAATCAGTCCTGATGCAAAGCTGTCTCCGCCGCCGACACGATCCAGTATTTCCATATTTTCCCTCAGCGGCGCTTCATAAAATTCTCCATTTGCCCAGCAAATGGCGCCCCAGTCGTTGATGCTGGCCGTTTTTACGGTTCTCAAGGTTGTACCGGTGACTTTGAAGTTGGGGAATTGGGCGACGGCGACCTCAATCATTTTTTTGAAATTGGTAACATCCAGCGAAGACAGGTTCTCATCCAGGCCTTCCACCTCAAATCCCAAACAGACCGTGAAATCCTCCTCGTTGCCGATCATTACGTCTACGTACTGAGCCAATCGACGATTAACTTCCTGCGCTTTTTCCTTGGCCCCAATACTCTGCCAGAGCGAGGGTCTGTAATTGAGGTCATACGAGATCATGGTGCCGTGCTTTTTGGCCACCTGCATGGCTTCTTCGATCACTTCCGGGGTTTTTTCAGAAAGTGCCGCGAATATCCCGCCGGTGTGCAGCCAGCGAACGCCATGCTGGCCGAATATGTTTTCCCAATCGATATCGCCCTTCTTTAGCTGAGAGATAGCCGTGTTGCCGCGGTCCGAAACGCCCAGGGCACCGCGGATTCCATGACCTCTTTCAGTGAAATTCAAACCGTTTCTGACCGTCCGGCCGATGCCGTCAAAAGGCACCCATTTGACAAAGGATACGTCCACACCACCCTGCAGAATGAAATCTTCAACCAGGCGTCCAACAGCGTTATCGGCAAAAGCCGTCACAACCGCGGTGCGCATTCCAAAGCAGCGACGCAGGCCGCGCGCCACATTGTATTCACCGCCGCCTTCCCAGACTTGAAAAGATCGTGTCGTGTGAATTCTTCCTTCACCGGGATCAAAACGCAGCATAACTTCGCCCAGTGAGATAAGATCGTACCGGCAGCTTTGTGCAGGTTTAATATCTAGAATGGTCATCTTGCTCTACTCCTATTCACCTTTTACAGCGACAAACGAATAAAAATTCAGGATGCTTGTCAGGCCTTTTTCACCAGGTCAACCGCCTCCTTGGCATTACTCAGGATTTGATCAAATTGCCCCCCTGAAATAAGCGCCGACTTGGCAATCCAGGTGCCGCCGCAGGCCAGGGTTTTTGGAAACTGCAGGTATTCAGCCAGATTGACGGGACTGATCCCGCCGGTGGGGACAAACCGCACGGTGCCGTATGGACCACTCATGGCCTTGAGGGTCTTGAGCCCACCAAACGCTTCGGCCGGGAAGAACTTTAACACCTCGACTCCGAATTCCAGAGCCGCCTCAATGTCTGATGGGGTGCATATACCGGGTGTAATAGCGATGTTGTTTTCGACACAGTAACCCACCACTTTGGGATTAAACCCCGGCGACACCATAAACTGTGCCCCCGCATCCACCGCAGCCTTGACTTGATCGACTTTGAGCACCGTGCCGGCGCCCACGAGAATGTCTCCCCGTTGGGCCATGGTATTCATGGCGTCAATGGCTGCTGCGGTTCTGAAGGTAATTTCAGCGCACGGGAGTCCTCCCTTAATCAAGGCGTCGGCCAGAGGGGCGGCATCCCGGGCATTTTCAATGGCGACGACCGGAATAACCCGCATTTTTTCAAATCGATCCAGTATTGGGACCATATGCTTTTCCTTTTTTGGTTTTTAACAAGAACTTTTAAGTATCGATCCGGTTTTTTGATAGAATCCCTATCAACGGGCAAGCCAGCCGCCATCTACGGCAATCGTATAACCATTTATGTAATTTGATGCTTCTGAGGCCAGAAACAGAACCGCGCCCTTCATATCATCGGGCCTTCCCCATCGACCTGCAGGGATACGTTCCAATATCTGCTTATTTCTAACCGGATCGTCCTGCAGTGCCTGGGTATTGCGCGTGGCCATATAACCTGGAGCGATGGCGTTTACATTTATATTGTGAGGAGCCCATTCAGCGCCCAGCAGCCGAGTAAGGCCCATCACGCCACTTTTACTGGCAGTATAGGAAGGCACTAAAATCCCACCCTGAAAAGAAAGTAGGGAGGCGATATTGATAATCTTCCCAATGGATTTCTGGCTCATGAACTGCCGGGCTGCTGCTTGAGACAGAAAAAATAGCGTTTTGAGGTTGATGTTAACGACATCATCCCACTGCTCTTCGGTAAAATCGACTGAATTATTTCGAATAATGATCCCGGCATTATTCACCAGAATGTCCAATCTGCCAAAAGCCTCTACCGTTTTTCCTACAATATCAGCTACCAGAGAGATATTTGACAGATCAGCCTGAATTCCCAGAAACCTGCGGCCTAGAGCCTCTATCTTTTTCTGGTTTTCAGGCAAGTCATTATTGTATACTCCAACGATATCGGCCCCGGCTTCTGCCAGGCCATATGCCATACCCTCACCGAGGCCGGTACTGCTGCCGGTGACGATGGCCACTTTGCCGCTTAGGTTGAATTTATCGAGAATCATAATGATCTGACCTTTCAGCGCCTAGTAAAAGATAATACCTATTTGATTTCTCCCATTGGAACTGCATCCATATCGGTGAAGGTTTGATTTTCTCCCACCATGCCCCAGATAAAGGTGTAATTGCTGGTGCCGGCCCCGGAATGGATGGACCAGCTGGGGGACAAAACCGCTTCTTCATTGCGAACGACGATGTGGCGTGTCTCCGTCGGTTCGCCCATGAAGTGAAAAACAACTTGATCATCCGGCATACCAAAATAGAAGTAAGCCTCCATGCGGCGCTGATGCGTGTGAACCGGCATGGTGTTCCAGACACATCCGGGTTCAAGCGTTGTCATGCCCATTACCAGCTGACAGCTTTTGACACCGCCGGGATGAATATACTTGCGAATGGTCCTTTTGTTGCTCAGGGCCATTTCACCCATTTCAATCGGCTCGGCTTCGCTGAAAGTGACCTTTGAGGTCGGATAGTTCGCATGGGCCGGAGCGCAATTGAGGTAAAACCGGGCCGGCTGGTTTTTGTCCGCGCTGGAAAATTCCAGTTTTTCGGCACCCATCCCGATGAACAGCCCGTCTTTGGGAGACATGTCATATTTTTCCCCGTTGATCGTCACGGCGCCGGCGGCGCCGACATTGATCACGCCCATTTCCCTTCTTTCCAGAAGGCAGGGAGCGCCGATGACCTTTTCATCTACCTCGAGCTTAAGCGGATTGACCGGGCAAACACCTCCGACGATCAGCCGGTCAAAATAGCTATATACCAGTTTAACTTCATCCGGTTTGAACAGATCCTGAATTAAAAACTGTTCGCGCAATTTGGCCGTATCGAATAATACAGCATGGTCCGGGTGCACGGCATTTCGAGTTTCCATTGTTTTATACCTTTCTGATTTTTGGTTGTCAGTCAAAAAATAACGTGGGAAGCCACATGCTCAGCTGTGGAATATACGTAATTAATATTAAGGTTATGATGTTGGCCAGAAGGAACGGCATGGCGGCACGAAATATCGTACCGATGCCCAGTTTTGAAATCGCCGAGGCGACGTTCAAGCACATTCCCACCGGTGGTGTCACCAGGCCGACGGCCAGGCCAGAAATCAGGATCACACCGAACTGGATGCGGGAAATTCCCAGCACACCCATGGCCGGCAAGAAAACCGGTGTGAGCAAAAGGATTGCCGGGCTCACATCCACAAAGGTCCCGGTGATCAAGATGATTAAATCGATAAAGAGCAATATCACAAATGCAGGCAGGTCCAGCCCGGAAATAAAAAGCGCCACTGTCTGCGGTACCCTTTCAAGTGCTAAAATCCAGATGTAGAGTTTTGAAAGGGCGATGATGACCATCACGTTGGCACTGGTTAATATCGAGTCACGCATCAAGGGTGGTATGGCTTTGAATTTCAACTCACGAATAACAAATGCACCGATAATGAGTGCATAGAGCACACCGAGCCCTGCTGATTCGGTGGGGGTGGCGATTCCGAAAACCACTGCACCCACAACGAAAACCGGCATGATTATCGCAAGGATCGACTGCTTGGCCGTATCGAGTTTCTCCTTACCCGTCAGCAAAACTTCCTCGCGCGGGTACCTCTTCGCGTAGGACACAGTCAATGTTATGCCCAACATCAGCACACCGATCATTACACCGGGAATCAGACTTCCCAGAAATAGTTTTCCGACAGATTCTTCTGAAACCAGGGCATAGATAATCATGGGCACACTCGGTGGAATAATCATCCCCATGGTTGAGGAAGCCACCGTAATGCCGCTGGCAAATTCGGGGGTATAGCCCTTTTTCTGCATCTCCGGGATCAATACGGCACCCACGGAAGCGGTATCGGACACTGATGATCCGGAAATGCCGCCGAATATCATGCTGGCAAATACGTTTACAGCTCCCAGCCCCCCCCGAAAGCGTCCCACAAATAACAGGCTGAAATTGATCAACCGGGAGGTAATTCCCCCGGCATTCATCAAGAGCCCCATGAGTACGAAAAGGGGCAGTGCTATCATCGCGTATAAGTCCATTCCGGCAAAAAAACGCGGGGGCAGAATGGATACAAGTTCGGGTTGTTCAAATACGAAATAAAGAAATCCGGACAAACCCAACGAATAGGCGATGGGAATCCCGATAGCCAAAAACACGGCCAGACTGGTTAACAGTATGATCATGGGTTCCCACCGGCCGGCAAAGATCTGGCATTAAAAATTTCAAGGAGGATGTGATTCAGGCAGTATAAAATTACCAGGCTGCAGCCGACCGGAACGCTGATCTGGACCATCCAGTTGGGGATTCTCAAAACCGGTGATTCAAAGTAGCCCGTGGAACGAATCCAGGGCAGACTGTACCAGACCATAACGCCGTTGATAAATGCGATCAAAAGGTAATTTATGATATTGACGAATTTTTGGGAACGCACTTTGAGCTTGTCAACGAGAAAAGTAATTTTAATGTGCTCAGAACTGCCTATTGATATGGCCGCACCGAGGGCCGTCGTATATATGAACAGGTAATTCATAGCCTCGTTGCCGCCAATAATTGCAGCGTTGAATCCGTATCGCATAATAACCAGGGTGATCGTTATGCTCAGTATGATGAAAAAGAAGAACGTAATGATCACCTCAAGCAGTCGCGATACGAACTGTTCTAATCGATGCAGCCTGTCCACCCGATTATCCCCTTGCTGAAATGGTTGAAGCGCCGGATCGGATCATGACCCGGCGCGCTGCCTTCATGCCTGCCGGCAAGTGAATGCCTCTTTACTATTTGCCGGCAATTGCAAGTGCTTTATTGATTTCATCCCATGAAAAATAGCCTTGGTCGACATAATACTGCCATACGCCCTTGACGCCTGTTACAAATCCGTCCCGGTCCTTTGGATCCATGAAGTTAACTTCAAGCTTGTCTTTCAGGATATTCAAATAGCCCACCTCGGAATTGAGCCAGATGGTATCGCTGTAAATCATCGTAGCTTCGGAAACCGCATCAAAGATTGCTTTCAAATCATCCGGCAGGCTGTTGTACCATGCCGGGTTGACATAGAAGGGATCCGGATGAACCTGCCAGTTTACAACCGAAAGATATTTCTGGGCCTCATAAAACTTCATGTCTACCGCATTTGAAAAAGGGTTCTCCTGACCATCGACGACTTTGGTTTTCAGCGCCATATAGGTTTCCGTGTAAGCCACCTGCTGCGGGTTGGCACCCAGGGCTTTGAAGGTCCGGATGGTGACATCGATGGGGGGTGTCCGCATCTTCAAACCCTTGAGGTCGGCAACGGTTTTAATCGGCCGTTTGCTGTTGGTAATATTGCGCATACCGCCTGCCACGCCCGTGGCCGGGATATAAAAACCATTGTCCATGGCGCCTTTGTTGATCATCTTGCCCAGATCACTGCGCATGACCGCCACCACTTTTTCCGCATCTGTAAAAAGAAAGGGAAGCGTATACATCAGGTATTTTTTATTCGCTCTTTCAAAAAGGCCGCCCCGGCATCCCTGGACGGTTCCCATTTTGATCATCTCCAGGACCTCGGCCTCTTTTCCCAAAACCCCTGAGAAATAAAGTTCAACTTTAATCCTCCCGCCGCTGGCCGTTTCAAGGGTATTTTTGAAAAAGACCATCGATTTGCTGCGGGGGTGGTTTTCGGATTGGGTGTTGGCATATTTAAATACATAAGTTTTGGCCAACGCCTTGCCCGGGCTGACAGCAAGCAAAAAAGAAACTGCCAGCACGGTTACGAAAAGAATTACAGTTAGCTTTTTCATCTTTCATCTCCTTTCCTGGTCCATTTGCCAAATGTTACTGATATCCATGGATTTATCCTACCCTGGCTAAACGCCCTGATAGCCGATTTTTATGGATATATTCAATGCGGTCCCGATAACCTGGTCTTTCAGCCTTTTTTTGAGCACATGGGCCTTCATTCGGCTGGCCGGCACCGAAATACTGATGGCGGCAATTACCTCGCTGCGCTGGTCGCGAATAGGTGCCGAGACGCATCGAATGCCGATTTCGTTCTCTTCCGTGTCAAGCGCGTAACCGTTTTTGCGCACCAGTTCCAGGTGCTCTTTGAGTTTTCCAAGATCCGTAATCGTATTTTCTGTTCGCCTGGGCAGGCCTTTGCTGCTTACGAGTCGATTCAATTGTTTTTCCGGCAGTGCTGCCAGCAGAACTTTTCCGACGGCACTGCAATGGGCCGGTATGCGTGAGCCCAGCATCGAAGCCATTCTCAGGCCTGTGGGGTGGCTGTTCGACTC
Organism: uncultured delta proteobacterium; assembly: GCA_963766255.1. GTDB lineage: Bacteria > Desulfobacterota > Desulfobacteria > Desulfobacterales > JAFDCJ01 > JAFDCJ01. The sequence goes on from CAVXZZ010000043.1 coordinate 50,841, forward strand.
CACTTTGTCGATGTACAAAACTTCATTTTGATCAAGAATAACCAGGTGGACTGTTTCTTTGGTGCTTTCAGCCAGATCCACCAAAAAAGAGCGCGCCTCTGTTCGAAAATCGATTTGACTGAGCAGACGATTGCCCAGTTCCACAAGTTTAAAACCCAGATTGTATTTTTTGGTCTCCACGTCCTGGCGGACATAACCCAGAAAGGCAAGGGTAGATAAAAGGCGGTGGGTGGTTCCTTTGGATAGATCGACTTTAGTCGAAAGATCGCCGAAGCTGATCCCCTGGGGAAACTCGCCCAGGACGTCTAGAATCACTGAAACCCTTTCTATGGACTGGACAAGATTTTTCGGCTTGGGTCTTTTGGTGACTGCGTTTAAATCCATAAAAAGCTCAACCTCTGTTTCGTATTATGAAACGACGTTTCGCATTATGTTATTTTTGCTATTATTTTATTGGGCTGTTGTCAAGCCTTTTCCCAAAAATTTTTAAGGGCAGAAAAATTTTATAGCCAGGACTTCTTGGGGGCCAGCATATAGGGGGCGGAGAACCTCATTTTCTAAGAAACAATGACGGCCGGAGGGGTCAAATGGGTATGGGAACCGCTGCGCCGAGCGTTGCGGACCATTTCTCCAGTGCCTCAATGATGCCCGGCTCCAGTTCTACCCCATTTTTCAAGTAACGGTGTTTTTTGGCCAATGCTGCCTGGCCGGGCAAACGGACCGGATTCCTTTTGTCCAGGGGATCGGCCTTTAAACACGCTTCGGCGATCCAGGTCGATTCTGCCAAAAATTCTTCGCGCCCGCCAAACGAAGCGAGATCCATCATCATCAGGAATACGGTGGCACCCCATCGGCCCGGTGTATCCTTTCTTCCGAAACCGCACAAACCTGAAGTAAGGGCTTCCACCAGCAGTCCGAGTGCAAAGCCCTTGTGCCCGAGCGCCAGCCCCCCCAGGGGCAGGATCGATCCGGAGGGTTCTTCGAATATGACGGCCGGATCGTCTGTTATGCGACCGCTCGCATCCAGCACCCATTTGCCGGGCAACCGCTTATTTTGGCGCCTGAGCCTTTGGCTGAGACCGATGGTGGTCGTAGACGTGGAGATGTCCAACATGACCAGATCTTCCTCCAGGGGCCATCCGGCAGCGACAGGATTCGGGGTATAGACCGGTGTGCGGCTGCCGAAGGGAGATACTTTGGACCCCATGGTCGGATCGGAAGTCGTCAGGATTATCACGTAGCCTTGCACGGCCACCCGTTCGAGATAAGCAGCCAGACAGGCGATGTGGTGGCTTTGTTTGATACTGGCGGTGAAGACAGGATACGAATTCAACCGTTCAAGACCGGTGTCAATGGCCCGGGTCACCAGCCATGGTCCGGGAAGGTAGCAACCGTCCCAGAGCACCGACATACCATGATCCTGAACGACGACTGCTTGCCCTTCGCGGGTCATCGAACCGGAATCCAGTTCGTCAAGATAGGGAGCCAACAGTTGCAACCCATGGGTGGTGTGCCCCAGCAGATCTCCTTCCAGCAGGATATCGGCCACTGTATTGGCCGGATCGGGGTGCAGCCCTTTTTTACACAACAGGTCAAAGGCGAAGTTTCGAAGGTCTTTGACGCGATATCGTTTGACCATTTTTTACCCCTTGCAAGAGCGGGCCCTTCACCTGTACCCGAACGATTAATGCCTTTTATCGAGCTTTCAAACAGTGCGAAGGCTCGCGTTAAACGTTCTGCTGCTGCAGTAGCCGGTCGGCCGCATGATAAGAATCGATATTGCCAATATCCAGGCGGGTGGCGTCGAGCCGAAAGGCATCCACCGGTTCCTGCTGGCACAGGTAATCGATAAAGTGACCGGGTGCATCATGATTGCCAGATGTTCGCAAAAAGCTTTCAATCTTCGACCACAACGAAGACTGGAAGAAATACAGCGGTGGGCAGAACCACGTCGAGGGCGGCAATTTCGTTTTCTCGTGCAATCTCAGCACGCGGTCTTTTTCTCCTAGTTCCAGTACCCCGGTTCCCTGCAGCTTTTCCCGGTTGGTTTCAGGCAGGGCCACGATGTGATGGTGATGGCTATGCAAAAACTTTTCCCACAATGGTTTAATGGGAAACCGGAAGATGTTGTCGCCGGCCGCTACCAGCACTCTGCCTGGACGGTCAATCGTATTCAAAGCGAACCGAAGGTCTGCTGCGGCTCCCAGCCGGTTCTGATTGTCCCTTGCACCGTCATTGTGAATTTGGACGGTCACCTCACCAGTTTCCCCACTTGCCTGCCAGGCGCTGTGCCAACGACAAAAATGGTCAAAAAACTTCCCATTGCTGACGATGTGGATTGCCTGAATCCGAGGCAAAGCGGTGATTTGATCCATGAGATAATCGAGCACCGGCCTGCCTGCAACGGTCAGAAGCGCTTTGGGAAAATTTTCGGTCAGCGGGTACATCCGGGTGGCAAACCCCGCGCAGAGAATAACGGCATTCATATAAACCGCACCCCGT
>CAVXZZ010000044.1:0-30566 GCA_963766255.1 uncultured delta proteobacterium
TGTTGTGTAACCTACTCGTTCAGTTGGCACTTTTTGACAGCACCCCAGCCGACCGCTTATATACGGAATTATGCACAAATTGTCATCGGCTTCGCTTTCTGCGTAGCCATGGTGGGGCGCATCACCGATTAGCAGTACATACTGACAGACAGACGCCGCTTTCTCCTTGAACCACCTGGTTCAACGCCAGGGCTAGACCGCTCCCTACACACTCTGGCTTGTCGCCTCCTCCGGAAAGCTCGATTGTCTCGACTGCAGACATCAGTTCACTGTACGGGCTCTCACTATAGACTCCCTCCGCACGCGTTAGGTAATTGCTATCTTCGCTGGGATGGTCTTTGTAGGTGATAACGGTGAAAATGAATTTTGCCGGCAACACACTCGTCTCCAAGCGAATCCGGCAACGGCCAACGATAGCTCTTTCGTCCAGTTGTTCAAAGAACCGGTGGCGTCCAGGACCAGAATGACATGGATGTATCTGGGCAAGGCATCACTTACATTCATTTTGCGAGCAGTATTCTTCATCTCAATATCCTCCCGTATTGCAATCCGGATACAGAACATACTCGACCTGTGCCTCCCTTTGGAGAGTGGGATTCGAATCACAGGTTATGATCTCTTTATGTGGCTAAGCTTGGTCTTGTGTGACACGGCCCCTCTGGCCGTCTGAGAAATCCTGCATGCACGTACAACTTCGATTGTGGTGGTCCTGAACTCCACGTCCAACCGTGCATCCACAGCCCACCACAGCCTTCTACACTTCCCTTATGTAGAACCAAGCCGTCTGTGACACCGGGGGGTCCACACGTTCGACTGTTTGTCATTGAAGACGGAAATAGTGGTCAAATATCATATCTCTAGGTTCTGCCTTTGCCGGCTGTCACGTAGCGGGCACGATGCACAATAGCGGAGTGAAGGGTTGATGGATGACAGTCAACTGAACTCAAGTACTCATGGCAAGTTCTTTCCGAAAGGAGCCCTGCAATGAACGACAATCCGCACGATGAGAATCCGCTTTTGAAGACAGTCTTGGAATTGTTTCGAAAAAGAGAAGTTAATCTTGTTAGAAATCGATGAGAACACCTATTGGGGAGATATTCGTGGGCGCCAGGGCATGTGGAAGTTTGGATGGCATGTCGAGGACAATTTCGGTCGCTTCGATTCGTTCGCCAGCACCATGGGCTGTGTAATATTCTAATCAATGGTTTTTCGTTTTAAAAATTTATTAACATATCCCAGAGTTAGCAGATTTAGTCAATATTTATATTATATCCCGGCAGTTTATATTTCCTCCTTGACACACCTGGGTCGATTGCATAATTGTTAAGTCTCCAGATAAAACACTGAAGATAATACACATATTCAACAACGATAATTTCAAGCCTAACCGGCCGGAGGAATTTTGGCTAAAACGGGAAAATCTAACGCTTTAACAGACGTCAGGGGAATCCTCGTGGGCCATTTTACCGAAATCCAGGCCGTCAGCGGTGTTACGGTTGTGGTATGCCCCAAAGGCGCAGTTGCCGGTGTGGACGTGCGCGGCTCAGCTCCGGGAACCCGCGAAACCGATTTGATGGCGCCCCACAACCTGATTGAAAAGGCACAGGCTGTGGTTCTATCCGGGGGCTCTGTTTTTGGCCTCTCCGCCGCCGATGGGGTAACCCGCTGGCTGGCCGCAAAAGGCTACGGCTTTCCCCTTGACCAGGAACATGTCGTGCCGATTGTGCCGGCGGCCGTCCTCTATGATCTGGGCCGGGGAGCGAATTTCACCCCCCCCATCAACGCGGACTGGGGGCGCCGGGCCTGCGAGGACGCCAGTGATGACCCGGCGGAAACCGGCAATGTCGGTGCCGGGACCGGCGCTTTTTCCTGCAGCATTAAAGGGGGCCTGGGCCACGCCAGCCTAATTTTAGATGCCGGTATAACGGTGGCGGCTCTGGTGGCGGTTAACTCCGTTGGTTCGGTAATCAACCCTGACAGCGGCCGCCCCTGGGAAATCGGGCTCGAAGTCGATGGCGAGTTTGGTGACCAGGGAAAACGCGCTGTACAGCTTCCCGCCCCCCCAGCGCCGGAACCTGTAAAAAATACCACTATCGGGGTCATCGCCACAGATGCATCGCTGTCCGTAGCCCAGGCTCAGAAGGCAGCCCAGATGGCCCACGATGGAATGGCCCGGGCAATACGCCCGGCGCACACCATGTTCGACGGTGATACCATTTTTTGCCTGGCCACCGGTAAAAAGGAATTACCCGACCAACACGAAATTTTTATGGATCCCCAGGCGCTTTTTCTCAATGAGTTGGGAGATGCGGCGGCTAACTGCATGTCCCGGGCGATCATTCATGCCATTCTGAATGCCGCCAGCCTGGCCGGCATGACGGCCTTTTGTGATCTGGAAGACCGATAGGGTAATCAAGTTTGGCGTTTCGGTCATTGTTTTTTGAGATTTATTTGGAATTTGAGTTTTGTTATTTGGGATTTAATAGTCTATATCTTTTTAGAAAACCAATGAACTCTATCTGAGTGTAGACCAATTTCGATACGTTACATTATCGACTAAATGAGGAGGCCCAATGAAACGCTTCGTTCTATTTATGCTGATGCTGGCACTTGTCGCTCCTGTTCGATCGGCCTTGGCCGAAACTCCGCAAAAAGGCGGTAAGCTGGTGGTCTGCCAACCGGCGGAACCTCCTTCAGGCCTCGATCCGACCGCAGGTACATCGGCGGCCATTGACCGCATTGTTTACGCGAATATTTACGAGGGTCTCGTCAAAACCAACAGCAAGGGCCAGTATATTCCCGGCCTGGCCACAAAATGGGAGGTTTCCCCGGGTGGGCGCGTCTACACCTTTCACCTGCGCCGGGGCGTCAAATTCCATAATGGCGAACCCTTTAACGCCCAGGTGGCCGAATGGAATCTTAATCGGGCCCTGGCCGAGGGCACTAAAAATGTCCATCCCGAGTTTTTTAGAGTGATCGGCAAAATTGAAACACCGGATGATCATACCCTTGTCTGTTATCTAAAACAGGTCGATGCTTTGTTCATCGCCCATATGGCCACCGGCGATGCGGTCATGCTGCCGATGAAAGGCTATGAAAACGCCAATACGCATCCCGTCGGCACCGGACCTTTCCAGTTCGTCAAATGGGTTCGCGGCGACCGGGTGGAAATGACCCGTTTTGATGGATATTGGAATCCGGCCTTGCCGTATCTGGACCAGGTCACTTTCAAATTTATCGGCGATGCCAGCGCCCAAATTACGGCGCTAAAAGCCGGTGACATCGATGTCCTCGGCTGGATATCAGCCCCTGAATCAGCGGCCGAGCTTTCCAAAGACAAGCGGTTTAAAGTGTATGCCGGTACCACTACCGGTGAGGTCATCATGTCAACCAATAACAAGGCCAAACCCTTCGACAATAAACTGGTCCGCCAGGCCATGGCTTACGCCATCGACCGTCAGACGGTTGTCGATCTGGTCATGTTTGGTTACGGCACCCCCATCGGATCCCATTGGTCACCGTCCACCCCCTATTATGTGGATTTGACCGGGAAATTTGCGCACAACCCGAAAAAGGCCAAAGCACTTCTGGCCAAAGCGGGTTATCCCAATGGATTTGAGGCAACTATTCAGCTGCCGGCCATTTATTCCTACTCCAGAAGGGCCGGTGAAGTCATCGCAGATATGCTGGCCCAGGTTGGCATCAAGCTGAAGATAGAAATTGTGGACTGGGGATTCTGGATTGACCGAATATATAAGCAAAAAGAATATCAATTGACCATGATCGGACACGTGGAAGCGTGGGATATCGGCATTTATGCCAGACCGGACTATTATTTCCAATATGATTCCCAGGAATTTCGCGATGCCTACGCCATGGCTTTAAAGGCGCCCAACGAAGCGGAAAAAGCCAAATGGTTTGGTCGCTGCCAGGAAATAATCGCCGAAGACGCCGTCAACGGGTATCTGTTTTCGGCCCCCAACCTGCCGGCGATGAAATCCAGCGTCATGGGGTGGTGGGAAAACTATCCGGCCATTGCATTAGACTGCACGGAGGTGTGGTTGAAGAAATAACAATAACCCTCTAATCTGGATAAACCGGCCTCCGGTCCGCAGAGCCTGCTGCTCGGAGAGAAACGGAAGGTCTCTCGCCAAGACGCAAAGACGCCAGGAATCTTTTAATAATTAACCTTTGCGGGCTTTGCGCTTTAGCGAGAAGAATTTATTCCACAAAATGCATAGAAAAATTATCGAAAATACTAGCCCGGACAAGCCGGAATTGACGACTGAGTATTGAATCGATGTTTCGATACTTTGCCAAAAAAATTATCACCTTAATCATTCTGCTTTTTTTTGTGTCGATTGCCGTCTTCTCGGTCCTCTTCGTAATTCCCGGCGATCCCGCCCAGATCATTCTCGGCATCAATGCCACGCCCGAATCCCTCGCAAACCTGCGGGCTGAACTGGGTCTGGATAAATCCTTCATAGACCAATATCTGGTTTGGATCGGCAATCTCTTAAGCGGGCGAGGCAACCGCTCAATCAATTATGATATGCCGGTATATGATTTGATACTGGACCGGCTTTCGGTCACCGGACCGATGGCGCTGATGGCCATGATCTTTGCCGTCATATTATCTCTGCCGTTGGGGATCTATGCTGCCCGCCACCAGAACCGTAATGGCGATGTCATCGTTATGTTTTTTACCCAGATGGGGCTGGCAACCCCGGAATTCTGGTTAGGGATACTTTTGATTCTATTCATGTCGGTTAAACTGGGATTGTTTTCCGCCGGCGGTTTTCCAGGGTGGTCAGCTGATTTCTGGGGGTCCTTTAAAGCGCTGTTGCTGCCGGCCCTGGCCCTGGGCCTGATACGGGCCTCGATTTTAACGCGCGTAACGCGTTCATCCATGCTCGAGATTCTCAGAGAGGATTATGTCCGCACCGCCCGGGCCAAAGGTTTAAAAGAACGCACGGTTATATATGTCCATGCCCTGCGCAATGCCCTGATTCCCGTGCTGACCATAATGGGGCTGCAGTTAGGCCAGCTTTTGGCCGGCGCGATCATCATCGAAAACGTCTATTATCTGCCGGGGCTGGGCAGGCTGGTATTTCAGGCTATTGGTTACCGGGATCTGCCGGTGGTCAGAGATATTGTGCTGTTTATGGCGATTGCCGTTGTGCTGGTAAACTTCATTGTGGATCTGACCTATGCATCGCTGGATCCACGCATAAGGCTCGAATAAAAAAAGTTTCAGGTATTTTTAGCTACTGGTTGCTGGCTACACGCAGTTGGTTATCTAATGGCTGGAGGCTTGAGGTTGGAGGTTGGAGGCCTGGCAACTCTGCAGGTCAGCCTCAAACCTCAAACCTCTAACCTCAAACTAAAACCAAAAAAATGCCTCATAGAATATGACAAACACTTAAAGCTTCATTAAGGCAGCCCAAAATTAATTTAACTAAATGCGACGCTTTTTCGGAAATAAAAACTTTACGGTCGGGTTTATCCTGACGTCGATCGTGGTTATTGCTGCGCTCATCAGCCTGATCTGGACACCTTATGACGGCAACAAAATGAATGCGCGCGCCCGGCTGCAGGGTCCGTCCATAAGCCATCCGCTGGGCACGGATCAGTATGGCCGGGATACGCTCTCCCGGGTAATGGTGGGTGCGGTAAACTCGATCATCGTCGGGCTGGTAACAGTGGCCATCGGGTTGAGTGTCGGTGTAATTCTGGGTCTGGCCTCAGCCTATTACGGCCGGTGGGTGGATGAGTCCATCATGCGTTTTTCCGATCTTTTATTTGCCTTTCCTGCTGTCCTGACCGCCATATTAATTACATCCATCCTGGGACCGTCCATGATCAACGCCATGCTGGCCATCGGGATATTCTATATATCGATATTCGCACGCCTGACCCGGGCGGTGTCAATGACCATCTGGGAACGGGAATTTATCGCTGCCGCCCGGGCCAGCGGCGTCAGTGAATGGGCCATCACCTGGCGGCATGTGCTGCCCAATATTCTTTCCCCTTTGTTGATACAGGGAACCATCCAGTTTGCAGTGGCGATACTGGCCGAGGCCGGGCTGAGCTATCTGGGCCTGGGCACCCAGCCGCCCCATGCTTCGTGGGGCCGAATGCTGAATGAAGCCCAGACGTTTATGAACCTTTCCCCCTGGATGGCAATTTTTCCGGGTTTGGCCATCGCCTGGGCGGTGCTGGGGCTTAATTTGCTGGGAGATGGGCTGCGGGATACGCTGGATCCGAAGATGGTACGGGTTCGATAAAAAGATGAACATCGAACACTAAAAAGACGAACATCGAACATCGAACGTCCAACATCGAACGTTGAAATGAAAAAAATGAAAAAACAGAAATAGCAAGTAAGAATTTGACATCAGAATTTTAAAATCAATGGGATTTAATGGCGGAGCGCAGCGACATCATTATTCGATGTTCGACGTTGGATGTTCGATGTTCGATGTTCAGTAAAAAGCATTATGATATCAGAAAACATTATAAACAAAGTTATAAGCGAAATAAATGCGGATGAACTGATTGCTTTGACTTCCGATTTGGTAAAGATCAACTCGGTCTGGGATCCGGCGGCGGGGACCGGCGAGCGGGAGGCAGCGGATTTTGTTGCCCGCTGGGCTGAGCAACACGGCTTTGATACCCAAAAAGACGAGGTCGCACCCGGCCGGCCGAATCTCATTGTCACCTGGGAATCAGGACCGGGTGCACGGACCTTGATGTTTGAAGGGCACACCGACGTCGTGACGCCCGGCGATGTATCCGTGTGGCGTTACGATCCTTTTGGCGCCGTAATTGCAGAAGGACGCATGTTTGGGCGGGGAACCACTGATACCAAAGGCAACCTGGCGGCCATGCTGATCGCCATGGCTGCCTTGAAACGTTCCGGGATCAAACTGGCGGGGACCATCATCGGCGGGGTGCTGTGCGACGAAGAGGATCAAATGCTGGGGGTCAGGGATTTTATTGAGCGAGGTCATGCCGACCCGGTTACCGCTGCGGTCATCTGCGAACCCCAGGACGGCATTATCTGCACCACCCAGAAAGGTGCGCTCAGGGCCCAATTTACGATCTGCGGTCGTATGAGTCATGGGGCCATGCCGCTTTCCGGTTTGAACACAGCGCCGGCGGTCGCTATATTAATAAGCCGTTTACATGATCTGGAAGTAATTGCTGCCAAACATCACGGCCAGGATGAAAACCTTGGATGGCCCAGCTTTACCCCGACAGTCATCCAGGCGCCGGCTTCCGGGGCACCTCAGCTAAATGTCATGCCCGGAGAAGCCAAAATCCTGGTGGATATCCGGACCGTTCCGGGACAATCTCATCCATCCATCATAGATGACCTGACCGGTCTGGCGACTGAAATCGAACGGGCGGTCGGCAATGATTACCGGGAATATGACAAACTGCTCGGGCTGCAGCGAAATCATGATCTTAAAATTAAGCTGGAAATTTTAACCGACCGCCCCTGCACCCTGACAGAGCGGGATCATCCTGTGATCCAGGCAGCCGACTGGGCGACCCGGCAGCTGCGCAATCAGGAACCGACCTATGGCGGCGTACCGGGGGCCACCAACGGCACCTTTTTGTGGGCCCTGAAAAACATACCCATTGTCATCATGGGTGCCGGCGACCGCCAGATACCCCACCAGGTGGATGAGTGGGTTGATTTGGAGCAGTTGGTGGAGACCGCTAAGATTTATGCGTTGACTGCGCTTCATTATTTGTGCCCAAAGAAAAAGGAAAATGTCTAAAATGCGCTAAAATGCCTAAAGTGCCTAAAATAGTGGTGTCGCTTCGCTCCGTCTTCTTTAAAGCAACCCATGTTTGCCGTGAGGGGAACCAGAAACCTGGCCAATAAAATATAACTTACTTTGGGTTTCTAATTAAATATAATCGATTGGATACCTTAACTTTAGGCATTTTAGGCACTTTAGGCAGTTTAGGCATTTATTTAATAACCACCACTTCTGCGACTAAGTCGATGGTGGAAGAGTTGCCAACCTATGAGCGATAAACTACTGGACATAGAGAACCTGTCCGTTCACTTTCATACCCCGGAAGGTGTGGCCCGGGCGGTTGATGGTGTCAGTTTTGACCTGGCGCCGGGGGAGACCATCGGCCTGGTGGGTGAATCCGGCTGCGGCAAAAGTGTCACCGCACTGAGCATTCTGGGCTTGATTCCTTCCCCTCCCGGTAAAATCGATTCCGGCAAAATTCGGTTCAACGGTCAAAATTTGCTGAATCTCGACAGCGAAAGCCTTCGCAAAATACGCGGTCGACATATCTCGATGATATTTCAGGAACCCATGACCTCTCTGAACCCTGTGCTGCCCATCGGCCGCCAGGTCGCCGAACCTCTGAGGGTCCACCAGGGACTGAATCGAGCCGAGGCATTGGATAAAGCGGCCGATTGGCTGGACCACGTCAAAATACCAGCCGCAGCCAAACGACTGAATGATTACCCCCATCAGCTATCCGGCGGAATGCGTCAACGGGTCATGATCGCCATGGCCATGATCTGCGGCCCCCGGCTTTTAATCGCGGACGAGCCAACAACCGCGTTAGATGTCACCATCCAGGCCCAAATCCTGTCCCTGATGACCCGGCTGAAAGAAGAACTGGATATGTCACTGATGCTGATTACCCACGATCTGGGAGTGGTAGCGCAAATGGCCTCTCGCGTGGTGGTCATGTATGCCGGCCAAATAGTCGAAGAGGCGGGGGTTGCCAACGTATTCGACCATCCTTTTCACCCCTACACCCAGGGCCTGCTCAAGTCGGCACCCCGGGCCGTTCGTTGCGGTGAAAGGATCAGGCGACTGAATGAAATACAGGGAACCGTTCCCCCGCTGACGGAACTGATCGTTGGCTGTAAATTCGCGGATCGCTGCCCGTATAAGTTTGAACTTTGTCGGGAAAAACAACCGACGCTTTTCCAAATAGCAAAAGGCCACCGGGCCAGATGCTGGCTGATGAAACACCCGGAGCGCAGGAGGGATAATGCCTGACGAACCGTTATTGGACATTATCGACCTTGTCAAGCACTTCCCTCTGGGTGGCGGCATACTCGCCAAACATAGAGCCTGGGTCAAAGCTGTTGACGGTGTCTCCTTTGCTGTATCGCGTGGCGAGAGTTTCGGCCTGGTGGGAGAATCCGGTTGCGGCAAAACAACTCTGGGCCGATTAATCCTTCGTTTGATAGAGCCCACCGCCGGCCGCGTCGAATTCGAGGGGCAAAATATTTTTTCCCTGAGCCCGGACCAGTTCATGCCCCTGAGAAGACGGATGCAAATCATTTTCCAGGACCCCTATTCCAGTCTCGATCCGCGCATGAAAGTTGATGCCATCATTACCGAGCCGCTAAGAGCGATTCAGCGCCTGACGCGACAGCACCAGCAGGAAGCGGCAGCCGATCTTCTGAAAAAAGTCGGGCTCCAAAAAGCCGACCTGGATAAATATCCCCATGAATTTTCCGGCGGACAACGCCAAAGAATCGGTATCGCACGCGCCTTGTGCGTGCGTCCCGAATTGATTGTTGCCGATGAACCGGTCAGTGCCCTGGACGTTTCTATCCAGGCCCAGGTGATTAATTTGATGCAGGATTTGAAGGATGAGTTCAATCTTGCCTATGTTTTTATTTCCCATGATTTGAGTGTGGTGGAACACATTTGCGACCGGATTGCGGTCATGTATCTGGGAAAGATTGTCGAGCTTGCCGTCACCGGGGATTTCAGCCGCAGACCCCGGCACCCATATACCCGGGCTTTGCTGCAGGCGGTTCCTTTACCGGATCCGCACCGCAGAACGAAGCCGCTGGCCATGCAGGGAGATGTTCCCAGTCCCATCGATCCGCCTGCCGGCTGTTCGTTTCATCCCAGATGCCCGCATAAATTTGACCGCTGTGCGCTTGAAACACCGCCTCTGGTGGAAGCCACCGCCAAACATTTTGTGGCCTGCTGGCTAAATCAAGGTTTAGGAATGACGAATGTCGAATGACAAATGACGAATTAAGGTTCGCCTTCGGCGGATCAATTTTATAATTAAACAATATAGGTTTCTGACGCAAGCAGATGGGCCAGAATATTAAATAATACAAAAAGCAATGAGCGAAGCGAATACCTCCATTCTTCATTCGTCAATCTTCATTCTTCATTCCTATCGGGGGTACAATGAAAATCGCGGTGGTGGGTGCCGGTGCCATGGGAAGCCTATTTGGCGCCATGCTGGCTGAAGCAGGCAACGAGGTGTGGTTACATGACGTGTGGGTCGAGCATGTGCAGGCCATCAACAAAGATGGGCTGGCCATTGAGCGCGAGGGGCAAACCCGCACGCTGAGGATTGATGCCACGGCCGACCCGCAGCAGATCGGACAGGCGGAGTTGATCATCATATTTGTCAAATCAACCCATACGGCCGCGGCCGCAGAAACCGCCCGGAAGCTGGCCGGCTCCGCCGGAGCGGTGATGACATTGCAAAACGGAATGGGCAACGCCGATATTTTAGCTGAATTCATAAATCCGGAAAGGGTATTGGCAGGGACAACATCTCATGGGGCAACCATGCTCGGGCCGGGCCGTATTCGTCACGCCGGCGTCGGTGCGACGACCATTGGCGCCTGGGCCGCAACAAAAGAGGCGCGCAAGCGGGCACGCCGACTATCTGATTTCTTCACAGGGATCGGCATCGATTCGGAGCCTGTTGATGATGTGCGCAGTTTGCTCTGGCACAAACTGTTAATCAATATCGGCATCAATGCCATTACGGCCTTAACCACAATTAACAAACGGCCAGATTCTCGACCTGGAAATAACCCGCAAACTCAGTTGCATGGCCGTTGAGGAGGCGATGGAAATCGCCGGCAGGATGAATATCAATGTTCGCCAGGATGCAGTTGATCATGTATATGCCGTAGCCCGGGCAACTGCCGCCAACCGGTCATCCATGGGGCAGGATGTGGACAACAAGCGCCAAACGGAAATAGGCACGATCAACGGGTATATTGTGCGTGAAGCCAAACGGCTGGGAATACAGGCACCGGTTAATGAAACCTTAACCGCTCTGGTTCAGACATTGGAATACCACTATAAATCATACACCGTTGTGTAAAACTGACATTAAAGCTCGTAAGCTCATAAGTTGGTAAGTTCGTAAGCTTGAAAGGCCAGATTGTATGTATGTTGGCAGCTTACCAACTCACGAACTTACCAACTTATGAACTTTTCATTATACTGAATTGGGATTATTTTTCAGCAAGGAGAATCCATGATGAGTACCAAAAAAGTAACCATACACAATATCCAGCAGGCTAAAGAGGATAGCCGGAAGTTGACCATGATAACGGCTTATGACTATCCGTTTGGGTTACTGGCCGATGAGGCCGGTATCGATATTGTTTTGGTCGGTGATTCACTGGGGATGGTGGTGATGGGGCTGGAGGGAACCGTAGCGGTCAATATGGAACACATGATCCACCACATCCGGGCAGTCACCCGCGGGTGTAAAAATCCATTTATCGTTGGGGATATGCCCTTTATGAGCTACAATACCTCGATCCGGGATGCTATTATGAATGCCGGCCGCCTGCTTAAAGCAGGGGGCTGTGAATCCATCAAACTGGAAGGCGGTGTTGATTTTGCTCCGACCATTGAAGCCATCGTCAAGGCCGGGATACCGGTTCAGGGGCATATCGGACTGACGCCCCAGACGGCCAGTGCCTTAGGCGGCTTTAAAATGCAGGGTCGTGATGCGGCCGCTGCAAAGCGGATCATCGATGATGCCAAAGCCCTGGAAGACGCCGGGGTTTTCTCGATGATTCTGGAAGCCGTGCCGGCGCCCCTCGGGAAACTGGTGGCGGAAGCGGTTAAAGTGCCGGTCATCGGAATCGGTGCCGGTCCGGACGTTGACGGGCAGGTGCTGGTAACCCATGACATGATCGGACTGTTTGACAAATTCGTACCAAAATTTGTCAAACAGTACACGAATATCAGAAAGGTTATCCTGGATGCCTTAAGCGAATACAAACAGGAAGTTCTGGATGTGGAATTTCCGGCACCCGAACATTCTTTTAAAATGCCGGAGGGAGCTTTCGAGGAGCTTAAAAAATTAATTAGAGCAGTAATCCTGTCTACAATGATATATAAGTTCTGAAGAATAACAGCGTTCAGAGGTTCCGGGATTCAACGTTCAGGGTTAATCTGAAACCCATTGAGTTTCAGAACCTTTGAACCCTGAACTCTGAACCTCTGAACCTGTATTAAATACGATATAGCTTCAATGGCTTAGATGACATTTTCTGGTTGGCCGCCTTTAACTGCTCCTCCCCCGAAATGACCGCGACACCTTTCTTTTCTTGATCCCCGTTGAAGTACTTTTCGGCGGCCTGGATCACCTGTTCACGGGTTAAATTTAACAGCCTGCTTTTATATTGCGCTCGCATGTCATCGGTTAAAAAGAGGATGCTGCGGTAAAAAGCTTTTCGGGCAGCCGGACCAGGCGGATCAGGCTTATCAACTTCAGAACAGACCTGCAAAATGGCTTCATTCACATCTTCCTCCTCAAAACTTCCCGAACGCAAAAAAGCTGCCGCATTGTCAAAGGCCTTCAGCGTCGATACGATATGGGGATCCCGGTAAGAAGCAAAACAGAACAACCCATCTTCGGGGCTGTAAAGCGCAAAACCGCCATAGGCACCGCCTTTTTCTCGAATTTCCCGATGCAGATACATGGATCGCAATATCTTGCTGATAATAGATAAAGCGGCTGCATCTTCATGTTCCATGCGCACTGTTTCAAAGGCCAAGGCAACAAAAGAAACGGCTGACGATGTGCTCCAGCCTTCTCTGATATGTCCGGTATCCAGTGTGATGGCAGGAGCTTTGAAACCATGTTCCTGGCTGTCTCCCAGGCCGTTAACCAGGGATTGCGCCTCAGCGCGCACATCCGCCTGGGTTGAGTCCTCCCCGATCAGGGCCATTTTAAAATTATTACGCCCGAAAAGTGTTTCTCCAATGGCGGACAGATCCAGTGATATCGATTTGAGTTTATCATCGTTGAGCCCATCAACAAGCCCTTTGATGGTTTGCAGCTGGTGAACCCCATTCCAGATCTCACTCTGCCTGCGGGTAGATGATAAATTCCTGGAGGCCAGCGAAATCGCCAGCCGGTGGCCGTTGTGAACAACCATCGATTCGAGTCCGGCCCGATACTCGAGCAGAAGATTCTTTAACCGGTTCAAATCTGAAAAATCAGACTGATGCAATAACTCCTGGATGATATCGAACATTTGACCGCGGTTTCGCTGAAGGCATTTGGCGTTAAAAGAAACAAACGGCATACACTCCCCCGGTCTGTCAAATCTGGTGCGGGCATGGGGCGACAAACCGATACCGCCGGTATAAGCATCTATGCGCCGGGCCATATCGGCATAGTCGCGCATTGCAGTCCCCATGCGAGAAGCTGCATAGCAGAAAAATGGCGCCAGCGGCATCAGTTCGCTGGACAGCGCACCACTTCCGGCTGCTGCCGCGAAGTAGAAAATTCCGGAGGTGGCCTGGTTATACAGGTTGGCCTGGATGGCATCATCTATCGCCGCCTTTTCAACACTGGGCACAGACGGCGGGATGTCCTGGCGACCAAGGGTCGGAAGACAGGAAATATCCTCTTCGGTTTCCTGCAGGCGCATGAGGGCTTCGGCGTCCTGTTTTAGGCGGTCTATATCTGGTTGGGTCAAATCTTTTTTAATGCGCGCAAGTTCAGCACCCAGGCGATCGTTCTCCCTTGATGCCATTTCCTGATCCGGGACCAGCGTCATCGTAACCCGATGGGGATTATCCAAAAAGTATTCCTTAATTCGATTTTCAAAAAAATCACCCCCGGCCAGCTCCTTTTGCAGCCGGGTCAGATCAGCATCAAAATTCAAAATTTTTAAGGGATCACCGCCGTGAAACCAGCTCCCGGAAAAGGTTAACAGCAATTTTATCCCGTAAGGATAAGGTGTATTGGTTATTTCCTTGCGATGAAATTCAATCTGATGAATGGCGGAATCGACCAGGGTTTTATCAATGCCGTTTTCAGATAGATCGCGTAAAACGCCGAAAATGATCCCTTCTATTTGATCGGCGTCTGAGGGCGCCACATCTTTCAGACCGCTGACAAACAGGGTATCCCGGTTATCGGCGTCAAAGCCGGTACCGTCGCACAGAGAACTGCCGAGCCCGGAATCAATCAAAGCTTTGCGCATGGGTGAAGCTGAATTCCCCAACAGAATCTGTTCCAATAACGACAGAACCAATACTTCAAAAGTATCTTTGATATCCGCTGTCAGCCAGGCCACGCACACCTGACATTTTTTGGTTGGGTCCTCATTTTTGTCAAAGGGGTATGGATAAGACACTGACTGGGGCTGCTTCCAACGGGGTTGGGCAGCAACATCCGTATCGTGATCCATCTGCTTAAATCCGTTGAGGACCTTAGCTTCGATAAAAGACAGGTGATCCTTCAACGGCAGGTTACCGTAAGTATAAAAAAAGGCATTGCCGGGATGATAGTGCCGGCGATGAAATTCTATGAGTTGGTCATGGGAAAGGGTTGGAATCTCGACGGGGTCGCCTCCGGAATTAAACCGATATGTCGTCGATGGGTACAGGGCTTTCAGGATGGATCGAACCATCACCTGGTCGGGTGAGGACATGGCGCCCTTCATTTCATTATAGACAACGCCTTTATAAGTTAATTGATGGGCGTCAGGGTCGCTGCCCTCCGGTTGATTTTCTGTTTCCAGGCGGTGTCCTTCCTGCTTAAAACTCAGCGCTTCCAATCGCGGGAAAAAGGCAGCATCCAGGTAAACACCCATTAAGTTGTAAAAATCTTTTTGGTTCTGGGTTGAAAAAGGGTACATGGTCCAATCCGAGGCCGTAAAGGCATTCATAAAGGTACTTAAACTCCTTTTAAGCATCGAAAAAAAAGGATCCCGCACCGGATACTGCTTTGAACCGCACAATACGGTATGCTCAAGGATATGGGCCACACCGGTGGAATCTTGCGGCACGGTTTTAAAGGCAACACCAAACGTATTTTCAGCATCGCTGTTGCTGATGTGGATATGTTTGGCACCGGTTCCCGTATGCTTCAATTCATAGAAAACCGAGGAAATCTCTTTAAGAGATTCAACTCGTTCGATTCGGTAATCATTGATGCGGCCGCCGGCTTTGAGATCTGGATTGTTAGGATCTTTAATGACGTTCATATGTTCCTCAGTTGGCTAAGGGTTTTAATTTGAAAATATAACCAGATAAAGTGTAATTACAAATTAGTGGCCGCCTAAAATCCCAAATCTCAAGCACCAAATTACAAATAAAAAACAAATTCCAATCACCAATGACCAAAACCGACTCTGTAATTGCACCGAGTCACCAAGGAAACCTCATCGGCCGATTCATGCGTTTTGAATTTGGATCATTGGAATTTGTTTGGAATTTGATGCTTGGAGTTTGGAATTTATATACCGGTTTAAGGTTTTAGAATTTTCAGCAAAGAATCTATTAAAATGTCAAAGCCCAGAAATCGCCCACCTAAGCCGCTATATACACCCCTCTTCGTTTGCGTTTAATTTTGCCGATTTTATTCAACCGAAATATAGTATTGCGGATTTTTTTTTCATCAAAACCGGTTTTGGCCTGTATCTCGGTAAAACCCAGGCCCTGCCTGGAGTTTTTGATGGTATCCAGGACAATATCAACCGCCGACAGGGCCGTTCTACGGCGGGAATAGCTGGCTCTGGCATTGTTGACGCCTAATTCTGATTGCCTAAGCAAATTTTCCAACCGATCCAGCTTGGCCATCAGTTTATCCACATCTTTTTTCGTCGGGATGTCATAATTCTGCATAAAAAATTTAACCATGGCATCAAAGCTGATCGTTTTCCCCTTTTTTTTTGGCATGGACGCCTCCTATGTAGAAGGTTCAAAGGCTTGTTTCTGGTTGCTGGTCACTTGTCACTGGTTACTTGTCACTGGTTGCTGGTTGATAGCTGTCGCTCTCAAGCTCGCAGTTGCCAGGTGCCAGGAACCAGAAGCCAGAGACCAGCAACCAGCATCCTGAACCCCTACTATTGGATATCTGTAAAAAAGTCAAGATATTGGATAAATCGAATCCGTCGTCAAATTGGGCGTTGAAATTGAGATGAATTCCTGATAGATAACGTTGCAAATATATTGAACGCCATAGGGATCAAGAGAATCACTGCGATGAATGCGAAACCGGCAACAGACCCCATAAAACCCCCGCTGCGGGCAAAAATTAAATCAAAGATAAAGCATTGGGCCAAACGCACCAAGGCACTAAATGGTAAACCCCGATATGTGGCCATGGGAATGGCGGTTGGTATTTTTGTATCCGCCACACCGACCATACCCTTTCAAACCATTGTTGCAGTAGCCCTGGCTTTCATCATGCGGGGCAGTAAAGCAGCGGCAGCCCTCGGGGTCTGGCTCAGCAATCCCATTACTTTCCCGGTTTTCTACCTGGCAAGCTACAAGATAGGCGCTGTTCTTTTCGGCATATCCACCAACACCAATATTGCGGGCCAACCAGCGTCAGACCTGGTAAAATTAGGCTTCGATATTTCCCTTGCCGCAATGACGGGAGGCATAATTATCGGGATTATTCTGGCCATCGGCGCCTATATTATTACTTACAAAATAGTAGGTAAAATTCGTTCTCGCGAAAAAAAAGGACAGAAGACAGCCTGCGACGAGCCCAGGCGAATCGAAGACAGAAAACAGAAGGCACCGACACCGATCACCGCACCTAACAACCCCGACTGCGCGTACTCAACATCCATACTATGTCAGACGGAAACGAAGGACCAGAAAACAGGACCCTCAAACCTGCTCAGGAGAAACACCTGAAACCTTTTCCTGTTACCAACTGCCAGAAACCAGCGACCAGTAACCAGAGACCAGAAATATGACCTCACCCCGAAACCTGCTTAAAGCCTGGGATCTAAGGCCTAAAAAGCGCATGGGTCAAAATTTCCTAGCAGATCCGTCAACTGCCAGGACAATTATTTCCCGTGCCGACTTAACATCTGATGATGTTGTGCTGGAAATTGGCGCCGGACTGGGCGCCTTAACTGTTCCGCTGGCCAAGGTCGTCAAAAAAGTTTATGCCGTTGAGAAAGACAGCCAGCTTATCGAATTGCTGAAAACAGAGCTGCTCGCCAACCGGATATCCAACTGTGAAATTATTGCCCAAAATATCCTTGATATGAATCTGGATACCATCGCCGATGCAACCGTGGCGAAAATAACAGCCGTCGGCAATCTGCCCTACGGTATTTCCTCTCAAATCCTAATCAAGCTTATACAATCGAGAAGCAAAATAGATCGAGCGGTTCTTATGTTTCAAAAAGAGCTGGCGCAGCGCATTGCTGCCCAACCCGGCGGAAGACAGTACGGCAGAATAACGGCTATGCTCCGCTACTGCGCCGATATTCGATTTTTGGCAGACATTAAGGCATCTGTCTTTTTCCCGCCGCCACAAGTAGATTCCGCGGTAATCGAAGTAAAGTTTAAATCTACATCGCAATATGGTCCCCACGACGAAACCATGCTGTTCAGGGTTATCAAAGCTGCCTTCGGCAACAGGCGTAAAACGTTGAAAAATTCTCTTACTGCGGCCGGGCTTCAAATTGAGCCCAAAACCGCCCTCCAGGCTTTGTCGGCAGCCGGTATTGATCCAACCCGCCGGGCCGAAACCCTTCACCCATCTGAGTTCGTCGCCCTTTCAGTCAGCCTGGGAAAGGTTATGGAGGAGCGTGGGGGTTCATAGGCTCTGGTCGCTGGTCTCTGGTTACTTGTCACTGGTTTCTGGTTGACAGCTGCCGCCCTCAAGCTCGCAGTTGCCAGAAGCCAGAGACCAGCAACCAGTGACCAGTTACGTGGCAAGGGGCCAGTGACAGAACCCTTGAACCTATCTTAGAGCCTTGACCCCTCCCGACACCGGCCTTATTATAAAACTACTTCAACAGCTAAAAAAGGAGGCCAAAATGGCAGTAAAAGTATTAATTAAGAGGAAAATCTCCCAGGATCAGGCCAAGGCGTTGATTCCGCTGGTCCGGCAAATGAGGGCATCTGCAGCGACCCAAGCGGGCTATATCACCGGCGAAACCTTGCGAAGCCTTGATAACCCAGAGGAATTCCTGGTTATCAGCACCTGGCAATCTTCAGATGACTGGAAAAACTGGCTGAAAAGTGAAGACAGAAACAAGGTTCAGGACCAAATTGATGATTTGCTGGGTGGTGAAACCAACTACGAGATCTTCCACTACGGGTTTTCGGAATAAACAAAAATTTCAAAGGGATTTGAAATTATTTCTTTGTAATTGTTAGAATCCCTCTGATCTAGGAATAATTATGGAAGTGGTTTCAAAACCCCAGATTAGGTTCAAGAGCAAGGCGCCGATCTGGTTAAAAAGCGGAGCGTGCACGCAGTACGTGAGCATTTTAAACCAGATCGCAACGCAGCTATTGGGCCTTAGATGGGGTTTTGAAACCACTTCTACATAAGTTCAGCGATTGAGACAGTCCGGTCCCCCAGCATATTCACATAACTGCCCATTTCATTGTCATACCATCCGTAAATAACGGCCTGGGTAACCGGTATCCTCACGACGGTTTCTCCTCCCAGGCTGGATATCAGATCCTTCTCAAGTCCCGGGACATTGGCAAGATCTATGGCCGCCTCTGCTGTTCGGCTGTGAGTTTCGTGCCCTTCAATGGTGGTCGCCACTTTGGGCATGCCGATAACATCGCCGGAAACATTTTGTTTTTCTGTGTAATACAGATACCCCTCGGGGCTGTCGGCTGCAGCCTGCCGATAGATATTATTAATCAATTCTCTCGTCACATATTCCCCGGTCGGTTCCTCCTGTAAATTTATCACCAGAATAATCAACGACCCGGTAACCGTCGGGATCCTTACCGATTCTGCAATAAATGCAATCTCCTCCATTTCAGGAATAACCAATCTAAGGGCGTTAGCTGCCCCGGTAGTGGTAAGAATAATATTATTCATAATACTTCTGTTTTTCCGCAAATCGGTTTTACCTGCTTTGGGCAATCGATCCAGAACTTCCTGGGAGCCGGTGGCGGCATGAACGGTTGCCATGGATGCGGACATAATCTTCTTGGGACCAAAAGCATTGATCAGCGGTTTCATCATATGGGCCAAACAGGTAGTGGTGCAGGAGGCATTTGAAATGATTTTGTGGCGCCGGGAATCATAATCAGTACCGTTGATCCCCATAACGGTGGTAACCGCGTCCTCCGGTGTTGGTGTCCGCTTGTCTTTTATTTTAAAGGGTGCTGAGAGGATCACTTTTTCTGCTCCGGAATCCAGATGGCCCCGCGCCGAACCTTGAGGGTGATTGGCCTCCAGGGTTGGATCCAGAAATTGACCGGTGGTGT
Source organism: uncultured delta proteobacterium (assembly GCA_963766255.1). Classification (GTDB taxonomy): domain Bacteria; phylum Desulfobacterota; class Desulfobacteria; order Desulfobacterales; family JAFDCJ01; genus JAFDCJ01. The sequence continues at coordinate 19,506 of CAVXZZ010000044.1, forward strand.
CGACCACCAGCCTGACGTCATGATCACCCCACCCGATTTCAGCCGGATTGCGGTGGGTTCTTAAAAAACGGATTTTTACGCCGTCGACCATCATCGTTCCGCTGTTTTCATCGATTTTGCTAATAAGCGGCTGCCCCGAATGGCCGTAAAGATACCCGTGAAGCCAGCCATAGGTCGAATCCCGCTCGACGTAATGGGCAATATCCTCAAGTGATATCCCGGCCTGGCGGCCGATATTGACCACAATTTCATCGAAGTGCTTGCGGGCCACATGATGCCAGGCGCTAAGCTTGCCGATCCTGCCGAAGCCGTTGATACCGAGCTTCAATTCCTGAACCACCTATGTTTGTCATAAGCCTGATCCTCCCTACCAAAAAATGGGTTCAAAGGTTTTGGGTTCAACGTTCAGAGGTTAAACAGCGAACCGCAGAATATCAAGGTTGGTATCGCTACGCCCTACAATTTTATTTTGAAATTCGATAGAATTCCTTACTTCAAATTCGACATTCATTATTCGATATTCGCTTTTAATCAGAGCCTTTGAACCCTGAACCATCTAATGCTTCCTTCACCTTTATTAAACCTTTAAAAACCGAGCCCTCCTGGCCATCAATACTGATATGCGAACCCGGTCTTAACAGCACTTGATTAAAGGAGCAGTTTTTCCGGCGTTCATCGCAAATCAAATCCCCGCAACCCACAACACATGTTTTTCCCAGCCGGTGCGCCACCACGGCTGCGTGGGAAGTCAAACCACCTCTGGCGGTCAACAATCCATCAGCGGCATGTATTTCACGGATATCATCCGGAACCGTATCCGCTCTGGCAAGGATCAAAAAAGAATCCGGTTCCTGACGGCGCCAGCGCTCGATCTCTTCAAGGTTAAACACCAGGCGACCGCTCATAGCCCCGCCGCTTACCCCGATACCGTGGCCCAAATACATGGCCTTAATCTGTTCATCAAAATCAAATGTCAAAACTTTTTTACGCTCTCTGATGGTCATATCACGGGTCTGCAGCAGATATAAATCTTCAACCTCCGGGCTTTCAAAGGTAAATTCCATTTCCTGGGGACTCCAGCCCTTATTATCAATTAAATCATGGGCCCAATTTTTTAATGCCTTATAAATCTCAGGAAAGTGGGTTTCAAGCGTAACATCGGTCTCACGCATTTCTATTTCCTGCTGAAAAATCGAAATGGGATTGGTGTTGACCAAACCTGAAACAACATCTTCACCCTGATTGCCAATCGTAAAATCTCCCCACAGTTTCAACGTTTCCCCCGACCACCTCGGATTGTGGGTAAAAATCACACCGGAACCCGACCCGCTGGAAATATTGCCGTATACCATTTCCTGAACAGTGACAGCCGTACCCCAATCATCTGAAATTCCCATAATTCTGCGGTAGGCCCGGGCTTTAGAAGATTCCCATGAATCCAGAACGGTTTTGATCGCCAGATACAGCTGCTCATATGGTTTTTCAAGAATTTGTATTCCCGCTTCTTTGATCATCTCTTTATATGCCAGACTCAGGATTCGCATCTGATCGCCGCTGAATTCTCTTTTATAGGGAAGGTCCAGTTTGTCCTTCCACTCTCTCATGATCGCATCGAAATCATCGCGCTGCAGTCCGAAGGCCATGCCATAACATTGCAAATACCTGCGGTAGTTGTCCCATGCGAACCAGGCGTTGCCGGTTGATAAAGCGATACTCTGGGCAATTTCCTCGTTGTTACCTACATCCAGCAGGGTATCCATCATCCCGGGTTGCGAAATCGACGACCCGCTCCTCACGGATAAAAGCAGAGGGTTTTTAGGATCCCCAAAAACCCGCCCGGAGGATTTTTCCAATTTAGCGATGTTCACGGCCACCTGCTCCCTGAAATTTTTGGTGGCAGGCGGATAGCTGTCGACAATCTCCCGGCAGCGAAACACCTCGGTCGTAATGATAAACCCGGGGGGCACGGGGAAACCGAAATTTTTCAGCTGAACCATGTTAATACCCTTGTTGCCCAGTTGGATGATGCCGGTCACCCGGCTGCGGGCTGAGTCTATCGGTGTCATCGCATTTTTAGGGTCGTACATCAGCAGCTTTTGAAGTTTGTCCTTGGGCAGCTTGTTGGATTGCTGGAAAAGCGTTGTAAGAATGCGGCTCAAGAAAAAATCCAATTGCTGAAGCCCCAGGGACAATGCAATCTGCTCGCGGAAAAAAATTTCGGATACCAGGTATTGCAATTTTTCGCGATCCTTCCGATATTCCTGGGGTAAAAACTTAGGGAGTATCCGCTCGATGGGAATCTGTGAAAGAATCCGGCTTAGGTTTTGACCGTGGATATTATGGAAATGATCATGAATGATGTTTTTAACGGCCTGGGCAAACCCTTTAAAAATGTCCAGGTATTGGGTTTGGGTGAAACCTTTCACCTCCAGCGAATGGGCCAAAAATTCCAGCTGGCGCTCAAATTCAACGGAAGATATGCCGTCCAGACTCAAGGCTTTGTCAAACAGCCTCAACAGGCTGTAAACCTGATAAAAGGTGGCTTTGGTAATTAAATTGAGGTCGATATCCCGGATCAGTTCTTCAAATAGTACGTTGACCAGGGTCTCAAGACGAAAGCTGAGCCCCAGGCAGTCAAATTTCATTTCGTGATAACTGCCGTACATGGAAGGGATGTCGATGGTGATGTGCCGCTTTTTATAGATGTCTTCTTTAATTTCAAACTGCTGATCGCTCAGAATTACCGCCTTAAGTTTTCGGAGGTAATCCAATAGCATAAAAAGCCTCTTGGTAAGATCCGGCTCGGCCAGCGCTTTTTCCACCCGGTTGAAATCCGGCAACGCTTCCGTCCGCAGCTGGGCAATATAGCTTCCCAGTTCAATGTAGTCAAAGCTGTACTTTTGATGGAGCAGTTTATAAAGCGCGATGGACAGTTCAACCCGCTTGCGATCCACTTGGGTAACACCGGAAATCCCATCAAAAAGCGCTTTTATTTTATGATTCGAGAGGGACAGCAGATCTTTGGGGATGCTGATACCCTGGGTCGCAAAATAAGAGATAATTTTATTTACACCGTCCACATAAATTCCGCTGTCGTCAATCTCCCTGTAGATGACCGGCGGGACATAGGATTCCAGGCCGGTTTTGTCGAGGGTCTTCCAGAAGAGAAAGGCCGCCTCAATAAACGGAACAATTTGATTGCTGCTTTCAACGTGGCTTTGTTTTCTTAAAAAATGGATGAGTCGATCCCGGCGATGGGTGATTTCATCCAGCTGGGTGGATATTTCCCTGAGTTGCCCTTCAGCGCCGATATCATTAAAAAACGCCGGAAATAATCTGGTAAGCTGTTTGGCCAGGTTATAGACCGGGCCGATCGTGCTGTTTAAAAAGCGGGTGATATCGCGGGGGAAAATGTCAATGTCTTTGATAAATACGCCGCATAGCGACAGATGAATGATCAGGCCTGACAGGAGACGGGTCGACCATTTCGGATTTACCTCGATCAGTTCCAGCCAGGTTCGGATGTTTTGGATATGTGCGCTGTTAACCCTGATTTTCCAGTCATCGTCCACGCCCTGCAACGTGGGGGCCTGAAAGCCTAAATCAATGACGGAGTCGATGAAAAAATTGACAAGATCCAATTCATCGGTCTTAAATACCCCTTTGCCCATGTTCAGAACACAATTCAAGGTTGTGGCCTGGTACATCCGGGTTTGCTCTTTTAAAATCGTAAAAGTCTTCCGGATCAAATTTTGAATGTTGCGGTAATTTTCATTGGTTATGATCCATGTCAGGGTCTGGTTGATGTCCCGCAGGGTTTCTTCGTGGATTAAGTATAATTCGGCCAACTTCATAATATGGAAAAGAAAAATTAATTTGAGATGGTGACCCTGGCCATCTTTACCGCTTTCATGCAGAATTTTACGGGGAATTTGTCGGTAGGCGTCCACCATCTGGCCAAACCCGGGAAGTTCCAGCAGCCGGGTTGAAATCTCTTTAGAGCCAATCTGTTTATCATCGGCATACCCGTCCAGCTGGCGTTGCCAATCATCGAGCTGGCCGTGGGAAATGGGGCTAAAAAAATCATCAAAATTAATTTTGGCGTCTATTTCGGCAGCTTCTTTTTCGAACCAGGTCTGGGGATCCACCTCATTGAGCCAGTAACGATACGTATACCCATAATATTTTATCAATAAAAGATTGAGGGCTCTAAAGTCTTTGCTGGACTCCGGTGCATGGCTTAAAAAGACACCGGCCAGCCGGTTGATGGCATAATAGCTGTTCACGAACAAGGAAAAGTGGTCATCCGAAAAATTTCGGATTTGATCAAAGCTGGCATCGATGACCGGCTTGAATTGCTCGAACTGCGGCCCTGAATCACTTGCTATTTTTTGAAGGAATAGCAGCGTATTATCAACGGCGTCACCTTTAACGTCTGCGTCTTTGCAATCTTCGGTGGCGTCAGACAAAATTTCGATCAGCAGTTTTGCCGCCCGGGGTCCTCCGGGATGGTTTTTAAGAAGGTGAAAATATTCCAGGGAATATTTTCGTGCTTCCATAACGATGAATCGCCAATTTTTATAGGGATGGGACAGCTCCTTTAAAAAGGTGTTTAAGCCCTCCATCAGGCCATAATACTTGGACATTACCTCCTGAAGGACAGCGTATTTTTCGTCGATGGCAACGTCAACGTGGTAGTCGGCCAGGTTGACCTCAAGAGCTTTGGATTTTATTTTCAACTGATCTGTCTCCTGAATAATTTATCGGAGGTGCTACAAATTCAATCAAGAATAGCAAAGCAGGGAGAGAATTTCAAGGAAGGGATTGTTTTAATCATGTGAACTGGCACAAGAAAATCCTTCCGCGTATAAAAATTTTGATGTTCCCTTTGGACGAATAGGTGTCAGGTGTCAGGATGGCTCCTCTGACAATCGGGAAAAGGGAAAGTCGAATGTGTACCTTATTGCAGAAGATAAACAACTGGGGCAAGAAATCATTTTTTTACGTGGGATTCGAAAATGGCAGTGATTCCTGTCTGGCTGTCTATCAGATGTTCTTGGTTACTGACACCTGAAACCTGACACCTATAAAACCGAACTTTTCTTCACTTCCGGATCCAACACTCCAGTACTCCAATACTCCAGAACTCCAGAAGCTTAGCGTGACAGGGCCATTAGCCGGTAAACCACCATCCCCGCCAGCCAGGCCACATCTTCCGGCGAGAGCATCCGGCCGATGGTTTTATCGAAAAGAATATTGGCTTCGGCCGGGAATTCATCGTCACCTTCCCACAGGATCAATTGCAGCGGTACGGCCGGAAACATGCTGAATTCGAAACCCGCATCCCCGTTTTCAATTCTACGGCCTTGAAGTATTTCGGCAGCCCGGCAAAAGACGGCAATATTCTGGCCGAAAACCTTTTTCAACGGATCCACCGCCCGTTTTACAAATGCAGCGAAATAAAAGGATGCACCGGGGATTTCCCGGTAGGATACCCACTGTCCGCTAGGATCGGGGGTCTCCGGGGCCATCAGGTAGTGCAGAATCAAAACCTGCTCCTGGATCGGAATCTCTTTTTGGCTGTCAGTCCGGTCTTCAAAGTCAAAATGAGGGTAGCTCACCAGGTAAGTGCGGTCCAAAAAAGGAATGTGCAATGATGGGCCATCCGATGGCTCGAAACCGGATCGCTCTGCAATAACCTCAAATGACGCCTGCGACAACTTTTCGACGGCAAGTTTACGGGCGTTGATGTAATCGTCAATGCGGGGCATACTGGCTCCTGGTTGCTGGTTGCTGGTCTCTGGTCGCTGGTTACTGGTTTCTGGTGGCCGGCCGCTGGTTGCTTGGGTCCCTGGTGGCTGGTTGCTCGCTGCGGGTCCCTGGTCGCTGGCTGCTGGTAGCACTTGATACGCGATGCTCGATACAGGATGCTCGATTTTCGATAAATGCAATTCAGCAGGTTCAGAAGGTCTGTCCTTCAGCGAGTATCGCGAGGCGAGTATCCAGTATCACGTCGTAACCGCAAACTGACCAACCGTGACAAGTAGGCCAATTACCAGTTGCCAGGAACCAGAGTCCAGAAGCCAGTAACCAGAAAAAAAGCCCCACCCGTATCGGGTGAGGCTTTTGTTCTTAAAAAATATAGCGCGGCAGCGCTAAATTTCGAGCCACGAATCCGAATACAGGGTTTTGCCGAGAATGACATCCACGGTCTTGACATAATCCTGCATTTCTTTGTCCAGGGTATCCATCGCCGGAGCGTTGCCGTCCATGGTATTGTGAATCAGGTCCACGACATCCTGGCGCTGGCCCTTGGCAATGGCGATAAGCTGATCATCCAGCGGATCGGCAATCACCGAATACATCCCGTATCTCTCAAGCATCACCATGTAGGTCTGGTTGAGAATGGGGCGCAGGTTGTCAGGCGGTCCGTTGGAAATATTGGACAGCCCGCAGGTGCTCTTGGCACCCGGTGACATATCCTGCAGCATTTCCATAAACGTCATCAGGCTGATAAGCTGGGGCTGCTGAATGTTCACCGGGGTCACGATACCGTCCACCCAGATTTTCTCATTGGGGATTCCGGCTTCGTTGGCAAAATAAAGAAGCTCGACACACAGCGCAGCGCGCTCATTCTCATCCCGCGGCAAGCCTTCCGGACCCCACATCAAGGCAATAAAATCCGCATTGTGCTCCACTGCCAGTGGCACCATGGGCTCATAACGCTCGGGACGCACCATGATGGAATTGATCAGCGGAGGCTGGGGGGTGTCCTTATAGACCTTGAGGGCCTCTGAAATAGCGTCGATATTGGACGTATCCAGAGCCAGCGGGACGTCATCGACCACTTCCTGGACCGTTTTAACCACCCAGGGCATCAGTTCATGCCCGTCTTTTTTGGCCGGACCCAGGTTGATGTCGATATAATCCATGCCCTTTTCGCGCTGGAAAAGGGCTTCCTCCTGGATCGGCTTGGGGTCACGTGCCTTGTAGGCCGCGCCGATCTTTGTGGATATCACGTTTAAACTTTCACCAATTAGTAACATACAAAACCTCCCTGATGTTTAGTGACAAAGTTAGTTTTTTGCTCCCATCTGACAAAGCTAACTTTGTCATTTTTTGGAAGTTCGACTTATTATCTGGCTTTGAGAAATCCGGGCAGATGCGCGGCTTCCCGGGGACCGACGACAATCTTCCAATCGGGCAATTCCTCTTCCACGTCACCGGCAATCGCAGCCGCATATCCGGGAATGATCAATTCATGGTTCTTGACCTTATCTGCGATTCCGCACTTTTTGACAAACATGCCCACATCATCGCCGGCGAATTTGCCGGCCGCCCAGGCGGTCATAACCGAAAGCCCCTCCGAATCCTTGATCAGCAACCAGGAGGGAACCCGGCTGCCTTCTATTTCACCGGAAACAATAAAATAGGTCAGGGCAAAGTTGGTGGTTACCAGCACCGGGGAGTTTTCATCGGGATTGTTGACCTCATAAATGCCTTCGGTAACCGTCATGGGCCGCTGCGGATCGGTGAAGATATTCAGCCGCTCCAGTAGCAGAGGGAACAAACTTTCACCGCTAAAATCAGAAAGAACGACAATCCCGCCGTATTTGGCGATGAAGGTTCCCGCGATGAGGGTTTCCATATCCAGATTCGATGCCATTTCACAGGGAAAGATAATACTCGGAAATCCCAGTGACCGGTTGCCGTCTTTAAGAGCGGCCCGCCTTAAGGCGATCTGGTCTTGATGGGCTTGTTTAATTTCCCTGGATCCCGGATCAATGACCAGGTCCTTGAGGCCCGCTTCAGTGAGTTTTTCAATCAGCGGAATAAGACCTTCGATCGGAGTCCGCTTTTACGGCCAGCGGCAGGTCATTTTCTTTGGCCAAGGCGCCATATTCGTCAACATTGGCTTCGGTGGCCGCGTACATCAAAGGCCTTTTAAACTTGCAGGCTTCAATGCCGGCTTTCATGACAGCAGCATCTTCGGTCATCAAGACCAGGTTGAACTCCGAGGTTTCGGCAATTTTCTTGGCTGTGCCGGCAAATGCCGCGCTGTCTCCGCCGGCGTCTTTAAGCACAATCAATTCCGGTCTGAGATTTAAGCCGACCCTCTCGAACTGAAAAGCATTCCAGGCCTTGAGCTTGGTTTCAAGATCAGCTTCGGCGATGTCGGATCCGACCACCGCTGCCAGCAGGGTCGGATTGAAAAACGTTTTTTCATGCCGGTACTGGACCGTCTCACCGCCGGTAGTGGCGGCCCTTACCCCTTTGCCGATGGCCACCGGACGAATCGGCGGCGCCGATGCTTCCGACAGTTGTTCTCGGGCTTCATCGGAAACGTAGGGGCAGGCGTCCAGTTCTGCCTTTCCGGAAGCAAGATTCATAGCAAAGGCCAGGCAGGTGGGGACCCCGCATTCCTTGCAGTTGGTCTTCGGCAGGAGTTTAAATATCTGAATACCCGTTAATGCCATTTTTATCTCCTTATCTCGCGTTACGAGTTTCGTGTTGCGCGTTTCGCGTTACGGGTCACGAGAACGGGGTTGCGGAGCACATGCTAATTTCGTTCAACACGCAACCCGCAACCCGTAACTCGTAACTCGATTTTTTTATCCGATGATCGGATCCATATCCAGGGCCGGGTGTTTTTTCTCCTGGAGGAACGGCAGAATTTCTTCCTCGGTGATGCCAACGGTTTCGTCGGCTATCCGATCGTATAAATCGGGAATACCCAGCTCCTTGCCCCGCTTCTCGATCCGCTCTTTGATCTCTTCTTTGAGAATCTTGGGCATCCACACCATCCGGGCCAGGCCGCCGTCACCCACAATAAATTTACCCTGGGTGATATTGAACTTGGAATGACCCACAAAACCCGGCGAAGAGGCACCACCGCCCATGACACCGGCCAGGGTGGTAAACTTCATGCCGCAGGGCGTTTCGCCCATGTAATCCCGGTTGACCGTCATCACCCCGTTGCAGGACGGCAGCATGGCGGCAATGCACTCGCAGCATCCGCAGGTGGTCATGGGATCGGTCACCATGGAGTAGAAGTTATAATGGTGACGGCACCGCGGGAGGCCTTGTAGACAAAATCATTGACCCCTTTCCACTGACCCAGCACCGGGTCCAGGCACTCGCCTTTTTCGATCGGCTGGTTGGGTCCGGTGGGGTTGATTTCAAAGGAGGCCTTGCAGTCCATCCAGTTGTAGGCACCGCACAGCCCGGTCCGCTCGGGGCTGACCGTACAGACATGATTGGGTGCAAAGGACTGACACAGGGTGCAGGAGTAATAGGTTTCCACATCCTCGTCGGTCATCTTCTCGACCCGCTCGTCGCGGGTCTTGTACTCGTCCCGGGCCCGTTTGGTCAGCTCATCGACATCTTTTTTGTTGGTGTAAAGGGTAACCTGGACCTTGTCGACAATCTTTTGAAAATCCTGATGAAACTTGGCATGCAGGACGGTGCCGATGTCTTTTAAGGTAAAGCCTTTTTCGATGGCGGCTTTACTGAGCCGGACCCAGGAAATATCCCGCTGTCCGATATGCATGATCCCCTGGATGTAGTTGATCAGGTGATGAATCTGGCGTTCGAGGATCGGCTCGAAATCCGTCTGGAACTCGCGGCCGGCAATCTGGACATAGATACCCAGCGGAAAGGTGCCGCCCTCTTTGATTTCGGTGATATCCGGGCCGACAACCTCGACCTTGCCGTCTTCGATTTCATTCATCTCGGCCATTTTGACCAGCTCGGTGCACTGGGTCTTGCCGCCGCCCGTCTGGGCGTGAAGATCGGCACCCCGGACCCGCTCACCTTCATAGGCCGGACCGAATGCACAGGGAATATCGATTTCGGACACGGTCACCTTCAGTCCCCGGACCTCAACCGACCTCTGGACCATTTCATCATGGGGCACATTGGCCACCACATGCTCGTAGGTACAGATACCGGTCGGCAGAACCTCGGGGATATCGGTGTCGGCCAGGGTCGGAAAACCCCAGTTGACACAACCGGCCGCCGCGGCGCCCCAGTCGGTGCCCACATCGCCCAGGGCATTGACAAAGGCAAAGATGCGGTTTTTGTTGTACAGCAGCATCTTTTTGTAGTCACCGGGCTGAACATTGCCAAAGGCCATGGCCGCCCGGTTGGCAAATCCCAGGGCAAATATGGCCGAAGAAATATCCGGACCAAAGGGCACAATCCGGGTATTCCAGCCGATCTGAACTCCGGCCTCGATCAGCTGATCGGTGACGGAGGTGTTATTCTGATTGGCTGCCAGAAAGATATAAAGACTGCGTCGCTGGTAGTCTTCGACAATATCTTTGGCGATTTCCGGAGTCGGTGCAGCCCCGACGATGGCCGCAAAACCCGGGGCGGTGCCGTCGACGAATTCAACGCCTCTTTTACGGAAAACAGTGTCGTCTGCAGCGCCCAGCCAAATTTTGCCGGCTTCTATATCGGGCTCTTCGGAATGCAGGTAAAAATCCGGCTCATTGAGATATCGCAGGGCTTCGCGAATCTCGAAAGAGAACAGCGTGGCCATACCGGCATCCAGTAGGGGCCCCAGGTAAGGCAGATGGTTCATGCCCTTGATATGGGGCGGCAGCAGCTTGCGGGCCAAATCCAAAGGCTTTTGGATGTCTTCAAGGGTTTCCACCTTGATGCCCAGCAACGAATAGATCACCGGCAAAAAATAGGCTGTGTTGGGAAAACCGACCTTGGTATCGGCATCAAAGGTATCCAGAGCGCGTTTATATTCCCCTTCTACCTGTGAAACAACATTATAGCCACCCTGGATGGCGGCAAATGCAACTAATTTTGACATATTTTCCTCCTTCGTGGAGATTAATTAATGATTGAATATTTTGACTGCATCACTATTCACCTAAACCATTCATCTTAACCTCAAGTGCCTGGCGGCTTGCCATATCCATCAAGACCCGTTCTCTGGCCTTGTCGATACCCAGCGCTTTGCGCTTCTTGTCGATGTGGTCGATAATGGCATGGGCATGCTTGATCGGATCGGTGTACATATCCCACATGCCGCCGTATAGATTTTCC
>CAVXZZ010000045.1:0-108952 GCA_963766255.1 uncultured delta proteobacterium
TCTATGTAACCCTACACGTTCAGTTCGCCCTTGTTATAGTCGCCAAAATCGATAATTCGCTGTAGTCTGCCATAGGCGGTTTGCGGGGACCCCTGGGGGTCGAATTCTGCAGATTCTTTGGCCCACGACTCAGCGGAGTGGATTACCGTCCCTGTCATAGGCGACAGCCGGAAAATCGGTAAAGACACAACGCGAGGTGACGCCCAATCCCAGGGTCGGGTAGGCGGCGGTCCTTTCCTGTTTGCGCTCTGCAAGCTTTTCATGGTCTGCTGGAGAATGCCGTCTTGCCTCCGAAGCGCCTCGGTCTCGAAGTCAAGATCAGTGATGGTGGACAACCACAAGTTGGAGCCCTGGCGCCGCCAGCATCGCCTTCTTGGTCAATCCTTGACGAAGCTGCCATCGCGAAGATTCCGGGGTTTCAAAGAGAATGAGCGTATTGCCGCCGCCTGCATAGAGAACCTCAGCTTGGAGCGAACTTCCCTCGATGGTCTCGTCCGAAAAAGGACGCTCGATATCATCAAATTCCGCAATATTGTGGCGGATACTTCATTGACTCCAACTTCATTGAGTCAAGACGACCTAACCCAAGTGCCCTGGTGGCGCAGTCTGACCAGGTAGGAGGCGCCTGCATTTTGGCGCAAACTGTTGGTCCCGAAGAGGTAAGGCTGGATGCCGGTCGTGTCTACAACGGTAAGTGTGTACTTGGCCATTTGTTCTCCTTAACATTGAGGGCAAACTTCGCAAAGTGCCGACAGGATGTTTCAGCGCGCACAGGTTCGGCAGAGACTCGGCTCACCGGTTGGCGGTCTCGAACCAGTGGCGAAAGTGGTCTGCTAGATCTGGCAAGTTCTTTGAAGGCCAAAGACACGGACGCTCTCATCCGTAAACCAGGACTCTCTCAACTCTTGCTCCAAACCTTCTGCATCCTCAAAGCGGCAGACCAGGGCAACCCGAGCCTCATCCCCGCCAATTGATGCGTGCTCGCACGAATATTTCAAGCAAGTGCTCTTTGTAGTGCGCCTTAACGCCGCTGCCGCCTATCTTGCCCGCCTGACACGAAACGGCAAAGAGTTGATAGCCGCGCATGGCCGCTACGTCGAGTTCAAACTGTCCTGCTTCCCGCCGGTTCCAGCCCTATCGCAAGGTGTCCAACGATCAGTTCAGGGGCCGATGAGTTGATCGTCGTCACCACATATTCCTCCAGCCACGTCCCCTGGAACCAGGACTTGTACTGGGCCAAACTCTCTTTGTCGCCCAAGAGTCCTCGCCAACTCACGGTCGGATCGGGTGTTGGCCCGAATATCTCACGGACTGTGTCTGCGTATTCCGCAACTCAGGAAACGTTTCACATCTGGGCAGGGCATCATTGGCTGTGCGTTGACATAGCGAACCCAACTGTCTCGTCCTGGTTCCGTCAGGTTGCACGCCAAGATTGCCTTGACCACATCTTTACGGAGAGAATCTAGGCGGGATTCGATCCTTGGCTGGCAAATGAACGGTAACCGTGTAGATGGCGAGTTCATCGAATGAGACATCCAATGCTGTGCCGACCGACACAGAACGCGTCTGCTCTCCACTGCGACCGTCAAAGCGGAGCGATAGGGTCCTGGCATCCAGGTAGGGCAGACAATGCCAGGAATCGCTCGCTCCAGTGAGTGATAGACATGCACGCTCATGGCCGCGGTGCCGCCCGTGTAGTTCAGACCGACACTACTGCGCTGCGTGTCCAGCCCCTCGTTTCGTTAACCTCGGCACGATCTCCTCAACTTCGGTGCGAATCTGGGCGCTGTCGGCGCTATCGATCTCAAACAGTAAGGTCTTGGCGTTCATGTTGGTCTTCAACACATTGCTGATCTGCCGTGCGATTTTGCCGGTCTCGGTCGTGTGCAGCAGATAGATGTTGCCGCCCTTTGCCGCAAGAGACGCGCTGCGACATAGTTCGGCAGCGGATTCATGCCTACAAGCAGAAAGAGGTGTTCGGACAAAAACTGAGTCGGAATCTGTGCAAGTTCAATCATGATCGGCTCCGAAATAATGGCCCGCATTCACGAAAATGCAGCATTGATCTGCCGCTTGGCTGTGTGGCGATGGGACGGGCATGTGCGCAACCGCTGTGATATCCGGATAATCGTACGACGGTTAAAGGCTGAATAGTCAAATGGCCTCTTGCCTGCCTTTTCCAGTCTGGTGTCGAAAAACGGTGACTGCGCCTCGTTACGGTTACCAGAGAGAATGGCTTGGTGAATAGTCAAACAGCCTCTTAACACCTATCATCGTTCAGGTCAGTTCCAGTAGTCTTGCCGCAGTGTGCGCGTAGGTCAAATCACGGTTGCCCGAGTGTAGCACTTGGCATCTCATCTCACATCTGGACAATCTCTGAACATCGGTCAGACAAACCTCCGATCTCTCTCCCCCAATCCGTGTTAACCTTCCCCATAAAAGGGCCCGGAACTTCTCCGCGCAGAAAATGATAGGTCAGCCGCTCGCCCTCATCCAGCCCCCAGGCAACCCGACACTCGGCCAGGATCACCGACTTGTGGCTGTCCACGGTCTTGAGGCTGATGACCAGCATTTCGGCGAGCGCAAAGCGCTCGGTTTGGCGTTAATTGTTAATAGTTATTCGTTATTAGTACCCGGTGACAGAGGAATTCAATTACTCCGGAATGGGGTTTTTATAAAATAGACTTAATTTCTATCAATCTATTAACTAATAACCAATAACGAATAACGAATAATTCCCAATTGGGAATTATTTATTGCGCGTTGCGCAAGGTTTCCAGTACTTTGGCAGGGTGGTCCTCTGCTTTGGCCACCTTGCGCCAGTGCTTTTTTACCTTGCCGTCAGGCCCCACCCACACGGTGGAGCGGATCACGCCCTTGGTGACCTTGCCGTACATTTTCTTTTCCCCGAAGGCCCCGTATTTTTCCATGACCTTTTTATCCGGGTCGCACAGCAGTTAAAGGGAATGTCGTATTTGTCGATGAAATTTCAGGTGGGATGCCCCGCCATCAGGGGAGATACCCAATATGACCGTATCGAGTTTTTGGAATTCGCCATACATGTCACGGAATCCCTGGGCTTCCTTGGTTCACCCGGGGGTGTCATCTTTGGGATAAAAATAGACGACGAGGTTTTTGCCCTTGAAATCTTTCAGGGACACCTTTTTCCCGTGGGTATCGGGCAGGGTAAATGCCGGTGCGGCCTTGCCTTCTTGGATTGACATGCGAACCTCCTCTTGCCTTTTGGGTTTGAATTTAGGATTCTTTCGGAATTAATGATCCAGCAAAGGTGCCGATTTTTGGGTTGTCGTTTTGGTGACGGAGCCTTGTCATAGACAGCCGGCGGTATGCTTTCCAACTGCTCCTGGTTTAAACCGGCGGCCAACGGTGCATAGTAAATCGCCAGCTTGTATGCGGGGGTCGATTCTTTCATTTTCAGTTTTATTTTCACGTCGGCGTCCTGCCAGCGATGAACGGTCTGCCTGGTTTCCGGATAATAGGTGGTTTTAGGCTTTCCGTGTTTGGTTGTAAACTGCCGCTCAAGCTGGGAAAATTGATCCGGAGATCGCAGTTTAATGAACACGGCGAATAGCTGATCCCTGTAAAAGCCGTAGAAAACCCCCGGCACCGGTTGATTGGCCGACTGGTAGACCATGTTTGAATTGGTATAATAAGCGGCCTGATCGACTTCGTGGACCTTGGCAAGCTCATCGTGTTCCGAGACGGAACTGCCCCATTTCATTCCATGGATTCCCTGCTGGATATCGCTGGCGGCCCATGCTGTACCCAGCCACAAAATAATAAAAAGGCTAAATATTATCCTGGCATATTTCATAACGATCATCTCCTGTTTTTGCGATAGCTTCTATGATAGGTGACCCCGATTCAGCTTTTTACAAAAAATGATCATCAAAAAAAATATGTCAATCTAGCTCCTGGTTTGCTTGATTTTTCGATAATAGGAATCCGACAGATAGATGGCCGCCAGGGGATTGTGCCCCGTCACACGATCTTTGACTGCCAGAACAGTGGTAGGGGCCTCGGCGTGCTTAAAAAACAGGGAGTCATGGCCCACGCACAGTCCCAGCAAAATATTCAGCTCGGTTTGGGACTTGTTTAGCAATTGGGCCTGAAAAATAGGATTGCACATGGCTTCATCCGTTCCCCGATATATTTTATCCTTATCGGTGATACCGATCATCTCTTTGGATGTCCGCCCGGCTTTACAGAGCACCGAAACCACCTCAAATCCACGATCTGCGAGGATTTTTTCCACAATGGCCGCTTCTTTGGCCAGTCCGATACAAAAAGCCAGGCCCAGGCGACGGTAATTCATTTTCTCGGCAAATTCGTATATTTCGACTATGCGGGTTTTGGAAGGCTGCATGACATAGGGCTGCTGGTCGCGGTTGGCATAACAATCCGCCTCCTGCATGGAGGCCTTCTGCGCAAATTCATAGGTCGCGGGCAGCTCGTATTCCCGGTTGGCTTCCTCCAGGGCCTCTTTTTGTAAAAGGGTGGGGCAGTTTTTCGATCCCTTGCCGTCAAGGGTCATACAGATTCTTTCCGGGGATTCGAGCCCGCATTCGGCACATTTGCTGAGTGGTTTAGATTTTGGTTCCGGCATGGTAGTAGCTCCTTCAGGGTCACGCTACCCTTTCATCCTCGGGTGGCTGTAAAGGGTGCTCAATTGGTTTCTAATAGATTGATGCCTGCACACTTCTAATATACTATGCGTTCTATGGCAAGCCCCTCAAACCAACTGTCGGCACGACCATTTTGAAATAATTTCGCATCCATTGGAATGGCACAATTATGGCGGTGAAAAAGTTGTTGGCTGAATGGCCAGATTGGAAATATATTAAATTAATATCAATATATTATACTGAAATCAAAAAGCTGAAATTTTATACTTGATCAATTTGGTAGGATTTAATATAATCAATGATCAAAACTTAGCGGTAAATGATTGCCCATGATGCGATTGATCCATAAAATATCCGCCATTGTGTTGGCGTGCCTTTTGGGGCTGAATTTGGCAGCTGGTGGTGCCGTGGCTGCTGAGCCCTGTCTTCCTTCGCTGTGCCCCAGTGGATTGATGGACATGGGCCATCACAATGGCATGTTCAATTTTGCGCTGCCCATGCAGGCCTGCGGGGAGAATTGCACCGATATATTTTGCGATCTCATGAAAGATCCCCTGCAGGATGCCAATGCAGTTAATTCGTCAGCCTATCAGGGGCACCATTATCCCGTTATCCTGGCCACCGTTGATGCCGTCGGGCAATCCGGCAACCGGGCCCCTGTGTCCGAATCCCGGCATCGGTTGATCGTTTCCTGGTCATCGAGCCCAATTCCCCTTTACCTTGAGCATCTTTCCCTGATCATTTGATACCGCCGCCGTCTTTCCATTCATCCTGGCGTTTCTTCATTGGGGTTCGCCCGAACCGGCGAACACTATTCATTTACCACAAATATCTATTTGATACCGCTTCCCTTAATTCTAACCTGGAATACGGAATTGCGGCCTGATCGGTTGCAGAAAAACCGTGGGTAAACCACAGTGGTTTTTGACAACCGCTAAAAACTGGAGGTTTTACAAAATGAAAATGTCCCCTTGGATCTCAGAAAACAAAATCCTTATCTTCGTCCCCCTGCTGGCACTGTTCGTGGCCGTTGTGTTTGTGCTGACCTATAATAATACCGGGAATGCCAATAATGCCGATCAGGCGGCGGCACCTTCTTACCCCACGCCGACGATTGAAACCGCCGATAAGCCGGTGGTCGCTAAACAGGCGTCCGTGCCGCCGGCAGCCGAATCACCGGCAGTCGCCCAAATCGCTCCGGATACCGCCAAGGTTGTTTTTCAAGTTGAGGGCATGTCATGTTCCGGATGTATTGCCACCATCAAATCCAGCCTGGTCGGCTATGAGGGCATCCGGGACATCATCGTCAATGTCTCCGGCGGTACGGCCGATGTCTATTACGACAGCGGCAAGATCAAAGATCTCGACGCCTTGGCATCTTCCATCACCGCCAGCGGTTATCCGGCCCGGATCAGTCAGGTTATGACAGCCGATCAGTTGAGTGAAGAAGAAGCGGTTTCAGCTGCGCGCGCCAAAGTTTACATTGCGTCGGTGGGCGAATGGGATATCTCCCGCACGGAATTCGAAACCGAATTGGCATACGCCACCAGGCGCTACCAAAAAGCATACGGTCAAACTGTATTTGCGGGCGATCGCGGGAAAAATGTTCTGGACAGCATCAAGGCCCAGATTGTATCCCGCCTGGTCAACGAAGGCATCCAGATGCAGGAAGTTCAGCGCGTCGGGTATCGGGTAGATCCCAAAATTTATGATCAGGAGTTTGACAGCTTTTTGGCCCAAAAGAATGTCGATCCCGAGGGTCTTAAAACCTCCATGGAAAAAAACGGCTATCCGTTTGATTATTTCATGAAAAAATTTGAAAATCGGGTACTCCTGCGTCACTATATCGAAAATGAGGTCCTTAACAATGCCGCCAGCGACTATGATAAACAGCAGCAGTATCTGGCCTGGTTTAACAATGCCCGGACCCTGTCCAAGGTGACAATTTATGACAAACAACTCGAGCGCTTAACCCAGAACCAGTCGGCCGGCGGGGGCTGCGGCTCCTCCTGCAAAAGCTGATCGCCGGGTACTATCAGGCCAAACCAAAAACCCCCGTCTTCCAATGGAGGGCGGGGTTCATCGGGCCTTTTTGAGATGGCTTCTCGTGCCTATCGATCCGGGTGGTAATAAAACAGGTCGGCCGCCTTTTGATTGTCCCCCTTCATAATTTTCCAGACCAGACCGGGATTCTTGAATAGATACCAGTCGCCGAAGGTATCAAATTTTCGGCAGGATGTGATGATGTGGGCTGTGGTCATCGTTTTAAACCGTTGGCCTCTTTTTTTTCCCCAGGCCTTCAATCGTTTGGCAAAATCAAGGTCTTCAGCGCTCACCAGGGTTTCATTAAAACCGCCAACGGCCTCAAAATCCCTGCGGTAACACCAGAAAAGTCCCCCGGAAACCCGATGAATCAAAAGAAAGGGCAGTACGGTCAGCAGCGACATGAAAATGCCCAGCGACCACCTTTCCGGTCGGATCATTACCCCGCCGCCGATGGTTTTACCGGCGGATAATTTTGCGGCTATTTCCACGAACATGTTGCGGCTCATTTGGCTGTCGGCATCGATGGTGACAATTACATCACCGGTCGCCGCGCGGGCGGCGGCATTTCTGATCCTGGCCAGATTTTTACGGTCCTCATTTACAATAACGGCTTGAAAACCGGCGGCAATGTCGGCGGTTTGGTCGGTGCAGCGATTCAGGGCCACGATGATTTCGACCTCATCCATGACGTTGTCTGCGGCAGATTTTATCGATTGCAGGCAATTTTCGATGTACCCTTCTTCGTTGTGGGCAGGGACGAGAACTGAATATTTCATAATGCTCTTGATTTAGTTTTTGATTTTATCGGTTTCACGCTTATATTTATTTTAGTTCTGATATAGCTGATCGAAATTCAAGATTATAAATTTGCCGGAATGGTATGCTTTAAAGGTACTATAAATTCAGAACGATAAAAAATTCATCAAAATGAAATATACCTTTGCAAACAAAGAGGGATCGACTGCTAATTATACTTACTTGAATCGGCACAGTCTGATCAAGCTGGTTTGTATGGTCGCGTTGGGCTCCGGATTATGGATCAGCGCCTGCGACCACCCCAGCGTCGATCCTCCCCAAAAGACGGCAGCCGAGGAAAATAAACCAATGAAATCAGCTCTATCCACCGCCGATATCCGGCAACAAATTCCGCCCCTGGATCTCTCCCAACCCCAGGAGATAAAAACCGCCACCTTTGCCCTGGGCTGATTCTGGGGACCTGACTCCCGGTTCGGGAGCATGGACGGAATTACCAGAACCCGGGTCGGTTATTCGGGCGGCGAGACGCTGTACCCGACCTATGGCAGCATGGGAGATCACAGCGAGTCCATCCAGATCGATTACGATCCCGCTCGTATTTCTTATGAAAAACTCCTGGAAATTTTCTGGCAGAATCATGATCCGACCTCTCGTGCCTGGCGGCGCCAGTACATGTCGGCTATTTTCTATCACAACGAGGAGCAAAAAAGGCTGGCCCTGGATACCATGGCCCGTGAAGAAAAGCGGCGCAATAAAAAAATTCAAACCGAAATCCTGCCTTTTGGCAAATTTTACCTGGCCGAGGATTACCACCAGAAATATCAGCTGCGCCAGCACCGGGAGCTGATGACGGAATTTAAAAGCATGTATCCCCGACCGATTGATTTTATCAATTCAACTGCGGCCGCCCGGGTCAATGGCTATGTCAGCGGTCACAGTGAACCGGATGGGGTCAAAGCGAATTTAGAAAACCTGGGATTGTCGGACGCCGGCCGCAATCGGTTGCTTGAGATCGCCACCAGATGGCGCAATTAAATAGAGCATCGGATGTTTTTAAACAATTTCTATTATTGTGGATAATTATTCAGAAAGCTGAAATGGGAGTCTGTTTCATGTCCAACCCTGAACCCCTGGCCCAGACCTGGCTCTAATGCGAATTTATTTGATCTAACGATCGAATCGATTTGATGTATCCTAAGCATATTCATAGCAGTCGCGCCAGGGCAGGCCTGAACCATCATCCCTTAGGATTTTCCAATGAAAACTGAAGCTTGGCCGAGCCGATTTCAATAATGGAAAGATCGTCAATGATGGTTGGCACTTTGACCGTGTTGCCGTCGACTTTGGGCTTGGCCAGGCCGCTGATATGGGTCAGGTAGAAACCTTCGGGTTTTTGGGTGATGGTGAACGCGGTTTGCCCGACCAGAAACCCTTTGACGACCGCGTCCGAGGAGGGATGCTTGCCAACGGTAGAGATTTTGCGCTTGAGTTTAACCTTACCGAACCCGCCGGCCAAATAGGTTATAACTCCGGCGGGTTGGTCATCTTCCACTGCCGTAAAGGGCGAGGAAGCTTTCGGTTGCCCATCTGTGCCCCCATTTTTTTCAGGCCCTTTATCCCAGAATCTGACAACATTGATACTTTTGGTTGGATTGCTTTTGATCATCATATCGCGATGACGCGAGGTGTCCATGATGATGGTTTTATCAAGCTCCTCCATATCATCATCGAAAATCTGCTGGGTGCTGTACTGGTTAAAAACCAGTTGATGATTGCCGATGCTGATAACATCACCGTGTTTGAGCCAGTGTGAGATAACCAGGTTTTCATTGACAAAGGTACCGTTTTTACTTTGCAGGTCGATGAGGACAAACCGGTCCCCCACCGGGTCAATTTTAGCATGATGCCCCGATACCACAGGATCCTGGATGACAACATCATTTTTTCCCGCCCGGCCGATGGTCAGGGAAAAGCTGTCCTGAAGCTGGTAGTCGCCCAGTAAATTATCTTTTAATTTCAGTGTTAACGTTGACATTATGATGACTTTCTACAATTCAGCTTTCCCCCGGTCGGACTGTCTAAAAAAACCCCCACGATCATGTAATTTTTAATTATATAATAGTAATCGATTTTCGTCAAGAATTCAGGATATTATACAAAATTTGAGTCGGTACAATTTCCACAGGTGTTATGGAGGGAAAGAAGGACGGCAAGGGTGTCAAGCGGGTGCTAAAGATTAAACGCGCCGTAAAAACAACTGTCATTCACAAATCTGCATCAGCTTATTTTTCTTCGTCTGAATGTAGTTCCGGAAACATCTTCACTTCGCTGAAGTATTCCACCAGGATAGCTATAATCATTATAACCATGGTAACCACTACCGCAAAACCGGTCCCATCTCCGCCGGCCGGCAGGACGGCAAAATTTTCGGATATCATCTCTAATTCATCATCAGACAGACTGTCGATGCGGGCGTTGGCTTCCTGGGGGTTGATGCCCCGGGCCACCAGCACTTTTTGGATATCTTGCCGTGAAATCAGGCCATGGAGATAGTCACGGGTGTTTTGGCTGCGATCCGGTTTCAGCATGGTTTGCGTCCCGATCATGGCCGCCGAAACAGATTGGTAATAACCAGGGGCCAGCAGGAAAAAGATGGATAGAAAAATACTGGTAGGCTTGAGTGCTCTGGCAATAAAATTCATATACGACCCCTTATCTTTTGAAAATTATATCCGGGAACCCGCTTCTAAAATGGACTGAACCGATTCCTATCACGATTAATTCGATGCCGTCAATATGATAGCTGCATCCAATTGGCGATTGACTATGGCGCCAGGGAGGACAGCGGCACCAGGGTTGCCAAGGACACTGCCAAGGGAGCCGCGGTCGGCGGGGCTGCCGGGACGGCAGTCGGTGCGGTAAGGGGAAATGCCGGGCGCGGCGCGGCCGTCGGTGCTGCCGGCGGTGGGGCGGCCTCGATGACCCGCAGTGCGTTAAACTCAGGCAAACCGGACCCGGTGTTTAAACGGTTTGTAGAACAGTGCCTGCGGGATAAAGGGTATCAGCCCATCGGATGGCGCTAGGGCCGGGTCAAAGTGTCTGGGCTTTACGATTTCCTAAGTTCCTAAAGATCCTTGGTACCATTGGGATACGGCCCTGAACCCGGATTTAAAGAACGGCGGAAAAGAGCGGAGCCGATGAAGATCGCGACGATTGTCCTGATTCTTATTGTTTTATTCACCCCCGAAACTGTAAAAAATTTGCGCCACCTTAAAAAGAACGGGGACCCGAAGTATCCTAACATGCGCTGGCTGCCGGTGGAAGAAATTCGAAACCTGATAAATACTCCGTGAGGCCGCCTGAGATTTTCAATGCTACCCGGACTTATAAATTTCGCCGACTAGATCTGCAAACCAGGGCGGTTTTTGGGTCACGACGTATACCAGAATCAGGCCGAGAATAGGGACCGGGATCACCATGTCTACAAGGCCCAAAATAATGAGGAAAATGAGGGTTTTGGTTTGGATGCTCATATAATTGGGTTTCCCTATGAGATCGGTTGGTTGAGTTTTAAAATTCTGCGTGTTTCTTCTGGGGTTGCTATATCCCGGCCGTACTCCCCGGCGATTCGGACAATCCGCTCCACAAACTCGGCGTTGGTCCGGGCCAAAACCCCCCTGGAGTAGTAGATATTGTCTTCCATCCCCACCCGGATGTGGCCGCCCATGGCCAGGGCCATCATGGACATGGGCAGATGGCCTTTGCCGATACCGATGACCGACCAGGTGGCCGTTGGGGGAATATAGTCATGTAAATGGAGAAGGGATTTTGGCGTGGCCGGAGCCCCCCAGGGAGTGCCCAGGACCAATTGAAAGTGGGCCGGCGGCGCTATTTTATTTTCGTCCAGCAGGCGCCGGCAGGTGATGAGCATTCCAAGATCAAATATCTCCAGCTCGGGTTTAACCCCCCGGGCCCGCATTTCTTCGGCCGCCCGTTCAAGGAACTCGGGGGAATTTATAAAAACAGAGTCTCCCAGATTGATGGAGCCGGCATCAAAGGAGGCCAGCTCGGGCTTCAGGTCAAGGGGGGCCAGGCGTTCCTCGATGGGGATATTTCTGCCCGGGATTCCGCTGGTGGTCAGGCACAGCACCAGATCGGTTTTTTCCCTCAGGGATTCAACCACCTGTTTGAAAATCTCCAGGTTCTGGGTCCCCAGTCCGGTGTCCGGGTCACGCACGTGGATATGAACAATTGAAGCCCCGGCCTGCCGGCATTCAATGGCCGACCGCACGATTTCTTCAGGTGTGATGGGAATATAGGGCGCCGTTTCCCGGGTAATCCGGCTGCCGGTGATAGCCGCGGTTATGATCAGCTTTTCCATTGCTTCATCCCTTTCTCGGTTTAATTTCTATCATTTCGGATTTTGCAATGTCAACGACATTAGGTTATATTATTACGGTTCAATTGCAGAAAGAAGCTTCCGGCTATATTGTCAACAGGCTCCAGGCGGCGTTATTGCGCGAAGCAATTGACCTGGTAGACAGCGGAGTTGCAAGTGCCGAAGCGGTGGATAAGGCCTTTCGTTTAAGCCTGGGCCTGCGGGGCCCGATTCTCGGCCCCCTGTTACGCGCCCATCTGGCTGGAGACGGTATTGAGCGGTTTTTCGAAAATTATTCTGAATCCTATCGCAACCGATGGGAAACCATGGCAACCTGGACCTCCCTCCCAGGCCGGGCGGCAGATGCCAATATCATAAGCATTAACGAGATGGAAATCGTCCGAACAAAATCGTTGCCAGAAATGAAAACCTGGCGCGATGAAATGCTGGTCAAAATCCTCAAACTTATTCACGACGCTAACTGAAGACCACGGGCTAGGCTATTCACTGTCAGCTACTAAATATGCTGTGAGCATTTCAAAGCGGTCAAAGGGCGGCATCAGGCAGGTGCCGGCAAAGCGTTCGCGTGCCAGGTTGAGGACCTCCCGGGCGTTGGCAATGCCCTCGGCGACGGGATCCTCGGCACGGTTCATGCGGTTGCGCACCTGCCGGGGCACGTTGATGCCGGCGACCTTCTGGTGCAGGAATTCGGCATGCCGCGGTGTGCGCAATGGCAGGAGACCCAGGATAATCGGAATTTCGATGTGGCGGGTGGCCGCAGCCAGTTCATCCAGGCCGGCTTCATCGTAATACGGCTGGGTGACCACAAACTGGGCACCGGCCTCTACCTTGCGTTCCAGCCGCTTACGGGTTTTTCCAATCCCTGGGATTCCGGCCCCGGATCGAGGACGACCCCGGTATGCAGCCCGCTGTCGCGCGCCATGGTGACCAGCCCGCAAACATCGGTGTCACGTACATCCGTTGTGGTTGCCCGATCTCCCAGGGCGACGAAGTCCCCTGTGGTTACCAGCACCGTTTCAATGCCCAGGGCCAGCGCCCCCCACAGCATTCCCTGCAGGCTCAAGCGATTGTGATCGCGGGTGGTGCAGTGCAGGATGGCCGGTCGGCCGGTGTGTTGCTGCAGCAGGGCGCAGAGCGCCATGGCGCTCATCCGCGGTTTGGCCACGGGGTTGGTGGCCACGCTGAAACCGTCAATCGGCAGTTGCTGCAATGATTGCAGGGCGGTCAGAAGGGGTTCGGTTTGAGGGCCTTCGGGGGGCACGACTTCAACCGTGATTGTAAACCGCTCTGTATTTACGGATAGCCTGGCCATTAAATACCTTCAGGGGCAGATGCGAACCTGCAATCCGGTAAAACCCATCCGTCCGGTGGAATACTGCTGTGAAACCGGCCGCAGCTTAAATAGCGGCAATATTGATTATTCGCCACCCTCATTGACGGCAAAGCCCTTGGGAGTCAATCCGGTAGATGCGGGCGTGCCGGCAATTTTAGCCAGATAGGTAGCGCCCAGCTTCTTTATGTGGTCGTTCACATTATCGAAATAGTTATAGTGAGCCTGTTCTTCATCAAGGATGGTTTCAAAAATTTTGGCACTGACGTTGTCGCCATTTTCCTGGCATGTCAACAAAAACTGGTTGTATTTATCAATGGTATCATCCTCGAGGTTGGCATCAAAGGGAAACACCGCCTCAACTTTCTGGCCCGCTTTGACTTTGCCGTCTTTTTCGGTGGTCGGCTCGCCACCCAGCTCTTTAATCCGTTCGGCAAACTGCTCCGCGTGGCGCATTTCGTCGATGGCGATCAGCTTGAGGTTGGCGGCCAGCTCACCATAATCCATATCATCCAGACCGTAATGCTGGTTCATGTATTGATGAACGGCCAGCAACTCCATCGCGCGCGCCTTGTTCAGGACGGCCATAACCGCTTTTCTTCGGACCTGTTTTGATTTTTTTGCCATTGGATACCTCCAGATTGGTTGGGGTTTGGCATTTGCCTGAATGCATGTCTTTTGCGGAGATCGGGGGACCTCGTCAACGCACCGGCATCATGCGAGTTTCGGATTTTCAATACCGATCCTTGATTTTTATAAAATTCGAAGGGGGTCTGTCAATGGCTAACTTTTGGCAGTCAGGCAGCTGAAATATACCTTGCAGGTGGGCTGCGAAGAAACTGGCGATCAGTATTATTCCGGGGAGGGATCGTTCGAAAACTGCAGCCTCACCGAACCGACTTCAATGATATCTGAATCTTGCAGCAGAACCGATCCCATGACAGGCTTCTCATTGATTTTCGGTTTGGCAAGTCCGCTGATGTAGGTCAGGTAGCAGCCATCGGGCTCCCGTTTAATGGTGGCGGCCGTCGGGTCGACCAGCATGCCTTTGACGACGATGTCAGAGGTGCGGTCCTTGCCGATGGTGGTGATTTTGCGTTTGAGGACAACCTGGCCGTATCCGCCGTCCAGGAAGGTGAGGACCCCGGAAGCTTCCGGTGCCGGGCGTTTGGACTCGACCGGCGGCGGTTCGACGCCTCGGACCGATCCGCCGCTATGGCTCTTATCCCAGAATTTGACAGCGCTGATGCTCTTGGTGGGTTTGCTCTTGGCCATTCTACGGTGATGTGCGGTTGAACTCATCACCTGGGTCTCGTCAAATTCATCCGTATTTTTGGCAGGCTGCAGTTCGTCTTGGGCAAAATCGATAACCAATGTATGCCCGCCGATGGCGACAACATCCCCATCCTTCAACCAGTGTGAATCAATAAGCTGCTCATTGACGAAAGAGCCGTTTTTGCTCTTCAGGTCAATCAGCACGAACCGGTCGCCCAGGGAATCTATCTTGGCGTGATGCCCGGATACGGCGGGGTCATCGATTGTGACATCGTTGTCCTCCCGACGGCCGATAGTTACGGATTGTCCTTTTTGAAGTTGATGTTTTCCAATGGATTTATTTTTGAAATTTATGGTTAACTCTGGCATCGTATCACTCTTCTAATTATTTAGCGTTCCGGATTGAACCGTCTGATTTCCCTGGCCCGGAAACTATGCTTGCATAGGCAAACGGCACGGCAGATGAATCATAATTATACCATATAACTCAGTTTTCCTCACCTTTAATTTTTTCAATCTCCAGCTCCTTCTGACGAGTATACTGCTGGCGCAGCTGTTCCACCCTGGCCCGAAACTGCTTCCGGCCCTCCCTGCTTCCATCCCCGCGGTTAAGCCTTTTGACGGCCTTCTGATATTCCATCCGGTAACGATCTTCAATATCCATGATTTGCCGCTCCAGGGCATCAGCCTGCTCGTAGCGACGGGCTCTATCTTCCTGGTGCTGCCCGGCTTTGCTCACATATTCAAGACGCCGGCGCTGAGAACTGATATACCGATCATCGACATCTCCTGTGTATTGTCCTGAATCGTAGGCCTGGAGCAGTTTTTGGTACCACATCTGGGACTGACGGTAATCTTTGGCCAGTTGGTAGCGTCCCTTTTCGTAGGCCAGCGCCAGGGTGCCCATGGCCCGCAAATGATTCTGCTCCCCTGCGGCCTGCAAAAAGGCGATCCCGCGCGACGGGTTGTCCCGCATGATATGAATCTTGCTCTCATAATAGGTTGCGATCCGGTACTGGGCTTCGGCATAACCGCCCTCAGCCGAGCGTTCGATCCACTGCAGGCCTTTTTGGCGCTCGCCGGCCGGCCCGGCGACCAGCATCTGACGGCCCAGCTGGTACTGGGCCTGCAAATCTCCGGCTGCGGCCTGTCGGCGGAGATCATCAAGGGGCAGGTAACTGCCACCGGCCATGTCAAACAGGCGGTCGAAATATTTCAACTGACCCGTCCAGTAGCGCTCTTTTTTGGCGTTGCGATCCACACCATAAACCTCATCGCGGTAGGCTTCCACCAGCAACTCGACCAGGGCTTTGGATTTGAGCAGGTCGACCGGATAGCCGAACCTGCCGTTCTGGTAGGCCGGGGCCACCATTTCCATGGTTTTGACATGCTGTTGCGCCAGGGCCCGATCCCACCATTGGCGGCCCTTTTCCAGATCCCGGGTGATTCCATTGCGGCCGGCAAGATAAATATCACCCAGTTCATACTGGATCTGGGCATCGCCCTGGAGGGCGGCTTTTTCCAGTAAGGCCACTCCCTGGGCCCTCGCGCCCTGGGACCGGATACATTTCCGGCCGATGGTCGCTAATGCCTCCGGGTCGCCCTGGGCGATCCGCTTTTCTAAAGCATGGATTTCTTCGGCCCGTTGTTGACGGCTTGACGCCATCTGCTGGTCTTGCGGCAGGCCATAGCGTCCCTCTCGATAACCGTTGGCCATTTTTTCCAGGAGGGCGGCGGACCGTGCAGGTTCCCATGGGAAGTCTTCCGCTGCCTGGTTATATCGCCAGGCCAGTTCACCCATTGCCCGGCCGTTGCCCTTGGCGGCGGCTTTCTCCCACCACTGGCGGGCTTTTATGCT
This sequence comes from uncultured delta proteobacterium, assembly GCA_963766255.1. Lineage (GTDB taxonomy): Bacteria > Desulfobacterota > Desulfobacteria > Desulfobacterales > JAFDCJ01 > JAFDCJ01. The sequence continues at coordinate 16,311 of CAVXZZ010000045.1, forward strand.
ATTTTTTGCGATGCCATGCCGTCGATCGCCATGGATCAAAAGACGGCCGAGCTCATATTGGGCCTCGGCAAATCCGTTTTCAGCGGCCGATTGCAACCACTCCATTGCACTGCGAGATTTATAATCCGCGATGGACGATTTGAGCATATAACGATAGAGCTCATAGTGAGCCTCTGCCAGGTCGCCCTCGACAGCAACCGCCAACCAGCGCAGTTTGTCCTCCGCATTGCGGGGCCAGCAAGCCAGCATCATAGCGGCCTTGATGTGACCCTGCTCGGCTGCACGTTCAAGATAGCCGCGGGAATCTGCTCCTAAACCGGACCTGGATCCGGTTTTATTTTGCAAAGACAGGGCCAGGTGATACTGGACACCGGCAACCCCCATATCAGCCAATGGTTTGACAAAAAAGAGCAGCCGGTGGGTCCAGCAGAAAAGGGCAATCAAAAGGATCAGACCGCCCAGCATCGAGCGCTTCAACAGGCGTCGGCGGCGCTCCCGGCTCAGGGGCAGGGCCGGAAAACTATGCGGCCTGTGCTGATAGATCAGCAATCCGGCCAACAGGAGTGTCAGGCTAATAAAATAGCTCGCTGAAGCGGCGGCGGGAATTCTGAACTGGCCCAGGATGTCAAAAAAACCAAGCAGGCTGAAATGATGGGTTCCCCCATGACCGCCCGAAATATAGACCGGATTAAGAGCAATACCGATGCAGATCGCCAGGATGAGTATCAGGCTGAGGGTAACCGCCACAGGCTTTTTTAACCGGCCGATACCGGCTGCCAGCAGGTAGGCCAACAGACCAAAAACCAGGCCGCTGACCAGAGCCGGGGCCAGGAACAAAACGGCCATGGGCAGGGAATCGAAATCGGTATTAAAAAGGCCGGCCACACCGGCGGCAAACAGGAAAATGGCCGGTGCCAGCCCGGCGACCACCAGCATAAACCAGGGGACCGGCAGCAGGTGAAAAAATACCAGAAACAGAAACCAGCGGGCGGCAACCCGTCCGGCCGGCACTGTTCTGTGATCAGTTTGGCTCATCAATTTCCTCAATGCGGGAATTTTGTAATTTTTGTAAAAGCGTCACGAATCGACGCATGGTACCGTCAGTCTCGAAGCATCATTTCTAATATTTAGGATTATGTAGAGAATATCGGCCTTTTTATTGAAAGCATAAAGGTACAAGATTCGATTATCAGCCAGATACACCTTTATTCTCCGGTTCCCGCGGCAATGGGTGCGTTAATAAAATAATACACGACCTGTTTGATTTTGTATATTTCACTTAGATGCATTGCTTAATTGATTAACTATAAGTAACTATAATTATTATATAATTGTTAAGCTATATTAATTTGCACGCTTGTTGCAGAGATTTAACTATATTGGAAGCTGTTGTTTAGATCTCCAATTTTTCTATCCCCTATCCAATATAGTCCCACAGATTATATAAATCAGTCCGGCTCCTGGCAGATGTCGGGGGCGGGCGGTAGCTAAATCTGAAAATTGATTCGGTTCGACGTACCGGACCGGTCATTGGTCGTATATAATTTAACAATACCATAAATCTTAGAAAGAGAGGTTTATCATGAACAGAACCCTTGCATTGTTTTTATTCTTTTCTTTTTGTTTTCTGGTGATTTTTTCCCCGATCTATGTAATGGCAGCGCCCCCGGCGAAAATGGTCAAAGAAGTTGTGGATTACTTTTACGAAGGCCAAACCGACGGGCCAATTCTGACGGACGCCGAACTATGTAAAACAGTGAAATCCTTTAATTGTGAAGAGCCGGCGGATCCCAAGGCATTTAGCGCCGGCGAACCTGCCAGGATATGGATGCAGTTTTTTGTTCCTAAAGGGGCCACTTATGATGATATTATTGTGGAGTATAAACATGAGGGGGTACCCCTAAATTTAGCATCTCACAAAGTAGAGGGGTCGATTCGCTATCGATTGGTGGATAGCTATAAATTGAACAAGGTCGGGAAATGGACCATAACCATCAAGAAAGGCCTGACAGTTCTGAGGGCCTTTGACGTGAATGTAATTGAAAAATAGAATTTCAGCGATCGAAAATAGGGTCTCGGTAAAATTATAAAGGCAGGGTGAATGAACCCTGCCTTTTGAAACAGCTTCTAATTTAACCCTACCTGCAAACTCCAAAAATTAAATACCGATTGATTCCATAGCGTGTTTCGTGTATCCAGAGGCTATCTGAATTATTTTAAATCAGGAGCTAATTATGGCTGGTGGTTGGACCCGGGATGGGGGTGTGCAGGATCAAATAGACGCCAGTGTAGAAGACGCCGTCAAGCTGGCTCGCAGTCGATTGCCCGATGGTGAGAGTTCAACCCATTGCGAGGATTGCGAGGCGGTTATTCCAGATGCCCGTCGCCAAGCCATCCCCGGCGTTCGTTTATGCGTCAGATGCCAGTCGGAGCGCGAAGAACGGCAGACGACTCCCACCGGATTCAATCGGCGCGGCAGCAAAGACAGCCAGTTGAAGTGAACCGTTGTTCTTGATCCACCACATTGGAAGGAGGTGCTCCATGACCCAGCCCAAAGCTTCCGCAAAGCCTTCCGGATACCGTTGGGTAGTTTTCTGTCTGCTCGCCTTTGGTTACCTGCTGGTATATTTTCACCGGCTGTGCCCGGCGGTGGTGGCCCTGGACATGCAGGCCGACCTTCAGACCAGCGGCGCTTTGCTGGGTTTTTTGGCAGCCGCTTATTTTTATCCCTATGCCTTGATGCAGATTCCTTCGGGTCTGCTTTCCGACACCTGGGGCCCGCGCAAAACCATCACGATTTTCTTTGCCCTGGCCGGGGTTGCGTCCATTTTTCTGGGCACGGTCAGTTCACTGGGGCTCGCTATCCTGGCCCGGATACTGGTGGGTCTGGGTGTTGCCATGCTCTTTGTACCTACCATGAAAGTGATGACCAACTGGTTCAAAACCGACGAGTTCGCTATGATGACCGGCATTCTCATGGCTGTGGGCGGACTGGGGGCCTATGCCGCTTCCCGGCCCCTGGCCTGGCTAAGTGACATCATGGGCTGGCGAGGCAGCTTTGTGGTCATCGGAGCCGTCACCCTGGTGGTGGCGGCGGCCGTCTGGGTCCTGGTGCGCAACACGCCCCAGGACAAGGGGCTGCCGGCGGTTAACCAGCCGGCCCGGGACAACGCCTCAAAAACCAAGACCATCGGACTGGGCCAGGGTATAAAGATGGTGCTTTCGACGGGGGGGTTCTGGTTTCTGGCGGCCTGGTTCTTTTTTTCCTTCAGTATATTTTTCAGCTTCGGAGGGCTGTGGGGCGGCCCCTATCTAATGCACGTCTATGGGTACAGCAAAGCGGAGGCCGGCAATATACTTGGGATGCTGGCCCTGGCCATGATAGTGGGCAGTCCTGTTTTCGGCTGGCTGTCGGACAGGGTGTTTCGCTCGCGCAAAAAGGTCCTTATCCTGGCCTCGGTCGTTACGCTATGCCTCACCGTGCCCCTGGCGTTTTTCCCCGCGGCAATGAACCGGCCCGCCCTTTATTTGCTGTGTTTCCTTTTCGGATTGTTCAACAGCGCCGTGGTGATCGTGGCCTTCACGGCGGCCAAGGAGCTGTTTCCGGTGGAGATCGCCGGCACTTCGGTGGGGCTGGCGAACCTCTTCCCTTTCCTGGGGGGAGCGGTGGCGCCTCCCATTGTGGGGGCTATTTTGGAGGCTCAGGAAAAAACCGCGGCCGGATACTCTGCCCAGGCTTATTCCAGGGCCTTTTTGTTATACTTTATATTTGCATTCATTGCCCTGGTGGTGTCGTGCTTTCTTACCGAGACCCTGAAACCAGATTCTGATTAACCCTTGAGCGGCCAAAGACTTTCCCAGCATAGCTGGATGACCCATCGATTTTTATTCATAAAGGTGGGCCTCCCTGCATAGCAGGATCGACGCGCCGATCTTAATTTTCAAAGGTGCGTCTTTTGAGATAGCTTATATTATGAATAAAGAAAGCATTATGTCTCAGCAGGGCAACCAGGCCGACAGACGGTTGCCGCTCAGCGCCGGGCTCATTTTGGTTGTGCTTTGCTTTTTGTGGGGTGCCCAGGCGGTGAGCATCAAGTTCAGCAACCAGGGCATGCCGCCGCTCATGGCCGCCGCTTTGCGTTCGCTGGTTGCCGGGATCCTGGTATGGGCCTATGCGCGCTTCAAAGATCGCGGGGTGGCTTTCCCGCCGGGACAAACCCGCCATGCCCTGGTGATCGGCTTTTTATTCGGCCTGGAGTTTCTTTTCGTGTATTGGGGGTTGGCTTTCACCCCGGCCTCGCGGTCGGCCATCTTTCTTTACACCCATCCTTTTTGGGTGGCCCTGGGGGCACACTTTTTCTTGAAAGGCGACCGTCTGACCCCGGCCAAGCTTTTCGGTTTGGTGCTGGCTTTTTGCGGGGTGGCGGCAGTGTTTCAGGCGCGCTCGCCGGAGCTGCCCCGGCTTTATTGGGTTGGCGATCTGATGGAACTGTTCGCGGCCGTGTCCTGGGCCGCCACCACCCTGTATATCAAGCGCATCACCGAAAAGGTGAGCCTGGATCACTTTCAGACCCTGTTCGCCCAGCTCATCTTCTCCTTTCCCGTCCTGGCCCTGGGCTCGGTTTTGTTCGAGCTGCCTGCGGACCTGGACCTTAACCGGGTGGTATTCGCCGCCCTCTTTTACCAGGCTGTGGTGGTGGCCTTTGCTTCTTATCTGGTCTGGTTTTGGTTGATCCACAGACACACGGTCAGCCGCCTGGCGGCGTTTACTTTCATGGCTCCGCTTTTTGCGGTGATTTTAGGCGGGTTGGTTTTGGATGAACCGTTGACGTTTCTGGTGTGGGTAGGGCTGGCATGCGTGGCCGGGGGGCTTTATGTGGTAAACCGATGACAAGAAAGGTAAATGATGATTATCAAACAGATTGCAATCGGATACATGGACAATTTCAGTTACATTATCGGCTGTGAAAACACCCGCCAGGCCCTGGTGATCGATCCAGGGCCCGATGTTGATCAAATTGTGTCCGTGGCCGAAAAAGAAGACCTTAAAATCGTCACCATTGTTAACACCCACGGCCACGGCGATCACACCGCCGGTAATGCCGCCTTAAAATCCCGAACCGGGGCCCGGATTATCATTCATGAGGGTGACGGCGATAGATATCCCGGGGCTGATATTTTATTAACTAATGAAAAAACCCTGCAGCTGGGTGATATAACCCTTGATGTGATACACACCCCCGGCCATACCCCCGGCGGCATCTGCCTCCATGCCCAGGGTAACCTATTTACGGGCGACACCCTGTTTGTGGGCGACAGCGGCCGTACCGACCTGGCCGGCGGGGACCGTTTAAGCCTGGGTAAATCCATCCGCCGCCTGATGGAACTGCCGGAGGAAACCGTTGTCTGGCCGGGCCACGATTACGGACCCACCCGCTCTTCCACCCTTGGCTGGGAAAAACGAAACAACGTCAATGCCATCGAATACGGGTATTTCGTCCAGGATTGAAAAATAGGGCGGCCGCCGCCGGCACCGTCATTCCATGTCGAATTCCTTGAAATCAAACCAGTAGCCGGTTTTGCCCATGTAATCCAGCTCGAATTGAACGGCCTTGATGTGATTGTTTTCAATTTCCAAAAACCGCTCAAACAGCGGGCGGGCATCGACCGGCAGCTCGTTGACCATCTTTTGATAATAAGCGCTGGTTTCAATTTCCGCTTCCAGGGCCTTGCTCAGCATTTGCTTTTTGATGCCCAGAAAATCCTTGGCCGTCAGGGCTTTGACTTTGTCGGCTTCCTGCTGAATGCTTGCCTGGTCCGGGATGGCGGATTCTAATTTTTCAGGTTGGATGGCGCCGGTCTGCTGAAACTGCTCGAGTTTGTGTTCCAGGTAATCAATGTGGTGCTGTTCGTCCTGGCCGAGGGTTTCAAAGATCCGTTTGCCGACCTCATCGTCAACTGCGGCGACCGCCTCCCGGTAAACGTCACGGATCCGGATTTCATACTCAATAGCCGTTTTGATTGCTTCTTCGATATTCATTTGATGTCCTTTCTTAACCGACGCTTGAGAATTTTACCGGCCGGGCTTTTCGGCAGCTCGCTGACGACCCAAAACTCCTTGGGAACCTTAAAGGCCGATATGCGGGATTTTAAAAAGGCTTTCAGCGCCTCCGGTTCGATAGTCTCGCCCTGGCGGGCTACAATAAAAGCCGTCACCTTCTCGCCCCACTCAGCATCGGGCAGCCCGATAATCGCGCACTCTTCCACCTCCGGGCTTGTAAGATTTATGACGACCATTTTTCCAATTCAGCGATTTTCTTGTCGGCCGGCAGCTTCTTGATTTGGTATTCCAGTTTAAAGGCATCGCCTTTGGACATGTCGCGGCTGGTAACCACCAGTACAACCGGCCGGTGTGATCTGGTATATTTGGCACCCAGGCCTGAATTGTGTTCGACCACCCGTTTTGCTATATTATTGCTGACCCCGCAGTACAGGGAGTTGTCTGAACAGCGCAGCAGATAGACGACCCAATTTTTTTTGTTCATTGATCCCCTATTTTCCATAATGGAATAAAATAAAAACCCCGTATCTCGATGCGAGAAAACGGGGTTGTTGATTTCAAATGCCGGCCACCTCGTGGTTGGTTGTTAGCGTTGTAAATTATCAATAATTTTTTAGCATAACAGCAACCTCCGGTCAATATTCTGAAAATATAAGAGTAAAATATTTCATAAAAATTTTTTAAAAATTGATCATGATAGTATTTCAAAATACCCAGATCACTTGTCCATATCCAGATTAGCTTCGGTATGCGTTCCGTTGACCCGGAATCCAGTGTTTTCAGAGCAATATACTGGCACGGGTAAGGGTGACGGGCAATAGCTTTTTTGAATTCGATAAAGCTCACAAGGCGGTTTGAGATCGTTGAGCGAGTGTTTTGCAAAAGGGCTTATAGATTGCCCTTAAAATCAACGGCAGCAAAAAAAAGACCACCGCCGCCCCCACCGCTACCAGACCGGTGGAATATTTTAATAATTTGAACCGATTCTCAGGGTAGTGTCTAAGCACTCTCCTGCCCTCGAGATAATCAATGGCATTGTCAATTACGGTCCGGTGAAAAGCGGACATGGTCGGTTTCTTGCAATGCGGGCAAAATTCAAGATACTTGTCTATATTCCGGGTGGTATAGTGGTAGCGGCTAACATACCTGCCCTGGGAACTGATGGTTTCATCTTCATTGGTCTTCATTTTGACCGGAAGAACAATCAAAGACTTCTCCACGACGCCCACCGTCGTATCATCTTCCGGACAGCTTTCCTCGATAACTTTTTTTTGGATCTTCTCCATGGTTTATTCCCCCTGTTTTAAATTGAATTCAACCGTCTGATTTTCACAAATAGGACAATGACAGAATAAGCTGGCGGGCAGGTTTAGGCAAAATTCCGGTTTAAATGAATTTTCCCAGGGTGGAATTGGTCTTGGATCTGGAGTCCGGAGTCCTGCTAAATATTCTATAAAGTGCGATTTGCAAAAACTATGCAAAAACAGAAGATTGGGGATATTGATAAATTAACCCTGTAATATAAGGTGTTTAACCGGATATTTATTGGCTCTGGATAATTTTTCGATAATACCGAATCCGGAAGAATTGGGAAGTTTTATTCACAATTTTGGGTAGAATCGGAATAAATCCTTAATTTAACGGGCTAACCGACTAAGGCGGAACCAACCGGCCAACCATATTTACCCGGATTAGACATGTAATCCCGCTCTACGGAGTCTATGGACGTAATCTGGAGTTTTAAAATCAATTCGGATAAAATGCTTTCTTGGAAGGAGGCGCCAAATCTGCTAAAAGAGCGAGCATGAAAATGCCGATGCTCAGATTCCTCGGCGGATGGGCCATATTTCTTTCCGCATTCTGTTTCTACCTTTCGACAGTGGTGATCCGATGGTCCCAGGCCGAGGTTGAGATTGCCCCCTCATACTTTGTTTTTGCCAGATTTTTGCTGGGGTTTCTGGTTGTCTGTGTCATCATGGCCTACCGTCGTCAGCCACCGCGTCCCCGCAGTTATCACCTGCTGCTGGGCCGGACCGTGTTTAACTGTGTGGCGGTGTATTGTTTTTATATGGCCGTAAAATTCACCTCGGTGGCCGAAGCCAATATTCTGAATATGACCTATCCGGTCTTCGTGTCCCTGATCGCCTGGGTTACACTCCGTGACCAGCGCGATCCGGTGGCTATGGCCATGGTGGTGGTTGCATTTGCCGGGATTTGGCTTATCCTGGCTCCCGGCAAGATTGATCTTAAAACCGCCAACCTCTGGGGGCTGGCATCAGGTCTTACCGCCTCCCTGTCAATGACGTATCTAAATGTCAGCCGGAAGTACCACGACACCAATACGGTTCTTTTCTTCATGTTCGGCCTGGGCGCCCTGCTGATGTTGGCCGTCTTTCACGGGGATTTTTTTTGGCCGGATTCCCGGGAGCTGTATTACCTGGGGTTTTGTGCCGTAACGGGTGTCGCCGGGCAGTTTCTTCTGACCCTTGGTTTCCGCTATGTCACCGCCGTGGACGGCAGTATCATTTCCTCGATGCGAATTTTGCTGGCGGCCCTGCTCGGTCCTTTTGTGGTCGGTGAGCCGCCGCTGGTCTTGGCGGGCTGGGTAGGTGCGCTGCTTTTATTCGGCGCCAATGCGGTGCTGGCGGTGCGCCGCAGCGCCCATGCGTAAGCTTGAAAAATCAGATCAGTTCATAGAGACGCACGATGAGAAAAAAAGTAGAAAAATGGGATACCCTTGACGGGGTGTTAAAAGAGATCTGGAAAATGCTCGACAGGGGCGCGGCCAATTACCATGACCCGTTTCATTGGCCTGTCCTGGGAACTACCGGCCAAGAGGGCCCTGCAGATGCGCTGTGTGATCTTTAGAGAGTTCTCAATGCCTGACCGGGTCATGGTGTGCCACACCGATGCCAGGGCCGCCAAGGTTCGAGAGATATCCGAGGTTTCAAAAGTCAGCTGGCTGTTTTATCATCCCGAAAGAAAAGTTCAATTGAGAATATTCAGGGCATGCAACCCTGCATGCCGATGATCCTTTCGCTGACCGGCAATGGGCCGACACCAGACTATCCAGTCGGCTTAATTACTGTGCCATCGAGCCGCCCGGCACCCCGATCGAAAGTCCATCATCCGGATTGCCGGATTTTTTGCTCAAAAAAGTTCCCACCCTTTTCGAGACCGAAAAAGGCCGTCAGCATTTTGCAGCCATTTCCTGTCGAATTGATACGATCGATTGGTTGGTTTTGCGGGTATTGGGAAACCGCAGGGCCCGCTTCCAATGGGATGAAACCGGAATGACTGCCAAATGGTTGGTGCCTTGATAATGGATACCTGTTTGCCCTAAGGTTCATCCAGTCTGAATTCAAATACAATCCTGCTTACTGCATTTATTCTGACCGTTAACCGTCCTGTTTTGCCTGTCATCGTCAAATAAATTTTATCCGGTAATGCTTTTCGGGTATGGGGGGGATGCCGGCCCATTCAAATGCAGCTGCCTCATTAAGGTAGTCATCGGAAGAATCCACACGGAACACATTCAAACCACCAAATCCGGTTAGTCTTTGAAAGATATCATCTCCCGATTCTGCAAATTCTTTGTCGGAAAATAAGATCGAACAATACACGTTGCGGGCCGGGTACTTGGAGTTATTTTTGACCTGGAAATAAAGGGGGATTTTCTTTTGTGATACGGGTACGATATTTAATTTTACATAGTCATTAATGGAAGCTGGGGTATACCATTCACCGCCTTCAACTAGTCTGAAAAAAAATCATTTGGATTGATCGCATTTAAGGTTTGCTGGATAGATTGTTTATTTTCATCCAGCATCATCATGGTGGACTTTTCAATTTTTTCAGATGAGCGAACGCCTGCCATATAATTTATGAATAAGGCTGCCGATGCGATAAGGATCGATATTATGATCGCTGCGGCGGTCAGTAGTTTCGATGATCTTGACACCTTTTGAATTTCTTTGGCAACCCTGGTTTCCTGTTTGTATTCCCGCCGCCATCTCCCCCAATTTATTGAGGCTCTTTTTTTCATAAACCGCTCCCTAAATTTTAAGCGCATATCAGGTTTAGCATAAAAATATATGGGAATACACAGATGTCAATAAATTTAGCCCAACGCCCCTTTAATTCACGTCTCTTGGATTAAACAGTTTCTATACCGGGAAGGCAAGGCTTAATCACCTGGTCGGCATCCAAAATATCATCCCCGGTAAATTGTCAATTAATTGACATTATTGAAGATTTATAGGACGAGGATGCATAATTAGATATAATTACATATAATTTAACCGTTTGATATAATTGAAATTTTTAAATGATGTTGCATTTGTGGCATGGTTTTTGAATGATTCTAATGTGTTAGATATTTAATGCATGATAAACATTAAAATCGAAAGGACAACTCAAATGCAACTATCGAAATTCAATAACCACATTGCCGGGCCGATTATAGGGGAATTTGAAGCAGAATCGGCCGAATCATCTGCAAAAGGCAAAACATTTCTGCTGATTGATGATGAACCCATGGTTACAGACATCTGCGAAATGATGCTGAGATCATTAGGGCACACGGTTTTAAAAGCCTATAGCGGATCAGAGGGCCTGGAGCTTTACGAGGCCAATAAAAACCGGATCGATCTTATTATTTCTGATTTTAATATGCCCGGGATGAATGGGCAGGAAGTTGTCGATAAGTTGCGGATAATAAATCAGAGCGTTAAGGTTTTACTCTCAAGCGGCGGCCTGAGCGTTACCCACGAAGAAGACGCTATTGGCAGAGGGTTTAACGGTTTTCTCCAAAAACCATACAGTTTGGATGCCTTAACTGATAAGATCGCTGAAATCTTAAATTAGGCAGTGGATTGTTTTGATTTGTAGTCGCCAATCGAACGTGATCACCGCCCGAGATTCGATGCTGATACCCTTTGAGCCACAGACCGTCAATGTTTGCTCCGGGGCCTGTTCAACTTCCGGATCCCTCCGACTAATACCAAAAATCCCCCTAACACCAGAGAAATCAGGCCCAGATAGTCACCATTTCTGGCAAAAAAAGTCTGTCCCCCCCGAAGATGAACCTCTCCTTTGAGAGTCGCTTTTTCCCACCAGGGTGTCTGTGCGACGATCATGCCTCTGGCATCAATAAGCGCAGAAACTCCGGTATTGGCCACCCGCACAAAATCCCGCCGGTTTTCGATGGCCCGCACCGGGCTAAAATTGAAGTGATGCCGGTAGCCCGGCGTATTTTTCCACCAGCCGTCGTTGGTGATCATGCAGATAAAGCCTTTTTCTTCTGGCAGGTTGCGGGAGCAGTAAGGCCCGAATATGGATTCATAGCAGACAATCGGCAGGATGGTAATCGAAGCATCAGGTAATCTAAAAGTACGGCTCTCCTGACGAAGGCTGTAGGTGCCGGTGTATCCACCAAGCTCCAGGGAGTATTTTCCTAAAAACCCCAGATATTGCACAAAGGGCATGCGCTCGAATAGGGGGACCAATTTGGTTTTGTGATAGAACTGGGGTGCGGACCCAGAACCCGACGGCAGAAAGAGGGCCGTATTAAAAGCCTCGTAGTAAAAGTTTTTCTCGCGATTGAAACGACTTCCCGGAGGAATGTTTTCATTGCCCAGTTTCCGGTAGCTGTGTATGCCGAGGAGAATATTCAACTTTGGATATTTCTTTCTAAATTTTAAAAGGTTTCGGTAGTAAATCGATGTTGACGGATCGCTTTCGTCAATCTGCTCTACGATGAGGGTTTCGGGGCCAAACAGGTATTGGGTAGTGTCATCGACGATGGCGTCAGCGGTCCTGAAAAACGTTGCTACGTGCCGCGCATAATTTTCAGGATCAAATTTTTCCGTATAGGGATCCAGGTTGGGCTGGATCATTGCGATATTAACTGTTTCACCATCCTCTTTAAAGTTCTTAAATATTGAATAGGATACGACAGCCGGGACAAGGAGGAGCATCAGTGTTGCCGCGGCGATCCGAACCATGGCGGCCGCGCCCTTTTCCCGATGGGTTTCAAATAGCTTAAAGACCGCCATGTTGGTCAGTATGATCCACAGCGTGCCACCCCGCACGCCGGTGAACTCATACCATTGGATGAGTTTGGGCGCGGTGGCCAGCGCGTTTCCCAGGTTCAGCCAGGGCCAGGCCAGGTCCCAGGATAGATGCAAATGCTCATAGCCCATCCAGATGAACAGCAAAGGCAACAGCAGGGGAATTTTCAGGAGTGTCCGGCAACGGCTTGCCAGCCAGAATACGAGGGCCTGAATGAGTGAATTGGCGAGGATGATCAGGATGGCTCCCACCGGGTGGACTTGAAATATCCACCAGGTTCCCAGGATATTCCACAGCACAAAACTGATAAAAGCGTAGTTGAATATGGCATAGGGGTTGGGGTGATGCCTGATTTGCGCTTCCAGCAGCAACAGGGGTAACCAGGCAACAAATACCACCGGGTACAAAGCTGAAATAGACCAGGGCAGCCCCAATAGCAGGCCGCTGGTCAGCGCCAGGAAAATGTTTTTTTTGATGTTCATAGCCATTGTACGCTACATTCGGAGGTTCATCACTGTGTTTCGTACCGCTCGGTCAGGCCCTGCAACCTGTCGCGTATCGATTTTTCAATAGCGGTTTTTATAACAGCGCCCAAAAGCAGAAAGGGCAGTTTCGGTTCAAAATGAATCGCATATTCAAGCCGGGTTTGGCCCTGCTCTTCGGAAAATTCCATTCGGCCCTTTTGATCCTGGCATTTAGCACCTGTCCAAAAGCCTCATGATCGGTCAGGATGTCGAAGATCATTTAAACCGGCGCATTGAAGGATTGGGTGATCTGGATGTTTTATCGGCCCATGTCATAACCTCCTTTTTGGCAAGCTTGAGGTTGAAAAAAAATCATTTTTGAGCAACACTATAAGACCACTTCCGGTTTAATCTTTACGGTTTATACAGAGATCAACATGCGAAAACATAATGGGAAACAGTTATACGGGATTCAGAAAATTCTGACAACATTGAAAATGGGAATGCACAAGGAGATTCGAAAATTATCCCTCAGGCAAAAACTTGCCATGAATTATGTTTCCAAGGAAAGCAAGCTTACCAGGATCGGGGATAAAATATACACCAATACCTTTACCCCCTATTTTCCGTCTCTGGCCTATGACCGTTTTCTCAAGGGCGTTATCACGGTATCCTCCGGCAAACCGTTTCCGGTTGTCACCAATTTTGCAATAACGCCTCAGTGCCCCTGCAACTGCTGGCATTGTTCCTTTTCCGATCGATCCAAAAAAGATATTTTATCCCTTGACCAGCTGAAAAAAGCGATAGCCGATGTTCAGGACCTGGGTGCCAGCGTGATCGGCCTGACCGGCGGAGAGCCTTTATTGCGGGATGATCTTGAAGACATAATCGCATCCATTGATCAAAGATCGATGCCGATTATTTTTACAACCGGATATAAACTGACCAAAGAGCGGGTAAAAAGCCTAAAAAAGGCAGGGCTCGAAATTCCGGTTATCAGCCTCGATCATTATAAAGCTGAAGTTCATGATAAAGGCCGCCGTAAGGAGGGCATCTTTGAATATGCCTTAAATGCCATCAGACTGTTCCAGGATGAAGGCTTTTATGTTGCTGTTTCCTTTGTGCCGGATAAACCCCTTGTCAGTGACCGCCGGGAGATATTTAAGGTAATAGATTTTTTCAAGGATATTGGCATAAACGATTTACGGCTGACGTCACCGATACTCAGCGGCAAACTCACCACCAAACCTGAAGAAAGGCTGTCGCCGGAAAATGTAAAAACCATATTTGAAATTCAAAAAAAGTGCACCCAAACCAAAGGTTATCCCGGTGTATTTGCCTATGATTTTTTTGAATCCGAAAAATACTACGGCTGCGGGGCCGGCTTTAACTATATGTTTATAGATTCCCAGGGCAACGTCTGTCCCTGCGATTTTACCATGCTGTCATTCGGCAATATTTTTGAGAGGCCGCTTCAGGAAATCTGGGAGGAAACCAGTCGGCACTTTTGCACCCCGGGTCCGGCCTGCTATGCCAATATCAGCAATGATGTTATTTTTTCAAAAAAGAAAGCTGAGTGGCCCTTGAAAAAACAGGCAACCATAGAGATTCTGGATGAATGCCCTTCCTATGATGAAAAGCGACTGCCGGAGTTCTATAAGAGAATGGGCTTTCCGATAGACCATTCTTGACAATATGAGCTGTATTGGATATTTGAATAATACTTTTGTCATTTGATTTCCGATTTAGATGGATCGGCAGTCGCAAAATGCGATAAACAATTTAACCATACGGCCCAACCGCAACGATTTGTAAACTTCTTATCTGACCTGGGGGGGAAAGACATGAAGAAGTTGCTCGCCTGCGCATTGTGTATTGGTGCGTGTTTTGCCGCTGCCCGCGCAGCGACACAGCAACCCTTTCGTATGGCCGCCTACCGGCTTAAGATCAAGGGTGGTGACCCATCCAGCACGCCTGCAACTTGAAACCACTGATACGTCGTCCTGCCTTTGCCGACGGTTGTCCCCATGCCCCGGCGGTTATCGGATCAGCCGCGGGGTGGGCCATCACGAAAAAGCCTTGAGGGCCGCCATCGGTTCGGGTATCAATCTGATCGATACCAGCGCCAACTATTCGGACGGCGGGCCGGAAACCCTGGTGGGACAGGCCCTGGAGGACCTGACGGACAAGGGCGAGGTGCAGCGCCACCAGATAATCGTGATCTCAAAAGTGGGCTATCTCCAGGGGGAGAACTTCACCCTGAGCCGGCAGCGCAAAAGCGAAGGGCGGCCTTTTCAAGATCTGGTGGAGGTTGGCGAAGGTTTGGAGCACTGCATTCACCCGGAGTTTATTGAAGATCAACTCACGCGCAGCCTGACCCGGCTGAAATTGGAAACCGTGGACGGTTATCTTCTGCACAATCCTGAGTATTACCTGGGGTGGGCTTTAAAAACCGGTTTGTCCCTGGAAAAGGCCCGCAGTGAATACTACCGCCGCATTGGGGCGGCATTTGAATACCTCGAAAAGGAGGTCGCAAAAGGGCGCATCCGGTTTTACGGCATCAGCTCCAACACCTTTCCCGGCGCCGCCGTTGATCCCGAGTTTACCTGCCTGGAAACCGTCTGGAAGATTGCAGAAGACATATCGCACGACCATCACTTTGGCCTGGTCCAGATGCCTTTCAATCTGGTGGAGTCCGGGGCGGCCCTGGCGGTCAACCAGCCCGGTGGAAAAAGTGCTCTCGGGTTTGCCGTGAAAAAGGGTTTGGGTGTCCTGATCAATCGGCCCCTGAATGCCTTTACGTTGAAGAAGCTGCCCGCCTGTTGAACCGGATTCGCTACGCAGTTAATGATGCGGATCCGGAATGGGCGAAAACGGGCACGCTCAGCCAGAAAGCCATCCGGGCCCTGCGGTCGACCGCCGGCGTGTCCGTGGTACTGGTCGGCATGCGCAGGGACGCCTATGTTGAAGATGTTATCAGCGAGCTTAAACTTCCCCTGGAGCAAAAAGACCGCCTGGGCAGCTGGGCCGGACTCAAGCAGGGGATAGCAGAGCTCTTCTCGTAAGATTTGTCTGCTGGATCGTTGACAAAGTTATGGCATAAAGTAAGCTGAAGCCCCATCAGGCATGATTTTTATAGCACTGTATCGGTCTGGTATCAGCAGCAACCACACATTGGTTGCAGTTGTCACACAGGGCCGTCGCGCTTCCTCCCGCCTTGAATTTATTCGGCAAATCCGGCTCCAGGATCAGGGGCCTGGCCATGGAGACAAAATCCGTCTGGTTTGATTTGACGGCATTTTCAATCAAGGCTTTTGATCGCATCCCCCCGACTGTGATGATCGGCAGAGAAATATCTTTTTTTGCTCTGGCGGCTGTCTCCAGGTTGTACCCCTCGCGAAAAGGCGGCTGCTTTAATTTTATGAAAGGCACGATGAAATTTTTCATAAAGAACTTTAACAGGCTATGGTAATTGCAGTACGGGCGCATGAAATTGAAGATGGCTTCAGTCGGAAACTTGCCGCGTGCCATAAAAAAACCGCCTTCATTGGTTCCACAGCTAAACTCGATGGCATCGCAACAGCCGGTGGCCGCCATCATTTTGGCGAAGGCGATGCAATCCTTTGCTTTAATCCCCCGGGCTGCACGCTCGTATGTGTTCAGTTTAATCAGGACCGGGTAGTCGTTGCCAACGGACGCTTTTACTTTTTCCAGGGTCTGACCGACAATCCTGAAGCGGTTTTCTTGACTGCCGCCCCATTGATCTGTTCGCTTATTGGCCTGCTGCGAAAGAAAAGTTGAAAGCAGATAGCCGTGGGCCCCATGAATTTGAACGCCATCATAACCGGCTTCCTGTGCCCTGCGGGCCGCTGATCCAAATTCATCGATGACCGTTGCAATATCTTCTTGGGTCATGGCCCGGGGGCGTTCACGGTAAAACCCGCATGGTATGGCCGATGGGGCCAGCAGGGGCTGACCGGTGGCCTCGGACCAGGTCTGACGGCCGCAATGAGCGATCTGCAGCACGATTTTTCCGCCAATTCTGTGAACGGCCTCAACAAGCTTTCGATGGGACGGGATCAAATCATCAGCGTCAATCATGGTCATGTGATACAGGGCGCTTTTGCCCGCCTGGGAGATGCCGGCATAGCCTGTGATTACCAGACCGATACCCCCTTCGATAAAGCCCTTGTAGAAAGCAAACTGTTCTTCTGTCGGACGTCCGCGGCTATCGGCAAGCCCTTCATGGGAGGCGGTACGAATCAGGCGGTTGGCAAGAACAAGGGATCCTATCTTTGCTTCAGAAAATAATACCGACATCATCTTACCCCGCTCTTTGTGCAAGATCGCGGTCCCGCATGATTTTCATACACAGATACCCCAGGGCCGCAACAAAATAAACCATTACGCACACCCATCCCACCGAGAAACCATGCGGGTTGTGGAATATGCTGGCCATGGCTTCCCGGGTCTGCCCGTTGAGATTGTGGTATTGATCAAAGGTGCCGACCAGCAAAAATGACGGGTAATTCATCAGGACGATAATCCCTACAAGCGCCAGAAGGCCTATCCAGGTGGGGCGAATATACTTTTCCTTCCCGGTGGTCAGCCAGCGATATCCGAGCACATGACCGACATAGGCTGCCAGCATGATAAACAGGACAAAAAGGGCCGGCAAAAGCGCGTTGGCCCAGCCGGTATGCATGACTTCTTCAAAGCGTTTGCTCCAGTAAATCTGCTCCCAGCCGGGCCAGCCCGCCAGCAGGTAAATTCCTGCCGGCGCGATGACCATCCCGGCGAACAGGACGGATCGAAACAGGTAGCGGTAATAAAGCGCCGATTTTTCTGCGGGTGTATTCCGATGGGCCTTTTTCAGGGCCTGGCGGCCAAGATCAATCGCCAGCATACTGACCACAAAACCGGCGGGGATATCGATTTGTACCATGGTCACTCCTTTGCCAAAGGCGGTTGGATGTGTTGGGCCTGAAAAACAAAGTTAAGGGTCAGGTTGGGATAAGAAGAATCGAACGCAATTTTCTTCTTCCCCTTGAGACATGAATTCAGGGTTCGAATAACTGACAGCGACACCGTTTTTGGCAGCCTTGTCCCGCCACAGCGGATTATAAGGCATTAATGCACATGCCTTAATGCCGTGCTTTTGCAAAAACGTTGAAATGCCGGCCAGGTTGTTTTCAGTAGCGGTAATGTCAGGTATGAGGGGGATGCGGGCAATCACCGGCACCGGTGACCGGTCGCTTAAAAATAAAAAGTTTTTAAGAATTTGTTCATTGGACCTGCCGGTGAATTGGCGGCTTTTCCCAGGGTCCATCAGTTTCAAATCGAAATAAATAAAATCCAGATAGGGCAGGATTTTTGTTTGAAAATCCTCTACGGCAAACAATCCACATGTTTCCAGGCCGGTATGAATGTTTTCCTGTTTCAATGCGACCAGGAATTGGTGGACAAACGCCATTTGCAGGGTCGGCTCCCCCCCTGAAAGGGTCACACCACCGCCGGTGGAGTTAAAATAATTTTTATCGATCAAAACTTTTTCCATTAGTGCTTCTACGGTCCACCGGCGGCCA
The DNA here is from genome assembly GCA_963766255.1 of uncultured delta proteobacterium. GTDB lineage: Bacteria > Desulfobacterota > Desulfobacteria > Desulfobacterales > JAFDCJ01 > JAFDCJ01. The sequence continues at coordinate 34,493 of CAVXZZ010000045.1, forward strand.
ACCGGTTCCAGGGCCTGCGGGGTGCAGACATCAAAACACGCATCACAGCGGTTACAGGAATCAAAATCAAGCCGGATTTTTTTATTGTCGGCATCAATGATGGGCACCGCCAAAGGGCAAACATCCCGGCAGGCATATCCGCCGCATGCATCCGGGTTACAGCGTTCAGCAGAAAAAGATAGGGTGGGCCTTGGGGATATGCCTTCGGGATTGTGGCACCACACGCAGGAAAGGGGGCAGCCTTTAAAAAAAACGGTGGTTCGGACGCCGGGGCCATCCTCGCTGCAATCCCGTTTAATATCAAAAATAAGCCCTTTGGATTCATCCTGCATTGTTATAGTCCCAGGGCCAGTTGGAGATTTTTGGTAATGGCGCCCAGTTTATACATATGATTTTGATTGCCGTAGATTTGCAGCAGGTTTTTGAACATCAGATCCACCATATCCAGATTCTGTGATTGCAGCAGGCCGTAAATTGAGGGAATATCCTTGAACCGTAAAACCAGGTCGACCCGGTCGGAGTCATTTTCATATTGGTCGGCTTCCGCTTCGCTCAGGGTCCTGGTGGAGACAAGATCTGTTGATTTTAAAATTGAATAAAAATCCAGGCCATCCCCGGTGTTTTTTCTAAGTTTCTTGGCGATGCTGCTCAGGGGCGCCAATAGCCCGTTGCCCTGTAAAAAGCCGAACCAGACATTCATCTGATCTCCGGGCTGCCGGGTGCGAATCAGGAACTTTCCCTGGTATAGCGCCTCTTCTCCGCAGTCGTCCAGAATGAGGAAATTCTCTTCGAAAAAAGAATTTTTCTTAACCGCGGCATTTAGTGTTGCAAAAGCCTGGAACCCATGCTCAATGAGAAGGGCCATGACCCTGGCCACCAGTTTTCCCTCTAAAACCGTAAAGAAGTTCGTCTCTTTCCTTGCCACTTCCTGCTGCTCAGGTCCGCCCTGCAGGAATTTGATAAAATCCATATTGACCTGATAAAAACCGGTATACATGGTCACCTCCGTTGCTGCAATTTTAAAGCACCTTCTAGCTGAAGCTCGATGCTATATCTGTGCTGATCCTCACCGTCTTTTAACGCAAAATTGGCACGGGCAATGATTTCTTCTCTCATCTCATGGCTCAGGGACACAAAATAGGCTGAATATCCTGCCACCCGGATCATCAGGTCCCGGTAGGGTGCCAATATGCGATTGCGCTCCTGCCAGGATATTCCCTTTTGGATGGCCTGCCGGGCCGCGGCGTGGGCTTTTTTAAACTGGTCGATACTGGCGATGCTCATCTGGACCAGGATACCCTTGTTTTCCATAAAAGCCTTGGCGTACTGCGCAAACCGGATATTATCTTTTTTGAAGTACTGATCATCCCGGCGGGCCGTTAGCGTCAGGTTGTAGGTGCAGCCGTTTTGAACGTGGCTGTTGTCAATCGATGAAACCGAATACAGCTGATCAAGGATATTGGGCAGGGAGCCGTCCGCATTAACCAGTCCGGGGCAGGGGGTTGCACCGCCGGCAAAGGCTTCCCCATTACGTCTGAGATTAGGCGTGGCCTGGTGAAGCAAACCGTAACCGGCGTGGATGGTCATGCTCCAGTATCCGACCAGAAAACGACCGCCCCGGTAGGTGCGGTATTGATAGTAGGTGTCTTGAATGATTTTGGGAATGACGCTGGTGTAATCAACCGCCATTTGATTTTCTTGACTGACCCCTTTGCCGTAGCGCGGGCCGAAACGAATGAGATCTTTAATATCCTTCAGCCGGGTGGCATTTAAGGGATGCCGGTTGAAAAAATCGCGGATAATCGGGCTGCTGCTGTTGGCCAGTTGATTCAGATTCGAATCCTCATAATCGGCTTCCATCGCAAGGATGAGCTCCTGGGGCGCGATCCCGTGGCCGCCGTTGAAAAGCAGATTGTCGATACTGCAAAAGGAGTCGATGACATCGGCGATTCCGATCACGGATACTCCGACCGAGTTGTATTTGGCCCCCCCCGATGACAAGTCGCGAAATCTTGGCTTTATTGTATGTCTTGCCGGTCGTCCGGGGTATTCGTGGGGCCGATAAAAAGTCCGGATAACAGCGGAACCGGCCGATACTTCTCAGTAAAGCGGCCCATGTAATTGTGGCATTGAACAGTTAACTTTGCGTACTCATCCATCTGAAATTTAAAGGCAGCGATAAATTCGTCCATGCTTTGCATTTGCCATATCGGCGTCGAGGTATAGTCCTGCCTGCCATGGGCCCAGTTGGGGCTTTCGGTATCAATGCCGTCGCTTCTGTGTTTGCCGCCGAACATGGCCATTTCCAGGACAGTTGAAAGGGCGATGTTTAAAGCGCCGGTATAGCCATAGTGTCTGGCGGCGGAGTTTTCCTCGATGCAGCCAATGGAACAATAATCATGCGCATCGGCCAGGGCCTCCTCCGAATCTACACCCTGGTGACTTTCGTAATATCTGGCCAAAGATTCGGTAACCGGACACATCGCCATGAATTGCGGGGGTTGCCCGGGTATTGATATTCACTTCACAGAGTCGCTTGAGATAAGGGGATACCTCGTGCGCTTGAAGCAAATTTCCGGCCGTATCTCGATGGTGGATGTCTGCATGATAGCGGGCGTGAACATTGGGGTCTCGTACCGCTAAAAGCTCCGTGGCTTTTAAAATGATATAGGTCATATCATTGACCGCATTTTCGACCTTGCCCGTTTGGCGGTTATAGTTCGTACCGCCGACGGTTAAGGCCTGGTTGGCGCCGCTGCCGGCAAATAATGACTCGGCGGTCTCGGAGGATAAGGGGATGTTATCGGAAACTTTGAGAAAGAAGTGACACATCAGCTCAACGGTTTTCGTGCGATAGGCGTTTTTTTCTTCCTCTGAAGCTTGATCAAGGTTGAGTCGATGCCAGTCGGCCAGGTAATAGGGTTGCAGGACCTGATCCAGCCTGCCGATTGAAAATCCATAATGGGTGTTCTCCTGCAGCAGGAGATGATACATGATCCAGACGCTGACCACGGCTTCATGCAGGGTTGCCGCCGGCTGTTCGGGCACCTTGCGGCAGATGCGGGCCAGTTCCTGATTGTCGACTTTTTCAGCCTCATCGGCCAGATGGTTGGCGTAGGTGACGGCTCCCGTAAACACTTCTTTGACGCCGGCTAAAAATTCTATCTGCTCCTGGTTTAGATCAAGACTGGTAATATCTTCATCCATTCTGTTCTGCAGGTTCTGCAAACCAAATTTTACCAGGCGATTAAAATCAGGTACGGTGTGAGAGACACATGAAGCGATGAAGGCAATATAGAAAGCAACCCTTTCATAAAGCTGCTGGCAGCGGGGCGTCTCGCCGGCTTTCTTTTTTAAGGGCGGTTCATGGGAAGCGCCTTCGACTTCATCGCGGTCGGGGTAGTCATCCGTGTCATAGTCACTGTACCGGGAGACCTCCTGGATTGAGCGCCTCATCCAGTAGGGAAATATTTCACGGTTCAGGCGCCGGGCAACTTCAGGCTTGATTTTAAAAGGATTGATGGCCCGGGAAGAGACGGTATTCAATTCTGGCCAGATGACCGAGCCCACCGTGTCGATGTAGCACACCGGGCCCTGCAGGGTGTTGGTTGTGTGCCCCGGCAGAAGATCATCGGCACTGACGATGGGCGTTTTGTTGACAAAAACGTGCTTTAACGCTTTGGCCCGGCGCAGATAGGATGAATCGGTGCCTCCTTCGGATTGCCGCATGTATTCGGTCAGCAAGCGGGGGAGCTCATCGGTGATTTCGGGCATTTCGCTGAAAAGCTTTTCGCGCCACTGCTTTATTAGATCAAAGCCCCGGGAGTCAAATGTGACGGAGCTTAAAGCAATGTCGTTGCCGAGGGTCTCAGCGGCAGGATCTTGCTCACCGGTCGACCCCAAGCCGAAAACTTCACTGCCATTTGGGCCCCGGGCACCATCGTCAAAAACGATGGCTCGACCAGCGGCAAGATATTGGGATTGATCCAGTTCTGATGATGGTGGCTGATGTTTGGTGCCTGCGCGCTTCTCTTTCATATTTCCTCCATGCGGGCGTCTGTTCTCTGGTGATTGGTGCGATAAATATTGTATGCAATACGGACAGCGAATCTTTGAAGGAGCTAACCTGAATCCAGATCTGAGCTATAATATGAAGATGAGCTTATTGAGGTCGAATTCCAAATATCAATGTATTTTCAGTAGCATAGCTCCCGGCCTAAAGCAAGAATTTTTTTCCGGTACTTCCTCTTGGTTCTCCCATTCCGGACGGCCGTCTTTGATGCTAGATACCGGCATTCGCGCCAGGGCCGAACCAGCAGGATGAGTCCGGCCGAAGCCAGATACATGAGGCCAAGGTAGGAAAAGACAAGGGTGTAGTTGCCCTGGGTGGAATCCAGAATATAGCCGCACAGCCAAGCACCAGGTTGGTCGTCTCATAGCCCCAGCGCGACAAAAGAGAGGTAAATATCGGCGACATGACTGCGGCTGCCAGACCGAAAGCCAGATTACAAAACTGCCGCCGACATTGAAGGCTTGCTGCCAGTAATGTCTCATGATTCCGGGATAGCCGAAGATAAATGCCCCCGGCCAGAAAACAGCGCAGGCACAGGCTATCAGGATGAATGCCCGTCCGGATTTTTGCGGCATAAGGACTCCTGGATCAAGGTTCTTCTGTGAAAGTCGCCTGCGGGATCCCCAGAATGATACTGAAAGGTAATGCTAATGTTGGTCAGCCGGTCACGGCTGCGATTTTAAATCTTTAAGAAATTTGTTCTGGAATATATTCGAGTCTTGAAGCAATTTCGCCCCTTGATTGATGAGCAAATCCACCGCTTCGTCCGGAAGGTGAAAGTTGGTGCCGAGCTCCTTAATTTCTTTTCGAACCACAGGATCGGCGATCAGGTCGAATCGCAGGTGCATGACATAGGTTTTGAGTTCGAAAGGCTCGGGAGCCTTGCGCAGCTCATTTCGTCTTTGCTTAAGATATTCGCGCAGCAATTGAACGGTTTCAAACGAATAGTTGGCCATCGGTGCCGACGCCACCGCATTTATCACGGGGACCAAACCCGGGGTTGTCTGGGATTGATCCAGCTGAACGTCTTCACCCGGCTTGGCATCAACAACGATAATCAGCAATTTTTTAATTTTGTGGTCGGCAATCATCCGCTGCAGATTAAATTCGCGACTGTCAGTGATGTCCCTTTGATCACCTGAAATCAGCACATCAGGATACATCAGGCTGTAAATAATTCCACGCAACCCGATATTGTCAGATACCCCGCCGTCAACCAGATGAACGTACGGGCGATCAACCGTATTAAAATAGGATCGAACCTCCTGGGCGAACTTGTACCGCCGGGGTGATATATCCCTGTCAAACTGAATCACCCTATCGACCCACACAGGTTCGACAAAGACCGTCTTCTCGTAATTTTGCATGGTCAGGGGTGTCAAAAGTCCTGGAAATGCCGACGATGATGCCACTGCCCGCCCCACCGACACCCCGGAAAGATCCGATTGCAATAAGTCAAATTGACCCTGGCTGAATTCGAATCGTGCTCCCAATGACAGGTCGGTGGCATTGATAACGGTAAAGGGCCTGCGGCAGTTTTGTGCCAGTCCATTGTAGGTCTGATGGTTGAATAATTTTTCATCGTAGTAGGCGGCTGCGATGTCGATTCGCGAAAAATTGGGCGATAACAATCGGAACCAGTTCCATGGATAGGCAAATGTTCGAACTGCCAGATCCCCCTGGATATTGTGCTTCAAGAACTGATTTTCAAAATCATCGAAAATCCGTTCACCATATAATCCGTAATAGGCTGCTGTGAAACTCCCCCCGGAAACCGATGAGATGAGGTCAACTTCATCCAGCAAATTGATCTGCGCACCCTTGTGGGTGATCATCGTTTCCCGCAGGCCTTTCAAGACCCCGTATGAAAAGGCTGCTGCCCGGGTTCCGCCCCCGGAAAAGGTCAGGACTATAAAGAGCTCATCCGGATTGTCATCGGCCGCACAATTGCCAAAGCGATAGCCGTGGCGATAATCGTAGGTTTCCAGCCGGGGGTTGAGGGGGACGCAGGCCGCAATAGCCAAGCAAAGGATTAAGGCGATTAAACGCGTGATTGATTTCAACTGTCCTCTCCTTCAATTTTTTCAAAGGATACAATCAACGGCTCATCCGCATATGTATCAATTATCGTTGCGAGCTGCCATCCGGGGCGATAATCCCTGGGGGTTCCCATATTGATGGCGTAGGTTCCCCCACCGATTTCAATTCTGCGATTGGTTCGTCCCATTTTTACCCCATCGACAAACACATCCCGTTGTTCAGTGTAGTTGACCCTAAAATATTCAGGCATGCGGTTCCTCCTTTTGGTTTGCTTCTGTCATCGTAAACCGCCCTTTCAAAAAGTCAAAGAATTTTTAGCTCTATCGAAATTAGATTGGTGCATTTTTGTTATGGAGTATTTCGTGTGGTCGGTCGCCGGTGGCGTACGAGGAGTTGAGCATGAGAGAGAGTCTCTAAAAAAACCGGCTCAGAATAGCTTCAGGTTGGGGTGCGCATCGACTGTTTTTTAGAATTAGATACCAAATTGATCATAATCGAGTCAAGCAGTTTTAGCGGAAGGGGAAGCCAATAAGGAGGTGCCGGGGAACAGTCATGCGTTTATGCATTCTTACTGGCTTGTAGTAAAGAATTGCCACCTATCATGACGTGTCCCCTGAACACCCCGAAGGATACCCGGGTCACATTAGAATTTTTCAAGCCAACCAAACGCCCATAAAAGTGAGCAGCAGGACACTGCCCGGAAAAACTAGCAATGCGATGGCCCAATCAGACCAGGAAGTGGGGGTCACTTCTTTCTTGACTACGAGGGACTCGTCGATATGTGCCTGGTTTTTTCTGACAAAATCCTTGGCATAATATGGCATGACCTGATCAGCCATATATCTCTTAAAGTCCTGATCAATTCTCTTGCCGGATACCGACCAGCTTTCTGCAGATTTATGCAATAAATCATATTCGGTCCGTCCGGTTGCCAGAGAGATTTTATATAGAGAATCCTCCATTGCACTCAGCTCAGCCTGGCTGTCCATTTTAGATTTCCGATAACAGGCCCAAAACAGGTACCCCACTAACAGCAGTGCGCAAATACCCCCAATTAAATTATATGCAGATACATACCGGGGAGCGTGATCCAATTCCTCCGCGATGAACGGGGTGGGTATTTGGATCAACCCGGTAGTATTGTCTAACCTGGTCTCTGGACTGATATCAAGATAGACAGCCACGCCCAGCATCACCAGCGCAACAATGGAATAGAGAAAAACTATTCTTTTGCCCATGTCAACACCTTCCTTAGCTATGGCTGAAAAATGATTAATTTTATTAAAGCCTTCCTAAATGCAGCCACTCCCCTTTGCTGAGAAACAGGAAACGCTGATCAGATAAAGGGTGGATAGCATTTTGATCCTTAAACGGTCGGGAGTGTAATCTCCTGTCCTATAAAACATGCTTGTCATCAATCTTGCTTTGTCAACATTTGATAACTGCCGATCTTTATATTCTATCCGGCAGTGGCTAATTTTAGCTGGGGAAAGAAAGGCGGGACGATGAAACAAAAGGTATCATTGCAGAAAGCCGTTGATTTGAATTTGGCCCTTTTCCTGGCAGCGTTCCTAATTCCAATTGCAGCCGTGGCCGAAGAAAGCGGAAAAAGTGTTCAGGATAATATTGCTGTCTCGCATGTCCTTGACGGAAAAAAATTCATTGGCCCGACGGGAGAAAAGGGCAAGAAAGTTCATCATGAAGACCTATTGACCTTCAGTGACGGCCACTTCACCTCGTCCGAATGCTTCCAATATGGTTTTAAGGGTGGTCCCTACCTGATTTCACCCACCTCGTTTCTAAAGCTTTCCCAGTTTTGGACGATAAGATTATAATGGATCAATTGAAAAATCCTGGTTTCAGAGCCCATTTTTGTGGCTTGCATAACCTGTTTAGTTCAAGATGAGGAAAGCATCATGAAAAGATCTATTGGTATTATCTCAACCGTGATCATTGTCTTTATGCTGGCCAGCTGCGCAACAGTTTCAAAAGAAGATTGCCTGTTGACGGACTGGTTTGAAATCGGCCGCATGGATGGGATCCAGGGTAAATCGCGAACTGAATTTCAAAAGCGCGCCAAACCCTGCCTGGAACATGGCGTTAATGCGGACCGCCAGGCTTATTACCGGGGACATGACGAAGGCCTGAAGTATTACTGCACGGAGCAGCAAGGTTTTGAGTTGGGACGAAAGGGGCTCGTGTATCAGTCAGTTTGTCCTTTCGAGCTTGAAAAGGATTTTAGGACCGGTTATCAAGATGGCACGCAATTATTTTGTTCCGAGGAAAATGGCTTCGAATTGGGGCACCGGGGTCGAGCCTACCGGTATGTTTGCCCACCCGAGTTTGAACCGAATTTTCGAACCGGCTATTTGAAAGGAAAAGAGCTTTACGAATATGAGTCCAAAATTGCCTCCCTTCAAAGACGTTTGGGAAAATTAGAACGCAAAATAGCTAAAAAAGAAAAACAGTTGTATTCGGAAAATTTAGATGCCGAGCAAAGGGCTGAAATCCGTTCGGAATTGAAAACACTGGATTTGGAATACAGGAATGTCTCGCGTGAATTGAAATACATGGAAAAGACTAAACCGATAGCGCAAGCATACTAGAAGACATTTCAGCAGATATCTTCCAAGCAGGTGCCCCTTCCGACGGTCAAGTTTTATGCATTTACAATGAGCTACAAAAAAAGAAATGCTTATTTTCCTGACCGTCGCCACTTAGTGTTCCTTTTGGCAAACAGAAATCAGGCCCGCTGAACCGTAACGGTTTTGTGGCCGATGCGATAGACAACGTCTTTGTCAAGCACTAGCCCCGCGAGCGCTTCGGGCACGTCCACCAGGGTGTGCTGCTGCTGAATGCTGATTTTGCCCAGTGAATTGCCGGGGATGTCGGCAAAGTGCGATAGCGACCCCACGACATGGTTGACGCGCACGCCGTCGGCCCGGCCGGTGCTCAGCAAAAGACGCACCATTCCTTTTTCATGGGAAGGGTTTTTCGGAGCGTTGTTTTTCTGACGAGCGGAGTGCTTGGGTGCGTGCCCGGCAGCAGGGGCGCTGAATTCAGCCACCGGCTTAAGGGGTGCAATCGGGCGCTGCTTTTCTTCGGCGCGAGCCAATTTGAGGGCTACGGCGGCAACCTCTGCCAGGTCGTGACCGTCTTCAAGCAGCTGGGCCACGAGCTCCCGCTCCCGGCTGCAGCGCCCGCGCCGCAGCCAGACCGTCACTTTTTCCAGCAACTGTGCTTCACGGCGCAGTTTGATATCTTCGGTGCTCGGCAGCGCCATGGGCGTGATTTTTTGTTTGGTAAACCCTTCAATCCGCTGCAACCTCCAGCGCTCCTTCGGTGTCAACAGGGTGATGGCAATGCCGGTTTTCCCGGCCCGCCCGGTGCGGCCGACTCGGTGCACGTAGATTTCCGGATCCTGCGGGAGATCATAGTTGAAGACATGGGAAATATCATCGATGTCAAGCCCGCGGGCGGCCACGTCGGTCGCCACCAGAACTTTGAGCTTGTTGTCACGAAAGCGATTGAGCACCAGCACCCGGGCATCCTGGCTCATGTCCCCGTTCAGGGCCTCAGCCGGAAAACCCCGCAGCGCCAGCTCATTGGCCAGCTCGGTCGTGCCAATGCGTGTGCGGGCAAAGATAAGCGCGCTGGGAATGGGCTCGATTTCAAACAGGCGCGTCAGAGCTGCCAGTTTGTCGGTTTCATTAACCAGGTAATAGCGCTGTTCGACGGTGTCCACGGTGAGCTGTTTGCACTTGATCTTAAAAGATCGGGGGGTGTTCATATATTTTTGGGCCAACCGCAGAATGCGTTGCGGCAAGGTGGCCGAAAAAAGGGCGGTCTGGCGGCTGGACGCGGTTTGCTTCAAAATTGCCTCAATGTCAAAGATAAAGCCCATGCTGAGCATTTCATCGGCCTCATCGAGCACGACGGTCGCCACCCGGTCGAGTTTGAGCACATTTCTGCGGATCAGGTCGAGCAGGCGGCCGGGGGTTCCGACCACAATTTCGACACCTTTTTTGAGATGGCGGATCTGGCGGTCATAAGGCTGGCCGCCGTAAACGGCCAGAGCCCTTACGCCGGATTGCCGGCCGTAGGTGTGCATGGCATCCGCTACCTGGATGGCCAACTCCCGGGTGGGGGTTACCACCAGGCTTTGCACATGGCGCTGACCGGTTTGAAGGTTATGAAGGATGGGCAGGGAAAAGGCCGCGGTTTTACCGGATCCTGTCTGGGATTGGCCAATCACATCCTGCCCGGCAAGCATGGCCGGGATGACGGTGGACTGGATCGGAGTTGGTGCAGCGTAGCCGATGTCGGCGATGGTCTGCAACAACTGCGGCTGCAGGTCAAACTCGTTAAAGTTGGGGGTCATGATAAAGCTCCTGTTACCGTTTTGAAAAAAACCCGGGTCGCATACCCCTTGCGGGTCATATGCCTGTTGCCTGTCAACAGTCGACCCACCCAGCAAACAAGAGCCTCTCTGTTGCAACAAAAACGCCCAGCCAAAACCGGCCGGGCGACCATGGTTGAAGTTTGCGATTCGAAACGAACCGAGGCAGAACATAAGACACCCGATATCAAATTGCAAGCAAAATCGTCCGGCCGGCAATTGACAAAAGCTTCCTGAGAAATTATTATTAAGGGAATTATTTGAGTCGCTATTGGAAGCCATCTAAAAAATTGGATTTTAGTTCAATATCCCTGTGGCCTTTAGGCAGCCGGGAATTTTTTTTAGGGCAGGTGGAAATAAATTAATGGAAAATAATAACCAAAAAGAAATCAGCCGCAGGCGGACCTTCGGAATCATCAGTCATCCGGATGCCGGCAAGACGACGTTGACTGAAAAACTGCTCCTTTTCGGCGGAGCCATCCAGCAGGCCGGGGCGGTCAAGGCCAAGCATGCCGCCCGCCAAGCAACAAGTGACTGGATGTCGATCGAAAAGGATCGAGGGATTTCAGTGACGACCTCGGTGATGAAATTCAATTACCGGGATTTTGAGATTAATCTCCTCGATACACCGGGCCACCAGGACTTCTCCGAAGACACCTACCGGGTATTGACCGCCGTCGACAGTACCCTGATGGTGATCGATAGTGCCAAGGGGGTCGAAGCCCAGACCGAGAAGCTCATGGAGGTCTGCCGGATGCGCAACACCCCCATCATTACCTTCATCAACAAGCTTGACCGTGAGGGGTTGGCGCCGCTGGATATCCTGGATGAAATTGAGGACAAGCTGCAGATTGAATGCACGCCGCTTTCCTGGCCCATCGGGATGGGCAAACGCTTTAAAGGGGTTTACAATATTTTACACAAACAGCTGCATCTGTTCAGTCCCGGCAGCGACACCCGCGGGCAGGGCGGGGTCGTGATCAATGATTTATCAGATCCGCGCCTGGATGAATTTTTGGGCAGCCAGGCTGAAGAGCTGCGGGGGAGACATCGAACTTATCGATGGGGCAGTAAACCCCTTTGAGATGGCGGACTTTTTAAAAGGAAGCCAGACGCCGGTATTTTTCGGCAGCGCCATCAATAATTTCGGTGTCAAAGAGCTGCTGGATGCATTTGTTGAAATGGCACCGCCTCCGGGTATGCGCGTGGCGGTATCCCGTGAAGTGTCGCCTTACGAAAAATCCTTTTCAGGTTTCGCATTTAAAATCCAGGCCAATATGAACCCGGCCCATCGCGACCGGATCGCCTTTGTCAGGATCTGCTCCGGCAAATTCCGGCGGGGGATGAAAGTGGTTCACCACCGGATCGGAAAAGAAGTCGCCCTGGCCAACGCCACCATCTTCATGGCCCAGGACAGGGACAATGTGGCGGAGGCCTTCCCCGGGGATATTATCGGTATCCACAATCATGGAACCATCAAGATCGGTGACACATTCAGCGAGAAGGAGCTTTTGCAGTTCACCGGCATACCGAATTTTGCCCCGGAACATTTCAGGCGGGTTCGCCTGGAAAACCCGATGAAGGCCAAGCATCTTCAAAAGGGTCTGGCCCAGCTTGCCGAAGAAGGTGCGGTTCAGGTTTTCAGGCCGCTTATGGGAAATGACTATATCCTGGGGGCGGTTGGGGTCCTCCAGTTTGACGTTACGATGGCCCGGCTCAAAGCCGAATATGGCGTGGATGCGATCTATGAACCGGTGAACTATGCGGTGGCACGCTGGATCGAATGCGGGAACCGCAAGAAACTGGCCGAATTCGAGAAAAAGAATACGGCCAACCTGGCCAGGGATTCTCAAGGCAGCCTGTCGTTTTTGACAACCAGCGAATTCCAGCTCAATTACTGCATGGAAGAATGGCCGGCGGTGGAGTTCTATAAAACCAGAGATATCAATTAATGCTGTGTCCCATAAATACATTTAAAAAGTCGAATAGCTTATATAAAAATAGAAACATCTTTGAATATAAAAAATTACAAGCACCAAATAACAAATAACAAACAATACCCAAATCCCAAGTTCCAATGACCCAAACAAAATTGAACCTGCGACGAACCTCGATCCCAGCTCAGGCTGCGGGTGTGTTATTTTCGGTCTGAGCCCAAGTCGAAGGCTGGCCGAATGAATCTTATCGCAGACAACCGAATCGATTTGATTCATTGTTTTCTGCATTTGTTTCGGATTTGAGATTATAATTTGAGATTTATTTGTAATTTGGTGCTTGTGATTTGGAATTTAACCTATTTCATTCTGGACATGGAGGTACTATAAATTTTGTGAATTACATTTGGATCCTACCACTTATAATGTCCATTCGGAAATAGTATCCTACGATTCAAAGAGGTAAGCCTAATGGCGCTGATCGGTATGCGGGATGTGTGCTGGGGATTCGGTGAAACCCCGCTGCTGGAAAACCTAACTTTCCAGATCGAAAAAGGGGAGCGCGTGTGCCTGGTGGGTCGCAACGGTGTGGGCAAGTCCACCCTGCTCAAGCTCCTGGGAGGCGAAATGCTTCCGGACAGCGGTGATGTCTGGCGCCGGCAGGGCATCAGCGTGGCCGCGCTGGAACAGGATGTGCCGGCGGGATTCGACGGCACGATCTTTGATGTGGTCGCCGAAGGCCTTGGTGAAACCGGCCGGGCGCTGGCCGAGCACAGCCGGATCTGCAAAATTACCGAGGCCGGGGACAACTGCCGGCTGGCCAAAAGGCGTGACGAACTGCAGCATATGCTGGACAGCGGCGGTGGATGGGAACTGTTAACCCGCGTTGAAAACACACTTTCCCGAACCGGGCTGGATCCTGAGAGCCGCTTCGCCGATCTTTCCGCCGGTCTGAAACGGCGCACGCTGTTTGCGCGGGCCCTGGCCGGCAAACCAGACCTCCTCCTGCTGGATGAACCCACCAACCATCTTGACATCGACACGATCATTTGGATGGAAGAATTCATCCTGCGCCACGTAAAAACCCTGCTGTTTGTCACCCATGACCGCGCCTTTCTCAAAAAAATTGCCGGCCGGATCCTGGAACTGGATCGGGGCCAGCTGGTTTCCTATGACTGCGATTACGGCACCTATTTAAAACGAAGACAGGCGGCCCTGGCGGTCGAGGAAACTCAAAACAGGGTGTTTGACAAAAAACTGTCCAAGGAGGAAGCCTGGATCAGAAAAGGGATTAAAGCCCGTCGAACCCGCAACGAAGGACGCGTCAGGAGCCTGCAAAAAATGCGGGCGGCCTACCGGGAACGCCGCCGCCAAGTCGGCAATGTCAGGCTGCAGGTCCAGGAGGCGGAACGGACCGGCAAGCTTGTTATCGAAGCCCGGAAGGTGAGCTTTTCCTATGGCCAGGCCCCGATTGTGGATGATTTTTCCACGGCCATTATGCGCGGGGACAAGGTGGGCATCATCGGCCCCAACGGGGTGGGCAAAACCACTCTGCTGAAAATTCTTTTAAAATCGGCGAGCCCGGAAACTGGCAGTGTGCGTCACGGCACCAACCTTGAGGTGGTATATTTTGACCAGCTCCGGGCCCAACTCGATGAACAAAAATCCGTGCAGGCGAACATCGCCGGCGGCAACGACTTTATTATCTTTAACGGTCAAAAGCGCCACGTCATCAGCCACCTGCAGGATTTTCTCTTCTCCCCCGAAAGATGCCGCACGCCGGTCTATGTCCTTTCCGGCGGAGAAAAGAACCGCTTGCTGCTGGCCAAGCTGTTTACCAAACCCGCCAACGTACTGGTGCTGGACGAGCCCACCAATGATCTTGATGCTGAAACCCTGGAGCTTTTGGAGGAGCTGATTTTCGACTACCGGGGGACCCTTTTGCTGGTCAGCCACGACCGGACCTTCTTAAACAATGTGGTCACCAGCACCATCGTCTTCGAAGGCAACGGGCAGGTGGTAGAATATGTCGGCGGCTACGATGATTGGTTGAGTCAGCGGCCCCAGGGCGCAACAGAGCGGCTGCCGGGAAAAAATAGCCCCAAAAAAGTCCGGTTAAAATCCAAGGCGCGCCCGTCGCTCAAACTGGGGTATATGCAACAGAGGGAAATACAGGATCTGCCCCAAAAGATCGAAGCCCTTGAATCCAGGCAAAAAGAGCTGTATGCGATCATGTCTGACCCGTTGTTTTACAAAAAAGAAAAAGACGAAATCGCCGGGGTTAAATCGGATTTCGATCGCGTCGAAGGTGAAATCGAGACCGCCTACCGGCGCTGGGAAGAGCTTGAAGCAATCAAATCACAGGAGGGGGCTTAGAACCAAAGTTAATAGAGGTTTTCTATGGCCTTATCTCAATAATCGTGCCATTTGGCACTAACTTGTAGATTTCCTCCATTTCTTCGTCTGTTACGGCAATACACCCTTTCGTCCAGTCAACCTTTGCATGAGAAGCACCCACCCACGAGAGACCATTTTTGATGCCATGGATCATTATATCTCCTCCCGGGGAAACACCAAGTTCTTTTGCTCGCATTTGGTCTTTCTCGTTTGGATAGGAAATATGAAGAGACAGGTGATAACCGCTGTTACTGTTTCTTGAGTCGATGATGTAGGTTCCCTCCGGGGTTTTGTTATCGCCCTGCTTTTCTTTCGGTCCAACCGGGTTCCCCCCCAGGGCAATTTTGTAGGTTTTGATCACCTCGCCCTTTGAGAGCAACGTCAATCGTCGCTCATTCTTTTCTATCAGAACCTTATCTGCCGGTTCCGTCCGGAGTGCAAAAATCTTTTGTTCGAGCGGCTCAATCTTCTCTTCAAGGGTTTCAACTTTTTCCTGCAGCGTATTAATCTCATTGTTTTTGCTTATAGCCTCTTGCCGGGAGGTCTTAATCTGTGTTTGCTGCGAAGCAATTATTTTATCCTTGATGATGACATTTTGGATTTGAAATATCATCATCTGGCTGTCCCGCCGGTATTCACTATCCGGGTAATCCCTTACGAGTTTCTGAAAACATCCCAGAGATTTCTGATAGTCTTTTTGTTCGTTTTTGGGATGGGCATAGATAATACCCATCTCAAAAAGAACTCTGTCCGCTATCGCGGGATCTTTCTCAATGAGTTGCTCGTATTTTCTCAGAGAGGCCTCGTAATCTCCCCGGTTGAAAAAATCATTTGCCTCCCGGGAGATTGATCGACCCTCATCAAAGTAACTGCATCCGCCTATAACTATCGGTGCTATCATGATGCAGACGAAGAAAAGGTGTAGATACTCGCTTATCCCTCTCTGCCTTTTTCCCGTATACATCTTTGTACTTGTTAATAATTTGCTTGATGATCGCAAAACCAGTCCTCTTCCAGTTAAATCCGCAATGCGTACCATGCTAAACGGTGGAAATGAAAGGAAGTGGCGGGTCTATAAAACCTTGCCACTTCCTTTCGATTTACTTCTTCATTGATTCCTGGAATTTTTTTTCAGCTTGTTTTGCTTTTTCCTCTTCGATTCTGGCCTTTTCCTCGGCGATTCTTACCTTCTCCTCTGCAATTCTCTCTCTTTCCTCTGCCCTCTTTTCAGCTTCCTCAGCGCGGGCCATAGCTTCATTCGCCTTCAACGTAGCCTCATCGGCTGCTACCTTGGCAGCCTGCGCATCCTGAGCCGCTTGATCAGCTTTTGCGGCAATCGCCTTTTCCCGGGCCTGCGCCTCCTCGAGGTCACCTTTTGTCGCGCAACCCCCCACAGCAATAGCGAGAGCAAGCATCATTGAGATCACCAAAATACTTTTCTTCATAATGTAGTCACCTCCTTTCTGTTCAGTTTACCTTACCATAATAGCGACTGTAAAATTTCGCGTTACTCCACAATAAATATCCACGTTAAGTATTGATCTGGTGCAAACAGCCCGCACCTTTTTTATGGTTCAACCAATATACCGTCTATTTCCAAATCAATTTTCAAGCGTTTTACCGCGTCTTTGGCTTCGCTCATATTATTGAAAGGACCGGCGAGAACACGGTGGTGATTGCCCTTTGACAGCACCCTTGCAGGAATTTGGGGGCCCTGATGGTTCATAATTGCGGCAAGCCTCAGAGCGTCAACCTTGTCACGCAAATTAGCAGCCAGAACATACCACGCGTCCGTTCTGAGTTCCGGTATTTCCGGTTTGCCATACAACTTGTCCGGGTGCCTGAGTTTTATGGTTTCCGCAACATCCTTTGCGCTTCCATGACCATTCTCGGATATGGGAACAGGGATCCCGCGGGCCTCGGCCACTACTTTCTTAACCTTTTCCCAGTCAAGCGCGTGTCCTGACGTCTTTTCAATATTTCTCAATTTTGCATAGGCCTTCTTCAACTCAGTGGTGCCTGATTCTTCAAAGGGCGTATGAGCTTCTATGTAAATTATTCCATCACGTTGGCCTACAAGATATGGCTGGTTAACAACTTTTACAGGTGTTTTCACCGGGGTTTTTTCGAAAAGGCTCTTTATGTTTTCAGGATAGAGTCTTATGCAGCCATTGGTTGCCCTGAGGCCGATACTGGCCGGTTTATTAGTGCCATGGACCAAATAACCTGACTTACTTAAATAGAGAGCGTATTCTCCCAATGGATTTAGAGGCCCCGGTGGTACTTTAGACGGCAGAGGATCTCCCTTTTTCCTATGGTCTTTAGCAATTGAGGCGGGCACATGCCAGGTCGGCCGGAATTTTTTGCGCGTTACATACATTTTGCCCATGGGAGTGGGCCGCTCTGTGGTACCGACGCCGACCGGGTAGGTCGACATGGCCAATAGTTTACCATTTCCTTTAAAATAATAGAGCCTCATAGCGGCCAAGTTGATCACGATACCTTTTCTACGGCTGTCTGGCAGGATAAAGCTCAGTGGCAGCAGGACACGCTCTCCGGCCCCAGGCACCCATATATCTATCCCCGGATTAGCTGCACTGACCGTGTTGATTCCCAAGCTGAAGTGTCTCGCAATATCCGGCAGCGTATCCTGCTTTTCAAGTCTGATGATCGCCAACCGGCCAATGACGTCCTCTTCTTTTGTAACAAAAAAGTCATTTCGCTCGATCTTTTCTTCCAGGTGGCCTGAAAGCGGGAGAGATCTCGTCAGAAATTCTCTCATATCAGCACAACCATGCAAAGAGAAGATGGAAACCAATAGAATAATAAGACGAAGCCTATTGGATGCGGCGGACAGGTCAATAATTCGGCACAGGGTCATATAAGCTAAGTTGTTTAATGAAGAAAAATTGAAAACCATCTTTCAGCAAAACTGGATCGTATTGACGCGCAAGGCTCAATTCCATCCCAAGATCAATAGCGCGCGACTTAAATATATATACCAAGTATCGCCGATATTATCAAATTTTTAAATGTTATTTTGAGAGATTACAAATCTCAAAGGCCTGAGATCAGTTGCAAATAGCGAAAAAGCAGCCTTGAGGATTTTACGCCCTTTTTGCCTTCATATTCATTGCGGGCGTTTCTGGCAAGCTGGGTCAGGCGCTGCCTTTCTGCATCGGGGCAGGTGCTTAGAATCTCCTCGATGAGGGCGCTGTGTCCCTCTTTGAGTTCATCGCGCCATTTTTCAATCTTTTTAAAGGCCAGGAGTTTCTGATGGTCACCGAACTTGATATTTTCAAGGGCGTTTTGGATGGGTTCCGGGTTGATTTCCCGCATGAGGGTGCCGATGCGTTGCAACTGCCTGCGCCTTGCGCCGTGAGCTTTTATTTTCCCCGCGGCAATGACGGCATTGCGCAAATCATCTGAAATTTCAATACCGGCAAGCTGTTCAGGCGGCAGGGCCACAAGCTCTTCGCCAAGCTTTTGCAAGGCCCGGGCTTCATTTTTCTTTTGGGTTCTGCTTATACGATCATCATCCATTTTCCGGGTCCGTTCGCTTCGGTTTTGAGATAGCTTCTAATACATTTCGTATTTAACCAGTCGGCCGTCAAGCCCGCCGGCCGTGATCGGCTTTTTCCATGATGCTTTCAGGCCGATTTTTTTGATGTACCTGCGGTCTCCGAAGTAAATATAAGCAATTGAGCCTTTGCATTTCTGTTTCAGAAAATCACCGAGATCTTTGTAAAACCCCTCCAGGTCCTCATCGTTTCCCATGCGAATGCCATAGGGCGGGTTGGTTACGATTACCTGCCCTTCGAGGGCGGGCAGCATCCTGAAGTCCGCCTTTGCTACGCTGACACTATTTCCGTGATGAAGCCCCATCAGGTTGGTGCGCGCAGCGCTGACAGCCTTCGCGGACAGGTCACTGCCCGCAATCAGCCCCTGGGGCAGCTGCCGGATGTGCCCGTCGGCCTGTTTTTTTACCTGCCGCCAAACAGCGCCGTCAAAGTCGGGCAGACATTCAAAGCCGAATTGGTTCCTGAAAACACCCGCGGGAATATTGCTATAGCTCATGAGCGCTTCGCACAACAGGGTTCCCGAACCGCATAAAGGATCATATATAGGAACCGATCCGTCCCATTGGCTGAATCGGATAATCGCGGCGGCAACGGTTTCCTGCATCGGCGCTGCAACGGTCTCCTCTCTGTATCCTCTGCGGTGAAGCGCAGCGCCGGAAGCATCGAGGCTTATGACGGCCTGATCTTTCTTGATATGAAGGTTGAGCAGGATATCCGGATTTCTTACTGACACATCCGGACGTTGACCGGTTTTTTCTTTGAAATAGTCGGCCACCGCATCCTTGAGGCGCAGGGCTGCATACTTTGAGTGCGAAATCGCGCTGTCGGAAACATTCCCGGCCACGGCAAAGGTATGGCCTTGGGCAAAAAAATCTTCCCACTCGATTTGTTTGGCTTTCTGATACAGCCGATCGGTATCCTGACAGGGAAATGATATCAACGGCGCCAGGCAGCGGGACAGAAGCCGGGTTTGATAGTTTATGCGGTACAGGGTAGATTTGTCGGCCCTGAAATGAATTCCGCTGAATTCCGGCCTGACATTCCGGGCACCCAGTTCAGTCAGCTCCTGGGCGCCGGCTTCTTTTAAGCTGTCGGCTATCTGGGCAAAATAGCGGCCATCCTTCTGATATTGATATAGCGCCGCCTGCCGCTTTTTTTTCTTGGGCGCCTGATCCATTCGGTTGATACCATTTTTCACCGCTTTCGTATCAATTCAAACCCCTTTGCAACTTTAAGCCGGACCCTTCCGTTGCAGCACCAGAGTAAATAATGCAAGAGTTCGGGTGCAAAATCAACTCAATTGTGGACAAGCCCCTTTTTCGGTGGCAATAGGTGAAAGGAGGATAAGACGGTGGTAGGGTTCTTTCACAGCTACTTGCCGCCGTATTCACCCGATCTCAAACCTTAAGAACGCATCTGGCTTACAAAAGGCACGTTGGTTCAACAACCATGCTTGTAAAAATGAAGAAAAACTATTAGAGCGTTTGGATAACGCCATATTAGACGTTATCGACAACCACCAAAAGACCCAAAAAACCACCGCTATCGGACGTTATTTTGACAAACGCTCTATTATCGGAGATAAAGCAGGCAGATAAAATTATACAAAAAATGAGGTCGCATTTTGATGAGTGACAAAATTACCGAAAGGCAATCGACTGATGATGATCACCCGGTAACCATACCGGTCTGGGATTTTCCCACCCGGCTGTTCCACTGGGTGCTTGTGGTTCTGGTGGCCGTGTCCTTCACGACCGGCAGTATCGGGGGCAATGCCATGCAATACCATGAGTGGAGCGGATTTGCGATCCTGATTGTGCTGGTTTTTCGGTTAATATGGGGATTTGTCGGCAGCCGGGCGTCACGCTTTAGCGATTTTGTAAAGGGTCCTGCGGCAGTTTGGCGTTATGCATCTGCCCTGGTCCGGGGGAAATCGCAGCGTTATCTGGGGCACAATCCCCTTGGCGGGTGGTCGGTTCTGGCCCTGCTGCTGGCGCTGTTGATCCAGGCGGCCACCGGCCTTTTCGCCAATGACGACATCATCACCGAAGGACCCCTTTACCTGTGGGTCAGCAAGCCGCTCAGCGACTGGCTTACCGGTGTCCACAGGCTAAACCGGTATCTGATCATGGCGCTGGCCGCCACCCATGTGGCGGCCGTGCTGTTTTATCTTGTGGTCAAGCACGACAATCTGATCAATCCGATGATTACCGGGATCAAACACGGGCAGGGTGGCGACAGCGCGCCCCCCGCAGCGCCCCTCTGGCTGGCGGCCGTTACGGTGGCGGTCGCAGGCCTTTTGCTTTATCTTCTGATTTACGGATGACCTGCCGGCAAACTCCGGTTACCCGGTTTCGGGATCGACCTGGACCGTCGCTACTTGCGGGTTTTGCTGTGGCAGCTCTTGCAGCTCTGGGCGACGGCGCCAAACTGGGCTTTGATGGCATTAAAGTCCTGGCTTTTTGCGGCAGCAGACAACTTGCCGACCCCAAATTCAAATTGCTGGGACAAACTCTTTAGTCCATTCGGATCCTTGAGTACGCTGGATTTCATGGTGGTTTCGCCCTGGTCGCTGCCGGGGACCAAAAACGCCTCCCAGGGCAGCCCTGAAAGGGCTTCGATGACGGCCGTGTTTTTCGCAAAGGACGTTTGATCATAAGGCTGCTTGCCCTTGACCATGGCTCCCAGACGACCAAAATGCTGGCCGATGACAACCATCACGGATTGGCGGTATTTAACGGCCTTCTCCGGTGTCGAGAATTGTGCCCAGGCGCCCCCGATCAAAATACCAAAGATGACCAGCACTGCTAAGGTTTTTGCGACTGTTTTCATATTTTCTCCTTTTTTAAATTGCAGACCAAAGGTTAATTTTCAGGATCCTCCTACAAATGTGTGCATGAAAATTGCCATGTAAACTATTGGTGTGAAGAGCCAAATTTTTAACATATCGGCTTTTCTAAAGTCAAGACTGGGCAAGTCAAATGTCCATTCGTCACGGATGTCCCCTATATCCCAAAATCAACTGTATTGTGGAAATGCAAACGGATGTAAGCTTTAACTCGCCATCCCGGCGCTGACCCTGTTTCTCTTGCCGCCGTGATCAGGCATATCATGATATGGGGATTTGATACTATATATTGTATTCTTCAATAAAAGATACACTATATATTGACTGTCATGCCAATCTGTAGTACGTTGCTAAAGGTGAGATTTCATAGGATTAACCCGGGCAGGGCTAATCTCATCGGCGGTCCAAATGGCGGTCTCAAATTTCGAAAAAGGACTGAATAATGAATTACTATTTTGATAATTATGAAGATGTTGCAGATTCAGCTGTCGAATTGGATTTGAATTATCATGGGGCGAATCGGAGGAAAGTGCCAAGAACACCCTGTATGATTCCGGCCCACTTCAACATAAACCAACGACTGTATTCCAGTTTTATCCTTGACATCAATAAGGCCGGGGTCTGTGTCCAGACCGATCGCGCCTTTGCTGCCGGTGCAAAATTATTACTTCAATATCTCGATCCCTACGCCAGGAGATCTGCATTGGTAAATGGCCGTATCGCCTGGAGCAGCGATACGGCAATGGGCGTAAAATTTGCTTCCCATCCCTTCAAACTCATATGAGCTTAACCCCCGGTAAGTAGCGCGGTAAATCGCTGCTTTTTTTTGCTGAGCAGTAATCTAAAAATGCGTTTATTCATAACCGACCCAACCTATCCTCGAGCATAGACCTCATGCACCGGTGCGACCCAAAATCGAGTTGCTATAAACTGGACATGGCTTGTTCCGGCGTTTTATGGTACATATTCCCGGCTTTCGAGACCGGTGGTTATCGGTTCTTGAAAGATTGACCTGTTGGGAAAAGAGAGGATTAAAATCAAATATGCGCAAATTAGCTTTTGGATACTCAACCAGATGCAATATCAGGTGCGAGCATTGTGTGGCCACGGGTGATCTCCCCGCCGGCCGGACCATGGATCTTGATAAGGCCAAAGAGATCATTGCCGGAATGGTCCGGGCAGGTGTTGGCGGAGTCAGTTTTTCCGCGGGTGAGCCGTTTCTGTATTTCAATCAAATTGCAGAGCTTGTGGAACTATGCAGGCAAAACGGGATATTCTCCAGAATTGTTACCAACAGCTTTTGGGCCAGGACAGCCGCGTCTTCCGACCACCTAGTTTCAGAACTGAAAAAAAAGGGGCTTTGCCAATTGAGATTAAGTTACTCAAGGTGGCACCAGAAAAATGTAAACCGGGACAATGTGTTGAACGCGGCACGCAGCTGCCGGAAGATCGGACTAAATTATTTCATTTCATTTGTTACCGATTTTTCCAGGGAGGATGATCCGTATGAACAGTTTTTGCGTGATCACGACCTCACCTTTTTCCCCGAGCCTGTGATCTATGCAGGCCGTGCGGAGTCTTTCAAACGCAGGCGGATTCTGACCGATTATCAGGCAAACTGCTGCGACATGAACCCCTATCTTACCCCGGATCTTGACATGTACGCCTGCTGCGATGGGGGGAGCCATTTTTCGGAAACAAACTTTTTTTACCTTGGGAACTTGAACAACCAAACAATGGAGCAGCTCTTTACTAAAAGTGAAACAGACGGGTTGCACAGCCTCATTAGAACCATGGGGATAACAAATATCGCATCCTATACCGGTATGAAGGCACGCGAGATCATAACTCACAGTAAATGCGAACTGTGCCGAAGACTGTTCAACTCCCCTGAAGTTTTATCAAGGCTGCGGTATGAAGTTTCCCAACTGGCAGCTTGGAGTCGATAGTGTTGCCGGACCCTTTCCTGGCGATATAGACAGCATGTCTGCGCCCGCCCCGGCCCGGTCGTTGCCGGTTAACGGAAAAACCG
Organism: uncultured delta proteobacterium; assembly: GCA_963766255.1. GTDB lineage: Bacteria > Desulfobacterota > Desulfobacteria > Desulfobacterales > JAFDCJ01 > JAFDCJ01. The sequence goes on from CAVXZZ010000045.1 coordinate 57,796, forward strand.
GCGGCTTTCAAACGTTTTTCAAAGGCCTTGTCCGGATCTTCGGACCAAACGGCAAAGATCCCGCCCGCCTTCAGGGCGGAACTGCTTAACGCTATCGCCCTGTCACCGTACAGATACTCTCCCCGGCCCGGGGCCCCCCCATGAGGACCTTCGTAAAGGTCTATGATTATGGCATCGAAACGATTTCCCCGGCCTTTGATTGCCGTATTACGAATGACTGCGGCCACATCATCAATCACAACCTTGATGCGCGGGTCGTCAACTGCTCCGCCGCTTAAATGGGCAATCGGCCCCCGGCACCATTTGACAATTATGGGATTCAATTCAGCCACCACGACTTCGGCCTTATCCGGGAGATTATCCAGGGCCGCCTTCAGGGTGAAACCCATGCCCAACCCACCCACCAGCACTCTGGGAGTGCTTTTATTCTTCAAGGATTTGCTTGCCTGCTCCCCCAGGGCCATCTCTGACATGTTGGCGGAGGAGTTCATCAGGACCCGACTGTCAATAGTGATAAGAAAATCCGTCTCGCCCCTTTGCCGAAGATCGAGAAGCCCCTCATCGGTATCAACACTGTCAACGATCCGCCAAGGCTTAGCCATTTATAGCCCTCTGTATGATTGCCCGACCCTCTGTCGCGGTTTACCGGCAATCTTCTCAAGATAGGCCGGTGCCTTGGCCTTGGATATTTTGGATAATTTGTTCATCAGGTCGAAGGGCACCTGTTTGATACCGAACCTATCTTTGATCTTTTCAATCAGCGGGTCAGGCGGCGATACTTGATGCGGTGGGGCCGCTCGGCTGCCTCCCCCAGGCGTTTTTTGCGGTCGGCTTCGTATTCCGACCAGTTGCCCTGAAAGAAAACAACCTGACTGTTACCTTCAAAGGCCAGGATGTGGGTGGCAATGCGATCCAGGAACCAGCGGTCGTGGCTGATTACCGCGGCACAGCCGGCGAAATTTTCCAGGGCGTCCTCCAGGGCACGAAGGGTGTTGACATCCAGGTCGTTGGTGGGCTCATCCAGGAGGATGACATTGCCGCCTTCCTTGAGCATCTTGGCCAGATGCACCCGGTTGCGCTGCCCGCCGGAAAGGGCTTCAATTTTTTTTTGCTGGTCGGAGCCGGATAGATTATAGCGCGCCACATAGGCCCGCGAGTTAATGAGGCGATCGCCGAGATCAATCTGGTCGTTGCCCCCGGAGATCTCTTCCCAGACCGTCTTGTCAGGGTCCAGTTCACGGTTCTGGTCGATATAGGCCAGTGCCACGGTTTCGCCCAGCCGGAAGGAGCCGCTGTCGGGCTTTTCCTGACCCGTGATCATCTTGAACAGGGTGGTCTTGCCGGCGCCATTGGGTCCGATGACGCCCACAATCCCCCCGGGGGGCAGGCGAAAATCCATGTTTTCGAGCAGCAGTTTATCCCCGTAGGCTTTACTGACCTTTTCTGCCTCCATGACCATATCCCCCAGGCGGGGTCCCGGCGGTATATAGATCTCCAGCTTTTTTTCGCTACGCTCGACTTCCTGGGAAACCAGTTTATCGTAGGCATTGATACGGGCCTGGCTCTTGGCGTGGCGTCCTTTGGGTGACATGCGGATCCATTCCAGCTCGCGCTGGAGGGTTTTCTGACGGGACCCTTCAGATTTTTCCTCGCGGCGCAGGCGTTCCTGCTTCTGCTCCAGCCAGCTGGAGTAATTGCCTTTCCAGGGGATTCCTTCCCCGCGGTCAAGCTCTAGAATCCAGCCAGCGACATTGTCCAGAAAATAACGGTCGTGGGTGACGGCAATGACGGTCCCCGGATATTTCTGCAGGTGCTGCTCGAGCCAGGCGACGCTTTCGGCATCCAGATGGTTGGTGGGCTCATCGAGCAGCAGAATGTCAGGATTTTGCAGCAACAGGCGGCAGAGCGCTACCCGGCGTTTTTCGCCGCCGGAAAGAACGGTGACCGGCGTGTCTTCGGAAGGACAGCGCAAGGCATCCATGGCCATATCCAGGCGCGAGTCGATTTCCCAGGCATCCCGGGCATCCAGCTTTTCCTGGACCTGGCCCTGACGTTCGATCAGGGCGTTCATTTCATCATCACCCATGGGTTCGGCAAACTTGGCGTTAATCTCTTCAAATTCTTGCAGGAGATCCATTGTTTCCTGGACGCCTTCTTCAACGACCTGTCGCACGGTTTTATCCACGTTCACCAGCGGTTCCTGCTCGAGGTAACCGACGGTGTACCCTTCCGAAAGAATGGTTTCTCCGTTAAAGTCTTGATCGACACCGGCAAGAATCCTCAGCAAAGAAGTTTTGCCGGAACCGTTCAGGCCGAGTACGCCGATTTTGGCGCCGTAAAAGTAGGACAACGAAATATCCTTTAATACCGGTTTTTTGTCATAATGTTTGCTGACTCGGATCATCGAATAAATGACCTTGCTGTTTTCGTTACTCACGTTGTCCCCCTCCTCAATCAAATTCTTTTTTTAACCCAGGCTTATAACATACCTTGATATAAAAGTCAGGCTGCCCTGATGCGTTTCATGCATTCTGTCTGTCAGCGTCGCCCTGACGCCCCTTTCTATAATTATTCTTGAAGAATGGCCCTTTTAAAAAATCTGCGGCATATTAACCGGTGGCTGATTTTTTCTAAAATTTTTTTCCGTACCGGAGATACCAATGGAAATAGACAATCAGGTAATGATGCAGCAGATTTCAGCCGGGATTGACGAAATACCGCCAATGCCCCAGGTCGTAATGATGTCAGTGATCTCTCCCTTGAACTCATGCAGTCGGGATTTATGTCGGCGTGATCCCCGGGGCTTCGCTTCACAGGCTTGTTACGCGGCAGGTCCGAAAGATCGTTCGAAAAGGTCATGGATCGCCCGGGTGCCGTCGGCATCGAGATTGCGGGTACCGGTGCAGGCGAAGGTCGTGTCGGTTATGACCGGCGTATCTGCCACCCAGCTACTGTTCTGCCAGGTAAACCACTCCTTTTTGTCCTGATCATACACGTGGACGGGGCGATTGAAAAGCTTGGCAAGTTCCACGCCCCAACCGGTGCCGCCTTTGACCGTATCATCCGGCTGAATCCAACCGATGGTAAGCACATGGTGGCCTTTGTTGACCATGTGGAAAATGGATTGGATCACTTTGCGGATCTTGGCTGTTTTGGCATAGGTTCGTCCCATGCGAAGCGAGACGATCGTCATGCTGACGTCACCCTTGTCGAGTTCATCAGGGTCCAGGATCTGAACGCCTCTGTCCCTTTCAATAGCGTGGCCCTCGAACGAAAAATTCACTTCTTGAATGCCCCATCGTTCGGCTGTTTTGCCGAATTCCGCCTCGGAACCCCGGTGCCCGCCGCTGTACATGGTTATCTGAGAACAATCGATCATTTTTTTCTCCTGAACTTCTAATTTTTGACGGCATCAGCATGCCGACGGTTAGCTGTCATTTCCCTGAAAAGGAACACCCCGCCGCTGATCGGCAGGGTGCGAAGGATATAATAAGCGGAAATCTCCAAAAGGCAAGGGGGCGTGCATGTATTTATGCATTAATTTTGAATTTTATACACAAACACCTAATTTGGTGACCGTCCCCACCCCCTTCACTTTTTCTTGCCCCCGGGGGGATAGTGAGATATAAGAAGCACTTCTATGTGCAGCACCGGAATTTTGTGAGAGAAGGAGGGAGGCATAATGGCGACACTGCAAGATGAAGTGATGATAAACGGAATGCGGCTTCGCAACAGAATTGCCATGCCGCCGCTGACCACTAACTACGGCAGTGCGGAAGGCATTGTGACAGAGGATATTATTAAGTTTTATAGCCAGCGCTCAAAAGATGTTGGGCTTGTCATCGTGGAGGCCTGCACCGTGCGGGGTGACGGTCGTATACTGCAGGGCAGCCTGGGACTCTGGGACGATGGGCAGGTGGCCGGTATGGCACGTCTTGCGGCTGCCATCAAGCAATTGGGTGCTGCTGCGGTCGTTCAGATCAGCCACGCCGGTGCCCGCTGTTTTCCCGCCGGGGGGGAACTGCAGGGGGCCTCGCCCTCGGGCTTTGCGTTCAGGCCCGATGTGGCGCCGCTCAGCATGAGTCCGGCCCAGATCGATCAAATGGTCGCCGATTTCGCAGCGGCCGCGGGTCGCGCGGCTGAGGCCGGATTTGACGGGGTGGAGATACACGGCGCTCACTTTTATGTAATCAGCCAGTTCCTTTCGCCATTGACGAATCAGCGTAATGACCGATACGGGGGCGATGCCCGCGCACGGGCCACATTTGCACTGGAGGTGGTTCAATCCGCAAGGGAGCGGCTCGGGAAAAACTATCCCATCCTCTTTCGCCTGAATGCGGTTGAAAAAGTGGAGGGCGGCCAGACGCTGGAGGACGCCCTGGAGGTGAGCCAACTTTTGGCCGGCGCGGGCGTGGATGCTCTGGATGTCTCCCTGATCGCCAATAGTTCCTGGAAAGAAGTTGAAGACCAACGTTTCCTGGTTGCCAGCTCCGCCTTTCCAAAGGGCCGGCCGGCCGGAGCGAATGTCTCGCCGACTGCTGCAATTAATGAGGCGACGGGCCTTCCCGTTATTGCGGTCGGCAAGCTTGGAGAGGGAAATGTGGCCGCCGAATCGGTGGGCGACTTGCCGATCGATATTGTCGCCATCGGGCGCCAGATGATTGCCGATCCCGATGCGGCCGGAAAGATCCTCGCCGGAAAGGGCGATGAGATCGTGCGCTGTGATGAGTGCATGACCTGCTTTGCCACCATCGGGAGCGGCAAACCCATGGGATGTAAGGTGAACCTTAACCTTCCCGGTTCACGTCGTTCGGCCTGACCTAATGGAAAAAGACAGTATGATAAGAATAGTTCGATCAGAGGGTTGACATTTAAACAAATTTTCTTACCTTTTCAATTTGGTGCTTTTGAAGTGGACCGGTTACAAGTGGATCTGATACTCTGCACCATCCAGGGTGGCCCTTCGGGGCCACCCTTTTTCTTTATCTGATACCTTTTTTACACTCAATTCACCATTTCGGGTCTCAGTGAATTTTATTCTTGCATGCCGCATACGCTTCGTTATAGGTTGACTTTAAGCATTCAACCGGGAACGAAAAGGGGCAACGGCATGAAAGATCTGATTTCAGAAATTGTGCGGGCTCTCGTAGACCAACCGGATCAGGTTAAGGTTACTGAAATTGAAGGTGGCCAAACCGTGGTATTGGAGCTCAGTGTCGCGAAAAGTGATATGGGAAAGGTCATTGGCAAAAAAGGCCGGAATGCGATGGCATTAAGGACTATCTTGAGCGCAGTTGCCGGCAAGACTCGCAAAAGATATGTTCTGGAGATTATTGAGTGAGAACGCCTTCATAGCTATCCTTCACTATCTAATCTCAGCCCCCGGAAATTTTTGCAGTATACCCCTGTTTTTTCAGTTCCGACAGCAACCCATCTCTGTGATCACCCTGAATGATGATTATGCCATCTTTTACCGATCCGCCGGTTCCGCAACGGCGTTTTAATTGAGCGGCAAGGTGTTTTAATTCATCGGCGGTAATTTGAAAACCCGAGACGGTGGTTATTGTTTTGCCTTTGCGTCCCTTAACCTCACGCTGGATTCGAATGATGCCGTCAGTTTTCACTTTTACTGGCGGTTTTAATTTTTTCTTTTTGCAGGAACATTTCAAAACGGGCTTTTGACATACTGGGCAGATCTGACCCGTTTCTGTGGAATATACCAATCGGGAATTATCCATTTTTTTATCCTTAAACATAAGCTGTTTTTTTATTTAGATAGTGGGACCTTTTTTTTAGCGCAATAAAAAGATTATTCCCTTGAAAATGGTATTCCTTGATTAATTTGGTAATAAAATTTCTAATTCGCTCGTCGACCCCCATAAATTCAATTCCGCAAAGATAGGTCCCCGTGGACGTTGCCTTTGAATATACTAATTTGCCTTTCACTTCGATGGAATTTTTGTCCCGATCGGTGGCATTTAGCACGAGCAACCCTGATTCCATGGGATAGGGGGTCTCAAGTAATATGCCGCCCTTGCTGATGTCCAGGGCTATTCCCAATCCATGAGAGATCAGGCTGCCATTTTCATTATATGTGAAGTAGGAAATCAGATTTTGGGTCTTAACTCTGGGAGTTTTCCTCCGATTATCCACCGGGGGCGGGTATACTTTGAAAACGGCTCGACATTTTGAACATATCACTTTGGTTCCGGTGGATTTCACCAGGCTGCTGTCTAACCGAAATGTGGTATGACATGATTCACACGGCACTTTCATCGAAATTGCCTCTAACTATTACCCTTCCATGGATTATGCGCTTTATTAGTTATCGGTATTTCGGATTCAAAACTTAAATACAATCAAGGGTTGAAAAAAAGAAAAGCACCTTATCATGACCGTCGCCGCCGTCTTTCGTTTATCATGTCTTGAGCGTGGTCCGACCACAGTCCCCGAACCTGTGCAGTTTTGACATTGCAATTTTAAATTCCTGTAGTAAACTGATAACAGCGCAATAAATTTTTAATGTAAATTTGCCGGAGGTAAATCAGATGGCCAAAGGAAGAGATAGTCAAAAAAGCGATAAAAAAAAGCCCCAGAAAACCGCCAAAGAGAAGAAACAGGCCAAGCGCGAGAAAAAAAATAAATAATTTGAAACAAGAATTTAGCTGGGAGTGTTTCAGGGTATTGCAGGGGTTCTTAAAAGGCGGTCCCTGATCTCCTGTCCTATCCCCCCAGGGCCTCAGCACATTGTACGCAAAGATTGGATTCGGGCACAATCATCAATCTTGCAAATGGAATCGGCTCTTCACATTCACGGCACAACCCAAAATCAGGGTCGTTGATCATCATCAAGGCGCGCTCCATTTTTACTAAAGTCTGTTTTGACGTGTTCAGGGTGGCTTCATTTATGCTTTTGCTGTTTATCGCTTCCATACGGGTGAGGCGCCCGATGGCATTATCCGGCGATACTGGCTGGGAAATCAATTGATAAGACTTAATGTTCTTTTTTAAGTCTTCAATCTTATTTTTGATATGTTCTTTTAGTTTTTCTCGTTTCTCGGTTTCCACATTCCCTCTCAAGCTATCAAAATTTATTCGTTAATACGAATATCCTGCGGGTCGGTGAAATAGACTTCTAGTGCACCATCAAAAAGGCGTAGCGATCCATTTTCTGATCATCGTCGGTTCGCACGTTGATGGGAAACCCATATTGGCGCACGGTGGAATATACGTCAACGGCCATGGCCTCCGGGGCCGGTCGGGCCATGCGTGGCTCGTTGCAGGTCTGTCGGTCGCCGGTGCACTCCTTGCAAAAGCAGCACGAGTCCATGAACAGCAAAAAGGCCCGTTCAAAGCCGGCAAGAAAGATTTCCCGTTCCAGTTTAACCAGTTTGGCGTTGATCTTGCGGGACCAGGCATGGCGGTTTTCGGGCTTGTCCATCTGGCCTTCAAAGTGCAGGATGATCGCGTCGCTGTACTCGCTGAAAAACCGATCGCATTCGGCCACCGATGGGGTATTGGGCGGACAGGCGCCTCCTCTGCCGTATTCACCGCAGCCGAATTTACATTTCATGCGCACCCATTGGGCAACGATGATTTTTTGGGGGTCAATCCATTTGTAGTCGGCGTAGCCATTTTCTTTAAATATGGCATCCACCGGCTGCCGCCTTTTTGCCGTTAGGCCCATGTTCTCATCTCCTTGATTAGAACCTATCTCAAAAATGTCTTTTGGCCCAAACTCTTTGTTGGTGCCTTGTTTTCCAGCATAGCTGGATGACCCGTCTATCTTTAATATTAACGGTGGGCCTTAAATCCTCGATCCGCCTCAGGCGAACCTCCGGTTTAAGGCGCACCTTCAGAAACTAAAATAGATGTGTCATCAGGCTTTGCGTGAAAACGCGGCCCCGCCTCAATTTTGAACCAAAATCCTATTTTTGAGATGGCTTCTATTTAAGCTTGCTTGATTGCATCCTTGACCCTTGCGGGTGTCATGGGAAGTTGAAACACCGCCGCACCGACGGCATCATGTATGGCCGTTGCAATCACCCCGCCCATGCCGATAATGGCAGGCTCTCCACCTCCCTGGGGCCCAATATCCGGGTTTTGTAAAATAACAGTTTCGATTTTAGGCAGCCACGAAAACTTCGGCAGGGCATAGGTGTCGAAATTAAGATCAAAAATTTCTCCATCCGCAAAGTGAATCTCTTCGGTCAAGGCATACCCCAATCCCATGGTGATGCAGCCTTCCATCTGCGTGGTTGCTCCCTCAGGGTTAACCACCACCCCCATATCCTGGGCGCAAACCACCCGTTTGACATCCACACTGCCGCTACCCTTATCGACTTCCACTTCCGCCATAAAGGCCACATAGGTGCCGGCATCGATGCCGCAGGCAACACCATGCCCCCGTCCGCTGGGCGGTTTCAGGGACTGCCATCCGAATGCCTTGGCTGCGGCCTGCAGGACGTTGATCATCCGTTTGTCCTTCAGGTGCTTCAGGCGAAATTGAAGCGGATCCGCACCGGCTTTGGCCGCCATCAGGTTCAGGTGCAAGTCGCGGGCGTAGGTATTGGTGTTGTTGGCCGGTGCCCGCCAGGGGCCGATACCGAAAGGATGATTTTTCCCGGCGCGACCGCGCCAGCGCCCGTGGACCAACTCTTTGTGATGCGGAACCTCGTAGAACTGTTTACTGCCCCGCATGCCGGCGTAGTACACATTATAATCCCAAAAGGTAATCTGGCCGGAGCTGCTGAGGCCGGATTTTATCTTAACAATAGCTGCCGGTCGAAAGGTGTCGTAAAAAAACTCTTCTGCCCGGCTCCAGGCCACCTGCACAGGCCGTCCAATTCGTTTCGCCAAACGGGCGGCTTCTAAGGCTTGCCGGGAAGCCGATTTTCCGCCAAACCCCCCCCCGACATAAGGCGTGATAACCCGTACACGATCCGGCGGCAGGCTTAACTGCTCGGCGATAAACTCTTTAACCCGGAAGGGGGTTTGGGTGGAGGCCCAAACCGTGAGTTTCTTGCCGTCAAATTCGGCGGCGGCCGTGTGCGGCTCCATGGGAGCATGGGCCACATAGCTGTTAAAATACGTTTCTTCAATGACGGTAGAAGCAAGCTTTTCGCCGGTTTTAAGGTTGCCGCCTTCAGAGGCAATTTCCGGACTCGGGGTCGATTTGAGCAAATGATCAAAAATAGTTTTGTCGTTGATACCGGTGGCCGGGCTGTCAAATTGGGCTTTGATTTGTGCAAGCCCTTGTTCAGCAACCTCGGGGTGTTTGTGAAGAACGGCGACAAAATCACCGTCTTCGACAATCTGGAGGCCGTCAATATTTTTGGCCAGCTGGGTATCCGCTTTAATCAATTTAGCCCCATGGGCCGGCGGCCTGAGTATTTTGGCGTAAAGCATCCCTTCAAGCCGAATGTCACCTGAAAATTTGGCAGCGCCGGTCACCTTTTCAACCGCATCTCGCCGGGGAATTGATTGCCCCATGATTTCATACTCTGAAGACGGTTTTAAAGGCGGTTCACCTTTTAAATGTTTTTCGATGATATGGCCTTTGGTGAGGTCCCCGTAGCTGACGCGGCGGTCGGGTTTGGACGGGTCATAGATGATTCCGCTCCGGGTAATCAGACGACCAATGGGGGTGTTCAGATGATCTGCTGCCAATTCCAATAATACCCCTCTGGCCTCGCTGGCAGCCTCGCGCAAAAATATCCCGAAATGGCGGATGGACAGGGAGCCGAAGGTTCCGGCATCCCACGGGCACAGATCGGTATCCCCCATCACAATATCCACCGACTCGTAATTCACATTCAGCTCTTCTGCCAGCAACTGGGGTATGGACGTCATAACACCCTGGCCCATCTCTATCTTGCCGGTATAAAGGACGACCCGGTTATCAACCCCGATTCTCAGAAATGCGTTGAAATCGCTGGGGATTTGGGCGCCCAGGAAACCGGCGCGCTGCATGCGGGCCCAAGCCAGACGATCAAAGCTGTTGAAGTAGACAATGATCCCTCCGCCTAAAATACCCAGGCGCTTTAGAAATTGACGACGATTCATGGAGGAAGAAGTCATTATTTTATCCCTCCTTTCATCTCTCGCGAGACGGTTTCAATGGCCTGGATGATGCGGGTATGGGCGCCGCATCGGCACAGGTTTTCATCCATACCGTCGATGATTTCCGCCCTCGACGGGGTGGGATTCTCGGCCAGAAGGCTATACGCTTTGAGGATCATGCCGGGTGTACAGTAGCCGCATTGGAAACCGGCATGGCGGATGAACGCTTCTTGAAGCGGATGCAGCTTGCCGTTTTGGGCCAGTCCCTCAATGGTTGTGATGTCGCTGCCGGCGACTTCCTTTACCGTTCTCTGGCAGGCAAGCACGGCCGCATCGTTGACCAGCACCGTACAGGCGCCGCATAACCCTTCGCCGCAGCCGTATTTCGGTCCGGTTACACCCAGATCGGTACGTAAAACCCATAACAGCGTCTGCTCACCGTCTACTTCCAGGCGCACCGGGCGACCATTCAGTTTAAAACGAATCGTTTCTATCATAGGGCCTCCTATGGAGAGTTGTCCGGACTGCACCGGAACATTAATGATTTTTTGCACACATATGTCTTGGAGGATTTTTGGCCACACCATGATTAAGATGATTTTCATAGCCGAATCTTTGCAGCATATTCATCGCTCCCCGGGACTGCTATTTAAACAGGTTCATATGTCCGGTGCGGATAGAGTCGACAACCAACTTGCCGGCCAGCTTTAATTTTTCCAGGTGTTTTTGTAATTTGACATAAACCTGATTTTCCTGTTCCATGCAATATGTCCTCGTTGAAATGGATTCCGGTTGCTATTGGACGATGTTTTTGATGCGTTCATATATATCGGACGGGCTGGTTTCATTGTTAGCTGCAATTTTTTTGAGGGTCAAATCCTCGGAAGCCTCAATTCCCTGCTTTTTTAATTCACGGACAACCCGTTTCATGTTCAGTTTGTGCTGGGTACAAAAATCGGCCAGGGTGAGATTACCGGTTCCCGGTATGGGCGATTCCGGCAGGCTTTTGGTGTCGGATTTTTTAGTGCTGGCAATTAGCGCCGGTTTGATCGTTTCGTAAACCAGCTGGGGGGGAATATGGTACTGACGCCCGATGGCTGCCAGGGTAATATTGCCATCTTCGACGGCGTATCCTGCTTTATCGAGCAGTTCGATGCTCCTGGCAAGGTCAAGCTTCATTTTTTTGGCAAATGTTTGCAGCGAGGACAATTCGGCATGGCCGTAGGGCGGCTCGCCGTATTTTTCGGCTCCGGCATCCTTGAAATGCTCATTCAGGGACATAACCCAGCCAAAGGGCGGCACCAAAAAATAAGCGCCAAAAATGAACCCAACCGTGATGACAAAAGCCAAATTAAACTCAGGGGTAAACAATTTGATCTGTTTGGCCTTATTTTTGAGATAGGATATGAGCGGTTTCCAATTGTAATAGATATGCACTGACAGCGCGATGAGAAACAGCAAGCCCAGATTGATATGGATGTTGCCCCAATCTGTTTTGGTCAGACCCCACAGGCGCCAGTCCGCCCAATAGGCAACCCGTCCCTGGGGGGCGATGAATAAGATGATGCTGGTCACCAGCATCGAAATAAATGCCAGGGTGGCCGTTAATGATGTCAATCTACGAATCTTCACTTTAATTTTCTTCCTAATAATACTATGAGCTGCGAGCTATCAGCTATGAGCTTTTGTCTATCTTCTTAATATTCGAATCCAGCGCCAGACGTTCAAGAGCCCGACAAGGGAATTTGCCACATAGGTCAGTGCGCAGGCAATCAAAATCTTTTTGGCGGCCGGAAAATCCTCTGGTGGAATATACGATCCTGATGACAGCAGGGGAAGGGCGCGGTTGAAGCTGGCATCAAATTCGGTGGGAAGGGTCAAAAGGTGCACCAGCACCGGGACGCCAAGGGTGCCCAGTCCGCCAAGAAACATCAGGACACCGACCGATGGTGCCCGGGTGAGGGCGGCCAGCACCGGAATTGCCATCATGATGATGGCACCGATCCGTTCCACTTTCTGGGCCGTGCCAATCATCCGGGTCCGGGTGACAAGCGGCTTGTAACCGGCCTGGTCCTGGATAGCGTGCCCGACTTCATGGGCAGCAACCACCACGGAGGTGAGGGTTTTACGACCGCAGGTATTTTCCGTCAGGCGAATGGTTTTTTGCAATGGATCATAGTGATCGGCGGTATCGGTTACCTCCACTTTTACATTTTTTAAATCCAGGTGTTCCAGGGCCAGCCGGGCCAGATCGATGCCGCTGCCCGAAAAATATTCCTGGCGGTTGTACCGGTTCAATACGTATCTGGCCCACAGGTGCGGCCCGAACAGGCCGATAATTGCAACAATAATGATATATATCATATTATTATGCGCCGGCCCTGGGTCATTTCCTGGTCACGGCGCGATACCCGATATTTGATCGGGTTTCAAAGCCACGCCTGAGGCGGGTAAACTGGGGCTTGCCCGCCTTCGGCGGGTTTTGAGGTCAGTTCTAAGGATAGTCAGCACGGTTCACTCTTTACTCTTCGATCTCGATAGCCACCGGCACGCACTCCTCGGCCGCCTGTCGGACCAGGTCATGGTACTTTTCCGGGATTTCGTCAAACTTGACAACCGACAGCAGCTGGTCTTCGTCGTATTCAAAAACCTCCGGACAAAGGTTGTTGCAGTTGCGGTCACCCATGCATTGCTTGTTGATGCGAACTTTCATTTTAGTCTCCTTTTTTGGGCCTCAGCGGGCCGGTTGTTGTTGTCCTAAACCATATTTTAGACATCTAATGCCCCTATATCGAAAAATAGCGAAATGATCAAGGTATCCTATCAAGTAATAATTGGATATTTTATTGGATATCCTGGTTGGAATAGGGCTGCTTTCCGATAAAAGCTATTTGAATGGAAGCGCGATTGGCAAGGGAAGAAAACTTTGGATTTGCAGGATGCCTCGCAATTTCAGGCTTTATCAGTTGGAGTGTCCGATGTCCTCAACGGCCATTGATTGGGCAGGATGCTTCCCGGCAACACCGTCGTAAAAGGCCTTGATGGTCTCCATGTCAACGGTAATATCCCCGGTGGGATAGACTACCGGACCGATTCCGCCTGCCTTGCGCCGATAATCGAGAAAGCCAAGGGCAATCGGGACCTCTGCACCGCAGGCGATGTGGTAAAACCCAGTTTTCCAACGAATGACGCGCTGGCGCGTGCCGGCCGGTGCGATGGTTAAAATCAGCTGGTCATTGCGTTGGAATTGTTGAATCGACTCTTCGACCAGATTGTGGGATTGAGACCGCCTGACAGGTATGCCCCCCAGCCATTGGAAAAAACCCTTGAAGGGACTGCGAAAGAGGGCCTCTTTTCCCATCCAGTGAATTTTGGCTCTTAACCCAAAAGCCATCAACAGCGTGAAGGGTAAATCCCAGTTGGAGGTATGCGGGGCGCCAACCAGAACGAATTTAGGAATCAGCGGCAGCTGACCTTCGATGCGCCATCCGGCCAGGCCAAGGATTAAGCGGGAAGCCCGGTACAAAAACGCTTTCAGCACCGGGGTGTTGAAAATTGTCAGGGTCACTATTTTTACTTTCGCTTGTTTTCAAAACAATGGCGCCGAACTAAATGGCACCAATAATTTCTACAATAATCACGATTTGGCAATAAAGCAAAGTTGCACTCAAATTAAGGGACTGGAAAGCAGGAATGGTATCCGCGTTTGCGGGCATGGCGCAAGAGCAGATTAGGTTGGTTCGAGCAGCTTTTTGATGTCTGCTATTTTTTCTTTCACACCGATATAGCCTTCTTCAATGGTTTGCTCAACCTGGTCGAAGTCCATCATCTTCAACTGGCCGAGGCGCGGCTGGATGAGTACGTCCGGCGGCTCCACTGCCAGGTTGATGCGGGTGATACGCTCCTGCATGATGTTGATGGAGGTCATGACGGTTTCAATAATATCCGGGGTAGATGATTCTCGATGGAGCAGTTCATTGATTTTGCTTGTAAAACTTGTTTCTGCATGTTCATAGTACTCAACCATTTTTTTCAGCAGCTCGCTATCGTAGGCCGGAGTATCAACGGCTTTTTGGGCCGCCGGTTTGGTCTGCCTTTGGGGTTTTTGGTGCGAGACCACCCCGCTGTTAAGATCTACCGCAATTACAACATCTGCTTCCAGGGCCCCGGCCACGCCCACCGGCACCGGGTCAACCAGGCCGCCGTCCACCAGCCAGCGGCCTTTGACCCACACGGGCGCAAAAAGACCCGGAATGGACATGGTGGCCCTGAGGGCGGTGAGTATATTACCGGATTTAAGAACGACTTTTTTGCCGGTGCTCAAATCGGTGGCCACCATCATAACCGGGATTTTCAACTCGGAGAAATCCTCGGCATCGGTGTGAAATGAAAATAGTTCTTTCAACCTCTTGGTGCCGTCGAGGATCCCGAAGCGCGGGAATACCACGTCAAAGTAGGAAAACACCTTTTTGCCGTCCATGCTCAGGACAAATTCCTTTAGGCTTTTGAGACTGCCGCTGGCGTACAGCGCCCCGACATAAGACCCGACGCTGCTCCCGGCAACATTGTCGATGGGAATGCCCTCCTCCTCCAGTGCTTCGATGGCCCCGATATGGGCCCAGCCCCGTGAAGACCCGCTACCGAGGGCCAGGCCGACCGTTTTGCGCGATGACATGTTTTCCTCCTGATTGGAGCTAATTCTAATATTTCCAATGTATTACTATAAGCGCTTTTGACCGGTAAATACAAGTAAAACGTCAGACTATAATTTCCCTTGACACCCCACCTTCATTTACATATAAATTTTAGTACCTCGCCCTGCTCATAAACATGCATGGTCAAATGTTAGCCGGCATTTTGATCAGTTTCTAAGTTTCTGATTTCAGCCGGTTAATCGCCATGCAATCCATATTTATTTCCAATTATTCCAAAAATTAAAGTTTCTTTGTATTCCTGTCACCTGTCTGGCATTGGGGGAATGTCGCCGGAAGCATGGCTTTTATTGAGAAGTGCTTTCGGAGGTTGATGAAAGGAGGGGCTGACGCAATGGGGTTGAGGAAAGCAATTAATATATTTCGAATAGCGATAATAGTGGCCATCTTTAGCACGCCCGTGATTTCCAACGCCTTCTGTCCGGTGTCGTTTTTCCCGGGGGAAGTTACCTGCGGAGAGCAGGGTGAATTCAAATGGATCGGTCCTTTCGCCCAGGGTGATGGGATTGGTCGGAACAGTCAAAAAGGTGTCAGCGTCAGCGGTGGTTGTCCGCCCTATTCATGGACTGTAAGCGGAGGCGGGTATTGGCTGGAAAATGATTTTACCTATGGCGAAGATAATATTGTCTATACGGATAGTGAGATAGACTGTTTAGCTACGATAACAGTTTTGGACAAATATGGAAGCCAGTTAACTGGGTATCTGCGGGCGCCGGGAAAATGGAAATTAATAAGCGAGGATGTCTGCGAGTTGTCCGGATCACCAACATCCAGCAATCATAATTCGTATTGGCACCAGGATTCCATAATTATCGGTAACCAGATGCAGGTACAAAGAGCCGGTGCGAGTTGGTCGTCATCGGGGGGGTATTATACACAAAAGCCCAAAATCAATTGCCCACTTGATTGCGAGACCCGGTGCGGCGATGGGTGTGACGAATGTATAACTTATGATCCCTGGTTAAATTCGGACAAAAGTCAATACTATGAGATTTATTATGGCTGGCCCTGTTTTGGCTACCTTAAACAGAAGTCCAACGGCAAATGGTCGTTTGGGAGAAAATGCACCAGGGTTACCCTGTTAAAGTACTATGAGTGGGAGTGCAATAAATAGAAGATGCAGGTACCATGCCCAAATCACAGAATTTTCAGTGGTGCTAAGAGCTTTAGTTGGAAATACATGGAATCGCAATAACGCTGAACAGGGCCCCTCGTCTTTTTATGTCCGGCTTAAAGGACAGATTAGATTGTGTGCAAGCGTTAATTTTACAACTTCCTATTGTCAGATGTCCCAAAAGCTAAAGCGGCTCTCAAAAAAGCAACAATAATAGGATGGGGACTGTCAAGCGCTGACTATATTTGCGGCTGATAAAGCGTACCGACAAAGAAGGGATGATCCGATAACTCCACCACCCTGACTTCTCCATCAAGATCTACACCTGCAACTTTGAGATGTCCTTTTTCTATTTCATCGCGAAACTTAGCATTAAGACCATAATTGCAAATAAACTGCTCAGTAACTTCATCTCGACCGTAAGCTTGATGAACAAGAGTGCCTGCAAATATTTTTAACTTCTGAGTTTTATTATCAAGGGAACAGGCCAGTTTACTGATTATAAGTGTAGGAGCGTTCGGTGCTGTTTCTTCGTGCTCTACATCCTCGATTCCCAAGACATTGCGTGCATACCCTAACAGAGCATGTTGAAAACCCCCTCAGGTACCGATGAACGGCCAACCCTGTTCTCGGGCGAAACGAATACTATTCAGCGCACCGTCTGTGCTGAAGTAGGGACTACCAGGTGCTGCTCACAGTCCATGGAATTTTCCCAATGTACCATCTGCCAGTTCAACGGATAATTTCTGTGTCGGTAACCATGTGTATTCCAGAGGAATAGACAAGGATTCGGCTGTATGAGTCAGGGCTTTGTTAGTGGCAATGTGAGAACGTAAATCTCGATTATAATCGCCAACAACAGCGATGCGCACTGGTCGAGTCATCCTTTTTTTCTCCTTAACCCCACGATTAGAAATTTAAATCCACCCATACTTATATCTGATAGATTCAATAATATTCAATTAGCTTGATTACTGATGAGAATATACAAGTTCAGGCAAACGCTGTGATATCAAATGAATAAGACTCATTTTTGGCATTTTTCCGAACTTGTGCCACTATCTCAACTTAGCAAATTATGCTGATACCATGTGCATATCACAGGGTTTTAAGTGGTGTCAAAAGCATTGGTAATAATAGGTATTAAAGAAGGAAATAACGACCCTCGTCGGGCAGTTTGGTCATTTTAGCCACCCTTCAACAGCATAGTTAGCTTTTATTGAATGATAAAATTCCGGGCATCTAACTGCTAACTGGAAAACCATAGGTTTTTGAACGAATCAGTTCGGTACGGAAATCTTTAACTTCAATGACTCCAGATATTGGAAATCCTTTTTTAACAAGTTCCTTAAAATTATTGAGCTCATCTTGGACAGCCTTACCTTCATCAACAACGAATGATACCTCCATCATAGATCTTTTTGCTATTTTCATTACTTTAGATTCTTTTAAAGCTATTGGCATTCGTTCTTTCCGCCCCTCTCCGACCAATACTAATGTACCCTCTGGCATTATTAAACCATCTGTATTGCCAGAGTTAAGAAAAATAATGGTAATATCAATTCCTCCAGTGCGAATGGCCTTATAATTAGTTAAGTAGGTTAACAGATTGTTTGCATGTATCTTAATAAATTCATTATCCGAAAGTCTTCTTTGTAGCTGTCTTTTAATATTTTGTAAATTTTTTTGAGGATCTTCCTCAAAAAAGTAATAATATAAAAATATAGATCTTGCTTCCTCGACAATAGGTTTTAGGTCAGAATCTGGTTTGCTATTTTTTATATTTTGTTCAAGTTTTATGCAAGCTTTAGAATCTGTAATTAAATAATCAATGAACTCCTTGGTGGATGCAATAAGGATATTAACCTCGGATGGTGAATAGTTCTCTATTTCCGGGCTAAAAATTAATTTCTGGACAGTCCTTGTCTGCAAAAACATCAGCCAATTGGTAAATTGATCGGAGTTTATTAAGTGTGAAAAGATTTCTGGATTTCGCGATAACCTATTCTTCTCTGGTATAAATTCGACATGTTCTATTGAAATTCTTTCTTTTGCAAGATAGTCATTAAGACTATACCCAATAAAAATCATTAATGTACTTGTAAGAATTCCTATGATGATGTCTCTAAATCTACCCTTCATTCTAATGACCTCCTAATGCCCTCAATCATTTACGAGAAACCATGCGATAGCATTATTTACAGTCTTTAAAACGTCTTTAGTATAATTCCACAATCCTCTCATATTTGTTTCCTTTCAAATAATCACCCCTATTTAAATGGATAACAGAAATTATCAGAAAGGCAAGGCCTTAGTAAGCCCAATATATGGAAAACTTATGAAGAGGTCGGAAAACCTGACCTATATTGATATACATACTTTGCCAAAATCACAGATATAAAATGAATACCTGAAAATTACCGGTCACAACGGCTCACCAGCCTAATGCCCTTTTGCACATCAACAAGGGAAGATAGCCACAAAGCAGTATTGATTTTCTACTAGTCAGGCAAAGAATCTCCCATGGTAAATGTACTTTTTGAGATGAGACATTTCCATAGGCCAATTTTCCGGGTCATGTTCATGTAGGAATATCCAGATGCTGTTCTGGCTCGGTAGGTAGGGGAACTCATCGTCCGGGATAATGCCCTCTCCGATAAGTTGGAGTCTCTGCAAAACTATTTCAGGCGACGACTTCTTATTTTTTTCCATGTCCGCCTCCTAATATTTTGCTTCTTACTTCAAATTTATCAGATATTCTAAGAGTTTCAAGGACTATTCTCACAGACTGATCAACCTAAATAGAAAGGGGCGATCACAATGACCGCCCCAGTATCAGAAATAGCGCTTTCCAAACCTGACATATCTTGATAATCACAACTTTGATACTTTTACAGATACCCTCTGTATATCACTGTATTTTTAGCAGTGGCAAATGCTTTGATAAGCAGAAAGCACAACTTTAGGCCAAATAGCAGAACCTTATGGAATTCTATCATCCAATGAGCAAATCATTGTCTTTTCTCGTTGCCCGTAGGCTGGATAAACGAAATTCGTCTCTGCTGGAAGACGCTTGCGCCAAGAATAGGTCTCATGATCAAAAAATTGAATATGATAAAGAGCCTATATCAAGTTTGCTAAGACGCTTTTTCAGGTATGCAAATAACGCATCACGGACGGATATTACCCAAAGTTTTAATTCCGTCATAGGAAAATAATTGACACAAAAAAGGGCAAAGGATAATATAGATAAGTATTTAGATTTTTTCATCAAAACTAAAAAAGGAGGTTGGCATGAGATCTATTCGCAGGCACACTCAAATCATCGGTATCTTTATGGCAATGACGATGTTGCTAATTTCGACACCTTATCAGTCAGCTCTGGCTGCATTAATCGATACCGGAACAGTTCTTGATGAAAACCAGAGCCGGGAAGCTCGGAATTATATAAAACAGATTCTCGCGCGTGAAGACGTGCGCTCCGCTCTTATCGCACAGGGAATCGATCCACTGGAAGCAGAAGCGCGCATAGCAAGCCTAAGCCAATCGGAAATTGATGAGCTATCAGATCAGATTGAAAACCTTCCGGCCGGAGGAGATGCAATTGGATTGGTGATTGCAGTATTGGTTATAGTTATATTAGTCCTAGTGATTATGAAACTAATGTAATTAATATAAATTGAAGGGAAATTATCATAATACACGCTATTTCAGTTTTGAATTAGATTTATTATATCCAACAAGCCATGCTCCATAACGCCACAAACAACTATTGGAGCGGATATTAAACAATGAGAGGAGAGACTGTAATGGAACTGATAAGAACCAAGGCCAAATTTGTAAGCATATTTATGGCATTATTGATGTTTTTGATCGCCGTGCCCTGCCAATCCATTTTTGCAGCAATGATTGCCACCGATGTCACATTCGAATCTGTTAGAGCACATAAATCACGTGAGGATTTAAAACAATTAATTGCACGCGAAGATGTGGAAAGGTACTTAATCGTTCAGGGTATTGACCCGGTTGAAATAAATTCTCGTATTGATTCTTTGACTGACGCAGAGCTAATTGCGGTGGCTGATCAAATTGAACAGCTTCCAGCTGGTGGAAATGGAATTGGAGTAATTGTCGGTGCAGCATTGATTGTTTTTTTGGTGTTGTTAGTTACCGACATTTTAGGATATACTGATATTTTTCCTTTTGTGAAGGCGCAAAAGTAATTTGATCAATTTTGGGGTTATCTTTTCATTTTAAAAGGCTGTGCCTTTGGGTGGTGCCTTGTTTTTTTGCCAGAAATCGATGGAAAAATCGAGACCCTATCTGTGCTATAACTGAGACGTAAGAAATGCCTATCACAGCATTTTTGATGGTGTCAAAACCTGTGGTATGTTGCTACATGCAATTCAGCCTTCAGCACACTCTTATTATTTTGGACCCCAAAGTGACAAAGTTGTTATATACCAGCTGTATCCTGATCCGGTAGATTTTTGCCACTTTCTTAGTTCACTGTCTTTACTCCCACCTTTTTTAAGCTTAAATTGAGCACTCCAGGCTCCGTCCTCTTCAGCGAACCATACTGGATTATCTAAAACAGAATCGTCTTTTGTATGCAAGTAATGTATACTCAACTCAAGAAAATCGAATTTTTCATTAGGGACAACAAAAATTGCTTCGTCATTTGTTTTGTCCTCCGGCTCCCACCAAGCATCACCCTCATAGGTAATGCGTTGTTGTGCTATTACTTCGCCAGACTCTATCGGAGCATAAGTTCTAACAAGCTCTGAACCTCGGAGCTTTTCAAGGATAGATTTATGATTCATATTCGTCGGTTCGGCGGAATCTGAGAGCTGATAACCTCTCACTGTGAACCAGTAGGCTGGCACGTAGATCCTTCGATCTGTGGGGTTTCGCGCTGTAATACGTGCACGGACTAGAATTTTTCCATTCTTTTTGCCAACCGTCTCCAGGCTGGCTGCGAGATCAAGAGCTGTTGGTTTTTGCGTTGGGCGAATGATGTCTTTTACAATGAACTCGTATGAGCCCCATGCAGCGGCGAACACAATCACAAGAAGCTGAATCCACTCTCTCATCTCTTTGAAATGAGAGCCTTTATCTTTTGTAGTATATTTGGACATAACTCAAACTCTCCTAATAACTGTATGGTACCCTAATTATTCCGTATCAGAAATTCTAAGAGTTTCAAGGACTATTATCACAGGCTAAGCAACCTAATTAGAAAGGGGCGATCACAATGACTGCCCCAGTATCAGAAATAGCGCTTTCCCAAACCTGACATATCTTGATAGTTGTAATTCGATGATTATCGAAATGTGTGATGATATGATTCGGATATCACGCGGATTTAAAATTTTTCAAAACGCCAAGGCCCCTGCGATCAGCGTGAAACCGCATTGTTCGGCGTCAGAGTGGTAATGAGCGTGTAGTGATCAATTCGAAAGCCACCACAATATTACTTCGTTTCAACCATCAAGCATCAACCTTCAGTGACAATTTCCCCTATGGCGTTATCAACGACCACGGGGCTTTCAAAGTAGGTCACTGACGGTAGAGCACCATATTTATCGAAGATGAATTTCTTCCATTCATCTGTATAGAGGCGTTCAGCGTCCTCCTGTGAATTCCACAGGTACACGCCACCAGCCGTCCCGCCATCCTGTGAAAGGATGTAATACTTACGAATCAACCCTTGTACATCTCTGTATTTTGGTGCCGTATCCGAAAAAATCTCACACGCCTTTTCACGAGAAATCGGTTGCTGAAGTTTGAACTGCACTATTGATGTTATCATCTCGATCTCCTTTGGAACTTTCTTTACCGAACGTTCAGCCAACCTGCAGCAAGATGCGATAGATAATGGCAGATCTAAGTAAAAGATAAATGCGTACTATTAAAAAGAACCCGAACCGCCGATTTCTTGCTGTCAGGGTTTGGCGATTTGTTATGAATCTTTTGTTTGTTTATGGGGTTAAGAAGTTTACCCTGAATTGTCATCACTCTAAGAAGGAGGCATGTTTTTTTTCTTTATTGCCTCCACAATAAAGGATGGAACTGCAATAGCAAAGCCGATCCAACCGTATGATAAAGGTATAACTTGAATCCAACAGAGTGCTATCAAAGCCAAACCAACCCAAAGGCCAATCGATGTAATATTGTCTAATTTCAATTTATTATTCCCCTGTTCATAACATTATGTTAGATGGAAAATTTTCCATCTATTGTAATATTTTTATAGAAAAGTGGAAAATACTGATCTTGTGACATCTTGCCACAATCACAACTTTGATACTTTTACAGATACGATCGGTATATCACAGGAATTTTATTGGTGCCAAAAGCTTTGGTATATAGCATAAATCAGCACTTTCAAAAAGGTAAAAGCAGGGCCCCTAAAATAAACAAAAATGACGTCTCATTTTTTTAAACTGGTTTCGCTTTCAGAATCTCGCTCTACCTGCAGTGACATATACCTTCCGACGATCAGGGCAATAATAATCGCCATATAAATGCTGCCCATTGCTGCTTCGAATATCGCAAGCCTTTTAGCAAGTATTGATATGGGTGCAACGTCACCGAAGCCTACCGTGGTAAGGGTGACGAAACTGAAATAAAGTAAATCAGTAGTTTCAGATAATCCTGAAAACGCACCGGGAGAAATACCCTCGTGAACAGTATAGATACCAGCCCACATGATTCCAATCAAAAGATAAATAGATATAGCGCAATATATCAAGTTAGCTGTTATCACTCTCTGCGAAAGAAGATTTCTCAGCAATAGGACTACGATATAAAAATATAAAATTGTGCCAAAACAGTATCCGACCACAATTAAATAGCGGTGTGTCAAAAACATGGTAAAACCGTCAAGTATCACAAAAGGCGCAGCGATAAAGAGAATTGTAATTGCCCGTTTCCTATCTTCAGTTAAGGCATAATAGCTGGCTAAAGGAATCATTGCTGCAAACATGGTGGCGATAAAGTAACCAGTTTTCCCTGTGTGGCGAATAAATGGGTTGATAAATATTTCTAACATGATTGCTAAGATGATATAGATAAATCGGTTTTTCATTTTCACCTGCCCAATATCATTTAGTGTTTGGATAAGCCAATAAATTGGTGGTACTTAAGGGTTAATGCTGCCGACACCCCTGTTTGATTTTCAGCAGTAATTTAATTGCGATAATCTGCATTTCAGCTTCGATTGTGATATGTCTTAAAATTAGTCCAAAGTCGGATTCCCGACTTGTGTTTACTTGCCATGATCACAATTTAGTAAAAAATGCAGATATCATGGTCATATCACAGGATCTTTTACTATAACCCAAGATCCTGGTTAATGAGGATCACATTTATTCTGCCTTTGGGATGAGATTTTTCATGAATCGTCCAAATATTGCAGATTCGGTCGGGACTGTTGCAGTCCATGCAGGTGGACGTTTTTACACACGGTGTTTTTTTGCCGTGTCTGATGGCATTTGCAGGGGCTGCATAATTTTTTATGCGATTCATGGCGTCCGCAAGAGTTGGGACTATCTTATTGCGGCCCACCACAATGACGACAATTTTAGGACCAAAGGTAATGCCGCCAACACGGTTTCCGATCATATCCAGATTTACAAGCATTCCGGACTCTATGACTGCATTGGTGCCGGTCAAAAACAGATCGGTCAAAATTGCCTCTCTGCGGCGTTCCATACTTTTATCACGGGATATATTCTCGCCAAAGGTTTCAATTAATCTTATCTTCGAATTTTCTTTAAAGTATTGCAGGACACCTGTTTCATAGAGGGTCATGGAATCCCCCCACGATACGGATGTTACGTCTATCCCGGGTATAATCCGGTCAACAATTATTTGTTTTGCCTCCGAAGGGGTTTTTGCAATAAAAGCGCTGAAATTATTTTTTTCCAGCGCGTCTTTACAATCTTTTAATCTTGGTTTCCAATATTTATTTAGCGCCATATCAGTACTTATTCCTTTCGGTATTCCAAAAGCAATGACTATTCATGCTTATCCGCATAGTCCGGTGGTGCTATGAAGCCACCAATGAGTTCCGACAGACCTCGGGCGAAGGCTATGGTTGTCCGGTCCTCGAATCTGGCTCCGATTATCTGGATACCTACTGGAAGGCCTGAATCGCTCAATCCAACTGGCGCTACAGTTGCCGGCAAACCTGAAACAATTGCCATATACGTCCATGTCATGTTGTTTAACATGGGCTTCTCCTGCCCGTTGATTTTGAAACTGCGTGTTAGTAACGTCCCCTTATGATCATGTTCAAAGGCAACCGTTGGCGATACCGGCGCAATCAGTACATCGTAGCGTTCAAAGAATTCAGCCCACCGCGTTTGCTGTTTTTTTTGTCTCTCGGCAAGCATCTCATTCAGCGGTAATGCTCCGGCCATCATATGGTTGTAGATTTCCAACCAAATTAGCCTGTCTTCCCATAGATCGATGTCGGGACGCGCTTCCTCGTCCATGTCAAGACCGGCGGCGCGCAGTTTCTCCACTGTCTTCTTAAGCATCGCCAAAACATCAGTATCAATCTCGGCTGTTGGGATCGGAATCCGTGAACCACACCGCAACGCGATAATTTTTGAATTGTTGCCTTCGTGGCGGTAAAAGTTCAGGTCTGCTGTCGCTATCTTCCATATTACCCGGAGTCGTCAAGACCCCCAGGGCTAACTCTAAATCATCGGCACTTCTCGCAAGAGGTCCGACTACGAAGAGCGGAATCATGGGCATTAGGTGCTGTTGAACCCGGCCAGGCATGGGCGGTATATGCCCATATCTCGGAACGATCCCAAAGGTGGGTTTATGTCCGAATACGCCGGTATAGTGGGCCGGGAAGCGGACCGAACCTCCGATGTCACTGCCCAGTTCGAGGGGAGTGAATCCCGCAGCCAGTGCTGCTGCCGAGCCTCCGGATGAACCACCGGGAGTTCTGGATAAATCCCAGGGATTGTTCGTCGTACCATAGATTTCGTTGTAGCTTTGAATATCCATTGCATGATAGGGAACGTTCGTTTTGCCAAATATTATGGCACCGGCATCGATAAGGCGCTGCACAGCTATGGCATTGCGCTCCGGGATGTAATCTTTGAGCACAGGGTCGCCCGATGTTGTGGGCATGCCAGCAACTTCAAATACATCCTTAACAGTCATTGGCACACCGTGAAGAGGCCCCCATTTTTGGCCCTGGGCGAGAGCTTTGTCTGCTTCCGCTGCTCGCCTCCGGGCCGCAGTTATATCCAGGGCAACGACTGCATTGATGTCTTCATTATAGCGCTGTATGCGGTCGAGGAAGTGGTTGAGAAGCTCGATGGAGGTGATCTCGCCGCGCTGAATGGAGCTTGCCAATTCAGCAGCGGACTTGAAATGAACAGGGTCGATGTCATGGGTAGATTTGACAGCGTCCTTCCCACAGGAAAAAAGAGTGCCAATGAAAACGATTATTGCTATTAGCTGAAGAACTTTCTTATAAACTGTCATAATTTGCCCTCCTGACTCCAGTGGTTGGCCACTTGGCCACATAAACACATTACATTTTAAAAGAAAAAACCCCACCTCTCAAAATGAGAAATGGGGTTTGGGAATACAACTCATGGCAACCTCTCTATCCAGGTTAGCAAATGGTGTATTAGACATTTTACTGTATTTTAGTATCAGATTCGACAATGGATGGTCAAACAAAACTTTGGATTGTAGAAATTATGCCCGCAGTTTTTTGCTTTAGCTCACTCCCAACTGCAAATCATTAATTTTCTTGACATATTCTGTAATATCTTTACTATACGAGAAAGAAAAATCTTGCTGAACAGCGATACTTATTTTTCCCATTTTACAGCGCGAACTCCTGCGATATCCACCTTAATTGGTTGGCTGATTCATTGTGACTCATTCCTGGCTGACGGTTCATAAACTGGAGGCAATCCATGGAAAAGAAAAATTCCCCCCGGGAAACCCACGGCGATAAGCCCAAATTGCAGATTACTGCTCTTGGGCGTAAGGCCTGGGTCATATTTTTAAGCCTTTTGCTGGTGCTGGCCCTGGTCAGCACCTTTGCGGCCTTTTTTCAGCCACCCGACCGCAACCCTACCGAGCATCCCGCCTTTCCAAGTCTCGACTGGTTTATGCAGCCAATCGAACAAAATGCGGAGCTGCGGCTGCCGGCCATATCATCGCATCTTAACGATGTATTTGTGGTGCCCGATACAGACCATGTCTGGGCGGTGGGCGACACCGGTATGATCCTGCACTCCTATGATGCTGGAATTACCTGGGAACGGGTTCCTAAAGCGCAGCCTGAAAAAGCTGCAGGGTTCATACCTGGTGATCGGAAGTCGAGGGCATGGGGTGATTTCGATATTCAGCTGCCGGACTTGACGCGCAAAGCCTATGCCGCGGAGGCCCCCAAAGAAACCACCCCGAATATTAAAATAAGCCCTCGAGACACTGCCACCAAAAACCAACCGCCACTCAAAAATCAAATTGCTCCGGAGCCGAACACAAACATCAAGCAGTCAGCCCCCCCGAGTATACAACAACAGTCGTCTGTGGATCCGGGCAGACAGGCTGCTGCCGGCCAAATTTTTGTCGAACCGTATTACCGCCAAAGGCCGGTTGATTTTTACGCCGTCCAATTCGTTGATGAGAAACGCGGTTGGGCGGTGGGGTCCGAAGGCGCCATCGTGTTTACACAGGATGGCGGCGAGAACTGGGCGATCATTGAACTCAACTACAAAGGGGCGTTGTATTCAGAAACATGCAACCGATTTTTCGGATACCTGGCCGCCCAATGAAGAGCAGCGCCGGAAGTTTATTAAGTTGAGCAAGGGGATTCGGACGTTCTAATGCCATGCCGTTACCTCTGCTCAATCACCGTACACCACTGGCGCCGATCACTACAAAGGGGCCCCAGAAAATGGGATGGGCATAGCTTGCCACCGCAACTCCTTGGGTATCTTTCAGGCCGGGATCTTCCATGAGCTGCAAGATGGACTGCTGCTGGGCCCGGGCCCATGACAAACCTGCCTGTTTCTGACGGATTTGAAATAGCCCGGTTGTTAGCTTATTGGCCGAGGTGGTCTCCACCGGCCACATGGTTACCAGCAGGGCCCGGGCCCCGGAATAGAAAAACGCCCGGCCCAGGCCGCTGATTGCCTCGCTTCCGCTTCCGTCTCCGGCACCGGTATCGCAGGCACTGAGTACCACCAGGTCGGCATCCAGCTTGAGGGTTAAAATTTCTCCCACGGTTAAGAGTCCATCTTCATCCAGTTCAGTTACCTCCGGTGCAGAAAAAGCTAGGGCCGGCTGGGTCAGGCCGTCTATATCCCCGGGCAGATAGTGCGTGGGTGGCAAATACGATAATTTTCTTTTTAGAAAAATCCCGGGTTTTGACAACGGTCTCAGTTGCCGCTTTTCCGAGAAACACGTCCTGCGCGGGATCGGCATCAAGGCTGGCGGCGATCTGCCGGATTTCATCAGCGGTATCCGGCAGCCGGCAGAGCTGCTCGATGCGAACCGAGGATAATTTATCGCTGTCCAGCCCCTCGCCCATGTCACTGATCCGGATACCGCGAATGGCGATATCGCCCGCGGAGATATCCGGCTGTGAATGGGTGGCATGGGTAACCGGCGTATGGTTCAGCTGAGCCAGGCTGAAAATGGGATCGCCGAATCCGGCAAAGGGGTCGCGGTCCGGGTCGGGAGGGGGCAGCGCGCGCAGGGTCAGCAGCGCTGAAGCCGACGGCAGCCGGGTGATGGAGACCTTGCGGATCAGCCAGGGCACCTGTCGGTATTCTTTAAAGCGCAGGCTGCTGTCAGGCACTGGATTTACCTTTTGGGTGGGAAGCACCGATAGAGGCACCTGGTCCAGGGGCCCGTTGACAACCACCAGCAGGCTCCGGGCGTTTCGCCAGCCTGATTCCACCGGATGCAGCAGGCGGTCGTAAATCTCAAAAGCGGTATCAAGGTCGAACCTGGGGATCTCGCTTAGCATCCTGACATGCAGCCGCAATGCCTGCCGCAAGTGGTCTACTTTTTTTCGGAGCGCTTCCTCTCCCAGGTTGACAACCGTGAAGGCCGTATTTCCGCGGTGGGGAATGGCCCAGACACAGGTTTTTTCTTTCAGGGTCCAAATGGCGATAAGTGCCTCCTGCGGGGACAGCTGCGCCTGGATCTGTTTGAGTCCCGGGGGCCTGGGACGGGTATAGCTGGCATATCTTGGGAAATCCTTTTCAATGCGCGCATTGATGGATGCGCGTGCTTCGGTCAGGGATTGTATTTCGCGTTTGAGTGTCACAAGGGAGCTACTTTGTTCACCGCCGGAGGCCGCCATGGCATTGTAAAATACCGCTTCAAGGCTTTTTAGCTTTTTGCCGGCATCCTGCTCCTGGCGAACCAGTTCGGCAAGCTCCGGGTCTGCAAGGGAGGCGGCCCGGGCGCTGCTTTCACCCAAAGCGGTGCCGACCTGGCTGTAGCGGGCATCGGTGAGTTTGAAAATCTCGTCTACGACGTCAATGCCGTAGGTATGATCGTTTTGCTGTGAGCGGATCTCAAGCAGCATATCGATGTAAAATTGCAGCAGGGTGTTGGCCCGGCGGCGTTTTTGAAAATTGCTGTCAGGCGCCTGGATGATGGTTATCAGATCGGGTAGTACCCTGGAAAACTGCTCATTGGCAGCTCTGAATTTTCGGTTGGCGTGCAGAATCATGGCCTCAAGGGCCAGGATTTCGGCCGCATCATAGGAATTTTGCAGCTGTGAGCGCTGATTAAAGCCCCTGGTTTCGCTGATAAATTTCTTGGCTTCCGGAAATCGTTGGTTTTTGATCAGGCCTAAAATCAAGCCGGGATTGTGACCCGTGTACCGTTGGGACAAATAAGGGTTGTCCTGCATGCCGGCCAGGGCCCTGTCGTATTCATCCATCGCCGCTGCATAATTGTACGCGGTGCTCAAAACATCAGCCCTGATCAGCCGGGCCCTGATCATGATGTCTTCTTCAATAGACAGCCCCAGCTGTTCCAGGATTTCGACCTGGGTGGCTGAAAGAATATCCGCATTGGGCAGGTCACCCTTGGCCAGCATAACCGCGCCCAGGACCTGCAATGCTGCGGCGGTGACGGCGGCATTCTTGCCGTAAAGGTCCATGGCCTCACTGGCGGCCATACGGGCTTCTGTTTCCGCGTCAACCAGCCGGCCCTGGTACATAAGATTGGAGGCGATCGCTAAACGGGCAAGGACCGAGCCCAGGGGATTCGTTTTGCGTTGGCTGTAACAGTAGTTTAGTACCCGTGTGCGTAGGCTATAGGCCTGGGTGTACCGTCCCTGGGCTTCCAGAAATTCGGCCTCAGCGGCTACGATATCTTTTTCGTATCCGATGACCGCATCATCTCCGTACAAAGCAAGGCTGTGTCTGGCCCAGAGTGGAATTTCGTTATAGTACTTCTTGGCCAGTATGTTGGATTGACCGGCACGCCAGAAATTGCCCATGCGGTGTTGCACCCGGCTTTGAAAAGCCATGTAGGATCCTCTATGCCATCCCCTTCCACGGGTCATGTCCATGGCAGTCTTGCTGAGATCAAGGGCTGTTTCGTATCGCCCGGCGTACATTTCGAGCAGGGCAATCCGGTTATAAAGGTTGGAATCCTGAGCTTCAGCCGACTTGTCCAGATCCAGGGCGCGGAGGTAATCGTCGCCGGCATCGTTGAAACGGTTGAGCTCATAGCGTGCGGTCCCGCGGGATTTGTAAAACTGAACCAGGTCGCTTCGGCTCACGTTGCGCGGTTCGGGGGTGTCGGCCTGACGAAGGAGTTCTGCCATGTGGTCCTGTCCGGTGTATTGGGTGCTATCGAGCAGAGTCAGAATGTCGTCCATTTTCCGGGGTGGCGGTTCCAGGGGGACATTCTGCATGCTGAGGACCACATTGCGGGCTTCTTCATAGCTCATCTTGGGTGCGGTGCCGGTGGTCGTGCAGGCAACAACCGCAAGGAAAACTGCAAGGAGACAGACGCTTGATGGTTTCATGGTTCGATTTCTCCTTTTAGGTTATCATCGAGACAGATCGCCATGAAAGTAGGGCGTTGGATTTAAAACCCACAAATAATCCCGTATCGCGTCATTCCGGGCTTGACCCGGAATCCAGGTTTTTTTCTATTCCGTACAGTGCTGGATGCCGGATCGAGTCCGGCATGACAATCAGTAGGTAAGTACTTTTTGAAATTACAGCACTGAATCCCTAACCGGAATCCAAAGGATGTAATGAAAATGTTTCCGGTTTTTTAAATCATTTATATTTGCTGATATCGACGCCGCGTTCGTTCGCCCGTTTTTCGTACCAGTCCATTTCGTTTTCAGGCGGCAGGGTAATATCTTCCGGTTGCTTGCGTACCAGCGATATAGCCTCTGTGGGGCAGGTCGTCACACAAAGACCGCAGCCGATGCACTTCTCGGGGATTATTTCGTAGGCATCGTCGCCCTCTTCGATGGCGTTTACCTGGCAGCGCTCATCCTTGCATATTCCGCAGACCGTGCACTCTTCAGGATCAATTACCGCGAAATAGTATGAATTGATCACTTCAGATGCATTTATCCCTATTTCATTAATTGACCTCAGAACACCACAGCAGCAGCCGCAGCAGTTGCAAATGAAATAGTGACCGTTTGCGACATTCCAGGTCAAATGGACCAATCCGGCTTCCTCGGCCTTGTTAAGCACGGCATAGGCCTCTGTTTTGGTGATGGCCCGCTGATGATCCGAATCCTCGAAAAGACCAGGGATTGGGGCATAGGCCGTGCAGATCTCTAAAGGTTTGTCACAGCCATCATCCAGCAGGTGCTTTTCTTTTTTGCAGATACAATCAAAGACGGCAAAGGACTGACTGTTTTCGATGATATTGGAAACCTGCTCGTAGGCCAGGGCCAGCTGTTTGTTGGGGATTTCTTTTTCAATGGGAATAACCTGCATCAGTTGGGGACTTTTCGAGAAAAACTGCCTGCCATAGACTTCCATGAACTCATTACACATCTCAGCCAGTTCCCGATCCATGTGGGGGAGTTGGAATTCATAAATCCCGAAAGCCCAGGGTACCATTTTAAACATCTTGATGCCGCCGAGGTCTATTCCGAATACCTGCCCCCGATCCTTCATCTCTGTCAAATGCTCATCAAGGCCTTCCATCTGGCGCCCGGTTCGCTCGGAGATCTGTTGGGCGGTTTCAAAATCTAATCGTAAATCACAAAAGAGTTCGGCATCTTCCGGCCGGAATATTCTTTTCAGAAGCTTGATTTCAACGCCGGAGTCGGTTGCCGGAAATCCGTTGGGAAGGGTATCGAGGACTTTGGCCAGGTTGGTATAAATTTCTTCACTCATGATTTGCGACCTCCTTTTTTGGGTCAGATTAAAGTGGTTTCAAAACCACGTCAAAAAGTAGGTATTAAAAGTTACGCTCCGTTTGAATTTTTTCATAGCTTTCCTGGATTTCGCGGAAGCGGCCTTCGGCAAATTCGATAAATTCCTCGGGAAGGCCTTTGGAGATGATTTTGTCCGGATGAAAATCTTTGACCAGTTTTTTATAGTTGGCTTTGATTTCCTCGTTGGATGATTCGGGGGTGCAGTTGAGCATTTTGTAGTATTTGTTCAGTTCCTGAAAATAGACGGCCTTGATGTCGTCATACTGGCTGTCGCTGAGCCTGAAAATATTTTGGATGCTTTTTAAAGCGGTCTCTTCCGCCGGATGCAGTTTGCCGTCAGCCGCAGCGATCTTAAACAGGAGGTCAAAAAAGGAATGCAGCAGCGCCGGCTGGTTTTGAATCGCCTGGTAAAGCTGGGCTGCAAACTCTTCGATGGCATAGCGCGAGTCCTTGGCCTCGTTGAAAATCTGCCGGGCAAAGTCTTTTTCTCTTTGTTCCATGGGAAGGCTGTTGATAAAATTCTGTACCACCGCAATTTCATCCCTGGTGACAACACCGTCAATTTTGGACATTTTGCCCAGAATTGAAAACAGGCTGATAAAATAGGCAGCCTGGGCCTGTTCGGCCTGGCCGAATTCCGGCCCCGGTATGGACCGGGTGTCCTGGCCCGGAAAGCCGGCTTTTTTATCCAGCAGCATATGGCCCAGGGCCGCCCCGGCGATGGCGCCGAGGGGACCGCCGAACAAAAGGCCCATCGTTCCGAAAGTAAGTTTTCCAAACCAGCCCATTATATATCTCCCTTGTTCATATAAATGCCAAAATCAAACCAATATGTTCCTATCACCCGAAGTAATAACTCAATCAAAAGAAATGGTCAATAAGTGACATTAGACTCAGCGAAGAAGGTCTGAAGGTGAAGATGGGTCACAGCTATGAAAAGAGATGGCTTCTGGTCAGTATTAAACCGAAATGCTCCGCTTGCCCGTCCATATCTCAAGACGGGCCGCCACCTTGAAAACCGCATCCAGCGGCCACCACTTAAGGCCGAAGCACCGCTGGGAGATGAATTCAATGACGATACCGATTTTATATTCGGTTTCCATGTAGGCAAATTGGGTATTCGCCGGCCCGAGCGTGATGGCACCCCGAACATATATAGCCGAGCCCGCCGCGGTTAACGTCTCAGCCCAGGCATCCACGTCATCCACTAAAAAACCCAGGTGCTGGACCACGATTCGGCCTGCGGGGTCCAGGCTGCGGCGGTAAAAATCCGAACCTTCGCCGGGCTCCAGCAGTTCCAACTCGACACCCTGGTGGTGCGAGAATCCCAGTTTTCCACGAAAGGCCCGCTTCTCGCCCCTCTCAAGCCAGAAAGCCGGGGAGCCTGTGGCTATAAAGAAAGGGGCTACCCCCTGTTCTTCAAGATAAAGGGCAGCCTTTTCGACATCCGCGACCACCAAACCCAGTTGGTGGATGTCCGGGAGCGAAAAATGCTCTCTGTATTCAGGGACAATATTGTCCAGGGCTTTGCCAAAATCCGGTTGGCTCATTAGGTCTTCAAGGAATATCATGGTGTTTCTCCCTTGAGTATTGCAGCAAGAAAACCAGGTGTCATTTGATGTGGAAACTTTTCCAGGCACTGCGGGTGCTGTTTTGAACCGTCGTCCAATGGCCGCCGTCAGCTATTCGGATTCTCCAGCGATACGATTGACCCGATTTCAACCTGTCCTCGGGGATGGTGTGGGATTGCATGTTCTTGACATAGCCGGTAGAATAAACTCGGCTTCCCCCGGCTTTGTTAATCTCCAAGCGATAATAATATGGCTCTGCTGCGTTTTCTGATTTCCATGAAAAGGTTGGATTGACTGATTTTAAAGTGGCCCCATTTAGCGGCGCAAAGGATTCGTTCTCCGGCAGGGGGATCGTTTTGACGACGGACTGCAAAACAGTGGCCGAACCCTTTTGGGTACCGTTGTTGACTTGGATGGTATAGGCTCCAAGGGGTGGTTTTCCCGGTGACTTGATCCAAAAATTCCTGAGTTTTTGCAGGTAGATAAAATCCATTTTTTGAATCGGCAGTCTGCCCGATGGACCTGTGATGGTGATGGCATCGATAGACCCTGGCAGGTCACCGAAATACGTTTTTCCGATAACGATATCAAAAGTTGTATAATGGGTTTTATCCTGGTCGACCACATGTTTGACGGCAGCCGTGACCGGTATCCCGGGGGCTATCATTCTCTGAAGTTCCTGTTTGTCAAACCATTGGCCGGAAGCCATAACACCCTGTATCTTTTTGATATTATTAATATCAGCAAAGGGATTGCCGTCGATCAGGACGAGGTCCGCATTTTTTCCGATTTCGATGGTCCCGAAATTCGCCGTTCCAATCATTGTTTTGATAACCCCGGCGGCGTTGAACGTTGCCATCTTTAACGCCTCATAAGGGGTCAGACCATTTTCCACCATGATTCGAAGCTCATTATGCAGTGAAAATCCCGGGACGAGTCCCATCTGCATGGGGCCCGCATCGGTCCCCAGCACCAGGGTCACCCCCCCTTTATGCAATTCGCGCAGCAGGAGTTTGTTCAAATTAAAATGAATCGGCGCAAAATCCTCATGCCCCTTGAATTGGATCTGATGCCTGTTTTTTCCCTGCCCGAGCAAATCGAAAAAGCCATAGGGAAGGTAGCCGGACGTGGCTTCCGATGCCAGGTCGTCCGGGTGAAAAAGCTTTCTAAGGATAATATCACCCACTGAAAGGGTGGTGCACAGCGGGGTGTTTGAAGCCTTTAATTGATGGACGATTTTCCGGATTTGCGGTTGATAGCTTCGTTTTATCTCGTCCATTGAAGAATCGGCAAATTGCCCCATTTGTTCGGTGGCGGCCTTCAGAATATATCTAAACCATTGTTCATGACCCAGCTTGCGGGATCGGTCGAAGTCAAGAAATTCGAAATCCAGCTCCTCAATGTGGGCAATTTCATTCATCCCCGCCGCTAAAATGCCGTCCAGGCCAACGGCAAACGGGATGTGCCCCGCCGTATACAGATTGAATTTTTTGGCTGCAGCAATGGCGTCATTAAACTCAGCTGCCGAGAGAAAGGAATACAGTTTCACGAAATCGAAACCCTGTTCATGTTGACCGCGAACGATCTTCGCGGGATCATCCACCGGACCATAGAGAATCGGACCGGCGGCATATAGGGTCGGTCCGGGCAGTCTTCCTTTTTTAATTTCGTTCCGCCACCGGAGCGCATAATCTACCGGTGCTCCCCTGGGACCGAAATCCCGGATGGTGGTTACCCCGTTGGCGAGGAAAAGGTTTAAAGGAGAAACCGGCCACCCCCCATTTAGCCACCGGGTGTCGGTGTGGATATGCATATCGGCCAGGCCGGGCATCAGATATAAATTTGAACCGTCGATGACTGCTGAATTGTCAGGGATTGCCACTTCTTTGGTTGGTCTGATGGCGATGATTTGTGATTCTTTGACTACCACCGTTT
Organism: uncultured delta proteobacterium; assembly: GCA_963766255.1. GTDB lineage: Bacteria > Desulfobacterota > Desulfobacteria > Desulfobacterales > JAFDCJ01 > JAFDCJ01. Next base: position 92,623 of record CAVXZZ010000045.1, read on the forward strand.
GATCAGGTAGAATTTTTTCAGCGGTCATCGGTGCTAGGTTGACATGAACGAATGCAGTCATTTTTTCTGCCTGTGCCCAGGCAGCGATACCGGGTTGAGTCCAAAGTATTAGCAAACTGAGGCTTAACCTGAGCCAATTCATTTTCGTCATCTTCCCCTCAATTTAAAAAAAATTTAAGAATCAACCGCATCGTCAAACCTTATGCAGCGTTCATTGCATTTTCAGGATATACTTTCCTGTCTCCCTGCGGTCTTCTGATATGTGCCATCTCGTTCGGACCAGGGCGTCTAAAAAGCGATGATCATGGCTGACAAGGAGCAACCCGCAGGGACAATCGACCAGGGCCTGCTCCAAACATTCAATGGAAGGCAAATCCAGGTGGTTGGTCGGTTCATCCATGACGATTAGATGTGGCACATTGGCAATACCGGTGGCAAGAAGAATCTTCCGTATCTCCCCGGGACTGGGCTCCACGCTTTCCATCAGGCGCTGGGGCCTCGACCCCAGGCAGCTGACGACGGTCATCATCTGCCCCAGTTTCTCATTGGGAAGCTCCCGCGCCCGCTCCATGACCGTTTGTGCCGCCCGGGCTTCAATCTCCTGTGGTACATAGGCGACATGATTCATATCCAGATTAAGCGATTGCATGATATGGTCAATCAAGGTGCTTTTGCCGCTGCCGTTAATTCCGGTAAGGGCTATACGGTCATCGGGTTTCATCGCTAAATCCGGAAAATGCAGCCATTGGTCTGCGCCAAGGGCCAGGGATCCGGCGGACAAGTTGAACAGGGTGTTGCGTTTTGACTTTGCCCCCGACATCCAGATTCCCATCTTATAGGTTTTCTTTACCTTGATGCTGTTCATTTTCATTCGAGTCTGGGCCATGCGGCCTGTGAGCTGGTTGAGCCGTTTGCCGGCGCTGCCGTCTTTTCCGGTAACACGCGCCAGGTCAATCTTCCCACGCGCATTATGATCCTTGGATGCCAGTCCCCGTTTTGATCGCTTGCGATTAGCTTGCGATGCTGAATCCCTGCGCCTGGTGGCCTCGCGTTTTAAGCGCATAAAATCCTGTTTGGCCCGGGTGCGCTGCCGTTGAACGGTCATCTCGTCTTTTTCGGCCTGCTGCAAGCCGTGGGAATAGTTGCCGGGTCTTAATATGGCTTCCGGTGGGTCGACGAAGAGGCATTGATGACACAAACCATCCAACAGCTTGCGGTCGTGGCTCACCAGCAAGCCAATTCCCCGATAGGTCGAAAGGGAATCAAATAATAGATTCTGCGCTGTTGCATCGAGATGATTGGTGGGTTCGTCCACCGCCAGCACCTGGGGTTTGCGCCATATGGCAACAGCGATCTGAGCCCGTTTACGCTCACCGTGGCTCAGAGTGGCCCAGCGCTGGATCCAATCACCCGCAACACCCAGGCGCCCCTTAATTTCGAAAGCGTCTCCATCGGTGGAAGCAATCAAATCGACCAACCGATCCGGTGCATTGTCGGTACGCTGCTGGCAGTAAATCGCTAATTCGGGCATGATCACCCGTCCCTGTCGGGGCCCAAGCTCCCCTGTGGCAAGTTTTAAAATAGTACTTTTCCCCACCCCGTTGGCACCAACGATTCCTGTCCAACCCGTGGTAAAGTGTACCGATATATTGCGGATTATGGGCTGGGTCGCCCTGTCGTAGGTAAAGGATATATTTTGAAAAAGGAGGGACAAATCGCTCATCGGCATTCTCCAAACAAAAAAGCCATTGCAACCTGTTGCTGTTTATAGCATTTAAAATGTAATATGAACAACTGGGCTATTAAAGATTTCAAAGACTCACACCAATTTTGTTTTTAAATCGATGATCCAGTCTTAACAAATTGGTTGTTTTCCAATTGTTTAATCATATATTAAATATGGTTGCCAAAATATACCTTATGTAAAGAGTATTTCATATTTATTATCTGATTCCCAAACCTGGGATAGAAATGAAAATTGGGCTGCCCTTCCGGCCTATCTCAAATGACGCTAAATTGGCATCTGGAGGTAATATTGTGAAAACTTCTTTCTGGTTCGGAATACTGGCGCTGGCGTCTCTGTTCGGTTTGGCAGGGTGCGATGGTTGGACAGGCGATGATTCAGATTCGAATACTCCAAATCCACCCCAACTAACCAGTGTCGATCCCACAGTTAACAATAGCTCGGTAAATTTAGGAAGTTCTATCGCGGCCACCTTTGACAAAAAAATGACCTCGGCCTCGGCCAGCACGTTTGTAGTTTATGGAAATAGCACCGGTAAACTGGCCGGGCTATATACGGGTGGCAGATCGCAGACCCTGGTTTTCAATCCTGACGTTGCGTTTACAACCAGTGAAATACTAGAGGTTATACTGACCAGGTCCCTGAGGGCAACCGATGGTACTTACCTGGATTCCCCCTTTGTTTACCGTTTTCGGGCCGAAGCCTTGACCGGCACCGGTGTCTTTACCGCAGGTGATACCATCGCCCCCCTGTCGGGTGCCAGAGGATTGGCCGCGGGAGATTGGGATGCTGATGGCGACATCGATTTGGCGGTGGCCAACTTTAGTAACAGCACCGTTGTTATACTGAGAAATGATCCCCTTGGTGACTTCAGCATTTTTAACACAGTTGGTCCTCAGTCTGGTGCCAGCGCGCTGATCGCGCTGGATTGGGATGGTGATGGCGACCTCGACCTGGCGGTGGCCAACAACGGAGGCTCCACTGTTGGCATTCTCAGAAATGCCGGTAACGGAAGTTTCAGTTCTGCAGGTGCGGTTATTGGTCAGTCCGGCGCCAGGGGATTGGCTGCCGGAGATTGGGACGGAGACGGTGACCTTGACCTGGCCGTGGCCAATTTTGGCGGCAGCGAGGTGGCAATTCTTGAAAATGACGGCACGGGCACCTTCATTGATGCAGAGGCAACCATTGGCCTGGCAGGGGCTACCGCACTGGCTTCCGGTGACTGGGATGGTGATGGGGATCTTGATCTGGCGGTGGCGAACCGTTCCGGCAACAGTGTTGTCGTGCTGGAAAATGACGGTGGCGGTGGTTTCACTGCCGAGTCTACGATTGGGGCCCAGGCTGGCGCCACTGCACTGGCTGCCGGGGATTGGGACGGCGACGGTGACCTCGACCTGGCGGTTGCGAATTTCACAGCCGCAGAGGTTGCTGTGCTGCAAAATGACGGCACCGGCCTGTTTACTGATATAGCTGATGTTGGAAGCCTGACAGGTGCCAGTGAAGTAATCACCCTGGATTGGGATGCCGATGGTGACCTTGACCTGGCGGTGGCAAACTTCACTGCCAGCAGTGTTGCTGTGCTGGAAAACGACCCGATTGGGAGTTTCACACTTGAAGTTACGATTGGGGGCCAAACGGGTGCCAGTTCCCTGGCGGCCGGCGATTGGGATGGGGATGACGCCCTGGATCTGGCGGTAGCCAACGACACAGACAATAACGTGAATACTCTGGAAAATACGCCATAGTCTTTATCTCCGGAGCACAGGTCAGGATTCAAGGTTCTGGATTGCCTATCTCGTGCTCACACTTTGCACAAATCTCCATGTTACCCAACACTGACTGTTCGAAGTCGGCCATAAGGTCATCACCGAAATCATCATGGCGGCTCACTCATTTATAACAACCCGTGCCACATCACCGCCGCACCGGCGGCATTGACCCATGAGGACCAGATGGCCGGAGTCAACCCTGGCGGTGATATTGGTGATCCCGGACATACCCCGGCAGCAGGTGCACCAAACAGTGTTGAGAATCTTGTACTGAGTATCGCCGGGTATGGCCCGCCAGATATTTTTGGCCATGGGCGTAAAAGTATCCCCTGTTTTAAGAAGCCCTCCTCTGTTGTACTTTTCGCGGCGAACAAAACTTTTACAGATTTCACAGTGGAAAAGGTTGGTCTGTATCACTTTTCTTTTACCATCAGGATCCGTCATCACTTTCGAAGAGGCTGTCATCTTCACTTCTCTTTTAGTGTTGCAGCGCGTGCAGAATTCTTTCTTCATTTTATCCAACATTAGATTTCAAACCGCTACACTGCTGGATGCCGGATCCGTCATCCCGGACTTGATCCGGGACCGGCATGACAGACTGAAATTTGGTGCTTTCAATCATTATGACGCCGCCTATTCAGCCCGATGGACTATTGTTGGGATTGGCTTGAATCTGAAGGGCGGTTTGATTTGGGTGTCCACTTGTAGGATTCCTTGCTCATTTTAAATAGTTGCCCCAGGATCTGATCGTAGGCGGAATCCAACTCATTGCAGGCCTCATCTTTCAGATAGCCGCACTTTCTGGCAAATTCGACCCAGACCTGGGATGCGCAGGCGAGGCTCTCGGTATCATTCAGCCTGGCGGTAAAGGCCGCCTGGTCTATCCGTTTGCGCCAGGCTTCACCGATAGTGGTGCATACCGACCGGGAAGCACATCGCAATTGATCGGTCAGGGAATATTTTTCTTCGGGGGGGAATGTTTTGGACAATTCATATATTTTCATTGCCGCTTCCATGGCATTGTTGTACACCCTCAGATCTTTGTAGCTCATTATTTTGTCTTTCATAATCGGTCTCCCTTTCTGAATTCTCACCAAATATGTATATGATGCAGGATAATTTTACCGGTCCCCCCACCGAAGGTGGGCAGGCCTGCGCCGGTCAAATCCACCACGTCAGGCTGGAAGAAACCCAGGTCAGTGGCGGACCAAATGGAGCGGCTCGTGACCCGCCGAAATGCAAGACCTCCTCGCCCTGCAGGCCCAGCAGTCAGCGGGCACGAGCGCACCAGTGGTGTTCTTCTGATTCGAACATTGGTTCAGCTTTTCAGCCGCCTGTCAACCCGGCGGCTGATGGATTGCTATAGACGATCATTTCTTTTTGGGTTTGGGTTCTTCGACAATGATAACCTCCTGGTTAGCTTCAAAGGTTTTCTGGCCGATCCCTGATACCTGCACTAAATCTTCCGGCATCTTAAAAGGGCCGTTTTTTTCACGGTAGGCCACGATTTTGGCGGCATGACTGGGCCCAATTCCTTTTAGCTGGGAGAGTTCTTCCGCCGATGCCGTGTTAATATTAATTTGCTGGACCTCAGCTGAGTCGGCGCTCAGTACACTGATCAGACCAACGAAAACCACCATGATTACGGCAACAGTCACTTTACGATTAAGCATTTTTTCCTCCTTTCCATTAAGCTGCCCACGCTGGAGGCATGGGGTTGGTATTAATGCGTCCATCTATTGGTTACCGTCAGACATCGCCCTCCGTTTATCACTGTCATGAAATAAATACCCGCGTCAGACTGCTGTTGCACGGTGTCAATTAAAACTTTCCAAAAGCGCAAGATTTTGTTAAGGAATATGGTTGTGGGTGATTGGGTCAAAGACCTCCTTTCACCTACGCATATGTTCAATAGCTTTCTTGGGTCATAACCCGTCAATTATTTGTTGTCAATAAAAATTTGCTTAAAAAGCAAAATAAATTTGCGATACCCAAAATATGAAAATGCAGACCCTGTGCCAGTCAAGGGAAAACAAAAACGATAAAGACATTAATAGATATTAATTTAAATATGTTATCGACAGAAACAGAAGAAATTATCAGCCGGCTGAAAGAGGCGTTGGATGCCAAGTCCGACGGCCAGCTGGCAACTTATTTAGGCATATCCAGGCAAAATATTGGTGCGGCCAGGAAGCGAGAGGATGTTCCCACGGGCTGGATTTATAAAGTGGCGGAGTTGACGGGTTGCTCTATGGATTGGCTCAGTTTTGGACGGGGCCCTAAAATACGGGTGGACTATACGGCCGGAGATACGCAGTCTGCCGGTCGGGTGGCCAGCCCGGAATCACCCTATGGTTCTCAGGGTACCCCGGAAAGCGGATCTGCCGGTGATTTAACGCGAGATATTGAAGGATTCAGTTTGGGTGCAGCCGTTGAGATGCTGGCCCGGATTTACAGTTCCGGCGACAGGCAGTTGATCAGTGCCATTAGTGCCAATATCAAGGTAATTTGCGAGGCTATTGAAAGCCGGCAGCGCGAGCAGCGCTCGACCAAAGAACTGGAAGATTTGAGAAAACGTCTGATTGCCCTTGAAAAAAAATAGAACAGAAGTGGTTTTGAGACCACTTCTATACCAGCGAACGGCCCAGGGCTTCTTCCACTGATTTCAAGAACTCATCTGAAATATCGATTGCAATCATCTCCTCTGAAATTTCGGCCTCATCCGCGATTTCTTTGGCGGTCACCAGTACCTTGAGGATTTCAGTATCGGATACCATATCCGGTGATCGGAGTTTCTGATTGCCGTCTGCGCCAAGGTCGCTGATGGGGTCCAGGATTTCTTCGATAACCGCCCAGTCGATGCGTCCATCGGCCAGCCCCCGGGCCAGCCGGTTGAGATGCAAGCGCGCCGCCATCTTTTCGTCGCTGTCCAAGCCCGACGGCACGACATAGCTTTGTTCAAACTGAACGACCAGCCCAATGGGCAGGGCCGGGCATGATCCGATAGCCTCCAGGACCCGGCCGAACTCCGCCATGGTGATTTCTTCGGCCAGGTAGCCTTCCTTGAGTTGGCTGATAACCTGGGTAACCTCGGCTTTTTCCTGCTCGGGTATGTCTGAACCATTGATCACGGCATTCATGCCGGCCGTAATGCCATGGGCGATCCAGACGTTATAATTACTAACCGCATAAACCCCGACCGCCACAATAATTAGAAAGAATGCAATCAGGCCGACTAAAAGAGCGGTAGCGATACCTGCTTGGGTTTCTAATCCTTTCGCATCGTTCCGTACCGGTTTCAGCGTCTTATTAAGAAGTTTCATTTTATATTCCTCAATTAAGATTGCGGCGCTTGCTAGATTTTAGGGTCCTGTATATATTATCGTAACATTTTGAAATTAATTGAGTAAAATTCATATAAAATTTTGCTTGATGGCAACAGCACTTGACACGGACATTATTGGGTACTAAAAATTTTAACCCTAATACCACAGAATAGATTTAAAATAACATGATCGGAGTAAGGAATGGCTACCAAAAAAAGCGAGGCATTATCACATACCGGTCTTCATCATCTCGCTACAATTGCCGAAGCCCTGCGCAGCGGCCGTATGGATCTTGTTGATTATGTCGAAGGCATGTGCGATCGTGTGGCACAAACCGATCCCGTTGTGGAAGCCATGCTGCCCGAGCCGAACCGCCTCGGCCGCCTGCGCACAGAAGCCGCCGAACTCCGCGAAAAATACCCGGACCCGGCAAAGCGGCCGCCCCTTTACGGTCTTCTGGTTGCCGTCAAAGATGTCTTCCACGTTTCCGGGTTTGTGACCCGGGCCGGGACCGAGGTGCCGCCCGGTCTTTTTGCCGGCCCCGAGGCGGATATTGTGGCCCTGCTAAGGGAGGCCGGGGCCCTGATTCTCGGCAAATCGGTGACCACCGAGTTTGCCTATTTTGAGCCCGGGCCGACGCGCAACCCCCACAACCCGGCCCACACGCCAGGGGGGTCGAGCAGCGGGAGTGCTGCGGCTGTTGCCGCCGGATACTGCGCCCTGGCGCTGGGCACCCAGACCATCGGTTCGGTGACACGCCCGGCCGCCTTTTGCGGTATCGTGGGCTTCAAACCAACTTTAGACCGCCTGCCTACCCGGGGGCTGGTCTACTTCTCACGCACCATTGATCATGTGGGCCTCTTTACCCAGGATGTTGCCGGTATGGCCCTGGCCGCATCCGTGCTCTGCAAGGATTGGCGTGCGGACTTTGTGCGCGGCCTGATGCCGGCAGTGGGGGTGCCGGTCGGGCCGTACCTGGATCAGGCTGAACCGCAGGCTTTGGCCGCCTTTGAAGAGCAACTGCAGCGCCTGGCGGAAACGGGGTGCATGGTCAAGCGGATACCGGCGCTGGCCGGTATCGAGGAGTTGAATCAGCTGCACCGCCAGATGGTTTTTGCCGAGTTTGCCCGGGAGCACACAAAAATTTATGATCAACACGCGGATCTTTACCGGCCCCGCACAGCCGAAATTATCGAGATCGGTAAAAAGGTTACCGAAAAAGAACTGGCCGCCGCACGCGCCAACGGTCCCCGCCTGAGACAAGAACTGGAGGCTCAAATGGCCGAAGCGGGTATCGATCTGTGGGTCTGCCCGGCAGCCTGCGGCCCGGCGCCCGCCGGCATCCATGCCACCGGCGACCCCAACATGAGCCTGCCCTGGACCCACGCCGGCATGCCGGCAATCAACCTGCCGGCCGGATATTCCGAAAATCGGCTGCCGCTCTCCTTGCAGTTCATCGCGCCCTTCGGAGCCGATGAAGCCCTGCTCTCATGGGCTCAGGTCCTAGTGGACAGATTTTAAATATGTGATTTCGAATTTGGGATATCGGATTGCGGATTTTAAATTTGGAATCATACGATTCTAGATTTTGAGTTTCGGAATCATAGTTGATTTCATCTGTGATTGAGTATATGAACGTCCGAATAACGCCTTTCACCTTTGAGCGCGAAATTCACTGACAGGAGTCCTGTATGCTTGCCCAACCCTATCAATCCTTGCTCGAGCGTTTATCTGCCGATATCCCGCAGGCCAGGCTGATTTCAGACCCTCTGCGGACACTGGCTTACGGTACCGATGCCAGTTTCTATCGTTTAACCCCCCATGTTATCGTCAAGGTCGAAGACGAAAATGAAACCCTGGCGGTCTTAAAGGCCTGCCGCGAACTTAAGATTCCGGTTACCTTTCGTGCCTCGGGCACCAGCCTTTCCGGCCAGGCCCTGAGCGATTCGGTGCTGGTGGTGCTGGGTCCTGAAGGTTGGCGTGATGTTCACATCAGCGACGACCACAGTGAAATCACCCTGGGGGCCGCTGTTCTCGGCGCCGAGGCCAACGGCTATCTGGCCTCCTATGGCAGGAAAATCGGTCCGGATCCGGCCTCCATTAATTCGGCCAAAATCGGCGGCATCGTTTCCAACAACGCCTGCGGCATGGCCAGTGGGATTACCGGCAACAGCATGGGGACGGTCCTGGGCATGCGCATAATTTTTGCCGACGGCACCGTGCTGGATACCCGGGATGACGTCAGCCGCCAGGAATTTCTTGCCAACCGCCAGGACATGATCGACGGGGTTACCGCCCTGGCCCAGCGCCTCAAGGAAGATCCGGAAATTGTGGCCCGCATCCGGCGCAAGTATGAGATAAAAAACACCACCGGATACAGCGTCAGCGCCCTGATCAATTTTGATGACCCCATCGAAATGATCCAGCACCTGATGATCGGATCGGAAGGCACCCTGGGTTTTATATCCGAGGTCACCTTTCGCACCCTGGAAGTGCCCGCCTACAAATCCACCGGACTGATGCTGTTTCCCGATATTGCCCGCGCCTGCGAGGCTGTCCTTGTGTTAAAAGATTGTCAGGTCAGTGCCGCCGAACTTATGGACCGGGCCTCGCTGCGCTCGGTGGAGGATAAACCCGGCATGCCGCCCTATATCAAATCCCTCGGGGATACGGCGACGGCCCTGCTGGTTGAAACCGCAGCCGATGACACCGCAACCCTGCAGCGGCAGGTGGATGAAATCACCGTTAAATTTGCCGACTTTCCCATGGTCCGTGGGTTTGAATTCTCCACCGATCCGGAGCAGTCGGCCGCTTTGTGGAGTATCCGATCGGGGTTGTTTCCCTCGGTCTGCCACGCCCGCCAGAAGGGTACCACGGTTATCATCGAAGACATTGCCGTACCCATCGACCAGCTTGCGCGACTGCCTGCTGGAATTGCAGGCCATGTTCGAGCAGTATGCCTATAAGGACACCATTATCTGGGGTCACGTATTTGACGGCAACGTCCATTTCGTGCTGACACCGGATTTGTCCGATCCGAGCGAGATCGATAAATACAAGGCCTTTATGGCAGAGCTGGCTGATATGGTGGTGGACAAATATGACGGCTCTTTAAAGGCCGAGCACGGTACCGGCCGCAACATGGCCCCTTTTGTGCGGCGGGAATGGGGGGATTTAATTTATGATGTCATGCGGGGAGTCAAAGCTCTTTTTGATCCGGATGCCATGCTCAACCCGGGTGTGATCGTTAACGACGATCCCGATGCCCATGCCAAGAATATCAAACCCATGCCCCCGGCCCACGAACTGGTGGATACCTGCACCGAATGCGGATTCTGTGAGCGCAGCTGCATGTCCCATGAGTTGACCCTGTCGGCCCGCCAGCGAATTGTGATCTACCGCGAAATGACCCGCCTGGCTGCTTCGGGCGAAGACCTGGCGCGGCTGGCGGAACTCAAAAAGGAGTACATGTACTACGGGGACCAGACCTGCGCCACCGACGGCCTGTGTGCGCTGACCTGCCCGGTGGAAATCGACACGGGCAAACTCATCAAAGCCCTGCGCCATAATCAATTGTCGCCCACCGCCCGGCAGGTAGGGGCCCAGGTGGCCAAACGGATGGATACGGTTACTGCCGTTACCCGGTTCGGGCTTAATCTGCTCAACTGGACCCACAGCCTGTTGGGGACCCGGCGATTAACGGCTTTTGCCACCTGGCTGCGTTCTTTTTCCGGGGATCGATTGCCGTTGTGGACCCCGGCGATGCCCAAAGGCGGGACGGCATCATCCTGGCATGCGTATGGTTCGGTTCAGGCCGACAAAGTCGTTTATTTCCCAGCCTGCATCAACCGCGGTATGGGGCCGGCCAGAGGCTCCCGGGGACGATCTTTGAACAAGGTTACCGAGTCTCTTCTCAAAAAGGCGCGGCTACAGCATTATTTATCCGGCTGCCACGGATAAGCTGTGCTGCGGCATGCCCTTTGCCAGCAAGGGATTAAGCGAGACTGCCGCCGCCAAGGCCGCTGAGCTTGGCGACGCCCTGTTAAACGTATCCGACAACGGCCGGATCCCGATCCTGTGCGATATGAGCCCCTGTTTGTATCATATGAAGGAAACCCTGGACTCCCGCCTGCAGCTGTTTGAGCCCATTGAGTTTACGTTAAAGTTCCTGGCAGACCGGATTAAATTCGAAAAAGTTCCGGAAACCATTGCGATCCACACGGTGTGCAGCGCCAAAAAAATGGGCCTGGAAGCCGATTTTCGCCGGCTGGCCGAGATGTGCGCGGAAAAAGTGGTGACCCCCGATGTGATCTGCTGCGGGTTTGCCGGCGACCGGGGATTCACGGTGCCCGAGTTGAACGCCTTCGGTCTGCAGGCGGCTTAAAAAACAGCTGCCCCCGGAAGTCAGCAGCGGCTATTCCACCAGCCGCACCTGCGAAATCGGCCTGACGACTCACAGCGGCATCGACTACCGGTCCATCCTGTATCTGGTCGATCAGTGCACCCGGCCCAGGGTTAGTTAAATAGTTGATTCGTTGAATAGTTGATTTGTTAAATAGTGTGAAGGATATCAAACTGTTAGAAGTCTCCCAACGTATAGATACGGTGGAGGTATCCGCAGGTTGAAGGTTTGAAACTATCTTAGATTACCAGAAGAGATATGCAATAATTTGCGGTTGGGGCTTCATATCCGAAAGGTAAAATATAGAAAATATTCCGATAATTTTAATCCCGCTCATTTTTAGTCAAAAATCCCTTCAATTGATTGAGCGAATGGTTTGTCTTCACAACCAGCGTTTACGCCTGAACCAGATGAGCATGGATACAAAAATCGCCACCAACACCCCCCACAGCAGGGGATACGACCATTTCCACTTGAGTTCCGGCATAAATTCAAAATTCATTCCGTAGATGCCGGCAATAAAAGTTAAGGGAATAAAAATCGTGGCTATGATGGTCAGCACCTTCATCACCTCGTTCATGCGGTTGCTGATCGTGGACAAATAGAGATCATGCAGGCCGGAAAGCAGGTCGCGCAGGGACTCGATGGTATCGATGACCTGAATCGTATGGTCGTAGACATCCCGCAGAAAAACCTGGGTCGTCTCCTCAATCAGATGCGACTGGTCTTTGACCAGTGAATTGAGTACTTCGCGCAGGGGCCACACCTGTTTGCGAAAGTAGAGCATCTCGCGCTTCAGTCTGTGAGCGGTTTCCAGGCTTTGTGCGGAGGGTTCCTTTAAAAGCTCGTCTTCCAGGTCCTCGATTTTTTCTCCCAGTTTTTCCAGCACGCCAAAGTAATGATCCACCACGGCGTCCGTCAGGGCGTAGGCCAGATAATCGCAACCGGACCTGCGGATGCGTCCTTTGGCCTGGCGGATACGCTGGCGCACTGGATCGAACACATCGACCTTCTGCTCCTGGAAGGTAAACAGATAGTGTTCCCCCAGAATCAGGCTGATCTGCTCGGATGAGATGTGAGCCGCCTGCCTCATCAAAGGTGAGCATTTTGAGCACCACGAAAAGGTAAGTTTCAAAATCATCGACCTTGGGACGCTGGCCGGTGCTGACAATATCCTCGAGTGTCAAGGGGTGAATATCGAAGTGCTGCCCGGCTTTCTCGATGATATCCACATCGTGCAGGCCGTTGATATTGATCCAGGTAACCAGTGGGGAGTCTTTGTGCGGATAAGTATCTTCAACGGATTGCAGTTCTTTTTCGATCAGGTTCTCTCCATCGTAGTTGATGATGGAAATGGTGGCTGTTCTCCATCTTTTGCTCGCCGGTGTGGACCATTACACCCGGAGACAACCCGGCTTTCTTTGAAGTTTTCTTGACAAAACGTGGCATCGGGTAATTCTCTCCTAACTGTGCGGGTTGCTCTTGCTTTGGATTTAGCCCTGGTGAAGCTGATTGATGTCGGCCCTGCATCCCGGATGCCTGAACTATTTCTGGCTGACGGAGCTCAGCAGTTCGCGGCAGCGGTTCAAGCGTGTGATGGCTGATTGTATCGCCAGGCGCTCTTTTCTGACCAGGGGCGCCTCAAAAAAATTCGGCGGAAAAATGGTGTAGTTGATCTGTATCTGCTGGTACATGTTTTCAATTTGCATCACTGATGTTTCCAGGCTTTTTATTCTGACCCCATAGTAATTGCGCCGATTTTTTTCTTTTAAATCGATAAACAGTGTCAGCAGGTCGGTCTCGTACTCGCAGACCGCGCTGATAGTCGAGATAGCCAGCATGGAGGACAGGAATATGTTTTTTTGCTGGTTATAATTATCATTGGCTTTACCGGACGCATCCATGGTCCGCTGGATCGCTTCAAACTGCTCGATGTTGTCGGACAGGGCCGCTAAATTGGCCTCCAGTTCGGGTTGGATATCAGCAAATCGAACCGGCTGGCTATGGGCCACCGGCGAATGCAGCACGACAAGCACAAAAACCATGCTGATAATAACAGGATTTATTTTCATTGGGATTGTCCAATTCTTCTTTTTCCATAAGGTTTGCTCTGCCATTTAACCGTCTCCATCAACCGCAAGGTCATTTTAAATTAGGCTATAGTTCTTGACAAACATTATCAAACTACTGCAAGTTTTAAGTTCGATTCTCGCCAAATCGGACTGTTGTGTCAATCACAGTATAAATCCGAATAAGGGTGATAATCAATAAGCAATAAGCATAATTTTAACCGTAATCAAGATGGAGCCCGCGATCATGGATCCCGCCCCAAAACCCATTGTAAAAAAATCGATGCTTTCCTGGATTTTTGCCGGAAATCATAAGCTCAAGCTGTTTTTGATATTGACGGTGCTTGTGGTCGTGTTAATTCGCATCATCCCGCTGGAAATGCAAAAACGGATTGTCAACCAGGCCATCAATTTGAAGGCTTTTGATTTGCTGCTGATTTACTGCGGATTCTACCTGCTGGCCGTCGTCATTGCCGGTGCTCTCAAATATCTGATCAGCTATCTTCAGACCGTCATCGGCCAGCGCGCCCTGACCGCCATGCGCCTGGAATTGTACCGCCACATGCTGAGTTTGCCGCTGGGTTTCTTCAGAAAGACCCAGCCGGGAATGGTGGTCCAGTCCTTCGCATCCGAGCTTGCAACCGCCGGGGATTTTGTGGGGCTGGCCGTTGCGGTGCCCCTGACCAGCGTCCTGAGCCTGATTGCATTTACTGCGTATCTGCTCTTGCTGAACCCGCTATTGGCCGCCGTCTCGTTTGCCATTTACCCCCTGGCGCTATTCGTTCTTCCGAAGCTGCAGCGGCGCGCCAACGAGGAAAACAAAATACGGGTCGATCTGTCCCGTGAATTTTCCGGCAAAATTGCCGAAGCCGTCTCGGGCATCCACGAAATTCATGCCAATGCCGCCCATCACATCGAAAGCCGCAAATTCGATGCCCTGGCCCGCAAACTGGAGAAAATCAGGATCGCCTGGAACCTTTATCGCCAGGGCATCAAGGTCAGCAGCAATTTATTTACCAGCTTCAGCCCCTTTATCATTTTTTTGCTGGGAGGTTATCTGACCATCACGGGTCAACTGGGGCTGGGTGCCCTGGTGGCCTTTTTGTCAGCCCAGGAAAAGCTTTTTGATCCCTGGAGGGAACTGATCGATTTTTATCAATCCTATCAGGAAGCCTCGGTCAGCTACCGCCGGACCATGGACTATTTCGACATTATGCCCGAATTTGCAACCGAACCCGCAGGTCGACAGCCGTTTGCACTGGAAGGCAGCATCGAAATTAAAGGCCTTTCATTGACTGCCGCCGATGGAATCCAGTTGTTGGACGATGTTAACCTGACCCTCGGCGCCGGAGAGCAATTGGCCCTGGTAGGGTTTTCAGGCAGCGGCAAAAGCACCCTGGCCGGCTGCATCGGCCAGCTTTTCAAGTACACCGGTGGAAGTGTGCTCATCGGCAGGCGGGAGGTTGCCGAATTGACGAAGCGCGATATGGCCTGGAACATAGGGATAGTCTCCCAAGCCCCCTTTATTTTCGACGGCACCATAGCGGAAAACCTGCTGTACGGGGCTGTTTCTAAATTCGGCCCCGGCGAACCTGACATTCAGCCTGTTTTACCTGATCTCGACCAGACGATCGAGACCATCCAGCAAACCGGTTTGTTTCCCGATGTATTGCGGTTTGGCCTGAACTCCGTCCTCGATTACAATGCCCACGGGAATTTAATTCCCCGGCTGATTCGGATACGCAAAAAACTGGTTCGCCGCATGGGCGCTCCTTTAGCCGACCATGTGGAGTTTTTTGATAAAGAAAAATACCTGTTTTACTCAACCCTAGCCAAAAACCTGACCTTTGGCAGCGCCAACCTGGATTCCTTCAGGGAACATAACCTCTCAAAGAATCCGTTTTTTCTGCGATTTCTACAAAAGGTCGGTCTGACCGAACCGCTCGTCGCGCTGGGCATGCAGCTCTGCCGGCAGACCGTCAACATCCTCGGCCAGCTTCCGCCTGACGCCGCATTTTTTGAACAAAGCCCCATCCGGGCCGATGAATTACAGGAATATAAGGTCCTGTCCGAACACGTGAGAAAAGACAGCCGGTTGCAAGCCGATGACAGGCAAAACACAATGCTGCTTGAATTGGCCCTGCGCTTTATTCCCGGGCGCCATAAGATGGTTAATCTGCCCGACGATCTTGATCGGCAAATTGTCACTGCCAGCCACCTTTTTAGAAAAATGATATCCAAAGAACATCCCGGGGCTTTTTCCTTTTACCGCAAATCAGACTACATCGTCTCACACTCCATTCTCCACAATTTGTTCTTCGGCAAACTGAAAACAGCCAATTCCCAGATCCAGGATGCCCTCAACGAGCAGATCGTCCAGCTTCTGATCGAAGAAGATCTTCTGGAAACCGTACTTGAAATCGGTTTGCAATTCCAGGTCGGCACCCGGGGCGACAGGCTATCCGGCGGCCAGCGGCAAAAAATTGCCATTGCCCGGGCGTTTCTTAAAAACCCAGGGATATTAATCATGGACGAGGCCACTTCAGCCCTGGACAACCGGTCCCAGGCACGGATTCAAAATGTTCTCAATACCCACTGGAAAGGCAAGACAACTCTGATTGCCGTGGTTCACCGATTGGATATCATAAAAAATTTCAATAAAATCGGTGTGATGAAATCCGGCAAAGTCGAAGAGATGGGATCCTATGAGGAGCTTATGGCGCAAAAGGGATTGTTATATGAACTGGTGGCTGCTAAAAGGTAGTCTGACGTCGGCAGTTACAAAATAGATTGTCATTTTTTACTTTCATGGGAGGCGGCGGCTGTTATGAAACAAATCGGTATTTGGGTTTTCAGCATATTTTGCATTGTCGGCATGAATACGGCCCGGGCAGATGAAGGGGAATCGATTTTCAAATCCCAGGGATGCATGTCATGTCATAAAAAAGAAAGTACTTCGAAGGTGAATCCGTCTCTGGCTGAGATTTCAATGGCATATCAGGGCAAAGAAGAGCAACTCA
>CAVXZZ010000046.1:0-16916 GCA_963766255.1 uncultured delta proteobacterium
TTTTCCGAAAAAAAGAATGGGGTCCCGGAGATTGGAAAACAAAACTGGCCCCGTTCTATGATCTTGCGAAGCGGATGTTAGGCGCCACCCCCTGTCCCTCGGTCGGGGAGGCAGACGAGATATTGGCCGAAATCGGCAGGGAAATCCGCGGGGAAGACACGTTTCATATTAACGATGTGGGCATTTTTTTTGGCGAACCGGATCAAACAGTTCCGGATCCCTATTTTGACGGGGACGGGCCGGACAGGACCGGGTGCACCTTTTGCGGTGCCTGCATGATCGGCTGCCCGGTGGGAGCCAAAAACACCCTCGATAAAAATTACCTTTATCTGGCAGAACATAAATACGGGGTAACCATATTACCGGAAACCGAAGTTACCGGCGTGCGCCCCTCGGAAGACGGCTACGAAATATATACCAGAAAATCAACCGGGCTGCTTCATCCCGCAAAAACGTTTAAGACACGGGGTGTTGTTTTCAGCGGCGGCGTGATGGGAACCGTAAAATTGCTTTTCGAATGCAAGACCCGGGGCCTGCTGCCGAAAATCTCCGATCAACTGGGGAATTGTGTTCGCACCAACTCTGAAGCCTTGCTTACCGTCACAGCGCGTGACAAAAATGCGGATTATTCGGATCATATTGCAATAACATCGGGTATTTACCCCGATGATAAAACCCATATCGAGGTTGTCCGGTATAACAAGGGATCTGATACAATGGGATCCTTGCTGACCCTGTTGACCGGGGGTGGCGGACAAATACCGCGGGCTGTGCGATTTCTGGGAAATATCGTGCGACATCCATGGGAATTTTTAAAGTCTTTTTGGATCTTCGGTTGGGCGGCTCGAACCCCAATCCTGCTTGTCATGCAAACCGAGGAAAATTTTATCCGGCTATCGTATAAACCGCGCTGGTGGCGTTTGGGTCAGCCATCCATGAATACAGAGCTTGTTCCGGGCACCACAAAAGTGCCTTCCTACATTCCGATTGCCAATAAAGTTGCCGAGGAAATGGGGAAAAAAATAGATGGTCAACCCATGAGTGCTATCACCGAAGTGCTTTTCGACGTCTCATCCACCGCCCACATACTGGGTGGGTGTGTCATGGGTGAATCAGCGGATGACGGTGTTGTCGCTTTCAATGGCGAGATCCACGGTTACCCCAATCTCTATGTCGCCGATGGGTCCAACGTACCGGTTAATCTCGGTGTAAATCCGTCACTGACGATTACATCCATCGCCGAATATATCATGTCGCAGATAACTGAAAACCCGCAAAATGCCTCAGACGAATCTTAACCTATTCACCAGCAACCGCCTGGAAATTCTTGCAAAACAGCTTGCTGGGATTGTTCAAACACCATTGCCGACTCCGTTTACCCCCGAAATTATCGTGGTCCAAAGCCGGGGTATGGAGCGTTGGATATCCATGGAGCTTGCCCGCTTAAACGGTGTCAGCGCCAACTGCACTTTTCCTTTTCCCAATGCCTTTCTGGAGAATATATTCAAAAAACTGATACCGGATTTGCCCGATGTTTCGCCCTTTGATCCTGAAATTATGACCTTTCGGCTCATGAAGATTATCCCCCAATGCATTGAACGAAAAGGGTTTGAAAATCTCAAAGCCTATCTGGTGGAAGACGACAATCACCTCAAGCTGTATCAGCTTGCGGGCCGGATAGCCGATCTTTTTGATCAGTATCAGGTGTTCCGCCCCCAGTTACTGTTCCAGTGGGAACAGTCCAAAGAAGAAAAAAAACCACCCTATGTGTGGCAGGCCGCACTCTGGCGCGAGCTATGCCGCGGATATGGAAAACTACACCGCGCCCGTTTACGGGAAACCCTCATAGCGCAAATCAGAGACGGGGGTCTGGACCCCACACGGCTGCCGGTAAGGGTATCGCTTTTCGGGATTTCCCATCTGCCCCTGTTCCACCTCCAGACATTTGCCGAATTATCCCGTTTGATTGAGGTAAATCTGCTTTTAATCGAACCCTGCCGGGAGTACTGGGCGGATATTGTCTCAGACAGGGAGATTAAGAATATTCGCAGGAAAAATCCCCGGGTCTCAGAAAACCTCGAATGGCATCACTTTGAAAAAGGAAACCGGTTGCTGGCGGCCATGGGGACCCTGGGCCGGGATTTCCTGAAACTGGTCAGCGATTTAGATGGCGATATTTCCGAACAATTTGCCGAGCCGCAAGAACACTCAATTTTAAGCTGCCTGCAGTCGGATATTTTGAATTTAAGGGATAGAGAAATCAACCTGCATGCGGGAAGGCCCGAATCACCTTCCGATATGGATCCAATGCCCGGTTTCCAATCTGAAATTTTTCAGTTATCCGAGCACGATACTTCCGTTCAGGTGCATTCCTGCCACAGCCCCATGCGGGAAATTGAGGTGCTGCATGATAACCTGCTGGCCTTGTTCGAGGAAGATTCGGATTTATTGCCAAAAGACATTATCGTTATGACGCCGGATATTGAAAAATATGCACCTTACATCCATGCCGTCTTCGATTCTCAGACCGACAAATCCTTGCGAATACCTTACAGCGTTGCCGATCAGAGCCCCCGCACCGAAAGCCGGATGATAGAAGGTTTTTTAGCTCTGTTTGACATCAACACCAGCCGTTTCGGCGCCGGGCAGGTTCTCTCTTTACTGGAATATCCCGGAATGAAAGAACGGTTCGATCTGGCGGAATCGGATATGGAACTCATTGAGCGCTGGGTGACCGACACTCAAATTCGATGGGGTATTGATGCCGACAGCCGCCTGGACGCGGGGTTCCATGGGTTTTCGGAAAACACATGGCAGGCCGGACTGCAAAGGCTCATCCTCGGATACGCCATGCCGGGCTCACAGCATCAAATGTTTAAGGGCATTTTGCCCTATGACAACATTGAAGGCGGCGATGCCCAAACCCTGGGAATTTTTTTAAGTTTTATCGACCGCCTTATATCATGGTCGCAGAAACTGGCACAGCCCCAAAGCCTGCGCAATTGGCAAATTACCCTGGCTGCACTTGTCAACCGCTTCTTCAAGCCTGACGAAAATCAAGAAAGGCAACTCCAGGTCCTGCGCAACTTCCTGGATAATTTGGCCGATATCGAGGACAGGGCTGATTTTCATGATGATATCCAACCGGCGGTCATAAAATCCTATCTGAAATTCAGGCTGGCTCAAAACAGGTATGGATCGGGCTTTTTGACAGGAGGCGTCACTTTTTGTGCCATGCTGCCGATGCGAAGCATTCCATTCAAAATCATCTGTCTGGTCGGTATGAACAATGACGCCTATCCGCGGGATTATCAACCCTTAAACTTTGACCTCATTGCCAGGCATCCCCAACCCGGAGACCGGTCGCGCCGCAATGATGACAAATACCTTTTTCTTGAATCCATTCTATCCGCGCGCCAAACCCTCTACATCAGTTATGTGGGGCAAAGTATCCGTGACAATTCCATCCTGCCGCCATCCGTGCTTGTCAGTGAATTGCTCGACACCATTGAAAAGAGTTTTGTCGGATCCGATTCAAGCATACTTGAAAAAATCGTCACCCAACATCGACTGCAGGCTTTTTCTTCATGGTATTTCCGCGGCGGCACCGGGCTTTTCAGTTATTCCATCGACAATATGCTTGCCGACCGGGCTGAAAAAACAGATCCGCCTCCCTTTTGCGAAACCCGGATTCTGCAATCACCCCAAGAGGCTGCGGAATGGCAAAAACTTGACCTCGATGCCCTGTGCCGGTTTTTCAGCAATCCCACCCGGTTTTTTATCCAAACAAGATTGGGGATTTATTTGGAAGATAAAATTTCTATGCTGGAGGATCGTGAAAACTTTGTGCTGATCGCTCTGGAAAAGTACCTTGTCGAACAAAATCTGATAAAAGCACGCCTGTCGGAATCAGATCTCAGAGATTTCAAACCGGTCCAAAAAGCCTTGGGACAACTTCCCCATGGCCATGTCGGGGATTTTAGCTATAACCAAATGAGCATTGAAGTCGAAGATTTTGTGTCCAAAATAGAGCGCTTTACCAGCGCAGCGCCAAAGGATTCACTGGAAATTGATGTTCATATTGCAGGATTCGATTTGAGGGGACGGGTGTCCGGGATTACGGAATATGGATGGGTCAACATCCGCTATGCCCGTAAAAGCGTCAAGAATATCCTGTCATCCTGGATTTATCACCTTGCCATATGTCACCAGGCTCCGCCGGAATATCCCCGGACCAGCATTCTCATATTCAAGGATTCAGCAATCCAGTTCGGGCCCGTGCCCGAAAGCAAAGGGGTGCTGGAGAATCTTCTGAACCTGTTCCGGTGTGGCCTGGAGGAACCGATCCATTTTTTTCCGGAAACCTCCCATGAATATGCCCAACAAAAACTAATTAAGTCTTTATCCGATCAATCGGCGCTGGCCAAAGCCGGCCAAAAGTGGCGTGGTGGAGATCCGCCCGGAAAATACACCAAAGCGGAATTTGACGACCGTTATTACGATCTGTGCTTTCGCCGCATGGACCCCCTGGATGATGCGTTTGTGAAAATGGCCCTAGCGGTGTTTGAACCGTTGTTTGGAAATAGCGAGGAAATCATACTCTAAAAATAAATGCCTAAAATGCCAAAAGTGCCTAAAATGCCTAAAATTATGGTATTCTTTCTATTTAAAGGAGAAAAACATGGCTTTAATCGTACAACTGCATGAGGGGGTGGCCGTCAATAAATGTCCGTTGGATCAACCCCGGTTGCGCATCGGTCGCAACCCGAAATGTGATATTTTTATCGATGATGCGGTCGTCAGTTCGGAGCATGCCGTAATTGAAAAAATTGAAAACCCGGATTCCAAAGGGGCTGCTGAATATTATTTAGAGGATCAGAACAGCACCAACGGCACTTTCTTAAATGATGAAAAGGCCACCCGCCAAAAATTAAAGCATGACGATGTCATCCGCGTGGGGTGGGTCAGCTTTAAATTTATTGACGAATCAAAGGCGGACCCGACCAAAACCGCCAAAATTCATAAAAGCTGGATCCCCGGGGTATTTTATACAAAACAGGGTTCATAGGCTTGGGGCTTCGCCTTTAGTCTTCCGAGCTCAATCTTCTTTTTAAATAGACAGAATTCATTACTTCGATATTTGACATTCATTATTCAATATTCGCTTTTACCAAGTGCGTCTGAACCCAGGACCCCGAACTTTTGAACTTATAGCAATTTAACTATGGATATTACTTCCCAGATAACAGTTGCGGTTAAACCGGAATTTTATAAATTAAAATCGCCAATGGGTGCGCTCGAACCCGGCAGCACCCTGAAATTGAAAATTATTGAGCTGAACGGCAACCGCGCCCTGATTGATTTCGGAAATTTTCGCACCACCGCAGATATTAAAATACCGGTCACTTTGGGCGAAGAACTAATGGTCCGGGTGCTCGAAGCCGGCAAACAGCTCAAATTGGGTGTCATCACCGTTGATCAAAAGATTCTCGTGTCCCCTGATATGTCCGGGCAACGCCTGGAATCAGCGCCCGGTGAAAATCTGAATAAAGCCGGCAATGAGTTATCCCGGATTATAGCCCAGGCCGCTGATTTGCCGGGCAACAAGAAAAACCCTTCATCGATATTCAATATTTTAGCAAGTTTAAATGCTTATTTTGAACCTTTTGAATTAAAAGAGATTATTGCCGAATTACTTCCTCGGCTTAAATCCCATTTTGAAAACTCCGGGCTTTTTTTTGAAAAATCCCTTGAGCGGATCATATCTCAGGTTCTGGCAGATAAGGACAGCGGATCCCCTCCCAACCTGGCGGATCTTTCAGAGGTCAAAGCCGTTTTCAACCGTGACCTCAAACCCAGCCTTTTACTGCTGCAGCATTTCATGGAGGAAAAAGAAACCCTGCCAAAAATCTTTGGACCGAAAACCCTGGCCCTTCTGAAAGGGGCCGTCGACACCTTGTTGTCCGACATAAACCAACAGCAGGGCAGGGCGATAAGTCAACTGGATTCATCTGATCCGTTTCAGGTGTTTACGTTTTCGCTGCCTCTGGAGGAGGGAAACCAGGCCGCCAAGCTCCAGATCTTTTATGAAAAAAAGCAAAGCTCAGAATCCAAAAAAGGATTCCGGATATCCATGCTGTTGTCCATGGATCAACTGGGAGATGTTCGCACGGATTTTTTGTTATTGGAGAAAGATTTGAACATCAACTTTTATGTAACCGAACCGGCGACAATGGTCAAAATACAGGAAAATTATCAGGAATTGGATGACTTGCTTGGCGATTTATTCGACCAGGTACATTTCAGCGTCAAAGTGTCGGAGACAAGGGTTAAAAATTTCAACCGGCCGGACATTCAGGCAGCCGGCAGCCAAAAAGTGGATGTACGGATTTAGCCATGGAAAAATCCCCCAAAGCGGTCGCCTTGAAATACGACCGGAAAAAAGACAATGGCCCCAGAGTCATCGCCAAGGGCCGGGGAGAGATTGCCAAAAAAATCATCGAAGTCGCCCAGGCGCATAATGTGCCGCTGGTCGAAGAAAAAAACCTGATCCAGATCCTGGAAGCCCTCGATCTTGAAACCGAGATCCCGCCCGAGCTCTACCGGGCGGTGGCTGAGGTGCTGGCGTTTATTTACCGGTTGAACAATTCAGCTAAATAATTAAATGTAATGTGGGCACTTAACTGACATTGTTACGTGTTGCGTGGTGAATATCCGTGTCTTCAGAACCCGCAACACGTAACGCGCAACACGAAACGCGTAACCCGAACTATGGAACCATTTGATCTGATACATGCACCCCTTGTCGGGAGCAATTTGATAGAAGCCAGCGCCGGCACCGGAAAGACTTACAATATTGAAGGTCTCTTTATTCGTCTCGTCCTGGAAATGCAGCTGCCGGTCGATCAAATACTGGTCCTGACATTTACCAACGCGGCCACCGAAGAGCTCAAAATCAGAATCCGAAACAAGCTGGTGCAGGCCCGGGATGCATTTGCGGCCGGAGGCAAAGCCGACCCCCTCATCGAATCACTGGTAATAACAGACACCGATCAGAAAGCAGTATGGGAGCGATTACATGATGCCCTGATCGATTTCGACCAGGCCGCCATATATACAATCCACGGGTTTTGTCAGCGCATTATTCACGAGAATGCCTTTGAAACCCATAGTTTGTTCGACACTGAATTGGTTTCCAATCAATCCCATTTGCTTCAGGAAGTCGTGGATGATTTCTGGCGCGAGACATTTTACGCGGCAGAGCCGGAATGGATTGGCTTTGCCCTGAGCGAGGTCAAGACTCCGGAATATTTTGTACGGCTACTGGACAAGGTCAAAATACCTGAAATAACGGTCGTACCCGAATCCTCCAATCCGGTCCCGGAGGCGCTTCAGCCCTTTCGCGCCGCCTTGGGGGATCTGAGAAACGCCTGGCCCTCCTCGCGGGAGGCCGTCATCCAGGCCATGATGGATCCGGCCCTCAATGCTACCATCTATGGCGGCATGAAGCCGGCCGCCAGCCACTCCGGGATGAGCCAAAGAGCGCTCAAAGTTATCACCCTGGCAGACGCCATGGACCATCTGACCCAACCGCAAAGCAATGGATTTCCCCTGTTCGATAAATTCGAAAATTTCACCGCTGCCAAACTGGCCAAGGCGACCAAGAAAAACCACCACACACCCGAACATAAATTTTTTGAACTCTGCGACGCAGTCTATGACCGAGCAGAGCAGCTGACAGCCGAATGTGAACAGTCTTTGATGAATGCCAAGATCAGGCTGTTTAAATTTGCTGCATCCGAGCTTAAGAAACGAAAAAAGGAAAAAAACATCCAGTATTTTGATGACCTTTTGTTGACGGTATTGAGCGTTCTGAAAAGTGAAAACGCCGCTCAGCTGACGGCTGGTATTCGACAAAGATACAAAGCGGCCCTGGTGGACGAATTCCAGGATACCGACAGTGTGCAGTATGATATTTTAGCCCGCCTTTTCGCTCACGAACACGGCCTGTTGTTTATGATCGGCGATCCCAAGCAATCCATCTACAGCTTCCGGGGAGCTGACATCTTCGCATATACCAAAGCGGCTCGCAGCGCTGATGCCAGGTTTACCCTGTTGGAAAACTGGCGGTCGGAACCCAAGATGATTACAGCCGTCAACACCCTGTTTTCAGGCGTTGATAAGCCTTTTATTTTCGAAGATATTCCCTTTGAAACAGGCAAGCCGGCCCGGCAAGTCTTAGAAGATGATAGAAAATTGGAAGGCCCGCCGCTTACGCTCTGGTACCTGGATTCCAAAGAAATTACCGGAACCGACAAACCCCTGAACAAACCCCGGGCAACCCAATTGATCGCCGAAGCGGTGGGCAGCGAAATATGTCAACTATTTTCACAATCAATCCCGACTGAGCCGAGTAAAATAGCCGTACTGGTTCGTACCAATGCCCAGGCCCAGCTGATAAAAGATACCCTGACCGCCCGCAACGTCCCATCGGTTTTGTATACCGCTGCCAACATTTTTGATTCACGTGAGGCCATTGAAATTGAACTCATTTTATCCGCTATTGCCCATCCGGCCGACAGCTCCCGCATAAAAGCCGCTTTAGCCACAGACATTCTGGGTGCCCGGGCCGGGGATCTAATTTCCGCTGATTTAGACTCTCACTGGTGGGAATTAAGACTGACGCGGTTCAGAGAATACCTTGAAATCTGGCAGCAAAACAGTTTCATGCGCATGTTTCGGCTGGTTCTGGTTCAAGAGGGGGTAAAAGATCGGCTTTTAAGATTTCCAGACGGTGAACGGCGCCTCACCAACGTCTTGCACTTACTCGAATTGCTGCACCGGCAATCCGCTGAAACGAATTGCGGCATTGCCGGCCTGTTGAAATGGCTGGCCGAGCAGCGGGATCCGAAAACGCCCCGGCTAGAAGAAAATCAACTGCGCCTTGAAAGTGATGAAAACGCCGTCAAAATTGTTACCATCCATAAAAGCAAAGGACTGGAGTACCCGGTGGTGTTTTGTCCTTTCGGCTGGGAAGGATCTTTAATAACCGACAGGGAATTCACATTTCATGATGCTGCCAAAGATTTTCAATTGAGCCTTGATTTAGGATCCGACTCCCGAAATCTGCATCTGGCCCAGGCCTGCAACGAGCTGCTGTCTGAAAATCTAAGGTTGCTCTATGTGGCCCTGACCCGGGCCAAACAGCGTTGCTACCTGGCCTGGGGGCACATTAACCTTGCTGAAACATCTGCTCTGGCCTACCTGCTGCACGGCGGCACCGATCAAGCCGGCGTATTATCAATAGAAGATCAGACCTCACGCTTGAAAAAGCTTTTCAAGGAAAAGACCAGCGCCGAACTTCTGGAGGATTTGCACCGACTTGCCGCCAGATCTCAAAACAGCATTGAAGTGGTTCCCCTGCCCGTATCAACGGATTCGGCCAGGGCAATTGCGAAAAGGCAGGCGGTTGATGAACCGCTTTTCTGTCGACGGTTCACTGAGAAAATAAATCGTTCCTGGAAAATTTCCAGTTATTCTTCCCTGATATCCAGCGGGGATTCGAATGTCGATCTGCCCGATCGCGATGAAGCCCTTGAGCAGCCGGAACCGGACCCAGCGCCCCTCCCTGATGAATTGACCGCGCAAAGCGACCCCGGCGGTCTCTCGGTTTTCGCCTTTCCGCGGGGCGCCCGGGCCGGCAGCTTCTTTCATGACATTTTTGAGCATTATGATTTTGCCGCGGAAACATCAGATACCCTGGAAGGCCTGGTCGCCGGTAAACTCCAGCAATACGGCTATGATGCCAAATGGCATAAAACCGTTTGCAAAGCTATTTCAACCGTACTCGCGGTCCCGTTGCTTGCGGATCGGTCACCGTTCAGGCTGTCGGCTTTGAAAGCCGCGGACCGGCTAAATGAGATGGAATTTTATTTTCAGTTAAATTCGGTGACACCCGGCACCTTAAAAAAGGCATTTAAAGCCATCGCCGGTCCCCATATGGTTGAAAAGTTTCCCGCCCGCCTTGAAAATCTTTCCTTTGCCCCTTCGGTCGGATTCATGAAAGGATATATCGACATGGTGTTTCACCACCAGGGGCGTTTTTACCTGCTCGATTGGAAATCGAACTATCTGGGGCCGACCCCTGAGCACTATGATCAATCTTCGCTGCAAAAGGCCATGGATACCCATTACTACATCCTGCAATACCACATCTACACCCTGGCATTGCATCAATATTTGCGCTATCAGCAACCGGATTACAGCTACGAAAATGATTTCGGCGGCATTTTTTACATATTTCTCAGGGGTGTCAACGCGTCTAAGGGCCCGGAACAGGGGGTTTTCTACGAACGGCCCGATCCGGCTCTCATTCATTCGTTGGGCCAAACCCTGATTCCAGGATACGAATAGGTGGGTTGCGATTTACGGGTTACGAGTTGCGGAGTACGTGCTGCGGGTTACGTGTTACGGGTTCTTCGATTTGGATTTTAGATTTCGGATTTGGGATTGAAAAGCAGGGCGGGCCTCCGTGTCGCCGGAGTCAGTTCATCGAACACGTCTGAATATGGTCGAATTAATGGCAAAATTGAAGAAAAATACGATAGAGACTTTAAATAATTCAGGACTATTTTCTGAACTGGATCTTCATTTTGCCCGGTTTATTTTGCGTTTTTCGGTTAATCAAGACCCGGACATATTTCTGGCGGCAGCCCTGGTCAGCCGGGCAACAGCCAGCGGGGATATCTGCCTCACCCTTGAAGCCATGTCCGGGGCAGCTTTTGTCGAAGAACAGGCGGGTCAAGCCCCGGTCCTCTGTCCCCCGGTGGAAAAATGGCGCCAAAAATTGGAAGCGCACTCGACGGTCGGCAAACCCGGCGAGCGGTGCCCGCTGATCCTGGACGATCATAACCGCTTGTACCTGTACCGCTACTGGGAATATGAAAACAGGCTGGCTGTCTCTATTCGCGATCGTGCATCAGGGGAGCTGGCCGATTTCAACCCCGGGGGTGTGAACGCCACCCTGAACCGGCTGTTTCCGTCCACAGACGAGGGCATCGACTGGCAAAAAGTTGCCGCCGTCATCGCTTTGCTCAAGCGGTTTAGTGTGATTACCGGAGGGCCCGGCAGTGGCAAGACCCATGCGATTGCCGGCATACTGGCCCTCATATTGGCGTGTACCGGCCGCAGCAAATTAAATATTTATCTGACCGCCCCCACCGGCAAAGCGGCTGCCAGACTGGGTGAATCCATCCTGGGGGTCAAAGAGCATCTTGATTGCAGCCCCTCGATAAAAGACGCCATCCCCGGTGATGTTTTTACGATTCACCGGTTGTTGAAGCCGATTTCAGGCACCCCTTATTTCCACTACAATAGCGACAACCTGTTACCCGCCGATGTCGTCGTGGTTGACGAAGCCTCCATGGTAGATCTGGCCCTGATGTCGAAGCTGCTGCAGGCCACTGCGCCCCATGCGCGGATTTTGGTCGTGGGCGACAAAGACCAGCTGTCCTCGGTTCAAGCCGGTTCGGTTTTGGGGGATGTGTGTGATCGGCAGGTCATTCATGGATTTTCCAAAAGTTTTCTCAAACAGATAGTGGGGTTTTCCGGTATGGCCATGGAAAATTTCGCCCAGGGGCCTGAGGATGGATCCGGGCTGCAGGATTGTATTTGCGTACTGCAAAATAACTATCGCTTTTCTTCCCAAAGCGGTATCGGGGGAATCAGCCGGGCCATCAACCGCGGCGATATTAACGCATCCATGACATTGCTTAAAAATTCAGCTGAACCGGCGGTCGAATGGGTAAAAATAAAGACCCCAATGGAGCTGCAAAGCCAGCTGGCCCCGAGGATCATCGAGGGGTACAAAAAATACTTGACAATAAAAGACCCCGTGTTAGCTATGGATGCGTTTAACGAGTTTAAAATTCTATGTGCACTCAATATCGGCCCGTATGGCGCCGGTTCGGTCAACAATCTGGCCGAGCAGGTTTTGCAGCGAAAAAATTTGATTGGAAACAAGCCGGTGGGAAGTCATCCATGGTACCGGGGCCGTCCGGTAATGATAACCAGAAATGACTACAGCCTCGGTCTTTTTAATGGAGATATCGGCATCACGCTGCCGGATCCGGAAGCCGCCTCCGAGGGTCATTTGTATGTCTATTTTATGGATGCCGCTGGAAAAATCAGGCGATTCCTGCCTCACCGGCTTCCGCAGCATGAAACGGTCTACGCCATGACGGTGCACAAGAGTCAGGGTTCGGAGTTTGATCACGTGGTATTGGTCCTGCCGGATAAGGATTACCCCCTGATGACCCGGGAATTGATCTATACCGGTCTGACGAGAGCCCGGACAAAAGTTTCGATCTGGGGAACGGAGCCGGTGCTCACCTCCTCGATCTCACGCAAAATTGAACGATCCTCCGGATTGCGCGAAGCGTTGTGGAAATAGCAAGGTTCTGAGTTCAGGGTTCTGGGTTCAAAGGTTAAAAAACTTTGAATCCACGGCCATGTAGAAGGCTATATTGCTGAAGCATTGGGCTATCCCTGTAAAGAGATTAAACCACTAACCCTGAACCTTTGAACATTATAAACGGAGCAGTACAGATGAAAAGAACAGTCATTCGAGGTACCGGACGTTATCTGCCCCCGCGGGTGGTAACCAATGAAGATATGACCCAGTGGATGGACACATCCGATGAATGGATCCAGCAGCGAACCGGCATCAAACAACGCCACTGGGTGCCCGAAGAGGGTGGGGTGGGCTCATCCGATCTCGGGTTGGCGGCCGCTCAGATCGCCATGGAGCGCGCCGGGTGGAAGGCAGAGGACATCGACTTGATCATTTTTGCCACCCTGAGTCCGGATATTTTCTTCCCGGGCCCCGGCTGCTTGATCCAGCACAAGCTGGGCCTGGACGCCACACCGGCCCTTGATATTCGACAGCAATGCACCGGATTTCTTTATGGCATCACCACCGCCGATGCGTATATCCGCAGCAACCTGGCCAACAAAATTCTGCTGGTGGGCGCCGAAGTTCACAGTACCGGGCTGGATATTTCCACCCGGGGCAGGGATGTGGCGGTCATATTCGGTGACGGCGCCGGAGCGGTCTGCCTGGAAGGGGTTGAATCGGACGAACCCATTGGGGTTCTGGCATCCGCCCTGCACGCCAACGGCAAGTTTGCCGAAAGCCTGTCGACTGAATTGGGAGCCTCCCGCAACAACCCCCGCATGACCAAAGAGGGCATCGACGAGGGGCGGCATTATCCCAAAAATGGACGGCAAGACCATTTTTAAACTGGCCGTTCAGAAACTTCCCGAAGTGGTGGGGGAAGCGCTGGCAAAAGCTGACCTTGCCCTCGAGGACATCGATCTGTTTATTCCCCACCAGGCCAATCTGCGC
Organism: uncultured delta proteobacterium; assembly: GCA_963766255.1. Taxonomy (GTDB): domain Bacteria; phylum Desulfobacterota; class Desulfobacteria; order Desulfobacterales; family JAFDCJ01; genus JAFDCJ01. Next base: position 13,406 of record CAVXZZ010000046.1, read on the forward strand.
ATCAACCAGTTTTTTCAGCAGTCGATGAAATTGCCTGAAGGCAAGGTGTTTCACAACATCCAGCGCTACGGCAACACCACCGCGGCCAGCATCCCGATTGCCCTCGATGAAGCCCTGGAAATGGGAGTTATCGGCAATGGCAGCACCGTCATGTTCCTGGGCCTCGGTGCCGGCGTAACCTGGGGAGCGGTGATTTCAAAGCTGGTCAGTTAAAGTTAGATTGAACCAAAGTTGACAGGGGTTCGTATAGGTGGTACCGATTAATAAAACAGTTCGGTCCGGGGGAAAAACCAGGCGTAGCCATGTCATCCCCGAACAGCCGTGACTGCCAATGTTCATCGTTCCCGATTTCCATGGCTCGCCGCAACTCGAAAGGAGGAGCTATGGGTATCTTGGGACAGTTTTTTGGCAACAAGCACGATTATCCCTCACTTGATTCATCAGCCCCGGCTGCCAAGCATTTAGAAGCCGTGCGTCCCCCACTTGAAAAACTGGCAAGCGAGATCAAAGATCCGCTGGAGGTTGTGCCGGCTGAAGATTCTGTTTACGTCTTCGTCGGGAAGCCTCCGAAGAAATTTGGGATAGCATGGATCGAAGATGGCGATAAAATCGTCAACTTCAAATCTCTGGTAGATGAAAAGGGGCTTACGCAGGACAACCTCCAAAACTTGAGCGAAAAACTCAAGAAAGCCTACATCGCACACCAGGACAAACCCCGGTACGTGACCAGAATAAGCGATCGTGAAGTCGTGGTTATCCCTTCGACGTCGTTGTTGAACAATTTGAAAAGCGTGGTAGAACAGGTTGTCACTTAAAACTGACGGTTGGGCCGGACATCATGGATGAAGCAGACCGGTAGAGAAGGCCAGGCGAATACACCGGACGAAGCCAGATCACTTATTCAGTGGATAGGAAAAAATGGGGCACGTTCAGATTGGAACGTGCCCTTGCTTTTTCAAACAACATGACGACTTATTGTTTTGATATTCAATTTTCGGTTAGGATATTGATCAGGTTCGCCGGGTGCAGGATATGGCCTCGGACAAGGTCTCATGGATCTTGTCCAGCAGAATGCATTTAGGCGCACACTTCGGGAAGGTCTTTTTCAGGACGCATTTCTTGCAGGGACTCTTGACGAGATATCCGATTTCAAAATCGTATTTATATTTAAAAGTTTTTTTTGTCATAATTTAATTCGCTAACCACAAAAATAAAATAGCGTCTTTATCACAGGCTTGGTGATATCACAATCCTAAAAAAAAATTATTTAAAAACCGTTTATAATCGACCATTTTGGCAAATGATTTCACCGCCCGTTCCGGGGTTGGATAAAACACCCCTTTGTATTCGCTGCCGGTTACCCGGTAAAGGGTCTGGTTCTTTTCATCGGGCAGCAGGCTGACGCCGAATATGGGTTTATGGTATTTCTCCATCAAGTTAACGATGTGCTCGATGTATTGCTTTTCAAAATCAAGAAACCCTTGATTCATTTGATCGACAAAGGCCTGGTCATACTGGGGGTCGGCCTTGAGGACCGATAGGCCAAATCTTTTGACCATGATCCGGCGGCCCATAATGCCCAGGTTGATGACGGCGTCACAGCCGTCCCATTTCATCAGTTCCTCGAGGGTCGTCAACGGTACGGCGGGGTCGCGGATGCCCACCAGATCGATGGGGTTCGATCGGCTCCAGTAGGCCGGCAGCAACTGATCCATTTTGTCCATCAGCTGCGGTGAGAGTTCCGGTACTTCCAGACCGTATTCGACGCACAAATCAGCGGTGACAACCCCCCAGCCGCCGCCCAGGGTCACGATGGCAGCGCGGCGTCCCTCGGGCAGGGGCAGGGAAGAGAACGCCGCCGCTAAATCGAGAAGGTCCATGGGTTCTTGGGCCAAAACAACACCGGCCTGCCGGCAAACCGCTTCGAATATTTTGATATCGGATGTCATGGCACCGGTGTGGCTGGCCGCCGCCCGGTTGCCGGCATCGCTTCTGCCGCCCTTTAAGAGCACGATGGGTTTCTTGCGGCCGACCCGGCGGGCGCTTTCAAAAAAGCGTCGGCCGTTTTTAACACTTTCGACATACAGGATCACCGTGCGGGTCACGGGTATCCACTTCAAAGCCGTCCAGGTAATCTTCGATGGTCATCATGGCTTCATTACCGGAGCCGCAAAACGCTCTTATACCGATACCCTGTTGCTCGGCAAAAGCCAGCAGTTGGATGCCCATATTGCCGGACTGCGCCACCAGGGCAGTGGAACCAGGCCGGGGCATGATCGGTGATCCGGTGCAATACAGATTATTATGCGGATTGGCAATGCCCATGGTGTTGGGGCCCAGCACCAGAACACCGGCCTTGCGGGCCGCTTTGACCAGCTCTTCTTCCAGGCGTTTGCCGTCCGCTCCGGTTTCACCAAAACCCGAGGTGATCAGCAGCATATTTCGAATCCCCTTTTTGCTGAATTCCGGTATGAGCTTCAGCACATGCTGGGCCGGAATGGTAACCGCCGCCAGATCGATCTTTTCCGGTATCTCGGAAACGGATCGAAAGGCTTCTTTACCGGCGATGGTGCCGCCTTTGGGGTTGACGGGGTAAATGGGGCCTTTGAAACCGCCGCTGATGGTATTGGCCGTCAGGGTATGGCCCCATTTACCTATTTGAGAAGAAGCGCCCACGATGGCAACGCTTTTGGGATAAAAAAGGGCGCCAATGGCATCCGGTGCGATGGGCGGCAGAAAGTCGATTTTTTCGACCTCGCCTCCGGTGACCACAAGGGTATCCACCGCCGCCACCCGTCCCTCAGGGTTTGCCAACAAGGGATTAATGTCAATTTCAGTGATTTCCGGATGGGTTTCGCCGATAAGGGATAATCCCAGCAATATTTGAATCAGCTCATCCTGGCGGATCGCTTTTTCGCCCCTGAAATCCCCCAGAAGGGCTTGGCCTTGAATTTCCCCGAGCATCTCACGGGCATCGGTTTCGCTTAGCGGCGCCAGGCGGAAAGCAACATCCGAAAAGGCTTCGGTGAATACCCCGCCGATGCCGAACATCACCACGGGACCGAATTGCGGGTCTTGAAACAATCCGGCAACAAATTCCCTCCGGCCGACGATGTGGGGCTGCAGTAAAAACCCATCCAGATCCTTGCCGGCCTCGGTGTTGATTGACTGTGCGGCGTTCTCCACAGCGCTGGAATCCGCAAGGTTGAGGTGCACCAGTCCCCGTTCGGTTTTGTGCATCAACCTGGCGCCGATTCCTTTCAATACCACCGGATATCCAATGCTGTCGGCGGCCGCCGCAACGTCAGCTATCGACGATACAAATCGTTCAGGGGGTAAAGCAATGCCGAATTTTTCAAGCAGGCGCTTCGCTTCACTGTCATTTAAAGCTGTTTTTTCGGTATGGTGGGCCAAAGCGTGTCATCCTTTCCTGATTTGCCTATCGAAGGTTAAATGTTAAACATATACCTTTGGTTCAAAAGAGGTCAAGTTTTATGAATAATTGACGATA
>CAVXZZ010000047.1:0-7383 GCA_963766255.1 uncultured delta proteobacterium
GAGTCAATTCGATCTCACATGTACCCGTAATAATCTTCCTTCGCACAAACTATGAATTACATTCATTTCATGGGACGCTATCTATCGGATACGGGCCCCTTAGTCAAGCAAATAAAAATTGAAGTTCAAAAGGGTAAAATTTATTAGTATTTATAACTAGTTGTATATCTAAAAAAAGAAAGGACGAATCGCCGCAAGAACCGGCCCCAAATTTCCAGTCGGAACTGCAACTGTTCATAATTATATGAAAATATAGCCGGATCACCGGCTTCGAGCCGGTAGTCCACCATACTCCATATGGCATCTATGTCAAGTTGATAAAATAGCAGTAAAATAGCGGGTAATACCCACTATAAATCGTGGGAAACCAGATGGGATCTCAGGTTTATTTTTTTATTTTTCAACCCGAGCTTGGAGCGGATATTGTAGCGGTGAAAGAGAACCGTATTTTTGGATATGCATAGTAACTCGGCGATTTCTTTATTAGTTTTACCCTCTTTAACAAGATTGGCCACCCGGATTTCCATGGGTGTCAGATTGAAATATCTGGATGAAAGCTTGCTGATAAACGGCGATATCATGTTGCTTAAATTTGAGTCTAAGAATGTCGATCAGCGTTTTCTGGTTGGTATTCAGGCGACTTTTTTTCAATCTTTCCAGATAGGGGGATATTAAATCCTTAACATTGGATAAAACGTTTTCACCAAGTTCCTTCTTATCATCCTCTCTCTGTTTGAGCAGCACTTTCAATGCCGTATTGACTTCCTCCAGATGATGGGATTGGGCTTTGAGTTCCACTTCCCGTTTTCGCAGGGCTTCTTCGGCTCTTTTGCGGTCTTCAATCTCCAGTTCGAGCTGAGCGTTGATTTTGGCCAGCTCGGCGGTGCGTTCGCCCACCAGCTCTTCGAGATGGTCATGATATTTTCGCAACTCGACCTCGGCTTTTTTCTGGGCGCTGATATCCCGCAGGGTAACAATATTGCCAACGGGTTCGCCATTGCGGTTTAAATACAGGGTGGAGCTGATCTGGACATCCAGCACCTGGCCGTCTTTGGTGAGGCGCCTGGTTTCAAACAGCTGAATTTTCTGGCCGCTCAGCATCTTCTCAATGACGTCGTTGGTCTCGGGCCAGTTTTCTTCGGGTACAAAATCAATTTGTTTACCCAGCAATTCATCGCTGGTGAACCCGAAGGCCTGCTCAAAGGCGGGATTGACATAGGTGGCCATGCCCGCAAGGTCATAGACCACGATGGGGTCCGGCGAGGATTCCAGCAGGAGGCGATAGCGCTGCTCGCTTTGGCGCAAGATACCCTCGGTACGTTTTCTTTCGGCCAGCTCCCGCCGCACATCGGCATACAGTTTGGCTTTGTCGAGGGCAACCAGGGCCAGACCGGCAAATCGATCCAGTATGGCAATATCTTCCTGCTCAAACCGTCGGCCCGGCTTAACGCTGGCCAGACCGATGACACCATGGATGCGGTCACGATCCTTTAACGGAATCCCGACAATCGAATGCAGATTATCCAGGGATTTATCGCTTATCCGTCCCTCCCAGAAACGATAATCCTCGACCACTACCGGCTGTTCGGACTCCCAGACCTTGCCGCCCATGCCCACGCCTTTTTTGACCCGTCGGCCCAGTTGGCTTTTAAAAAATCCCATTCCGACCTGCATCTGGATTTCATCTTCACCCGGTTCGTGCAGATATATGTAGCCATGCTCAGTTCCCGTGAGCATTGTTGCCCGCTGTAAAACCGCCTCCAGCAATTCTTCCTTATCCAGGTGGTCGATCAGCCCGATGGAAGTTTCGTGCAGCGCCGTAAGATATTCATTTTGCCGGCGCAGCGTTTTTTCGGCCTGATTAACTTTGCAGATTTCCCTTTCAAGCTCCCCGGCACGCAGCACCAACTGCTCATAGGTCATTTTATCAGGTTTTAAATCAAGCACAGTCTCGGTCCTCCCGTGATAAGGGATTTAATTCGGCAAGAATTTTCTGATACCATGACAATAGTCCGCAATCAATTAGTTGCCGGGGGAGGACAGAGGACAGAAGGCACAGGATAGTGGATATCGATTTCCGTTTGATCGGATCCTCACCCCGTGACACGAATCGCGCAACCCGCATCGAGCTTTGAGCTTTGAGCTTCTAAAAATCGGCGTACCGCCGATTTTTAGATTCCTCACGTTCCGCCGTCAAAGCCGATGGTTACCGTTTGACCCTCGACAACCACCGGGATCTTGCGGGCTCCCCTGGAGTGTTTCAACATGGTGTCAAGATGCTGGGGCTCTTTGACCACGTTATAATAGGTTACCTGGCGGCCTTCTTTGGCAAATGCTTCACGAGCTGCCCGGGTGTAGGGTCAAGCATCCTTTCCGAAAAGCAGAATTTTGTCGGTCATTTTTTTCCCCTGTTGGCATGGATGACGCCGGTTGCATTAGAGTTTCAATTGTATATAATTACGAAGATTTACAAAAAAGACCGTATCAACCGCCTTCTCAAATGTCAATAATTTCGAATTGACAAACAGGTACAAATTGTTAGATAGTTAAAGGCTTTTGTATCGTTTCGGGTTTAATGGTTCAGGGTTAATGGCAGAAAAAGAACAAACAAAATACAGACACACAACTATCAAAAACGAACTCGGTCTGCACGCACGCTCAGCGGCGCAAATTGCAGACATCGCCCAGAATTCAATTGGAAATGTCTGGATCCAAAAAGACGATGAAAAAGCCGACGCATCCAGCATTTTAGATATCTTGACCCTGGCATGCGCCAAAGAAACAAAAATAACGATTATCATTGAAGATCCCGGGGACCTGTCCATCTTAGATGCCATTGCGGATCTCGTTGATAGCGGATTTGGGGAATCAAAGTGACAATGGCCGAACCTGTTGCTCAGGAAAAAATACTTAAAGGAATCAATGCCTCGCCCGGTATCTGTATCGGCAAGGCATATCTGGTCGACAAAGAAGGCGTCGATGTAGTTGAGAAGTATTTTATCAAGGATAAGAAACGTCAGGATGAGGTCAAACGATTCAAGGCGGCCGTAAAAAAAGCCCGGGATGAATTCCAAACCATCCTCAAAAATCGTCCGGAAGAATTGCAGCGCGATTATATTCTCGAAACCCACGTTGCATTGCTGAAAGATAAGATGCTTTACGGCAAAACCGTTGAAACCATTCAAACCGAAGGTGTCAATGCGGAGTGGGCGCTTAAAAAAATTGTCTCCAACCTGAAAGCAACCTTTGAGAAAATGGGCGACGAATATTTGAGGGAACGGGCGGCGGACGTGGTGCATGTATCGGATGCCATCATGCGCAATCTGGTCGGGGCGGCATCGAAAAATATCGCCGCCATAGACAAGCGGGTCATACTGGTGGCCCACGACCTGTCTCCGGCCGATACCAGCCAGATTAACCTGGAAAGAATCAAGGGCTTCATAACCAACCGGGGCGGCAAGGCTTCTCACACCGGCATCATGGCCCAGGCACTCGAGATTCCGGCAGTGGTCGGGCTTGAAACGGCCACCATAGCAATCAAAAGCGACGATTTAATCATCGTCGATGGCAATAAGGGCACGGTGATCATCGACCCGGGTGAACAGACCCTGATTGAATACGAAGAACGAAAAAGCGGTTATGAGGAATACAGAGCCGTTATCACCCGCGAAAGCCATCTGGCGGCCGAAACAACCGATGGGGTCAAACTGGAGGTCATGGCCAATATTGAATTCCCGGAAGAAATTATATCGGTAAAAAATTACGGCGGCGACGGCATCGGCCTTTACCGGACCGAATTTCAGTACATGAACCGCCCGCAATTTCCCGGCGAGGAAGAACTGTTCGAAAAATATCGCGAAGTGGTTGAAGTCATGGCTCCCAGGCCGGTCACCATTCGCACCCTGGACATCAACGGAGACAAAGCCATCGCCAACTCATCCGGCCGGGATGAAGCCAACCCGGCCCTCGGGCTTCGGGCCATACGATACTGCCTGCGAAAACCCGAGGTATTTAAAACCCAGCTGAGAGCTATTTTAAGGGCCGCCGCTTTTGGTAATGTCCGTATCCTGTTTCCCATGATCGCGGCCTATTTTGAAATATGCGAAGCCTTAAAGGCCCTGGACGAAGCTGCCGAGTCCCTTGAAAAAGACGGTCTGCCTTATAAGCGGGAGATTGAAATCGGAATCATGATGGAAGTCCCCTCCGCCGTGGTACTGGCAGACCTGCTGGCGGATAAAGCCGACTTTTTCAGCATCGGAACCAATGATCTTATCCAGTATGCCCTGGCCATCGACAGGGGCAACCGGAATGTGGCCCATCTTTATCAGCCACTGGACCCGGCGGTTCTGCGACTGGTCAAAAAAGTGGCGGACGTATCCAGGGAAAAAGGTATCGAGGTTTTCATATGTGGAGAAATGGCGGCGACCGCCCGCCATATTCCGCTGCTGCTCGGCATGGGCATGGATGAATTGAGTATGAATCCACAATCAATTCCGCGGGCCAAACGGGTTATTCGCTCCCTGAGCGTCAGCGACGCCCGATTATTTGTCCAGGAGGCCATGAAAAAGAAGACCGCCCGGGGTGTTTTCGAAATGACCCAGGACACCTACGGTGACATGATAGCGGAACTGGAGTACAATTAATTCTGGCGACTGGTTGCTGGGTAATGGTCGCTGGTGGCTGGTCTCTGGCGGCTTACTGGTGGCTGGTAACAGGTCACTGGTTGTTGGCCTCTGGACTTTTAGTTAAAAAATACTCGATATTCGATTCTTGATAAGCGATGAAGGGCAAAACAATCTGAAATTTCGGAATTGCAATATCGAGTATCCAGTCCAGTATCAGTCAGTAACTGCTACTAAAACACCGGACAAGGGTGCAGTGACCGGTAGCCAGTGACAAGAGACCAGCGACCAGTGACCTTCTATAGTTAATTTCCACCATCAAAATAAACTGTTTAGATCATATTTGCTATGCCGAAAAGTGCCATAAAAACCATCGCCGTCAACCGTAAAGCCCGGTTTGATTACTTTATCGTAGACCAATTCGAGGCCGGGCTGGTCCTCAAGGGAACCGAGGTGAAATCTTTGCGGCTTGGCAAGGCCAACCTCAAGGATGCCTATGGCAGGGTTCTAAACGGCGAGGTGTTTGTCTATCAACTGCACATCGGGCCTTACCCCTTTGCCTACTACGAAAATCACGATCCGCTCAGGGTCAGAAAGCTTTTGCTGCACAAGCGCGAAATTAAACGGATTTACGCCAAAGTAAACGAAAAAGGCCATTCCCTCATACCGCTGAAACTGTATTTTAAGGACAGCAAGGTCAAATTGACCATCGCCCTGGCCAAGGGCAAGCGCAAATACGACAAACGCGAAGCCATCAAACGCCGCGACGAACAGAGAAGCTTTGACCGCGAACTTAAAAGGTACACCTAGTTACTGGTGGCTGGTTTCCGGGCGCTGGCAGCTGGTCTCATGTAGCTGGAATCTAATATAAAGTTGATTAAGATAATTGAGTTGATTAAGTAGATGCAAGGTTTCGCTTAGTCAAATAGACTGAAATCCTTCGAACTATTTTACTAATCAACTATTTAACCAATCAACTAACTTGTCTTCTATCCTCCCAGCATAGCTGGATGACCCATCGATCTTAATTATCAGCGGAGCGCCTCCGCTTCTATAAAAATCCGCTTGATCCTGGGGTAGGCCTGCTTGATATCCTGGTTTAGCCCGGCGATGGATTTCTCAACATCACCGGCCGATGCCGTGTTGTCGAAATCAACACTCAGATTCAACAAAATGAAATCGGGGCCCATGTGCAGGGTGAGAACCTCATTGACGTGCTGGATGCGGCTGTGGGTTTGGGCAATTTTCCTGATGCCCTGAATCACTTCTTTGTTGGCACTTTCCCCGATTAACAGGCTTTTGGTTTCATAGGCCAGCCAGGCGGCTGTGCCGGCCAGAATCAGGCCGATGATGATCGAGGCAATACCATCATAAATAGGATTGGCAGTGATTTGACTCAAAAAGATCCCCGCCGCGGCAACGATGAGACCCAGCATGGCCGCGGAATCTTCAAAGAGCACAACAAACATGGCGGGATCCTTACCGCGTTGCACAGCCTTTAAATAGCCCCATTTGCCCTTGGCCTTGGTAAATTCAGTCAGGGCAAAATACCAGGCGGCGCCTTCAAACAGCATCGCCAGGGCCAGCACAATATAATTTAAGTAAGGACCTTCAATCGCCACCGGGTGCAGAAGATGATGAACGCCCTTATAAATCGAGACACCGGCACCTACGGCAAAAATCAGAATGGCGACAATAAAACTCCAAAAATAGACTTCCTTGCCGTGACCGAACGGAAATTGATCATCCGGCGGTATCGCGGCCCGGCGCAACCCGTAAAGTAAAAGAACCTGATTGCCGGTGTCCACAACGGAGTGCACCCCTTCAGACAGCATAGCCGAGCTGCCGGTAAATCCAAAGGCAATAAATTTTGTCAACGCAATCAAGCCGTTTCCGGCCAATGCAGCGAAGATGACTTTTTTAGAAGCAGCCGCAGCCATTTAATAATCTCCACGATTTTTTCAGAAATATCAGTTTATCCGCAAATTGATTTGTCACTGGGGAATCCAGGCGGATTCAAACTGGACTCCTGCCTTCCAGACTGTGCCGCAATTCCAAAAAGCACTTAATTTCTGCCTGTCATGCCGGACTTGATCCGGCATCCAGTAGTGTGGCATAGCGCAAAGAGCTGGATTCCGGATCAAGTCCGGAATGACAAAATCACGAATTGCGGAGTTTTGACAATTGCGACACAGTCTGTTTTGTGGGAGCGACAATAATTTTGAAGTTTATTTTTAGGACTCAACAATTGCCAGCAATCCAGTGTGGACTCTTCAGCCTGCAATGCGCCGTCCAGGAGGTAGCCGGCCCGGCCTGGTCAATCTTGGTTCCGTGCTGCGCGATCTCGTCGGTGATGAGTCGTAAGTAGGTCGCTGCGTGCGCCTCAAACACCTCCACCACATGATAGATACCGCCGCACAGATCGGGCTCCCGAAGCATGTCCAGGAAGGTTCGGCCTATGGTCGCCACCCGCAAGGCGCGGTTCCGAACCGCAACAAAGGCTCCCAAGTGCGAACTGGTATAGACCTTGACGACCTGCCGCTCGATCTTGTCGATCCGGGGTCGGATCAAGGTGGGGAGTCCCGCGGTGCGGTAGGCCTCAAGCGATGCTTCGCCCAGATCCCGCTTCATCCTGGCCAAGGCGGATTGTTGCCACTCGGCGGGGGAAGGGGAAGAAAGCGAGAGGATCGCGGGCATTCGCTGGGTGAGGCCATGGTATTCCATGGCGCTCAAGTGCGATAGATAGGCAAAGGGGTCCACC
>CAVXZZ010000048.1:0-12192 GCA_963766255.1 uncultured delta proteobacterium
TAATAGTCGAATTCGATTTTTGAGATGTTGAGCTGAATCAGGCTCCACAAAAACCAGTAAATATCCGGAAATGGTTTAAAAAGATCAATATAATACAGGGTTTCATCAAAATTAGCGCCTTTGCTGTATTCGGCAACAATGTCCTTTTCGTTCTACGCGCGGCACCAGGATCTCCTGGAACATATCGCCCATATCATAATAGCGGGGGGCCATTCCGCCATACTCCCAATCAATGATGTACATGGGTGAATCGTATTTGTGCCTGGCATCTTCATTGATGAGGATAAAATTGTCCGCCAGCAGGTCATTGTGGCAGGCCGTATATTGCGATTCAGGAATATTGATAATCTCCGTCAGCTTTTCCAGGCGGTCTATGGTGCCGGCGATATCGAATTCCGGATAATTAACCTTGAGATTGTTAAGGATGGTGGACATTTTCTTTACTTCCACCATCGGATTGAATATTTTTGGCAGCTGAACCCCGCTGTCATGAATTTTTAAGATGGGATCGACAATTTTCGGGTAAAGGGATTTGTCCAAAAAGTGATCATTGGTAAGGACAATGGAGTCATCGATAAATTCCACAATGGTAACGCCAATCTCAGGCATGAACTTTACCAGGTTCGAGCCAACGCCGATTTTGGCCATTGCCTCGATGGTCTGCGCCTCGTATTCACGGTCAATAAACAGTTCGGTCTGGTCACCGTAAATTCGCACCGTGTAATCCCCGGCCTTTGATTGGATTCGGTAAAGTTTGTTCGTAATTCCGCCGCTTAGTTGGGCTATCTTTATTTCGAGGCCTTTCCATTCAGGCAGCAACTCGCAGCAGACGTCTTCGGTAAATTCCCTCTCCAGGAGGCTCGTAGAATCGGACATATCAATTTCCTTTATCGTGGCTGAATGTTGGTTGCATGGGTTGCATGACTGGCAACGTCGGATCTGTTGGTATCAGCGACCCATCCCGTTTAATTAAGCCGTAAAAATATAACGGAGGCCAGTATTGAGTCAATCCTTTTTTGGCCGGATCTATTTAACCCCGCAAATAACTGGCTGCTGGAATGACCGGCCGGGTGTAATCTTAGATAAGGTTATCGGTACCGTGAACACCAGGGTCCGGTGACAAAAAACTTGACAGCTTCTTATGCAACGGGGTAGTTAAAGCAGTACAATATATTCAGGTCGGCTTTGCCATAAATCACTTGACAAAGTTTGTAGTTTTAGTAAGAAAATAAAGACTCTATCCGAACTATTGGGCTAAGCTTTGCTCTATCGTCAAAGTGGGCAAAGTTTTTTTAGAGCAGGAATTGTATAGACAGGTAGTCCGCATAGACTGCACATCCGGTATGAAACGACGCTGCGGCGCATCTAACCATCGTCGATGAACCATCACCTTGACATCCTTAATGTTCACAATCGACTTCGTTGTGTGCGGTCAATTTGGTTTCAACATCCGTTAACCCCAACAACATGAAAGGAGCCCGGACGAATGAAAAGACGCGATTTTCTCAAAAAAGCAGGCCTTGGAGCAGCTGCCGTGGCAGCCACGACGGTAAGCGCGCCCTTTGTGCATGCCGCCAAAAAAACCACCATCAAGTGGAGAATGCAAACCTACGCCGGCCCGGCCCTGGCCGCGCATGTCTGTAAACCGGCAATCGATGCCTTTAACAAGGTCGCCGATGGCGAAATGGTAATCGAATTGTACAATTCCGATCAGCTGGTGCCCGGGGGTGAGTTGTTCAGAGCCATGCAGAAGGGAACCATTGAAGCCGTCCAGTATGATGATGACTCCATCGCGGCGCCTGTGGATGTGGCCATATTTGGCGCCTACTTCCCCTTTGCATCCCGCTACTCGCTGGATGTTCCGGTGCTGTTTAACTGGTACGGTCTGAATGAAATCTGGCAGGAAGCCTTCTCGGAAATAAAGGGCGTTACCTGGCTGAGCGCCGGGGCCTGGGACCCGTGCAATTTTGCTACCACCAAGCCGATCCGACACCTTTCAGACCTCAAGGGCCTGAGAATGTTCATGTTTCCCACCGGCGGGAGGTTCATGCAGCAATTCGGTGTCATCCCGGTAACCCTGCCCTGGGAGGACATCGAAATGGCCGTTCAAACCGGTGAATTGGACGGGGTGGCCTGGTCCGGTATCACCGAGGATTATACCGTGGGATGGGCGGATGTCACCAAATACTATCTGACCAACCCCATCTCCGGCGCGTGGGCCGGTTCGTATTATGCCAACTCCGATGCATGGAATGCCCTGCCGGAGCGCCTGCAGACCCTGTTCAAGCTTCAAATGGACAGCTCCCATTACTACCGCCAGCACTGGTACTGGTGGGGTGAGGCGCATTACCGCACCAAGGGCGGGAAACTGGAACTCACCTCTATTCCCCCGGAAGAGTGGAAGCAGGTGGAAGATGCCGCTCTTAAATTCTGGGACGAGACTGCCAAAAAGAGCCCCAGAAGTGCCAAGGTCGTCAAAATACTCAAAGAATACGCCCAAACAATGAAAGATGCCGGTCCTCCTTACCGGTACTAATGATTGGGCATCAAGGATGCAGGTGCCTTCCCCGGCTTGAAAGTTGATCCGGCCAGGGAGGGCACACTTTTAATAACTGAGTAAATACTTCATTGGGCGATTGATTACCAAAACTGTGCCAAAATTGGATGCCTCGGGTTCACGAATCCCAGGTCCGACTGCGGGAGGACTGAGTTAAATTCGCGGGTCGTGAGTGCAGCCGTGCTAAATCGGCGCAGATCGGGTAAAAAATCGCTCAATCCAATTATAGGTTAGGGCACTAAAGGAAAGGGGCAAAAATGCCTAAAGCAGTAAAAATTTTCGTACGGTCGGTTGATAAAATCAACACGGTGGTCGGCATATTTTCCATGTATCTGGTCTTCGCTATGATCGCGATCCTGCTCTACGAGCCGATTGCCAGAAACCTCTTCGGTGTTTCAAGCATATGGGCGGTTGAAACGGCTCAGTTCACCATGGCCGCGTATTACCTGCTCGGCGGTGGATTCTCCATGTTACTCAAAGGCCATGTCAGAATGGATCTGCTCTATGGCCGCTGGTCGGAAAAAAAACAGGCCAAGGTTGACGCTGTTACGAGTCTTTTTCTGATTTTCTACCTCGTGTTTCTCCTCTACGGTGCCTATTCAAGCATTGAATACGCTGTCATGTACGGGCAAAAAAATCGTTCTGCCTGGGCACCGTATATGGCTCCCATCAAGATTATCATGGGAACCGGCATTCTGCTGATGCTGCTGCAGTCAATCGCAACCTTTTTCAAGGATATCGCCAAAGCGAGAGGGGAGAAGCTTTAACATGAGTTATGAACTTATCGCCATACTGATATTTACTTCCATGATGCTCATGCTGCTCACTGGGCAGCGGGTCTTTGGTGCCATCGGTGGTGTTGCCACCCTTTTCGCCCTTATGCTCTGGGGCAAGGGTGCCGCCGAGATGCCCTTTAACGCGGCCTTTGCCTTGCTCAACTGGTATCCCCTTCTCACCCTGCCGTTGTTCATCTATATGGGTTATATGTTTTCCGAGTCGGGCATCGCCAGCGATCTCTACCGAATGTTTCACGTCTGGATGGGATCCATCAGCGGCGGATTGGCCATCGGAACCATGGGGCTAATGGTCGCCGTATCCGCTATGAACGGCTTGAGTGTGGCCGGCATGGCCATCGGCGCCAGCCTGGCTTTGCCGGAAATGCTCAAACGCGACTACGACAAGGTCATGGTTACCGGTGTCATCCAGGCCGGCAGTTCCCTGGGGATTATGGTGCCGCCCAGTGTCGTACTGGTCCTGTACGGCATGATCGCCAGGCAACCCGTGGGCCAGCTGTGGCTGGCCGGTGTTTTCCCCGGATTTCTCCTGGCGGGCTTTTTATGGCTTACATCTATATCCGATGCCGACTTCAGCCCCAACTGGGCCCCACATTGTCAAAGGAAGAACTGGAGTCCATCACCTGGGCGGAGAAGATTAAATTGCTCAGGGCCGGGATCGTACCCCTGCTCATTATTTTTTCCATGACCGGACTTTTTTTGATGGGGATCACCAGTCTGGTTCAATGTTCGGCCGCCGGTGCAACCGCTACAACCATTGCCGCTCTCGTCAAAGGCCGCCTGAACTACCGGGTACTGGATGAAACCTTAAAAAATACGCTCAGCGTCAGCTGCATGTTCATGTGGGTGATTCTGGCAGCCCTTTGCTTTGGGGCTGTTTTTGACGGTCTGGGTGCCGTGCATGCCATCCAGTCGCTGTTTATCGAAAGGTGGGGGCTCAGTCCTTTTGGGGTGCTGGTGATGATGCAGTTGTCCTACATCCTGATGGGCATGTTTTTGGACGACACGGCCATGCTGATCATTGTGGCCCCCCTGTATGTCCCTCTGGTCATCAGTCTGGGTTATAACCCGATCTGGTACGGCGTACTCTATACGATCACCTGCCAGATTGCCTACATGACGCCGCCCTTCGGCTACAACCTGTTTTTGATGAAGGCCATGGCCCCTAAGGAGGTAACCCTGGCGGATATCTATCGCTCGATCATACCCTTTGTGCTGGTGATGATGGTGGGCCTGGCAATCGTCATGCTGTTTCCCGGAATTGCCCTGTGGCTGCCCAATTTTTATTTCGGGAGATGAAGTCAAATGCCCGCCAGGTAATCGCTGCATAGTGAAGGATATCGATATATGATACTACCAAACATCAAAATCAAAAAAATCCTGTATGCAACCGACCTGTCGGAAAATGCAGTTCACGCCTTTGCCTATGCGGTCAGCCTGGCCAATATGTATGGCGCCGGTATCACGATCCTGCATGTGCTGGCTGAATTCCCCGGGGAAGAATTTATCACCAACATGATCAACACCGACACCTGGGAAAAAATCAAAAGCCGTCATTATTCCGATGCCAGAGATCAGTTGATCGGCAAAAAAAGGGGTTCTGTCGCCCTCAAGGAAGTACTCGAAGCATTTTCCGAAAAAGCCCAGGCCGATGCCCAGGAGCAGGTTTTTGTCACCGACGAAGTTCTAATCAAAAACGGAGTCCCCGCCGAGGTGATCGTTGAAACCGCCCAGGAACAAAATTGTGATCTGATTGTTGTCGGCACTTACGGCCACGGCACCCTGGCCGATGTTCTGGTAGGCAGCACCGCCAAATGGGTGATCAAAAATTCCCCCATCCCGGTTCTGGTCGTCCGATTGCCCTAAGCAGTAAAAAAAGCATTAAAGCTTGATCTGTCCGGGCCTATACTTGATCTGACAGAATGGGAAAGTAAGTTAAGACTTCGATTGACAATATGCTTTCACAGCTTACTTGGGGCCTACCAAAGTTCAGATACAGTATCTGTATTTTATAGATCGATATGAAACCTGTGGTAGATAGCAGCTATGCAAACATCCTCCATTGCTATTAATTATAGACACCACAGGATTTACAACTACCCGAGAACACTGATTTGCATAGAATCAACTGATTTTGATTATCTAAAATGCTATGACCTACAATTGACTTGATCGAATTGGAAGTAAGCCAAAATTTCGATTGACCGTATGATATAACAGCTTTTCAAGAGTCACCAAAGTCTCGTAAGGTTAGGATACGGCCCCATTAATCCCCCTGGCTGGGTTCCCACTCACCCTTGTGATTCAGACATTCCTCGTTGAAAGGGTCGCTCCGGGACCCTTCCGTACCCGCCCCTGACCCTTGGGTGGAGCGGCAAGGGTGGTCATGATCGCCGTAGTCGTCGTGGCTGTGATGGTAGTGGGAATCGTAGCCGGACGGGTGCTGGTGCTCGCCCCCGCGGTAGTGCTCGTGGGGATGTTCACCGTGGTGGTGACCGCCACCCCCACCGCCATGGTGACCGTGGGCATTAACCCTCGTTTGGTTGAAGCCAAGAACCGCCAGGAAAACCATTGCGGCCACCAGGAAAACAAGCCATCCGCTTTTAATCTGTTTCATGTTTGTTTCCTGCCTTTTTACCCAGAAAATTTTTCCCATGCGAGTAATTATGATACGTCTATGTAAATTGCATATATGTGCTCGATCATAGAGAAAATTGAGGGTTTGCAAAACCTGCGATCACTTGCCAATACATGGAATTTAAATAAGTTGCAGATTACATCCGTATATCACAGCATTTTTGGTGGTGTCAAAAGTACGCATAAATAGCATAAATCAGCACTTTCAAAAAGGTAAAAGCAGGGCCCCTAAAATAAACAAAAATGACGTCTCATTTTTTTAAACTGGTTTCGCTTTCAGAATCTCGCTCTACTTGCAGTGACATATACCTTCCGACGATCAGGGCAATAATAATCGCCATATAAATGCTGCCCATTGCTGCTTCGAATATCGCAAGCCTTTTAGCAAGTATTGATATGGGTGCAACGTCACCGAAGCCTACCGTGGTAAGGGTGACGAAACTGAAATAAAGTAAATCAGTAGTTTCAGATAATCCTGAAAACGAACCGGGAAAAATACCCTCGTGAACAGTATAGACACCAGCCCACATGACCCCAATCAAAAGATAAATAGATATGGCGCAATATATCAAGTTAGCTGTTATCACTCTATGCGAAAGAAGATTTCTCAGCAATAGGACTACGATATAAAAATATAAAATTGTGCCAAAACAGTATCCGACCACAATTAAATAGCGGTGTGTCAAAAACATGGTAAAACCGTCAAGTATCACAAAAGGCGCAGCGATAAAAAGAATTGTAATTGCTCGTTTCCTATCTTCTGTTAAGGCATAATAGCTGGCTAAAGGAATCATTGCTGCAAACATGGTGGCGATAAAGTAACCAGTTTTCCCTGTGTGGCGAATAAATGGGTTGACTAATATTACTAACATGATTGCTAAGATGATATAGATAAATCGGTTTTTCATTTTCACCTGCCCAATATCATTTAGTGTTTGGATAAGCCAATAAATTGGTGGTACTTAAGGGTTAATGCTGCCGACACCCCTGTTTGATTTCCAGCAGTAATTTAATTGCGATAATCTGCATTTCAGCTGCGATTGTGATATGTCTTAAAATTAGTCCAAAGTCGGATTCCCGACTTGTGTTTACTTGATAATCACAAATTGACCAAAACTACTGATATGTAAATGATATTCCAACTCTGGTAAAAATACAGATATTATGAGAGGAGGTTGTCAAGTCAATTAAATCCTGATTTTGACTGTTGTCAAATCATCTCCCTCCCCTGACACTGATCTTTTCCTTTTCAACTAGAACAGGGCGACCCGTTTCTAGCACCTTGCATAGCTTGACCCTGGCTTTGCCTTTCTTATTTAAATCCGCAATCACGCAGTGAGCCTTTTTCTGACTCCAGCAGCCCGCATTGGCGTAGATTCTATCCGCAACGAGAAAGGAATCTTTGTCGATTTTGGCTTTGTGGGTATGGCCGAAGATAACTATTTTATAACCTTTTTTCTTGCACAAGCGGTCGCCGACATGCTCCAATTCGCCTTCAAACGCTAATTTCGACACGGCCCTGATGGGCGGAAATTTTATTTTGAGAGGTTTGTACATTTTGTTTATTTCTTTAATCGAGATCTTTCTTCCCCTTGAGTTCATTACAATCTCTTTTACACCGGCTCTGTCTGCCAGAGCCGTCATCAGTAGACTAAAAAAGTTTGATTTACCTGCCACCAGTTTAACGACATCATCGGAATAGGAAATAAGGTCATGGAACCGGCTGACATAGCCACCCAGGTGCTCGACAAGGCGGGTGATAAAATAGCCAATGGGACGCCCACCGGCAATTTTCGAAAATGACTTATTGAATACCACATGACTGTTTCCATGTTCCGCATGAAGTTTCAATTGGCCGTCATCATAGGCTTTTTGAAAAAGAACCCCCGGGATCTCTGACTGAAGAACTGCTTTGGTGAGGCTGTAATCATGATTTCCCGGAAGGTAATACAGATTGATGCGACTTTTTGCGATCGCTCTTAGGGCTGCCATAATTTTAGGATTGGATTCAAAGATTGCTTTAAAGGTCGGTGGCGCCTCATCAGGTGGGCATACCCAGGTATCAAAGATGTCACCCGCCAGAACCAGGTCCTTTATCTCCTTTTCTTTTTCCAGGACCGATTTATTCAAAAAATTAACCAGCCTCTTTTCATGCTCCTCGGGCTTAAAACGTGCCCTTCTATTCTCCGGCGTTGCATCGTAACGCTCCTGCGAACTCAAATGAATGTCGCTGATAAAAATCCTTTTGGTTCCGGCCATTTTTTCCCTCCTTTTAGAGAATCCCGAAACAAAAAACCCCATTCTATTTTTAAGAATGGGGTTGCTCTCTGTTCCAAAGCATGCTTTGGTCTCCAAAGGTTATAAAAGACGATTTATGTAGTCATATCAAACCCTTTATCTAAAGAACTGTTCTCCTATACAGATATTCAATCCTCTATGTCAAGCATATAATTGCTGACAGCAGCAGCATCCCCCGGCTGGGAGGCAGATCCTTTTTTCGGAACCAGGTGACCGGCAACACAACCTCATGTCGGTGCATGAAGTAAGATATCAAAGGGCAGACAAAAAAATAACAATCCTATTCAATAGAAGTCACAACAAATAATTCCCTTGTGTAATTCACATGCTGAAAAGTCTTGTGAAATTTCTTGTTGATCTGTAAAGTTTCCGAAGTACAAGTATACGCAAACGAAAAAATAGGGAGACCTTCATGGGAGCGGATAGACCCATTACAGTGGCCGGCTGCCAGATACCCCAGAACATCGGTAATCGAGAGGCGAATATTAGCACGGCGATGGATGCCATACGCGCGACACCGGGCCATGATATTTACGTGCTGCCCGAACTCTCCAGTTCCGGCTATGACGAGATCGTGTTCAACCAGCTTGAAGGCCTCTCTGAAGACTGGGACGGACCGAGTTTTAAGGCGTTCTCACGCCTTTCCAGGGATCTGGGCTGCTACATCTGCTACAGCTTTCCACGTAAAAGGAGCTCCGGGGCGTTCACCATTGCAGCAGCCGTCGTCGGACCGGCCGGCGGCATTGAAGCTAAATACGACAAATGGCACGTATGCAGTACCGGTGAATGCAACGAGAAGCGCTTTTTCAAAAACGGTAAGCGGCCCCTGGAGATCTTTGAAGTTCTCGGCGTGCGCGTCGGCCTTTGTATTTGCTATGATATTCGCTTTCCGGAGCTAACCCGCCACCTGGCAGTGGATAAAGACATCTCGCTGTTGCTCCATCCGGGCGGATGGCCACGGGATGCAGGTTTCTTTACCTGGCACACGTTCGTCACAACCCGAGCAGTGGAGAATACGATCTACATCATGAGCACAAACTGGGCTGGCTTGAACAACGGAAGAACTGTATTCTGCCCTCCGTTTGTGGACGGAGACAAAGCTTGTCTGAGCAGGCTGAAGGCCAAGCCAGGCGTTCTGGTCGGCACGGTAGATATGGCGTATCTAAAGTGCGAAAGAAAGAAGTATCCCTACCTAAAAGACCGCAACCAGAGCATGTACGCCAGCTTCGCTGAAAAGTCATGAGTTATCCAATCCCTTGCTACGCACTTGAATTGCAACCGGATCTATAGAGACCTGCAACGAAATTTGTGTTGATTTTTTGGCCGTTTGTAGCTCTCGAGTCATATCAACCGACTTCGTGCGGCCCCAGCAAGCCTCTTTTTAAATTAACGACTTGACTGGAACAAAAGGCGAATTATTGTTGGTCTAATGTTTATTTCCATCTGGAAACGGGTTTTTAATTTATTCACTCCGAAAAGAGAGGGACATTATGAGACGAATGTGGTTGCTCTTGATACCAATTTTTTTAGTTGTGCTGGCTGTCGGATGTTCAGGTAGTAAAAAACATCCAAATCCACCATGCCAGATCCTAAGACATACAACGCTCACTTCGGCGATATGGATGCCGACGGCGATGAACTTGTGAATTGGAATGAGTTTGCTGCGTATTTCCAAAATGCAGATAAAAATGTATTCAACGCCATTGATCTGAATCAGGATGGAAATTTAGACCATGATGAATGGCACGAGTTCAAAGAAGCCCACGGGTTGAAACATCTCGAATAAATTTTTCTAAGGTGAAAAGAAAAATTGTCCAACAAAAACCCTCCCGATTGTATTCGGGAGGGTTTTCATTTTATTCCAAAGCCGAATATGCTTCGCCGGAATAACGGTAACACAATCTATATTTGAATATTAAAGATCTGACCCTGTTTTTACAGAGCCCCCCGTTGCCTGGCACTTCCGGGTTTCGATAAACGGGCATCGTCCGCGCACCACCAAAAACGAAAGCCCCTTGCGGCTAAAGACATCCTGCAGCGTGTGTCTGATGCTCTTTTCGTCAAAAGCGTCCAGAGTGTAAATATGCTCGATACCCATTGCCCTGGCCACTTCTTCAGGGTAAATCGGTTGCGCCTGCTCCCCCATGGCCGTGGATCCGCCTCCGGTGCGATTCTGAAAACCGGTCAAGGCCACCGTCTCATTGTCCATAATAGCCACGACAATATCCGCCTGGTGATGGGCGGCATTGATCAATCCATTGATGGCAGTGTGAAAAAAAACCGAATCGCCCGACACCGCCAGTATTTTGTCCTCAACGCCGCTGCGCCAGAGGCCGCAGGCAATACCGATGCTGGACCCCATTGAGTATTTCACATCCAGCATTTCAAAGGGCGGATTGCTGAGCCTGACAAGACAGCCGGTTTCACCGACCACAATCGGTTGGGGTATTACTTTTTCAGCGACCATCTGCTGCAAGTTTTTAAAAAAAGGCGTATAAGAGCAGCCGTCGCCAAAGGGCTGGCGGCTCGGGTAGGTTCGCGCCGGCGCCGGGGCTGCCTTCAGCGACTGTCCCAGTTCTTCAGTCAGCAGGCCGGCGATCTTTTCCAGGTGGATATCACCCTCCCAGGGGACATGGCCGGTGGTTTTGCCGTAAATCCTCACTTTCAACCCCAGCCGCTGTACCAAAGACCTGACCTGATTTTCGATAAACGGTTCGACTTCTTCGAGGACATACACGCGCTCAACTCCTGTGAGAAAAGCGCTGATCTGATCCTCGGGAAGCGGAAATATGGTGCCCAGCTCGAAAACGCTCAGATCGGCGTGCGGCTCATAATGCCGCAACCTGGCCGCCATGTGACCGGCAGCAATGATGCCCTTGCTGCCGCCGTGGTCACTGCTGTTAAAGGTTCGGTAGGGCGGATGATCGAAAGATCCGGCAACCTGCTTCAGCTTTTTATGCAGCGCTGCGTGGTCATCGACCACCAGGGCCGGCAGAGCCGACCAGCGATGCTCCCGGCTAAACTCGGCCGTGAGTGGAGGGAGCAGGCGGTTCCATGGTGACGGGGGCTGTATCAACCGTATAATCGGCCACAAATCTTACCATTACCGGCAGACGGCAGGCTTCGGACAGGCGGAAGGCTTCGCGGGTCATCCGGTAGCCCTGTTGCGGGGTGGCCGGCTCCAGAATGGGAATCTCGGCAAAAGCGCCCAGCAGGCGGCTGTCCTGCTCGTTTTGCGAGCCGTAAGATCCCGGATCATCACCGGCCAGGATCACCATCCCGCCGCCGGATCCGGTCAAATTGACGGTCATCAATGGGTCCAGTATATGGTTGATGCCGACGTGCTTGGCAGCGATCACCGATCGCCGGCCGCCCAGCGAGCAGCCCAGCGCGACCTCAAAGGCCACTTTTTCGCAGTTGGACCACTCCACATACAGATCGCTGGAAGCCGCCAGATCGATCAATTTATCGACAACCCCTGTTATCGGCCCCCCGGGATAGGCGGCTGCCACCCGGGCCCCGGCGTCGATCACCGCCCGGGCGATACTCTCGCTGCCGGAAAGGTTAGTCGGCATGATCCCGCTTTTTTCAATCGGAATCTTTGGATTCTTCTTATCGGTCATAGGTTCTCCTATGATAGAAGTCTAATTGAACGGAAGCGGAATTGATATATTGGGCTTCTTGAAATAAGCGGGATGTTATCCTAAACTCGGGGCACATTATTTAAGATTCTCTTTTGACGGAAATATCAAGTGCGTCATGCGGAATCCGGCCTTCTTCCATGTTTTCGATGATGCGATTTTGCATAGTAAATTTGTATCAGTTCGTTTTGTGGCAAGAAAAGTGATCATCGCCCTTTTCCACTGTCGCCAGCCAGCAATGTGTCTGAACCAAGCAACAGGACAT
>CAVXZZ010000049.1:0-32819 GCA_963766255.1 uncultured delta proteobacterium
CTCACCTTTGCCTCCAACACACCGGTTCAGCATGCCCTGGCTGACTTTATGCTGAAAAAAGAGGTCTATCTCCAGTTGCCGGCATTTTATCAACAAAAGCGCGATCTATTTCAGAGCGCTCTACAGGGGTCGCGCTTTAAGCCCCTGCCCTGTCATGGAACCTATTTTCAAATGGTCGATTACGCGTCAATTACCGGGGAATCCGACGTTGAATTCGCCCGACGTCTGACGGTGGATTATGGCGTAGCCGCCATCCCGCCATCCGTATTTTATCACCGCAAAAATGACTATAAAGTACTGAGGTTCTGTTTTGCCAAGAAGGATGAAACCCTGGAGGAGGCTGCCCGGAGGCTGTGTGAGGTTTAAAGAGTTGGTACAGTGGTTTTAGCCTGGTGAACGAATCGAAGGTTATTTAATTACAGGTGTCAGGTTTCAGGTGTCAGGTTTGACGATCAGAACCTTCAGCCTGACACCTGAAACCTGACACCCGACACCTATCTTTAGTTCAACCAGTAGGGATTAATGAGATCTTCAAATATCGTCATGGCAGCCTCAGCGCCCTGACCGGAGGCCGTAACAATCTGTTTGTAGCCGCCTTCAACATCTCCTGCGGAATAGACGCCGGGGACATTGGTGCGGTGTTTTCCATCGTGCTTGATATAGCCATCCTCGTTTATTTCCAATCCTATCATTTCAGCAAGCTCAACGGCCGGGGTATATCCGATGGCGATAAACACACCGTCGGTTTTAACTGTGGATGTTTCACCCGTTTTATTGTTGACCACCAAAATTTCCTCAACGCGCGCCTCTCCCTTGATTTCTTTTATCTCAGTATCCCAGAGCACCGGGATGTTGTTGTCGGCAAGCTGCTTGGCCAGGAAATCCTGGGCTCTTAATTTATCCCGGCGATGGACCAGGGTGACATCCACGCCCATGTGAAACAGATGCAGCGCTTCGGTCACGGCGCTGTTGCCACCGCCCACCATCACCACTTTTTTCCCCTTGAACAGGGGGCCATCACAGGTACTGCAATAACTCACACCCCTGCCCGATAGCCGTGTCTCTCCGGAAACGCCTAAATGGCGGTGGATGGCCCCGGTTGAAAAAAGGACTGTTTTGGTTAAAAATTTTCTGCGACTGGTCAACACGGTTATGGGATTTCCTATTTGCACATCAACCACTGCCTCTCCCTGAAATATCTGAACGTATTGCAAGGCATGGCTCACCATAATATCAACCAGGGTTTTACCGCCAACTGAAGTGAAGCCCGGGTAATTTTCTACAATCGGGGTTGTGGCGACCTGCCCTCCAAGGGCTTCGCGTTCCACCACAGCGGTACGTAATCCGCTGCGAACAGAGTAAATACCGGCTGTCAATCCAGCCGGTCCACCACCGATAATAACCAGGTCGGTCTCCACCTCCTCAGCATCGCTGTCCGGTATAAAAATAGTCTGGGGCTCTAATGTCTGGAGCGATAATATAAAAACCTCTTCGGCCTGGGCGCCCTGTCCAATCAGGACGTCATTGGCAAACGCCTGGGGAACGCTCTGGGCCCCATACTGATTGGCCAGCTCCGGTTCAGACTGGATATCGATGATTTCGAGGGCGACATTTTCAGGGGCCTCAATGGCAGCTTTGACCGCATTGACAGCCTCCTGGGGACAATAGGGACACGTCGGGCTGACAAAAACCTTTACATTCCTGGGTGAATCAAGCTTTTTAATGACATTAAGAGACTGATCACTAAGCTGACTTTTTCCCATTCCGACCAGGATCAGGGTTTCAAGAAAAGTGCGAGCCTCCTCACCCATCGGGGCGCCAAGCCAGCGAATGGAATACTGCTCCGGTGCGATTAATAAGGTGGGAGAGCTGGTAACATTCCATTTCCTGGCCAATTCATGATCCAGATCGTACTCTCGCAAGGTGATTTTTGAGCTCAGTTCCCTAAATGCCCTGATGACCTCACGATTCGCATGCGTGAACGCGTCCTCATGTCCCTTGGCCGTGAAAAGATACAGGTTGATATCATTGGGCAGTTGCTCAAAGGTCGCTTTAAGCTGGTGCAGGTAGGCATTGCTGGCCATGTCGCTCTGCGGAGTATCCATCGTCGTGTCTTGCATCGTCAATATCTCCTTATAATCAATTGATTCCTACCCTAATTGATCGTAAACGAGATGAAACACAGGGGTTTCATTCAATCAGGAACTTATTGTATTATTTTAATCCTTTAATTTAAGGATGAGTCGTGTGGGTGTCAACTGTTAACCCTGTCACTGGCTCCTGGTCTCTGGCAACTGGTAACTTGTCTCTGGCTGACACTCCCGAGCTCGCAGTTCCCAGGGGCCAGGGACAGGGAACCAGTGACAGGGTTAACAGTTGCCAGAGGCCAGGAGCCAGCCGGCCATTTCAAGATCTTCTTTTATGGTAATTTTAATGTTGTTTCGACTGCCGGTGATAATTTTCACCGTTGCCCCCAGCCTTTCCACCAGGCAAGCATCGTCTGTGGCGGAATACCCCTCTATTCGGGCACGGTCATGGGCCATGCGGATCAAATCATGACGAAAGGCCTGGGGCGTCTGAGCCAGCCATATGTCATCCCGTTTCAGGGTTCGGATAATATGATCGGAAGCATCGACCTGCTTTAGTGTTTCGTAGGCGGGCACGCCAACGATACAGGCGCCGGCTTCCCGGGCGCCGTCAATACATTCAATAATCTGTTCATTTTTCACAAACGGACGCACGCCGTCATGCATAACAACGATTTTGCATTCCGGGTCCACTTTCTTTAAGCCATTGAAAACGGATTCCTGACGACGGTCGCCGCCGGGAGCCATTATTATTTTGCGGGCTAATCCTGCGGGTTCGACAATATTTTTCTGGCAGAAGTCGAAATCGTCCTGGGGGACCACCAGGATGATGTGTTGAATTCGATCACATTTATCGAAAACGGCCAGCGTTCGGGTTAAAATTGGAATGCCCCCCAACGACAGGTATTGTTTCCGCTGCTGACCCTGCATGCGAGTTCCTTGCCCGGCAGCAACGATGATGGCTGATACCATATTTTTCTCACTAAATTTGAAATAACCGATGCTGGTGAAGAGTTTTAGCCATTGCATGTATTTATCAAGACGGTCAAAAGCTCATAGTAAAATGGATTTCAAATCCTTTAGACTATCAGCTATCAGCTATGAGCTATCAGCTAATATGTACATGAGCATTTAAAACCGAATCGAGGCCCACCTTAGAAATTATGATCGATGGGTCATCCAGCTTTGCAGGGCAACGCAGCCATTGGACGTAAGATGCATTTTTGAGATGACTTCTACATGAGGTACTTAAGCTCTGCAGGCAGTGGCACCCCCTTGCCCATGGTATCTTCACCGTAATTAACGCCTGCCAATATCTCAATATCTTTCAGGGTTCTGACATCACCCTCAAATACGACTTCCGGTAGATTTTCCTTTTGAATTTTGCCGCCGGCCCACTGGATATCCAGTACGCTGCTGGCGTCAAAACGGTCGTCACCGATACACAGTTCCACCTGCCCCCCATAGTGCTGCACAATCTTAGCCACCAAAAGACTGGGCCTTGCATGGAAGCCAAGTTTTTGAGGGACATTCACCTTGATTTTAGCCCGTTCGATGTTTTCATTGAGAATTTCCCGCGCCAACTCCTGGCCGTTTGTTAGAAAGTGGCAAGCGTAAAACAGGCCGTAATTGATGGTGCGATCCAGCAGCGTGGCGGGATTAATCAGCGAGGCCAGTCGATCCTGAATGATCTTATAGGTGTTTTTATAACCGGCCTCATGCAGGTGACGTTCATAAAAATGAAGCAACCGCCCCACCATTTGCAGCAGGTGAAATACGACTGAGAAGGACCCCCGCAGCTGCTTTAATTTGCGATTGCCATAACGAAAACCGCCGTGAATGACATAGGTGTCGAAAGAGGATTGAAGGCTATGTAACAGCATCTCATAGCGTCGTATTTCAACTTCATCAACCTTGTCGGGGACCAGGGAAAGTATATCTTCATATTGGTAAGGTTCATAAAATTTCAGTTGATCAAAATCCTTGGTAATATTTAGAAACTCACTGGCAATTTTGACGATATGCTTTTTCTGCAAATCCTTATCCTGATCATCAATATCATATCGAAGCAGATCACGGGTCGTGATACTGGGAAAATCATCATTATTAAATTGATCCTCAGGAATCTGAATATGATGCAGCCTCGCCTCCTCCAGGATGACGGGAGCCATTTTCGCAAGGGTCTGGGTTAAGAATTCAAGGGTAACCTCGCCGTCTTTTTGAAAATCGCTATAATCTGCCAAATCATAAAAAAGTAAACGATTGGACAGATGTTTTTGGAAGTTGGCCCCCAAACTCAGGTGTCTGACGGCAGCTGCCAATTCCCGATAATAGTACCAATCTTTGTTATTTTTGGCACCATGAAAATCCAGAAAGTCCTCTAACAGCATGGAGGATGAGATTAACTTTGAGTATAACTTTTTGGTGAATTCACTGCGCGGGTCATTCATACCGTTTATATAAAGGCAGCACTTTAAATAATCATGTGAAAAGATGCGTACTTTCTTGTCAAAAGCATCGCTCTGGTCTATTTGTGGTTTTTTCATTATTGGTTCCTGGTCGCTGGCTGCTGGTAATTGGTAACACATGAAACTCGATGCTCGATACTGAATACTCGATGACATTCTGGCTGGTTTGCAAATGCCAATCATCGAGTATTAAGAATCGAGTATCCAGTCTTAACAGCAACTATACGACTAAGAATAGAAGAGAAGTTTTATGGGCAAAAAGCCAATCACCGGGAACCAGAGACCAGAAGCCAGCCGCCAGTGGCAAGAGGCCGGTCGCCAGTGACCAGAACAAAACGGCCGAAGCAATCCGTAAGCCGAATTCTGTTCCCGGATCAGGTTACCCTGAACCGGGCAACGATCATTCATCTAAGGATGCCGATTGCTCGACACCTCTTGCGACCTACCCGGGAGCTCGGGCGGGCAGCCCTCTAACGCTCCCCTATTTGGTCTTGCACCGGGTGGGGTTTGCCGAGCTTCCCCGGTCACCCGGAGAACTGGTGCGCTCTTACCGCACCGTTTCACCCTTACCTGACGACTCTCGGCGAACCGAGATATCACCGGGCGGTTTACTTTCTGTTGCACTTTCCTTCGTGTTGCCACGACTTCACGTTATGAAGCACCCTGCCCTATGGTGTTCGGACTTTCCTCCAGATCAATAAATGATCCAGCGATCGCCTGGATTACTCCGACCGTTCATTCCCATCTTGCCAGTAAATGATTCTCTCACAACTGGGACAATATTTCAAGCTGATGTCCCGCTGGAGTTCATTGTACATCTGGGGCGGAATGTTCATATTACATCCCTGGCAGACCTCGTTTTTCACTTCCACAATGGCAATCCCATCGCCCTGCTTTTTCAATTGGTATTCATAAATACCCATTAATCTGGCACCCAGGGCTGCAACGACTGCATCCCGCTCCGATTGCAGCCTGGCAAGTTCTTTTTCGCCTTGCTCGGCCGCTTGCACGAGGGATTTTTTTTCATCCTCAAGCTCATCAACAATCCTTGAATATTGCTGCTTGTTCTCATTTAAGGACTGTTCAGCCGCTTCAATTTGCTCCAGAAACTCCAGCATTTCATCTTCTAATTTCGAGTTAATTGCTTTTATGTCATCTATTTCTTTAAGCGATGACTGGTATTCTTTGTTGGTTTTAACCGATCGCAGCTTTTCCTGGCTTTTTTCGATTTTGCCGACATTTAATTGGATATCAGATTCATAGGTTCGATATTTTTTATTGAGTTCAGTGATTAAGTTTTCATCATTTTCAACATTTCGGGTAAACTCGTCCAGCTTGGTATCCAGGTTCTTGATTTGAACCGGCACATCCTGCAAATACGCCCCAAGTTTGACGTTCTCAATGTCGATCTGCTGAAGCTTCAAGAGGGTGCCGATATCTGTTTTAGTGAGGTTTGTCATCATTTAATCCCATTTTAATTTTGAACTTTTTTTCCGAAAATCTCTCCGAATAGTTTTTTATTTCTGGTTCTTCCCAGCCCTTCGACTCCGCTCATGGCCGTGAGTCTGTCGAACGGCCGTTTTGATACTCGTAGCGGGTTTCCAACCGTTACCGATGCAAACTACCTATAAAACCTCAAAGGGATCCTTCTCAATGTCACATGCTTCGACGGCCACCTCAATACCGGATTCGACGAAAATGGTACTCAGCCGCGCGGCTAATTCTTGTGCAACAAAACACTCTGAGGAAAAATGACCGATATCAATGACACCGAGGTTGGCTGCTTCAACATCCCTGGCATCATGATATCGCATGTCACCACTGATATAAGCCTCGGCCCCTGAAGCAAAAAAATTCGCAAGAAGACTTGAACCGCTGCCCGTGCAAACCGCCGCTTTCTTAATTTTTAGATGGGGGTCACCGGCGAATTTTATTCTTTTAAGCCCCATTTCCTTTTTAATCATTCGTGCGAATGATTTCAAATCCATTGCTGTGCCAAGATAGCCTACCCGCCCGATACCAGGTCTGTGTTCCTGGGAAATCGCGGGATAGTTATCATATTGATACCGTTTGATCTCTTTGCCTGCCACCAGCGGTTTAAGCTCTTTGAGCCCGATGCGGCGGGCGAGTATATCGTTAAGACCTCCTGCAGCACTGTCCAGGTTGGTATGGGCGGCAAAAATAGCCAGATTTTGCCGGGTGGCCAGGTTAAGGACCGCCCCCAGCGGCGTGTGAAATTGGATGGATTTTAGCGGCTTAAAGATAAGCGGATGATGGGTGATCAGCAAATCAACCTTCTGATCGCAGGCTGCCTCAACGACCGGCAAGGCCGGATCCAGAGCGACCCAAATTTTCGTGACCGGCCAGGCAGGGTCCCCCAGCTGCAATCCGCAATTGTCCCATTCTTCCGCCAGAAACGGCGGTGCCAGCCTGTTCAGGATTTTAATTATGTCCGAAAGTGTAGGCGCCATGATTATACCGCCTTTAAAACCTGCTTTGGTTATGGTCAAAAAAAGCAATTAAAAAAGCGCGGGTCTTTAAACCCACGCTTATATCTTCACTGCTCATGGCCAGTTTGCCGTACCATAAGCCTCCATTCTGAATGGTTGCTTGAACGGCCAAGTAATTTTGTTTTTTATCAGCCAAGAGTGCATGCCATCGTTGCCTCGCCCGTAATGGGTTTAAACTTAAGTCTGGAGTGGGCCCACCTGGGGTCGAACCAGGGACCTACCGGTTATGAGCCGGTGGCTCTGCCAACTGAGCTATGGGCCCGACAATTTCAACGTTTACTAACGCTAACCACAAATTTTGTCAATCAGTACCTCGATGAAATTTTTGCAAACGTCTTCATATAATCGAAAATATATAATTCCGGCTTCGCCGGACTTATGTATCAATAAAATTTTTCAATTTCCGACTTCTGGTGGGGTGCCTCAATTTTCTCAACGCCTTGGCTTCTATCTGGCGAATACGCTCGCGGGTAACCGAGAAATCCTGCCCCACCTCTTCCAGAGTGTGATCCGCCTTTTCGCCGATACCGAACCGCATGCGCAGTACTTTTTCCTCTCGCGGCGTCAATGTGGCCAATACCTTTCGGGTCTGCTCAGCAAGATTCATATTGACGGCTGCATCGGAAGGCAGCATGAATTTTTTATCCTCGATAAAATCTCCCAGATGGCTGTCCTCTTCCTCACCAATGGGAGTTTCCAGTGAAATCGGCTCCCGGGCAATCTTCAGCACTTTGCGAACTTTATCAAGAGGGATCTCCATTTTTTCGGCAATTTCCTCAGGGGTCGGTTCTCGTCCCTGCTCCTGGACAAGATATCGAGAGGTTCGAATGAGTTTATTGATGGTTTCAATCATGTGGACCGGAATCCGGATCGTTCGTGCCTGATCTGCGATGGCCCGGGTGATGGCCTGCCGAATCCACCAGGTCGCGTAAGTACTGAATTTATAGCCCCGGCGGTATTCAAACTTGTCCACCGCTTTCATCAAACCGATATTGCCTTCCTGGATTAAATCCAGAAACTGCAGCCCGCGGTTGGTATATTTTTTAGCAATGCTGACCACCAGGCGCAGATTTGCCTTGGTAAGTTCACTCTTGGCCAGTTTGGCCCTGAAGCGCCCTTCTCCGACACTGGCCATAATTCTTTTTAATATCCGGCTGTTGGCCTTTAATTCAAACTCCTTTTTGCTGATTTCTTCCTCGATCTTCTTTAGTTCAGCATATTGGGCAGCCAGTTCATCCTTGGTTAATTTTCTGCGGGCGCCGGCCCATTTTACAAATTTGGTTTTGGTTTTGAGGTTATCCCGCAAATCTGTGATGGAAGCATCAAAGATATCGGCAATTTCGCTAGTCCGCCTACTCATCCCATCGAACCAGCCAATTTGATACCGAATTTTGCCTTCAATGCTGTCAATGACACTTGATTCCAAACGCCAATCCTTGAGGGACTCAAAAATCTTGTTGGCACGCCGGGCAATACTTCTTCTTAATTTACGTTGCTTTTCGGCACTCATTTTCTGAGTAAAAAGCTTTTCACGAAACCCTTTATTTTCCTCATGGATTTCCTTAATGATCCGAATGGTGTTCAGGAATTTTTCGGTCTGAACAACTTCATCAGCATAGGTATCGCCTTCATCAATATCTCTCAACACATATTTGGGACGCAGCGCGCCGTCTTCAATATTTTCCCCCAGATCAATGATGGATTCAACACCGGTGGTGCTTTCAAGTAAGGCGCGAAGCACTTCCTGCTCGCCGGCCTCTATTTTTTTGGCGATAACCACCTCTCCTTCCCTGCTGAGAAGGGTGACGAGGCCCATTTCCCGAAGATACATTTTAACCGGATCGGTTACCGTTCCAAAGTCCGAAGATGCACCGCTTTTGGCGACTTCTTTTTTTGCTTTGGTCTTTTTTAGTTTGACGACTTTCTTTTGATGCTTCTTAT
Organism: uncultured delta proteobacterium; assembly: GCA_963766255.1. Taxonomy (GTDB): domain Bacteria; phylum Desulfobacterota; class Desulfobacteria; order Desulfobacterales; family JAFDCJ01; genus JAFDCJ01. The sequence goes on from CAVXZZ010000049.1 coordinate 9,007, forward strand.
CAACGACCTCTATGTTGTTGGCATCAAAAAGCATCAAGGTCTCATCAATCTGATCAGGCGACAACAGATCTTCGGGCAGCACCTCGTTTATTTCATCATAGGTAAGGAATCCCTGCTTTTTGCCCTTGGTCAAAAGCGTTTTTATCGCCTTTGGCGTTGCTTTACTTGGCGGTGCTGCCTTTTTAGCGCTTTTCTTGGCAATCGCCTTCTTGGTGGGCTTTTTGGCAATTTTCTTTTTAACAGCATCTTTTTTTATGGATGCTTTCGCTTTCGTCTTTTTACTGCTTTCCTTTTTTACAGCTTTTACAGCAGATTTTTTGGCCATGAAATTCATGCCTCCCCAATACCTCAGTTTATCAGCAGCAATCCGTAGTCGTTCAACAATTTTTTTTTGAGATGGCTTATAGAAAAATGTTGAAAATAACCGTTTGTTTCGATCTGCTATTCCTACATTAAGGTTGGTATGCCCCGACCTTATTTCTCGTTTAAAATGGCCATTTTTTGTTTGTCACTGCGTTCAGCCATTTTTTGTTTTTGGTTCAACAGCTTTATTAACAAGTCATGATCATTGCTTTTTTCAGCAGCTCTGATCTGCTCTTCTAAGGCCCCTCTGTGGCGCAGCTTCTGCCCGTTTTCAACAAATTTGCCCAGTAGCTGGAGACAACCTTTCATATTCCAGGATTCATCCTCCATAGCTAAAGAGGCAATCAGGGTTTGTTTCTGCTGACTGTCGACCCGGGACATCAGTTCGGAGACCCGATCGGCAGATGTAAGATTAGATGCTAAAATATACTCCCCGATGTTTTTCAGGATCTCATTATCAAAATAATTAAGGGCATCTAATTTATCAACTTCAGGCACAATGTCCGGAAATTGAAGCATCATTGCAATAATTTGACGCTCAAAGCGGTTACCAATAGCGACCATTTGTGCATGGGCGCCCTCTGAAGCAGGTCTCACATCACCGGATCGGTTTGCAGGATCGGGATATGCAGGGGTCCCATCATATGCAAATCCGCGTTGCGTTATTTGAGCCGAGACCTGGCTGATTCGCTCCAAAATTGCATTTTCGGCTATGCCAAGCCGCTCGGCAAGTTTCTGGATATATAAACCCTGGGCCACGCGGTCATTTATCGCGGCCAGAGGCGCTTGCATTTCTTTTATTATGCTTACTTTGCCTTCAGTGGACAGACCATATTTGTCAATGGCACAGTTCATAAGAAACGTTATGATGCCCGGGGCGCTGGCCGCGGCATCAAGAAACAATTCCGGTCCTTTTTCGAACATATAAGAATCCGGATCGTGCCCGGCCGGCAGCACCAGGATATGGGTATCGGCATTTTCCTCCCGGTACACATCCTGCCTTCGGAAATCTACATGCTCCTTCCAAAAAGTATCGATACAGCGCTTGGCAGACCGAATCCCGGCGTCATCAGAGTCATAAACCAGAACCATGCTGCCGGCAAAACGGGTTAAGAATCTGACATGGTCGGGGGTTAACGCAGTCCCAAGGGTTGCAACAGAATTTTCAATGCCATGCTGGTGAAGCGCGAGAACGTCCAGATACCCTTCTACAATAAATACCGAACCTGCGGATCGGCATTTTTCCTTGGCCCGATGAATGCCGTAGAGAGACCGACGCTTGTTGTAAATCAGGGTTTCTGGAGAATTCAGGTATTTGGGCAGCGAATCGTCCAGCACCCGACCGCCAAAGCCAACAACCTGCATGCTGGCATCGAAAATGGGGAAAAGAATCCGATTCCGAAAGCGATCATAGTAGCCGCTCTTATTTTTTTTGGGCAAAATCAAGCCGCTTTTCTCAAGCAGCATGGGCGAAATACGCTGCTTTAGAAAGAAATTAAGCAGGTGATTCCATCCCTCCCGGGCATAACCAAGCTTAAAATTATCTATGGTTTTTTGAGATATCCCCCTCTTCTCTAAGTAAGATCTGGCTACCTGCCCCGCGCCGCTGTCTTTTAACGTCTGATGATAGAACTCCATGGCCCGGCGGTTGATGTCAAAAAGGCTTTCTCTTTCACTGATTTTCCTTTTTTGCTCCGGTGACAGTGGCCTTTCCGGAATGTCGATACCATAACGCTTGCCAAGCACCCTGACGGCTTCCGGAAATGAAAGTCCTTCTTGTTTCATAAGGAAACTAAAAACGTTTCCGCCGGTGCCGCATCCAAAACAGTAAAATATCTGTTTGTCCGGGCTGACTGTAAATGAAGGAGTTTTTTCTGAATGAAACGGACAAAGACCGAGGTGGTTTTTGCCTGCTTTTTTCAAAAGCACCGCTTCTGAAACAATATCAACAATATCGGCCGCATTCTTGATTTCTGAGATTTTATCTTCAGGAATAAAAACTGCCAATAACAGCAACCTCCATTGCTATGAAACAGGCAAGACATTTATTAGCGGATGAATCATAAACGATATAAAGTTTAGCCAAAAGCCAAATTCAAAATATATCCCGTAAAAATCAATAATTGGCTAAACGAAACACCAACTAAGTTAACCGGTCAACTTAATTCTCAGAAAGTATTTTGTCAAGAATTTTTTAGATTTTATGCCATGCCAATGGTTTCGGCGCTCTCCCGCTATTTTTTGACTGTGCCTGCGGCCTGCTGGGCTGACCGCACCAGTGCCAAGGCCTGTTTAAAATCGAGCGTTTCGCTGTATAATGCCTTGCCTGTGATAACCCCACTAACGCCAACCGGCTCCAACGGCAACAGGTTTTTTATGTCTTCGATGGTCGCGACACCGCCGGAAGCCACTACCGGTATGCTGATTGCCTCCGCCAGGCGTCCGGTTTCGGCAATATTGGGACCGGTTTGCATGCCATCGCGATAAATATCGGTAAAATTGATGGCGGCGACCCCACAATCTTCAAACCGTTTGGCCAGGTCTATGGCCTTGATATGGGTGGTCTCCGTCCAGCCTTCGATCGCTACGCGCCCATCACGGGCATCAATGCCGACCACAACCTGGCCGGGAAAATGCCGCGCGGTTTGCATCACCCACTCCGGATTCTTGATGGCTTCCGTTCCAATAATCACCCGTTGCACACCCATATCAAGCAGTGTCATTACGGTTCGTTCATTGCGTATGCCGCCACCTAACTGAATTGGCGTAGCGACGGTGTTAAGTATTTTTTTTATCGCATCGAGATTTTGCGGGCTTTTCTCAAAAGCACCGTCCAAGTCGACCACATGAATCAATTCGGCACCCGCTTGGGACCATTTTTGTGCCATTGCGGCAGGATCGTTGGAGAATACGGTTTCATCTTCCTGCCGGCCCTGGATCAGCCGGACACATTTGCCGTTTTTAATATCAACCGCCGGAATGATCATCATGATGGGGGGGGCTCCCGAAAATTCCTTCCAGTATGAATAACAAAACCGTAAATTCCCGAATGAAGTTTCTGTTAAACCGATTTAAAGAGATCCCTTGGAGGATCGGACCCCTGTTATACGCCCGTCCAGGGATGCGGCCTCATCCAAAGCCCTGCCAAATGCCTTGAAAATTGATTCCACCACATGATGGTCATTTTCACCGTAAGCCACATTGATATGCAAATTCATCCCCGCCCGATTGACAAGGGCCCTGAAAAATTCCTTGGTCAAAGAGGGGTTGAGAGCAATCCCCGAGGTCGCGTGCTCGGGAATATGGTAAACCAGATAGGGTCGATTGGACAAATCAAGTGTCACGGTTGCCAGGGCGTCATCCATGGGCGTAACAGCATGGCCGTAGCGCTTGATCCCTTTGCGTGCGCCAAGGGCTTTACGGATTGTATCCCCCAGCACGAGCCCCACATCTTCAACCGTATGATGGAAATCCACCTCCAGATCTCCCTTGGCGCGCACGAAGAGATCAAAAAAACCGTGAACTGCGAACAAGGTAAGCATATGATCAACGAAAGGAATTCCGCTGGCGATGTCGGCCTGTCCCTGGCCATCGATGACAAGGGAAATTTTTATGTCGGTTTCTTTGGTTTTTCGTTCGACTTCGGCTTTCCTTTCCATGATAATTTAATGGCTCCTGTAATGTGGGTGAACTTAAATCAATCGGGCCGATTAAATCTTTAAACTTAATAAAGATTTATCCATGAAAGATAAATCATATTCATCAGAAATCAATGCAATTTCATAAACTTCTGAATTTTTCAAGCATATTTATTTGAGGGGTCGGGGAGTTTTTTTCATTCAACCCTTGTCATTCCCGCGTAGGCGGTGGTTCGACAGGCTTACCACCCTGAGCAAAGTCAAAGGGGAATCCAGAATCTGTTTGTCGGTTTTACTGGAGACCTCTGGTTGCCCGCCTTCGGGGGCATGACAGGCAAAACTCCCGACTGCTCATTTATTTAACAAAGAACAAATTAAAAAAATTTGGTTACAATCTGCGGCATGTATAGTAAAAGGCTTTAAAAAAATGAAGCCAGAGGCTTTTATTTCCTATCGGGTTGGTATATAATGGGCGGACTGTTGCGCAGAAAACAGGGAATTTTTGAGGTTTGAGTTTGGGCCCCAATTTGGAATAAGTGGAGATGAGGGGGATCGAACCCCTGACCTCGGCGTTGCGAACGCCGCGCTCTCCCATCTGAGCTACATCCCCACAAATAGAAGTCCTTCCATACCAAATCCAAAACTAGCGGTCAATTGAAAAACGCGAGGAACTCAATGAATTACACTGTCACCTTAAATGACGCCCACAAAAAGTATACCAAAGACCAGGATAAAATATTGAATCCTGAAGAAACCGTAAAGCGTTTCAAGGACAAACTGAAAACCATCGAATTGGATATCCTTAAAAGTACCCATCGTATTGATAACGGTCGCCTGGACATTCCGGTCTATTTCAGCACCTGCGGCAAAGATGCTGAGGCAGTAACGGGAACAAAAAAACAGATGGGCAAAGGCGGCACCCCGCAGCAGGCTGAGGCCAGCGCCCTGATGGAATTGGCGGAACGATTCAGCTTTTTCAGTTTTGCCAAGAATCCTGACAATTTCGTTACCGATATATACCCCAATGTCAAGGACCAGGCCATTGACTTTGAACTCATTGCCCAATCAGTCCATGATGAATCCGATGACCTGCCTGTCTCCCGTAAAACATTTGAAAGCCTGCCGCTGAAATGGACCTGGGGTTACAATCTGACCCAGGAAAGGGAAGTCCTGATACCCTTTGACTGGTTTTTTACCATCAATGAGTTTAACGGCCCGTCAGCCGGTAATTGTGTTGAAGAAGCCTTAATTCAGGGAATCTGTGAAATCGTAGAACGGCATACATCATCAGTCATCAGCCAGAAACAATTGAAAGTCGCCGCCATCCGTCCCGAGTCCGTAACCGACCCGCTGGTGAATGTGATGTTCCAAAAATATAAAAAAGCTGGGGTAAATCTTTATTTGTCGGATTTTTCTTTGGATACCGGGATCCCCACCGTGGGCGCCATGGCCTATGATCCGGCAACATTCCCGGGTCTAAGTGAAATCGTCTGGACGGCCGGGACCACTCCAGATCCGCAAAAAGCCCTGAGCCGGGCGTTGACCGAAGTCGCCCAGCTGGCCGGCGACTTTAATACGGATTCAAATTATGTCGCCAGCGGTCTGCCCAAATATAGCACCATAGAAGAGGCCGATTACATCATGAATCCGGGCCAAAAGGTCAATATCAGCGATCTTCCCGATTTATCCAACGACAATCTTAAAACCGAAATCCTTAATTGCCTGGCGGCCCTTAAGAAAATAAACATGGAGGTGATGGTCATAAATACCATGCACCACCAGCTCGGTATCCCGGCCTTTTATACGATCATACCCGGCGCTCATTTTCGGGAACGGTCGCGGGGTACCAGCGTCGGCATGTTTTCAGCCAAGCATATTTTTGAAAATATGCCGGCCACCGACGCCATTCGCCAATTGAAATCCATGAATAAAGACCTGCCCGGTAAATACTACATTAATTTTTATCTGGGGGCATGCCATCTATCCATCGAGGATCCGCAATCCGCCCTCTCCTATTTCCGTCAGTCTTTGACCCTCGACCCCACTGAACAGGATATCCCCAGTATACATTCTTATCTGGGTGTGGCACTAAAAGATATGGGCGAATACCGCCAGGCCCTTGACGTATTGCAGCAGGGCGCCAGGCTGGACCCGGAAAGGACGGATATCTTCAATTTAATGGGATTTTGCCATTTTAAACTTCAAGAGCATCAAGAAGCCATAAAAAGTTTTAAAAAGGTGGTTGCCCTCGACCCCTCTTCGGCCATCGATTATGCCAATATTGGTGCAAACTACCGCCAGATGGGAGAAAAAGAAAAAGCCATCCGCTACTATCAGATGGCCCTGACCCTTGATGATTCGATTCAGTTTGCTAAGCAGGGACTGGAGGAACTTAAGGGGTGAAGCGCAGGTTTCAGGTGCCAGCTTTCAGGCGTCAGATAACAGTGATATACGATTGCGGATTTGGGATTGCGGATTTCGGATTGGTAATTTGTTGAATGATTATTTTCTGATTTACATAAGGACGAATAAGATTGCGACAACTATTTCGATAGCTGCCGCCCATTGACGTCATTTTTTCAATCCGAAATCTAAAATCCCAAATCCGCAATCCGAAAACGCGTAACAGCAAACAGTGACCAGAAGCCACTGACCTGGTACCAGCAATCCGCTCACTCCCTCTTAGAGTTAGGAAGCGTTTTCAATCTCCTCCCGCACCTTACCAATCCTGGAATCGAGTGTCCGGCAGACTTGATCCATGTCATCCAAAATCTTTATGGCCCGGGCTTTATCTTTCTGATTGGTGCCGATACCATCGATGGTCGCGGAAAGATCGGAAAAATATGCTTGAAATCGATCCAGCACTGCCTGTGCAAAGCCTTCAGAGGTTGCATCGACCAGTTTGAAAAGGAACCTGAATTTCAGGTTTTCCCGGTAATCCTTGAGGTTAAACACCACGGATTTTTCAGTTTCGCGTTTTATCCGGCGGGCGGCATTATCCAAAGCCTTGAGCGCTTGTTTGCCTTTGGGTTCCGATGATTTTTTAAACAGGGTTTTAACGTTTTTCAACGCGCGATAAAATCCCAGACGCATGATCGCCTCAGTTCTGACTTTGGCTGAATAGTGTAAAGCGGTCACCAATGGCGGAGGGCTGACACCGCTGGTTTTGATAATAGCTTCCAACCGGGGTCCCGCCTTGCTCGATCGTTTTTGGGTGGTGGGTTTTGCAGTTTTGCGACCTATCAACCCGTTAAACTCTTCGTAGGCATCTTCTATTATGGATTCAAAGGGAATGATGAGGGCCTCGAAATGGGATTCGATTTGCTTTTCTCTATCCTGAACAAACCGCAACACCTCGGGGTTAACCACCTCAGATATGTGGGCGTCAAGCACTTGCTTAAAATCCTGGAACAATAAATATAGATTCTTGGAAAAATCCACACCCTCGGGATTCGACTGGAATTTATCGGCGTCAGGTGTATAGGCGCGGATAAAATTGCGCAGGTCTTTGGCAACGGGACCTGCCTGGGCATCTAAAAACAAATGCACCTCACGCTGAATTTCTTTCCTGATATCCGGTACGGCCCCTGAAAGGGTCTTTTTGATCGATGATTTGATCTGGCTGAGGCGTTTTTGATGGCTTTCAACTTTTTTCAGGATCAAGGCCGCACTGTCAGCGTCATTGGTGAGCACGTCGCGATTTAGCGCGGTCCAATCACCAATCCCCGATAATATGACCCCCAGGCGCTCAATATGGTTTCTTAACAGCAGGGTATAACGCTTGCGGGCCAGGCGCTCTTTGAAAATAGATTCAAATTGGGCCAAATCACGGTTTGATGACGCGATGAGCTCGCCGTCAGCTTTCCAATACTCATACCGGCGACGATCTTTATCCGAAAGACTGTCCTCCAGCGAGGAAAACAGATTATAAAGGGCTGAAAAGCAGTAGACATCCGGATCCGGCTTTATCATGGCTATCTCTTCTCGAATCCGGCCTACCAGATTTTGGAGATCATCGACGGAGTCGTGTTCACTAAAATCACAATTCACAACAAACACGATGTTATCCATTATGCCCATTTTCTTGATCATGGATAAAAACCGGATGTCGGCCTGGCGCAATCCCGTGCGGCTGCTGATGACGTAGACAATCAGATGGGTCAGTAACAAATAATCCTGGATCATGGCCAGATGCAACGGATTGGATGAATCGCTGCCCTGGCAGTCGGCGATCTCAATATTGCTTTGCACATTATCTGAGTTGATTTCAAGCAGTACATCTTTTAAATATACCGATAGTGTTTCGTTTCCTACGAAGGTTTTGTGATCAGGAAAGCGTTTATTTTCATACAGTTGAATGCCGGTTTCTGAGGTAATGAAGTCGCTGACATCTTCAAAGCCTTTAAGGTATGAAGTTAACAGAACATTGTTGATATTTCGTGTAGACCGCGTTATCAACTGTTCTGTACTTAATTCACCCAGTGCCTTCTGCAATTGTTCCCGCTCTTTTTTCTGCCGGATATCAAATCGGCCATCTTCCGCAAGCCAGCTGGCAGATGGAAACAGAACCAGGGCCTGTTCCATCTCGGCATTGACCTCATCCCAGGATTTAAAAAATAATTTCGCCCGCAGGCGTTCTGCGTTGCGAACCCGCGTAACAATCGAGGTGATAACCCCGGCGCCTCGCTTTACATATTCGCCTTTAAAGATTGAATTCAAAAATGTGCTTTTGCCGGATTTAATCGTCCCGACGATAGCAACCCGGATGGTATTTTCGGCAAGCTGCCCTGGAAGGGATTCGCAGGTTTTCTCCCATTCGCCAAAAGTGTAATCCGCCATTCCGGGAATGGATTTGGCCGTGGAAAACAGCTTTAGTACATCCTGATTTACCGTCAGGATTTCCTCTTTCAATGTGCTGTAAGTGTCCATCGCTTTTCTATTCCCACTCACTTTCATAAAAGCATTAAGTCTTTTTTTCGCCTATTACCTTTATCTGACAACACGTTCTTTGAAGCTGTGTAAAACTTAAAGCCTTGTAAAGGTTGAGGTTTTATGCTATTAAGATGTTACATCAAAAACGAAGCCAATTTAGGAAGGAAATACGAGACTTATGTCCGAAAAACATCCGGAGTGTCCGCTATATAATCCATTAAACTGCAAAGAATACTATAACCCGAAACTTTGCGCTTTTGTTCGAAAGGACAAAGTCTGCCTCAAGAAAAAGAAACCCAAAGCCAAGACAAAAGCCAAAGGATAGCCGGCCGCAATAATTTTCTACGCATGACCGGCTAGATCCGAAAGCAAGGTCGGATCAATCCCCATCTTCTTAACCGCCTCCTCCCAACGTAATTCAACTGGCATATCAAATATATTTTCCTCAAAAATCGGGTAATTTAACCAGGCATTTTCTTTTATTTCGGATTCCAACTGGCCGGGTCCCCAACCGGCACAGCCCAAAACAATAATAAATTCCCGGGGTCCGTTGCCCATGGCAATCGCTTCCAGGACATCTCTGGTATTGCTCATAGCAAGTGAGGGTGTAATCATCAGACTCGCTTCCCAGTTGAATGGCGGCCCGTGCAGCACAAAGATCTCACCGAGATGCACGGGCCCGCCTAAATAGATCGGATTCGCATCCAAACCGGAGCTAGGCTCTATGGCTAATTCCTCAAATATATCCTGGGTGGTCAGAGAATGGTGAACACGGTTGACGATGAATCCCATGGCCCCGTTTTCACTGTGCTCACAAATACAGGTAACAGTCTGATGGAAATTCGGATCCAGCAGGTTCGGCATGGATAGAAGAAACTGTCCTTTCAGGGTCGCAGCTTGGTCAGCCACCATTATGACCTCCAACGGGCGCTATAAAATCGCATAAAAGAAGAATTGCTAAAACCTAATTTTATCCGACCCCTTTGTCAAGGCTATCTCGAGAAATATTCAATAAATTGGATTGTATAAATTCCGGGATGTTAAGCAGACTGGTTAGCTGGCCAGGGAGACCGGTGCTTTATCTGTACGACGGTCATTTTCCATTCGACGATCTAACAGCTCATATACTTTCAAATTCCCGATTTCCTGGCCCATATCCCCGGAGATTTCAACATCGGAAACTTCCAGGCGTGAGCGAACGGCTCGGAGGGTATTTTCGCTTATCAAAATTCCATTGGGAAATGATTTGGTCAGATTTTGAAGCCTGAATACCGTATTTACCGAATCACCGATGACGGTATAATCCATTTTCTTATCAAAACCGATATTGCCCACCACGACTTCGCCGGTGTGAATACTAATCCCCATATCCACCGAAACACCCAATTTCTGTTTGAGAAACTTATTAACCGCGGGAACGGAAAGTTTCATTTCAAAGGCGGCAGCAATGGCATTATCCGCATCGCTGGTGCTTGCAACCGGGGCGCCAAACAGCGCCAGGAAGCCGTCGCCCAGGTATTTGTCGACGATCCCATGGTGCTTGAAAACGATACCGCCCATAACTGAGAAAAAACTGTTGAGCAGGGAAACCGTTTTCTGGGACCCAATTTGCAGTGCCAGGCGGGAGAAACCTCTAATGTCGATATTTAACAACGTAATGGTCCGGATTTCCTCTATGATTGGCTTTCCGTTGGCGGAGCCATGCAGGATTTTATCAAGAACCTCCTTGGGAACGAATTTCTGAAACATATGACGAACATCCCGCTCGTGTTCGGCCATTGAAACCGTTTCCTTATAAAGGCGGGCATTTTCAAGTGCAATGCAAACCGAAGTAGCGATGGCCTGCAGTAAATCTTTATCATCAAACCCAAATTCACCGTTAATTTTGTTGAGTACCTCGATAACCCCGATGACTTTGCCCTGGGATATCATTGGCACGCAAAGGGCCGAGTGGGTTGTAAAGCCCGAGACCTCATCGATGATTGGGAAAAAATGGGAAGATTTTTCCGTATCGTTAACGATAATGGCTTCGCCCCGGGCAGCAACATAGCCGGCAATGCCCTGCCCCAGCTTCAAACGAAACTTTTTCATGGATTTAATTTTGATGTTGAAGGCCACGGCTATTTCAAGTTCATTGTCTTCCAGGAAAAGAAGGGAGCCGGCTTCTACGTTCATGACCTCCCGGATCATGTCCATCGTGTATTTTAATACCTTACTGATGTCAAAGGTCGAAGACGCCAGGGCGCTGCCGATCTGCCGAATAGTATCCAACTCTTGATTGCGCCTCACCACGGCTGCCGAAAGTCTGTTGCGTTCAAGGACCAGCGAAAGGGCGTTGGCAATCCATTTTAAAAGTTCCTGGACGTCCGAAAATAATCCACGCTTTTTGGCGGTCAAAACCAGGATCCCGGTTACATCTCCTTCCATTCTTAAAGGTGCCAGGAGACAGGACTGGCAGCCGTGATCTTTAAAAATTGCTTGATCTAACGGCGTGTTAGCGTAGTCGCTGCCATCAACGACCAGAGCGGCTTCCTGTTTTAAAACTTTTTCAATCATCGAGCCATGAAAGGAGTAAGAGCTGCCCTTAACAATGGGAGACGGGTTATTGCTGATAAAGTCGGATATGGTCAAGTAGTCCGGCTTGCTGGCATGCTTGGTCAGCACAATGGCAAAATCATAGGCGACCACGCCGTGAATTTCATTGAGAACTGCGCGAATAAGTTCATTATCCCGGAAGCTGGAATTGAAAAGTTTAAAAATTTTCTCAATAAATTTTTGATGTATTGTCCCCCGCTCGTTTTCTTTTAGAAGCCGCAGGTTCTCATAAGTAAAAGCGGCATTGCTCAAAAGGGGCGTTAATACTTCAATATCGCTATGCGTGTATACTTTAGTGTTGTTTCTTGATGAAATGGTGAGGACACCAATAATTTCCTTGCTGGTTTTGATGGGCATGCAAACAAAGGATTTCGATCCGTAATGGGCCATGTTGGCGCGGCCGAATCGCTTGTCTTTTTCAATATCCTCGACCACCAGCGGCGACTTATTGATAACTGCATATTTGGCGATGCTGGTTTCAAAATCGATCCGATCTCCGGATTTGACGAATTTTCCCAGGCCCACAGTGGCTTTCACCACAAACGATTTGGAACCATTTTTTTCAAGGGTCAGAACGGAGCCAAGATCTGAATTCGTCAGCACCAGCGCCCGTTCCAGGGTCACATAAAGGATTTCCTCCGCATCAAACGTTACATAGCAAAGCTCCGAAAGCTCTTTTAAGATAGATATTTCGGATGCTTTTTTTTCAAGCATTTTGAAGGTGGTGCTGAATTGCCTTTCTATAGAGGTAAATGAATTTACAATGGCGTGCAGTTCATCTGAACCCGTTTGGGCTTCGTTATCCGAGAGTTCGGTAATATAGTTCGTCGACATGGTCTCGGAAATTTTGGATATCTTATCAAAAAGATTTTTCAGGATGTTAAATGCGATGAATGAGAAAATCAGAATACCGAGGAAGAAAAAAGGCAGGTACTCATCGTTCAGCATGTCGTATTTGATACTGAAAAATAAAAATCCAAGTATCGGGAATAAGAAAAATAGCCCAAATATTAAATTGAGCTTGTAGTACAGGCTGCGAGGCTTCAAAAATTTATTTCCTAACCAGTTGTGAAATCCCATGGGGCCGTCCTTTAAACGAAACCTTTGTAAAAAGTCCTTTTTGGCTCGAACCATGCGCCCGCCCGCTTAAAACCTTTACAATAGAGGGGCAAAGCGAACTGATTCGGAGGGCAAAATGGGTCTTTTCCAAAGGCTTGCAGATATCGGTGGTGCCCAAAAATCCTCCCCAGGATAGTGAGCACGACCATATTTATCTATATATCAAAAACAAATTTTCTTCAAGAAAATAAAGAGGCTATAACGAGTTACGGGTTGCGAGTTGCGGGTCTTTCGATTGCGGATTTGGGATTTGGGATTTGGGATTTAAAAGATGGCGTCAGTGATTTGCGCGGTGCGGGTTGCGAGTTACGCGTTCCGAGTTGCGCGTTGGGGAAAATGCAGCGATAGCTGAGAATCAATAGTTAAGATCGATAACCCTCCTTTCATCAATCCCAAATACATTAACCTTGGAACCTGGGTTAATTTTTCTTTCAGTTGACTTTCTACCCCGTCCCTTCTATATGATGCAGTTCCTAATTGACGAATGGATCTGAACTTAAATCACCGGTTAGATAATATCACCCACGAGGACCCTGTCCATGAGTGACATCCATATTAATAAAATATCATCAGAGCTTAAATTGCAAGACCCGCAGGTTCAAGCGGTGGCATCTTTGCTGGAAACCGGCGGTACAGTGCCCTTTATTGCCCGCTATCGCAAAGAGGCCACCGGCAGTTTGGATGAAGTAGTCATTGCCAATATCCGCGATCGTCTCCAGCAATTGGCCGAATTGGATCAGCGCAGAGAGGCAATCCTCAAATCCTTAGAGGAAAACGGTCACCTGAACGACGAACTCCAGGAAAAGGTTGAATCAGCAGTCAGCCTGACCGCTTTGGAAGACGTATATTTGCCCTTCCGCCCCAAAAGGCGAACCCGGGCGATGATTGCCAGGGAAAAAGGTCTTGAACCCCTGGCACAGATCATTTTGGACCAAACCGGAACCGATCCCCAAACTGCAGCCGCTGATTTTCTGGATGCTAACAAGGAAGTTGAAACCATTGAAGATGCGTTGACAGGGGCCAATGATATCATTGCCGAAATGATTAATGAAGATCAACAGGCCCGGACAGAACTGCGAAAATTATATTTCGCCAAAGCAGTCATTCACAGCCGCGTGGGCGCCGGCAAAGAGGTAGAAGGCTCAAAGTATCGTGATTATTTTGACTGGCGGGAGGACGCTGTCACGGCCCCCTCCCACCGGATACTGGCAATGCGTCGTGGAGAAAAAGAAGATATTCTCAACCTATCCATGGCACCGGCGGAAGACGCGGCCCTCAAAGTCCTTGAGGCGCTTTTTATAAAAGGCGACGGAGAGGATTCGAATCAAGTAAAGCTCGCTGTTGCCGATAGCTACAAACGCTTGTTATCACGCGCGATGGAAACTGAAATCAGGCTGGCCACCAAAAAGCGCGCCGACATAACGGCCATTAAGGTGTTTTCAGAAAATCTGCGCGAGCTTCTGTTGGCCCCGCCGTTAGGGCACAAACGGGTTATGGGAGTAGACCCGGGCTACCGTAGCGGATGCAAAACGGTGTGCCTGGACCGTCAGGGAAATGTTTGCCACCACGAAACGATATTCCCGCATGGGTCGAAAAAACAGCAACAGGAGGCAGCAGCCACCGTTAAGGGCCTGGTGGATCGTTTCAAAATAGAGGCAATTGCTGTTGGCAACGGCACAGCTGGCAGAAAGACCGAAACATTCATTAATGGGCTGGATTTCCCAAGCCCGGTTCAGGTGGTGCTGGTCAATGAAAGCGGTGCATCGATATATTCAGCCTCAGCGGTCGCCAGAGAAGAATTTCCCGATTTAGACTTGACGGTCAGAGGCGCCATATCAATCGGCCGGCGATTGATGGACCCCCTGTCAGAACTGGTGAAAATAGATCCCAAATCCATCGGTGTCGGGCAATACCAGCATGACGTCGACCAATCGAATCTGAAGCAATCCCTTGATGATACGGTGATTAGTTGTGTGAACAGTGTGGGCGTCGAGGTCAACCGTGCCAGCGTTCAGCTGCTGGCCTATGTATCGGGACTGGGCCCGCAGCTGGCTAAAAATATTGTCAGCTACAGAGACCAAAACGGCCCTTTTGCCACCAGAGACCATATGCAAAAGGTGCCGCGGCTGGGGCCCAAGGCATTCGAGCAATGTGCTGGATTTTTAAGAATCAGAAATAGCGAAAATCCGCTGGATGCAAGCGCTGTTCATCCGGAAAGCTATCACATTGTTACAGCAATGGCCCATGATCTGAATTGCACGGTGACCGACTTGATACAGAATCAGGATCTGCGGCGTAAAATTGACATCCACCGCTACGTCACATCTGAGGTTGGGATACCAACTGTTAATGATATCATCGACGAGCTGGCCAAACCGGGTCGCGACCCTCGCGATGCATTCGAAAAATTTACCTTTGCCAGTGATATTGAAAAAATATCCGACCTTAAGCCCGGCATGAAAGTCCCCGGTATAGTAACCAACGTCACGGCCTTTGGCGCCTTTGTCGACATTGGTGTTCATCAGGATGGCCTTGTGCACATCAGCGAACTTGCGGACAAATTTGTCAAGAATCCTGCGGATGTGGTCAGAGTACAACAAAAGGTGGAGGTTGCCGTCATGGATGTAGATATAGACCGCAACCGTATCTCTTTATCAATGAAGGCATTTCCCGGCGAATCCATCAAAAAAACGACACCCTCAGCCAAACCCCAAAAACGGCCGTCACAGGCTCGGACGAACCAAAAAAAGAAGACGCCCTTTAATAGTGCCTTTGCAGATCTGCTTGATCGTAATCAGTCAAATAGTTGAATAGTAAATTAGAGAAATAGATGAATATATGAGAAATAGAGTAGTGCTAATTCTGAAAAGAGAGTTTTAGATCTGGAGAATGAGCTTTTCAAAAATTAGGTTTAAATAATATCCAATAATTGCTAAAATTTCTTATGAACTCAATTCAACTATTTTCTGTTTAACTTTTCAACTATTTCTCTATTTAACTAATTTTCTATTCAACTAAACTATGCGTGCAGTTATCCAAAGAGTCAAAGAAAGCTCGGTCAGAACCGAGAACCAAATCATCGGACAAACCGGCCCTGGCCTTCTGGTTTTACTAGGAGTGTCCCAGGGCGACAGTCCTTCCGATGCCGACTATCTCGTCAATAAAATCGCCCACCTCAGAATATTTGAAGATAAGAAGGGCAAGATGAATCGATCCCTGTTGGAGATCGGCGGGGATATGATGGTCGTTTCTCAGTTTACGCTGCTGGCCGACTGCCGCAAGGGGCGCCGACCGTCCTTTGTAGAAGCTGCCGCGCCGGAAAAGGCTGCTGAGCTTTATGAATACTTCGTTAAACAAGTCCGCAACCTGGGAATAACCGTCGACACCGGTCGTTTCGGGGCCATGATGGAAGTTGCTTTGATTAACCAGGGACCGGTCACGATTATTTTAGAAAGCCAGAGTTGATTTGGGATTTGGGAATTCGGATTTCGGATTGAAAAATGGATTGGGGCTAATTTAAAATATGTTTAACACCTTGCCGATTGACTGGCGGGACCTTGCGGATTGAATGATGGAATCGTTTGCCAAACTGAATGCCTTACACCCGGCAGTTAAAACTTTCCTGCTCATATTCGGGGTTGTGACGTTTGTCTGGGTCGCGACAGGCTTTGGTGCCAACGGATCCGAGGGGGTCACCGCGCTGATTGGGGCAGATGATTCCATCCTGGTGGTTGATCCACAGGGCAGTATCATCATCGCCAAAAACGATAACAAAAAATTGATACCCGCCTCTATCCTGAAAATCTTTACCTCCCTGGTCGCCTTTCACTACCTGGGACCGGACTATCGTTTCCAAACCGAATTTTTCATCGACAATAACTCAAATTTAAAAATTAAAGGTTACGGCGACCCACGCTTGATTTCGGAAATCGTGCGGGAAATTTCCCGCCTTCTGGCCGCCCTGATCGGCAAAGCGACTATCATCAACGATTTGGTCGTTGATGACTCTTATTTCAGTCAACCGCTGACCATTCCCGGCATCAGTGCATCCTCCCAACCCTATGATGCCCCCAATGGCGCTTTGTGTGTTAATTTCAACACCGTTAATTTCAAACACACCGGGTCAGGATACGTCAGCGCCGAACCCCAAACACCGCTGTTACCCTATGCCGAAAAAATTATAATCGCCCGCAAGGCGAAAGGCGGCAGGATTGCACTTTCCCATGTCAATAATGAAAATACCATCTATGCCGGTAAACTTTTTGAATATTTTCTTATGCAGGAGGGCGTTCAGTTTAGGGGCGATGTCAAACCCGGCAAGGTAAATCACGCCCACGATAAACTCATCTTCCGCTATACCTCCCGTTTGACCCTGGCTGAAATTATAACCGGGCTGCTTGAACATTCCAACAATTTCACCACCAATCAGCTGCTCATTACCGCCGGCATCAAGGCTTATGGTCCGCCCGGCAATCTGGAAAAGGGAATCGACGCAGCACTGGCATATGCTTCCAGAGAATTAGCCATTGAGGACATGGAAATTGCTGAAGGCTCTGGGATATACAGGCAGAATAGGGTTTCAGCACAGCAAATGATGCGCGTGCTGGAAGAATTTGAGCCAAATTATGTGCAGCTGCGCCAAAAGGGTCGTGATTTTTATAAGACCGGCACCCTGCATGGCATAAACACCCGCGCCGGATTTATTGCCAGTCAAAATGGCGGGAAATATCGCTATGTCGTCATGGTCAACACCTCCGGCAAATCCACCCGCCCCATCATGCGCCAGCTGCTCAAAATCCTGGATTGAATGGCAAATGTCGATTGACGAATGTCAAATATTTCAAATGGCGATTGTCGAATGACGAAAGGCGAGCATAACGCAGCAGATGGGCATTTTACAAAACCGAATATCTTACCCAGAGGTGATGCTGGCGTAGGCACTATGATTATGAATCGACTCGAAATTCTCGGCACTCACCGAAAACCAGGTGATGTTATCATCGGCGTTAAGCTTTTTGGCAACGTCCCGCACAATATCTTCAACAAATTTCGGATTGGCAAAGGCCCTTTCGGTGACTGATTTTTCGTCAACCCGCTTTAAAACCGAAAAGACATCGCAGGAGGCCGACGATTCAACCAGTTCGATCATATCTTCCATCCAGATAAATTTTTTGAAGCGGGTGCACAATTTCACTTCGCCTCGCTGGTTATGGGCGCCATTGTCGCTGATTTCCATCGAGCAGGGACAAACCGAAGATATGGGCACCACAACTTCTGAAACGAGATCGACCCGGCCATTGGC
The DNA here is from genome assembly GCA_963766255.1 of uncultured delta proteobacterium. GTDB lineage: Bacteria > Desulfobacterota > Desulfobacteria > Desulfobacterales > JAFDCJ01 > JAFDCJ01. The sequence goes on from CAVXZZ010000049.1 coordinate 26,956, forward strand.
GTCACTGGAACCGCGAATACTGCAGGTGTAGTCCATCAATCCCGGCGAGGTACTGACGGGTGCATTTTTTTCGATAAAATAAGGAAATGTCATTTCAAGATGGGCCGAAGCTGCATTTAGATGCTTTTTCATATTATCCAGGATTACGGAAAATTTATCCAGCGAGACGTCGGGACGCAGCAAATGCAGTAACTCGACGAAACGACTCATGTGCGTACCCTTATTTTCATGGGGCAAATCCACAAACATATTAATGCTGGCAATGGTATGCTGAAATCCGTCCCGGCGGTCTCGAACGGTGATGGGATAACGTAGATTTTTAATTCCAACCTTATCGATGGGAATTTTGCGAAAATCAGGCTGGCTCTGGATATCTTTCATAATTGTGATCGCATGTTGAGGGTTCCAGGTATCGCGCCTCGGTTAGGCTACACTGTGACTGTTGCGCATAGGCCGGCTTCGGGCGACCGCCTCCGAGCACAAGCCCGGATCAAATCCAGGCTCTACTTCAATAGATAATCCGTATTCACATGACTCATAGCCCTGAAAATATTGCCCTTCACTTTTTTGTTGGCACGGTATAGCTGCTGTAAAAAAGTTTTCACTTCCTGTCGTTTGGAATTGCTGGCACTCGGGCAAGGGTTAATAAATTCAGGGAATTTTTGATCCCGGGCGAATTTTCTAATCAGCTGCTCATCGGCAAATGCCAACGGTCGAATAACGGTGAACTTATCCTGAAAAAATGTCTGGGAAGGCACCATGGTGCTGATCTCCCCGGCATAGCAAATGTTCATAAACAGGGTTTCAATAATATCATCCTTGTTATGACCCAGGGCCAGTTTGTTGCACCCGAGTTCATCGGCAATTTCAAACAATCGCTTTCTTCGCAGTCTAGAGCATAAAAAGCAAGGGTTTTCTCGATTTACGGGGCTGTGTGCCAATAACCCGTAATCTGTGTACTCAGCCCTGATGGGAAACCCCAACTTGTCACCATACCATTCCAGGGATTCTCCAAAACTGCCTTCATAGCCGGGGTCAATGTAGACCGCAAACAGTTCGTAGTTTATGGGCACGCGCTTGAGCCGTTCGTTTAACATCCACAATAGCGTTAAACTGTCCGCGCCCCCTGAAACGGCTATAATGATTCGATCGCCGTCGGATATCATCTGGTAGCGATGCAGGGCTTTGCCCATGGCCCGGTTCAACGCTTTATATGTGTTGCGTACTTTCGGCAAAAGATTTATGACCCCAATTGGGTAGAACCCGATTGGAAGTTAGCTTTATTCAGCTGCTCCCTCCTTCAGATCGGCCTCTTTAGCTACTACCTTTCCAGCGGCAACCTCTCTCAGTGAGACCACGATGTCCTCATTTTTAGGTGAACTTACAAGATAATCCGACCCTTCGCGGATCTGTCGTACTCGTTTGGCCACCATGTTAACAAGCAAAAAACGATTCTCGACTTTTTTCAGACAATCTTCAATCGTAATACGTGCCACGAAATAACCTCCATGTTTTACAATCTGTAGTTTTAAGAATCTTTAATCAAATAAAAGGTTCACCCATCGGATAATTTTCACTCAAATAGAAGTTTGAAGTATTGGAGTAATGGAGTAATGGAGTAATGATTTAAACGGTGTTACCTTTTTCCAACACTCCAAGACTCCATCACTCGAGTAGTCCACGATCATAAGTCCCAACAACTATATCAAGCATAGAGTAACTTTTAGATTAAATTCGGTCAAATTAGAGAATATCCACTAGCTCATATACCCTCTTGCCCCCCGGCACTTCCAGGGTTAATTCGTCGCCCGGCTTTTTACCTAAAATGGCCCTTCCGAGGGGTGAGGATACTGAAATTCGTCCTTTCACAATGTCGGATTCATCGGGCCCTACCAATTGGTATTCGACTTCCTCTCCGGTGTCTATATTTTCCAGCAGAACTTTGGTACCGAATACCGCTCGATCCCTGGGCAGTTTGTCAGGGTCGATGATATCGGCGTTGGCCAGCTTAAACCCCAACTCACCGATCCGTCCCTCTATAAAACCCTGCCGGTCTTTGGCGGCCTCAAATTCGGCGTTCTCACTCAGATCACCATGTGCACGGGCTTCTTCAATGGCTTTTATATTCTGAGGGCGTTCAACTCGTTTAAGATTTTCAAGCTCTTTTTTCAGTGCTTCATACCCTTCCGGGGTTACCGGTACTCGATCCAATTTATTGCTCCTTATTCAATCCTTAGAGGTATTCGTCCACCAAAACCCGGGCAATCTGCACAGCATTGGTTGCAGCCCCTTTGCGGATATTGTCGGCCACAATCCACATGTTGATTCCATTGTCAACGGACTCGTCATCGCGGATGCGACCCACAAGGGTCAAGTCCTGTCCTGCTGCGTCCGTGGCAAGGGGGTATTGATTGTTTCGCGGATCATCGACAACCTTGATGCCGGGGGCCTGCTCAAGAAGCGCTATCACCTCCGGCGCGGATACGGGCTCCCTGGTTTCCACATTGACGGATTCGGAGTGGCCATAAAAAACGGGAACCCGTACGGTGGTTGCCGTGACGCCGATGGCATCATCCTCCAGAATTTTTCTGGTTTCGTTGACCATCTTCATCTCTTCTTTGGTATACCCATTATCCAGGAACGAATCAATGTGCGGCAGACAGTTGAATGCGATGGGATGGGGATAGACTTTGGTCTCAAAATTTAAAAAATTAATCATGGCCCGGGTTTGGTCAAACAGCTCATCAATGGCCTTTTTGCCGGTACCCGAAACTGCCTGATAGGTGGATACCACAATACGCTTGATACCATATTTTTTATAGATGGGTTCCAACGCCACTACCATCTGAATCGTTGAACAATTGGGATTGGCAATAATACCTTTATTCTTGTATTGCGCAATGGCGTGGGGGTTAACTTCAGGGACAATCAGCGGCACCTCGGGATCCATGCGCCAGGCGCTTGAGTTGTCCACCACAACGCAGCCATCCTTAGCAGCGTATGGTGCGTAAATTTCACTGGTTCCACCACCGGCCGAAAAAAGGGCGATGTCCATACCTTCGAAAGAGTCTTCTTTGAGCTCTTCGACAGCGACCATGTCACCCTTGTACCGCAACGTTCTGCCCACCGAACGCGACGAGGCTAAAAATTTTACGGACCGCGCAGGGAAATCAGCTTCCTCCAGGCACCGAATCATTTGATTACCCACCGCACCGGTTGCCCCGGCAACGGCAACATTAACTTTTTTTCCAGACATCTTGTATGACCCCCTCTTTGCAAATTTTAATAAACGATTCCGGTTTTCCAATTGGGAGTGAGACCTAAGCGGGATAATTGACTATTGGATGTTGTTTATTGAATATTGGAGGAATTCTACCCGTCGAGAGCTTTAAGATCTAAGGACAGGGTCGAACGATCATTTTATTTTCCTGTAATCGATCGCGGATGCAAGCGCTCCGGCTGCGAAGAACCCAGCATCCCGATGTGTCCCAATGTTGATCCGCGCCGGCGGCCATTATTCAATTTCCAGCTGACCCAGTATCGATGTACCCGCTTTTACCTTGTCGCCCACAGCTGATCTTAGTTTTATTTCGGCCGGCAAATAGACATCGAGCCGTGAGCCAAAACAAATAAGGCCGAATCGCTGGCCGCGAATTACTTGATCCCCCGGCTTTATATGACAAATAATCCGTCTGGCTATCAAACCGGCAATCTGAACGACGCATAATGGTTGCCCGGTTTCCATCTCAATCGCAACGGCGTTGTGCTCGTTTTGCTCGGAGGCCTTATCGAGATTGGCAGAAAAAAATTTCCCGGGATAATAGTCGATCTCTTTTACCTGACCATTATACGGCACCCGGTTGACATGCACATTGAACACCGACATGAAAATACTGATTTTCATGAACTCCCCGTTTGAAAACGGGCTGCGGTCCACAAGGCCTGCGGCGACAACTTTCCCGTCGGCCGGTGATACCACCACACCCTTATCGACCGGCGTAACCCGGTCCGGGTCTCTAAAAAAACCGCAAATGCAAAAGGTGACCACCAGACCGATCAGGGTAAGGGTGGTAAACCCCAACAGTGCCAGTATCGCCGTGGTAAAGGCGGCAACCAGTATAAACGGATAGCCGGCGCTGGCAACAGGAAACGCTGTTTGACTCGGCGGGTCAGGCCTGGAAAATTTGTCCATATTTGATAGTTATCTGTTATTCGCTAATAGATAATTGTATAAGCCGATATGACAAACTAAAATTAAACGTTTATTGTTAACAGCAATCTCGGATGTTGTCAAGAATATCCTTGCAATTTCAATTAATTATCCTTTTTCCGATAAAGTTCCGCATCGGATTTGCGAATATAGTGCGGTACCAGCAAGGCGACATCATCCGTTTGGTGATGAACAAAGCGCTCGAAGCTTAACCCGGCGACAGAAGAGGCCCGGATGATATCCTGATTCCACCCTGCAAAATGTGCTAATTCCCCCAGTTTTTCCAGGATTTCTTCTTTGTACAAGTTTGCGCCGTTGCCGATAAACAGGCAGGGTTCCCGGATGTCATTGATTGCTTCGGCCGGTGCAATGACTTGCTCGGATCTATCTTTTTTTAATTCACCATCCTGGAAACAATACCGGCTATAATAAACTTCCTGCTTGCGTGCATCCAACATTGTGCAAACCGGGTATGGGGCCGGAATACACTGCCAGGCAAGCGCATCCAGACTTGAAATACCCACCACGGGCTTGTTCAGCGACCAGGCTAACCCTTTGACAGTGCTGATACCGATTCTTAATCCGGTAAAAGATCCCGGCCCGATGGTCACTGCAAATCCATCCATATCAGCTATTTTCACCCCTGACATGTCACAAACCGTGTCGATCATAGACATGAGATGCTTTGTATGGGTCTGGCTATTAACCGTAGTCAATTCCGCACACGCCATCTCATCATCCACGATCGCTGCACTGCAGCTTTTGGTGGCCGTATCCACAGCTAGGATCTTCATGACTTTTTCTTTAACAATGCGAACTCCAGCACCTGTTCCATATTTGTTACCGGAATAAACTTAAGTTTGCGTTTGATATTTTTGGGGATTTCTACCAGATCTTTTCTATTCTTTTCGGGGATTATAACTTTGCGGGTACCGCCCCGTAAAGCACCCAGCGCTTTTTCTTTCAAGCCGCCGATGGGAAGGACCCGACCCCTGAGGGTAACCTCACCGGTCATGGCAACATCGTTTCGCACGGGCCTGTTCGACAGTGCGGAAATCAGTGCGGTGGCCATGGCGATACCGGCCGAAGGTCCATCCTTTGGAATCGCGCCGGCCGGCACATGAATATGGATATCAAGGTCATCAAAGTCTTTCTTTTTTACACCAAACGAGGCCATGTTAGCCCGGGTGTAAGTGACCGCCGCCCGGGCGGATTCCTGCATCACATCTCCAAGCTGTCCGGTGACGATCAACTCCCCCTTTCCACCAATCAATGACGCCTCGACATACAGAACTTCACCGCCAACCTGGGTCCAGGCCAACCCCGTGGCCAGTCCCACCTGGCTTTTCTCCTGGTCCATCTCCGGAATAAATTTAGCAACCCCTAAATACGTATGCAAATTACCCCGGGTCACCTGAAACTTCTTTTTCCGGTTCTCAGCAATTTGGCGGGCCGCCTTACGGCAGATGGTCCCAATTTCACGCTCAAGATTTCGCAGCCCGGCTTCAGCGGTATATTCGGTTATAATCTGACTCATGGCTCCGGCACTAATGGCTATTGTTCGGGGTTTTAACCCATTTTCTTTGATCTGACGAGGAATCAGATGCTTGAAGGCAATGACCGCTTTCTCATCCTCGGGGTATCCGGCGAGGTT